>DASXZO010000178.1:0-50793 GCA_036501845.1 Acidimicrobiia bacterium | reverse complement strand
TTCGTTGGTGAACCCGTCGAGCGCCTTTTGGAAGCGGGCGCCTTTGTCGGGTGTGAGGGTGCCTGCGAAGCGGTAGGCGCCGTCACGATCGGTCCAGCTCCGAAACGACCGCCGCGCGTGGATCTTCTCGATCGCCGACGGACCGGCGCCCCGCTGCCGCGCCGCAGCACACTCGCTCGTCAACGCGGTCATCGACCCGGTCTTGCCGAGCGCGAGGAGTTGGGCTTCGGAGTCGGGGTCGGCGCTGGCGGCGCCGGCGATCATCTTCGCCTTGCCCGGCGACAGTTGGCCTTTCTTGACTGCGGCCGCGACTTGCGGCAGATCGTCGAGTTGCGCGCCGAACTCGACCGTGCCGTGCGCGTCGCTCTTGGTCGTGCCGGTCTTGTTCGCCAACCACGATTCCGGCGACCGTGCACCGTCGTGTTTCCAGGCGTCGGTCTGATCGACCCGGCGCATCGCCAGGGCCTTCAACGCCACCGCGAACCGTTCGATATCCGCCGCCGCGCAGACGATCCGTTGCGCCTGCTTCCCGGTGAACAGATCACCATCGAACTCGCCGGTGATCGCGGCGAGGACGTCGTTCACGCCGTCGAGTTGCTCGAAGATCGTCGCCCCACTCACACCCTCATCATGACAGGGGGGTGCGACAACGCATCCCGCGAAAACCCCGCAATCCAAGAACTTGTTTAGATTCTTTGATCGCCGCGAACGCGATCGAGTGTCGGGTGGGCGCGCTCGTTGATCTCTTGTCGGATGCGTTCAGCAAGCATTCGCTGTTCCCTATCAGGGATCTGCAAGTAGCCGTTCTCGTGCATCAGCGAGGCGTATTGCTGGTGCTCATAAGGGCGACCGGGCGGCAGCGGCGCGACATGCCAGTGCACATGGGCGACAGCCTGCTGGCTGCCCAAGCTCAAGAGGTACAGCCGCTCGGTCGGAACCGCTCGGGACACGGCGTGCCCGATTCGATACACCCTCCCCGCAGATGAAGCATTGTGCCGGGTCCGCGTTCGCTCGCGCGCCCTTGACGTAGGCGGCCAGGTCGAAGGGCTCGCGGATGTGTTCGGTCACCGGATCAGTGTTGCAGCCCCGCCCGCGACGCGCACCTAGCGTGACCTGCGATGGATACGCGCGAGACGTTGCGGGCGTCGTGGTACGTGGATCCGGCGCGCTATGAGCACGAGCGCCGTGCAGTGTTCGCGAAGGAATGGTTGTGGTTCGCGACCACCGAGCAGCTCGGCGAGCCGGGCAGATACATCGCGCAGGTCTACGCCGGCTGGCCGTTGTTCGTGCAGCGCGGTGCCGACGGCGAGCTACGAGGCTTTCACAACGTGTGCCGCCATCGCGCCGGCCCGCTTGTTGACGACGGAGTCGGCGTGTGCAAGAGCCTCGTGTGCCGCTACCACGGATGGGCGTACGCGAGCGACGGCCGCCTGCGCTCGGCTCGCGACTTCGGCGCCGATCTCGATGCCGGCGACTTCGCGCTGCACCCCATCAAAGTGAGCGAGTGGCGTGGGCAGGTGTTCGTGAACCTCGACATGGGTGCAGCGCCGCTCTGCACCGACCTCGCTGCCTTCTTCGCCGAGTGCGAAGGCTTTCCGATCGAGACGATGGTGCCCGTGCGCGCGTTCCGCCACGATCTCGCGTGCAACTGGAAGACGTACTGCGACAACTACCTCGAGGGCTACCACATCCCCTTGTTGCATCCTGAGCTCAACCGGCAGTTCGACGCCAAGCGCTATCGCGTCGATCTCGGCGACCGTTACTGCCGGCACAGCGCGCCGCGTCGCGACGGTGCGGCGACCGCGAACGGCCGGTGGTTGTTCCGTTGGCCCAACCTCGCGATGAATGTGTACGGCGACTCGATGAACGTAGAGGTGGTAGTGCCGACGGGTCCGCAGTCGTGCAGCGTGCTGTACAACCACTTCTTCGTCGATCGGCATGCGCCCGACGTCGCCGATGTGATCGCTCTCTCCGACCTCGTGATGGAGGAGGACCGACGCATGGTGGAGGTGGTACAGCGCAACCTCGCGGCGGGGAGCTACGACACCGGTCGCTTGAGCCCGCGCCACGAGCACGGCCTCGCGCAATTCCAAGATCTCGTGCGCGCCGCCCGCGGCGGCTGGGCGTCGGTGAGGTCCGAGTGGCAGGATGCGCGCATGACCGATGAGCGCATTGAAGTGCAGAGGACGATCGAAGCCGACCCCGCCACCATCTTCGCGGTGATCTCGGATCCACAGGGGCACGTGCGCATCGACAGCTCCGGCATGCTGATGAGTGCCGAAGGCGAGCGGCCCACGGCCGTGGGCGACACCTTCGTGGTGCACATGGACCGCGAAGCCCTGAACGACATGCCACTCGGCAAATATGACGTGACGATCCTCATCACCACGCTCGAACCCGATCGCGAGATCGCGTGGACGATCGGCGGCAACTACGACATTGGCCACGTGTACGGCTACCGGCTCGAAGCGATCGATGGCGGCACGCTCGTGACCTCCTACTACGACTGGTCGACGATCGCGGACAACTGGCGGGAGCTCGGCATCTTCCCGGTGATCCCAGAGAGCGCCTTGCGGGCGACGCTCGGAATCCTTGCCCGCACCGTGCAGGAGCCGGGCGGGGCCACCGCATGAGCGAAGCCGACGCTCGCCCGAGCGTCGACACCCGCACCCGGTCGTTCCGCACGCTTCCTGCAGTCGACCCGGCCGAATTCTGGACTGGCGCGTGGAGCGACGCGCTCACTCGCAACGGTGGGCGCGCCGCGGACGACGCGCAACGCCTCGGCCTGCCGCCGATCACCATCGCGGTCGACGACGTGGAGTGGACGTTGCGCGCCGGCGATGGCGCGCTGGCTGTGGAGCGCGGTGTGCAGGCGGGCGCGGCGCTGCGGGTCAGCCTCGACCGCGCAGCGTTCGGCGACCTCGTGCACGAGCGCCGCACCGCGCTCGGACTCGTGATCGCGGGCCGCGTCGACGGCGAGCCAGCCGCGAACGACGCGTTCTGTGCGTGGGATCCGGTGCTGCGCTCCGCAATCGACGGCCGCGCCGTCTATCAGTCGGGCGAGGTCGATCTGCGCAGCCGTGACGGCAGCGTGCTCGATCTCGACCAACGATTCCGGCTCGGCGAGCGCGACGCCGACGCGGCGCACTTTCTCGCCGAGGCTGGCTTCCTGTTGCTCGAGGGTGTGTTCACCGAAGCCGAAATCGACGCCGTCGACGCCGACTTTGCCGATGCTGTCGCGTATGCGACGCCCGACGACGGCGCATCGTGGTGGGCCGCAACCGACACGGGCGAGCGCTACCCGTGCCGCATCCTCGACTTCGCCGAGCGGTCACCGGCGCTGCGGGCGTTGTTCGACGACCCGCGTTACACGGCGATCGGCGACCTGTTACGCGACGGCCATCGACCGGGCGACCCGTTCGGCGAGCACTTCGCCGACGTGACCGCCGAGGGGCTCACAAAGCGCGTCGGATCGGTGGAGGGGCTGGCCTGCCTGCCGTGGCACAAGGACTGCGACCGCGGCGGGCACTCGATGTTCTGCTCGGGCCTCACGATCGGTGTGTGCCTCACACCGGTCGACGAGGCCCACGGCGGGCTCGACGTGGTGGCCGGATCGCATCGAGCCAACATTGCGCGCGCCCAAGTGGACCGCACACTCGATCTCCCGCGCGTCACGTTGCGCGCAGCACGCGGCGATCTCACCGTGCACATGAGTTGCACGCTGCACCGTTCCACGCATCCGACCACGAGCGAACGGCGCGTCGCCTACACAGGGTTCGCGCTCGCGCCGCGTGCCGGCGACGAACACGAAGCCGACGCGCAGCCGCGCCTGCGACGTGAGCGTGCGGCGATCGGTGACCCGAGCGCCGCGGCGCGGCTCGCCCCACAGACCAGCGCATGACGCCACTCGCGACACCGCTCATGACACGGGCATGACGACCGTTTCGGTGGTGACTGGCGCGGCCGGAGCGATGGGTGCCGCATGCGCGCGAGCGATCGCGCCCGCCGCCGACGTGCTGCTGCTCACCGACGTGCACGACGAACGCCTGGCCACGGCGGCCGAAGCGCTGGAGCGCGAGACCCCGACGAAGGTGTGCACGGTCGCGGGCGACCTCGCCGATCCCCACTTCGTCACCTCGCTGGTAACACGCACTGCTGAGCTCGGTTCGCTCGGCGCGGTGGTGCACACCGCGGGTCTCTCGCCGTCGATGGCCGGCTGGCGTGAGATCCTGCAAGTGGACCTCGTGGCCACGGCGCGGCTCCTCGACGCCTTCCTGCCCCACGTCGCGCACGGCAGTGCCGCGGTGTGCTTCGCGTCGGTATCGGGGCATATGGGCGGATTCGACGCCGTGGTCGACGCCGTGCTCGACCACGCACTCACCGCCGACTTCGAGACGCGCTTCGAATCGGCCGTCGGCGCCGACCCCGATCCCGGCGCCACGTACCGGCTCGCCAAGCGCGGCGTGATCAGGTTGTGCGAGCGCGCGGCGGTCGCGTGGGGTGCCCGAGGCGGGCGCGTCGTGTCGCTCTCCCCCGGGCTGATCGACACCGAGATGGGGCGGCTCGAGCTCGTGCACAACCCCATCAAGGAGTGGCTCGCGAGCATCACGCCCGTGGGCGGCGATCGCGCCGGCAACGAGACGATCCTCCCCGGCCGGATCGACGACATCGCGCGCGCCGTCGCGTTCGTGTGCTCGGGGGCCGCGGCGTTCATCTCGGGTTGCGACATCCGCGTCGACGGCGGTCTCGCCGCGGCGGTGAGCCATCAACCCGCCCACTGACATCGACACAGCACACCCCAAAGCCTGACAGGAGCAGCCATGGCCGACTACGACGATGCATCCGACCGGGCGCGCGCCGCCATCACCGACGAGCGCACTGCCACCGGTCGCAAGCGCTACCGCGAAGTGATGGTGTCGGAGGCACCGCCGCCGATGACGCCGTATCTCGCTCGGGGCGTCGTCGACTCGGTGTTCGGTGAGCTGTGGAATCGACCGGGCCTGTCACGCCGCGATCGCCGGTGGATCACTCTGGCCTGCGTGGGTGCCGCAGCCGTCGAGGTGCCGATCCAGCAGCACGTATATGCCGCGCTCGCCAGCGGCGACATCACACGCGAAGAGTTGCAGGAGTTCGTGCTCCACTTCGCGTACTACCACGGTTGGCCGCGTGCCTCGGCGCTCGAGGCCGCGTACTACCAGGCGGTTGCCCGGCTCGACGCGGACGCCTCGGGCCCCGAGACCTGACGGTCCCCCAGGGCTCAGGCGCCCACGTGTGACACGTTCGGACTGGTGTTCAGTGCGTCGGCGATCGCCCTCGGCAGCGCGGTGGGCGCGGCCTTCGGTGCGCTCTTGGTGAGCGTGAAGTTGAACGTGCTCGGGCCGGCGAACATGTTGTTGAACGACCAACCGTCAGCCGACTTGCTGCTGAGCTCGCGGTGCATGGCCTTCTGGAACGCCGCGAGGTTCGCGTAGACCGCGTGCTTCGTGGCCGACGCCTGCGTGTAGGCGAGGTCCTTCGGCCGCCCGGCGTTCGACCGCCCGTACACGTTGTGGTCGTCGTAGCTGACCATGTGCAGGGTGGTGAGGTGCGCCGGGTGATCGAGATCGAAGCTGTAGAACACGTACTTCTGGGCGTTCGTGCCAGCCATGAACACGTTGTTGGCGATCGAGATGTTGGTGCTGTCGCTCGTGGCGAGACCCTTCGTGTGCCGTGGGTCCTCGTACACGCCGATCTGCGCCCAACCGTTGCCGGCGACGGTGTTGTTGTAGACCGCGGCGTCATTCGCGCCTGACAGCTTGAGACCGTCGCGTCCGTTGTCGACGATCACGTTCTCGGCGACGATCGAGTGACCGGACACTTCGATTGCCATTCCGTGACCGGCGTTCTCGATGATCCGGTTGCTGACGATTACTTGCTCCGCGCTCTGCTGGTCGAACCAGAGGCCGTTGCTGTCGTTGTTGTGGAAGTCGTTGCCGCGGAACACGGTGTTCGTGGTGTTGGTGACCTTCACGCCGCCGATCTGCGCGGACTTGGTCGGCGCGATCGACGCGTGCTTCATGTTCGAGTAGGCGACCTCGTTGTGCTCGAAGTCGAGACCGTCGGCGTTGTGCGCGTTGACGTTGCTCGCGCCGCTGTCGACGATCATCGAGTTGATGACCACAGTGTTGGTGCCGTAGATGCCGAGTGCCCGCTGCGCGCTGAACGCGAACGTGTCACTGTCGAAGGTGACGTTGCTGCCGCTCACTCGCACGGCTTCGCTGTTCGCCGACTTCGAGCCCCAGTACTCGAAACCGATGCCACGGATGTAGCTGCCGGCACCACCGGAACCGATGGTGAGTGCCGTGCTTCCCGCCTTGCCGCCGCCGCGGATCCACGGCTGCTCGTGTGGGTAGGCCTGGATGATCACACGGCGTCGCAGTGAGCCGAGCGACTGGCCGTACGTGCCACCGCGCAGGACGATCGTGCCACCCGCCGGCGCCGCGGCCAGCGCGCGCTCCAACGTGTTGTACGGCGCGTTCGCCGTACCAGCGCCGCCGCCCTTGCCGTTCGGCGACACGAACACCGCGCCCGAAGGAATCGGGAAGTTGGTGTTGCGAATCACGGGCGTCTCGTAACCGCCCTTCGACTTGCCAGCCGACGATGCATCGGAGGGCACGCTCGTTGACGCGCTCGACACGTGTGCGACGACACCTGCGCCCAGGATCGCCGCGCCGACGAGTGCCGTTGCTGCGCGTGTGACGCGTGCACGCCGCCAGGATCGGAAAGAACGCTTGCTACTTGCTGTGCGCGTATGCGCGCGACTGAAGGCTCGATTTGAATGAGACAGGGTGCTGCTCCCTCGACAGGCCCTCCGGGTAGGGCCACCGCCGCTCTCTGAAGTGCGGCAACGTAGTGTCCATCGACGGCTTTTCCGCGGCTCTGGCGCAGAGGTTCGCGAGTCTTTGCCAAACGCTTGTGAAGCCCTGCAAACGTTGAATGTTCAGGTCGGGCTCAAACGCGACATTGGTGTTGAAGGTGGCAGCGTTGGTGCCTGTGTGGTCACTGCGAACAGTGATTACGCAGGAGTCGTCCCGAAGCACTGCATATGTCGAGAATGGGCGCATTCCGGCGTTTGCGCAGGTGACGGACTGTGACCGCGTTCGCCTCATGTTCACGCAGTTGTTGCCGAGCACGCCGCGCCCGCGCTTGTGCCGGGGATTGTGATCGTGTGCGCGCTCGAAGCGTCAGTTGACGCGCATGCGACTCGCGCTGCGCTTGGCTTCCCAGTGCGTGCGGTGATGTTGGAAGTACGGCGGACGATCGGCGAGCACCGTCGTCTCGAGCCACAAGCGCTTCAAATGGCGGATCGCACCCGCGTCACGATCGTCTTCGTACGCGGTGCGCCCGTGCAACACGTGGTAGTTGTCGATGAACTGCATGTCGCCGGGCAGCAACTCCATCGCGACGTGATGCTGCGGATCGTCGGCGAGTGCAACCACCGCGTCGAGCGCTTCGCGATGCAACGCGTCGATGCGCGGCGCGTCGGTGTGGCGCTGCGACGCGAGGATGTATGGCGGGATGCAACGACAGAACAAGCGGTCGTTCCATTCCGTGAACACCGGCACGGTGTAGAAGGGCTGGCCGCCGTTCGGCTGCTCGCCACGGAAGTCGTACGGGTAGGGGTCGTAGAGCGCGGCCGCGAGGTCGGGGCGTTCGCGTACGAGACGGTTGTGAATCGTCACCGAGTTGGCGACCTTCGACAGTCCGCCCGCGCGGCCGTTCGTGAGACACATCAGGCCCACGAGATCGGAGCCGTCGCAGTGGAAGGGGAGCGGCACGCCGCCGAGCTCGTTGCCGCGGGCCGTGGGGTCGCCTACCGAACGCTGCTGGTCGGTGACGTCGCCGAGCACGTGGCCGTGGTGGTTCTGCGCCCATGGCAGCCCGAGGTGCGAACCGATGCCCCAATAGAGCATTTCCATTTCTGACTGGTCGTACGCGTCGCGGTCGATGCCACGGATGCGCACGAAGCCGCGCCCGTTGATGAGCTCGTTCTCGATGGCGCAAAGGCGCAGCGAGAGCGCAGGGAGCGGGAAGTCGTCCTTGGTGACGTCGAGCACGTCGCTCGACGTCGCGAGCGCGGTGCGGAGGGCGTGGTCGAGCTCGACGCACTCGTCGCGGTCGAGCGTCTCCGTCCACACTCCTTCGTCGCGCACGTCGTGAGCGGTCCACTCGCACTGCGGTTCGAGGATGCGCGGAACATGGGTGGTGGTGGTCATGAGCTCGCCCCAGTGTGTCGTGGATCGTGTTGCGAAGTGTGGCGCGGATCGGGTCGTTGATGGCGCAGGAGCCGGCCGGGCAGCTCGCCCGTGTGCTCGCCGCGTGTAAGCGTCTCGGTGCCGGCGACGAGGGTGTGCACGTAGCCACGCGCGCCTTGCACGAAGCGCCGGCCACCGGCGGGGAGGTCGGCGACGATGTGCGGCACGAGCGCGCCGAGCTCATTGCGGTCGATCACGTTGACGTCGGCGCGATAGCCGGGTGCGAGCACGCCGCGGTCGAGCAGACCGACAGTCTCGGCTGTCGCGCGGCAGTGCTGCTGCACGAGGTACTCGATGGTGAACGGTGCGCGGTCGTTGTGCTCGTGCGACCAGTGGTCGAGCAGCGTGGTGGGGAAACTCGCGTCGCAGATCGTGCCCACGTGCGCGCCGCCGTCGCCCAGGCCGGGCACGGTGTGCGGGTGCGCGAGCATCTCGCCGACCGCGTCGAGGTTGCCGTCGAAATAGTTGAGGAACGGCATGTAGAGCAGCGCGCGACCGTGGTCGACGAGCATGAGCTGCACGAGCAGGTCGAGGGGATCGACGCCGTCGCGCCCGGCGCGAGCCGCGATGCTGGTGTGGGGCGCGGGTTCGTAGTCGGGCGGGTCGCCCAGCTCGAAGAGACGGTCGAGCGGGAGGCGCACACCTGCTTCGCCGAGCTCGGCGACGAGCGCGGCTTTGGTAGCGGGCTCGGAGAGGCGCCGGGCCCTCTCGGCGAGGGGGAGCGCCGCGACCGAGGCGTAAGCGCCCAGCCGGCGCACCGGGTTCACCGATCCTTCGAGGCCCACGAGCACGCCGACCGCGCGCGGCGCCACCTGCGCGCGCATCGCCAGACCTTCGTCGTGCGCGCGATCGAGTAACTCGAGTTGCCGCTGGTAGCGCGCGCCGGGACTCGACTGCACGAGCGAGAACGACAGCGGTCGGGACGATGCGCGCATCATCTCCAGAAACGTGTCGGCTTCGTGGTCGAAATCGCGGAAGTCGCTCACCACCTGGAGCACGCCGGCGCCGGTGCTGCCGATCGCACGCGCGATGCCGACGAGCTCGTCGCGCGCCGCGGTGAGCGTGGGTGTGGGCTCGCCGCGGCTCGTGCGGTGGTTCATCGTGCGCGACGTGCTGAAGCCGAGGGCGCCGGCGCGGATGCCTGCGGCGGCAATGCGGCCCATGGCATCGATCTCGGCGGCGGAGGCGGGCTCGCGGTCGGCGCCGCGCTGGCCCATCACGTAGAGGCGCAGTGGGCCGTGACACACCTGCGTGGCCACGTCGACGTCGAAGCGGCGCGCGTCGAGCACGTCGAGGAAGTCGCCGATGCTTTCCCAGTTCCACGACAGGCCTTCGTGGAGCACGGTGCCGGGAAGGTCTTCGACGCCCTCCATCAGCTCGACGAGCTGGTCGTGATCCTCGCCGCGCACCGGCGCGAAACCGACGCCGCAGTTGCCGGCGACCACGGTGGTCACACCGTGCGCGGAAGAGGGGAGCATGCGGTCGTCCCAGGTGGCCTGACCGTCGTAGTGCGTGTGGATGTCGACGAAACCGGGAGTGACGAGCGCGCCGTCGGCGTCGATGGTGCGCGTTGCGGGTTCGCGCACGCGCCCGATCTCGGTGATCACCCCGTCGGCGATGGCAACGTCGGCGGTGCGCGCCGGCGCGCCGGTGCCGTCGACCACTTGCCCGCCTTTGATCAACAGGTCGATTGCCATCGCGCTCCTTGGTGCCGTGTGCGTTCGTGGCACTCATCAGTGTCATGTATGGCACTAGTGGATGTCAACAGGCTACCGTGGGCCGCCGTGGTGGTGCAGGTCGACTCGTCGCTCGCCGACGCCAAGCGGCGGGCGGCGTCGGAACACCTGCTCACTGCGACGCGGCAGCTCGTGGGCGCACGCGGGCTCGACGTCACGATGGACGAGATCGCCGAAGCGTCGGGTGTGAGCCGCCGCACGCTCTTTCGCCACTTCGAGACGCGCGAGCGCCTGATTGCCGCGTCGTTCGCGTCGGGCATGCAGCGCTACGGCGAGCGGCTCCCGGTGTACGAGGGCGGTGACTGGCGCACCTGGTTGCGTGCCACGTGCGACGCCGCGCATCGCATGAACGCGTCGTACGGTCCGGGGTACTGGCAGCTGACGACGCGCACCGACTTGCCCGACGAGCTCGCGCGCGTCGAGCGGCGCCGCCGAGCCGCGCGCCGGGCCGCGATGACCCGTATCGCCGACACGTTGTGGCGCGCGGCCGGCCGTCCGAGCGCCACGCCGAAGCCGCTCGTGGTCACGGTCGGCTCGCACCTGAGCGCGCACTTCACCGCGGCGGTGGTCACCGACGTGGGGAGGGGCTGGCAGGCCGCCGCCGACGAGGCCTACCGCGCGATCGTCGAGGTCCTCGAGGCGGCGGCGCCTCGTCGTTGAAGCGGTTGCCGGGCGTCGCTGCGGCCGCGATGATCGGATCATGCAGATCAGCGATCGCCACACATACGAGGCATCCGCGGACGCCGTGCTCGCGATGTTCGCCGACGAGAAGGCCGTCCGCCAGCGTTACGAGAGCATGGGCCACCGCGACATCGAGATCCTCGAGTGCGAACGCACGCCCGAGTCGTTGCGCATCCGCAGCTCGCGCGTGGTCGACGTGGAGCTGCCGAGCTTCGCCAAGAAGGTGCTGAAACCCACCAACACGATGGTGCAGACCGATGAGTGGAAGGGCGACGGTGCCGTGTGGACGGGCACCTTCGCGGTGGAGGTGCGCGGCGCACCAGTGAAGATCCACGGCACGATGCGTCTCGATCCCCAAGGCGACCGGGCATTGCACGCGGTCACCATCGACATGGAGGTGAAGGTGCCGCTCGTGGGGGCAAGATCGCCGACTGGATCGGCAAGAACGACGCGGTGCGAACCCTCGAAGGCGAGTTCGCCGCGGGCGACGAATGGTTGCGCGACCACGCCTGACAATGGTCAGATGAACTGTCACAATCGGCGCTGGGTGAGGCGAGCGAGAGAAGTTGATGGACAACCCTGACGACACCATGCGGGCCTACGCCGGCTCGCTTCCCGCGCCAGAGTTCGCTGCACCCGCATGGGTGATGCCGCCGCCGCTGGCGGATGCGACCGTCGCGATCGTGACCACTGCCGCGCTCCACCGCGCGCACGACGACGGCTACACCGGCAGCGACACGAGCTACCGCGTCATCGAGCGCGACGCGCGCGATCTCGTGCTCGGTCATTGGAGCCCGAACTTCGACCGGGCCGGGTTCGCGATGGACCTCGACGTGGTGTTCCCGATCGACCGGCTCGAAGAGCTCGCGGCCGATGGCGTGATCGGTGCAGTGGCGCCCCGGCATCTGGCCTTCGCCGGCAACCAGGAGGACACGGTCACGAAGGTGCGCCTCGACAGTGGCCCGCACGCAGCCGCGCTGTTGCGCGACGACGGCGTCGATGTGGTGCTGCTCACGCCGGTGTGACCGCTGTGCACGCGCACCGTGTGTGTGCTCGCCCATGTATTCGAAGCCGCCGGACTGGCAACGGTCGCGCTGGCGTCGGTGCTCCCCGTTGCCCAGCTGATGCACCCGCCGCGCGCGCTCTACTGCGAGTTCCCGCTCGGCCGTCCGCTCGGCGCGCCGGGCGACGCCCAGTTCCAGCATTCGGTGCTGCGGCGCGCCTTTGCAATGCTCGAGGCACCCTCGGGACCCGTGCTCGACACCTACCCGGAGGTGATCGCGATCCCCGAAACTGCGGCGCTGTCGTGCGCGCTGCCGATCCGGCACGACGCGTCGGTGCCCGAAGCGGTCGCGGAGGCGGAGGCGCTGCGCGACGCGTACGAGCGCACGCGCGCCCGGCGCGGCATCACTTCGGTCGGCCGCGTCGTGGATGCCGGCGCCATGCCCGCGCTCGTGGCCGTGCTGGTACAGATCGCCGACGGTGCACCGTGGGACGCCGCCGGACTTCCCGGCGACCCGATCAGCTGCGCCCACGATCTCCGCAGCTACTACGAGGAGGCCGCGCTGTCGCTCGCCGACGCGCCACCCGACCCCGGCGCGGCCGAAGCCTGGTTCTACGGGACGACGGCGGCGGGCCGAACCTTGCTTGCGGCGCGGCGCGCGATGCGCGACCAGAAGGCGCCGAGTCCTCTGTGGCTCTACATGGCCCGAGCCACCTGGAACTGAGGTAGCGAGCGTGGCGAGCACCGGTTTCGCAGGCTTCCCCGCGGCGGCGTTCGACTTCTTCGCGCGCCTCGAGCTCGACAACTCGAAGGCGTTCTTCACCGCGAACAAGTCGGTGTACGACGAAGCGGTGAAGCAGCCGTTCGCGGCGTTGTCCGACGCGATCGAGCGGCGCTACGGCGCGCTGCACGTGTTCCGGCCGTATCGGGACGTGCGGTTCTCGAAGGACAAGACGCCGTACAAGACCGCGGCCGGCGCGGTCACGGAGAGCCAGGGCGGGTCGTCGTACTTCGTGCAGGTATCAGCCGAAGGTCTCTTCGTCGGCTGCGGGATGTACCACATGGCCGGCGATCAACTGGAGCGCTACCGGGGCGCGCTCGACGACGGCCGCGTGGGCGGCGCGATCACGAAGATCGCCGAGGCGCTCCGCGCCAAGGGTTACGACATCAGCGCGATGGAGTCGCTCAAGACCGCACCACGCGGCTATCCGAAGGACCACGTGCGCATCGAGCTCCTGCGCATGAAAGGGCTCACGACCGGACGCTCCTTCCCGGTGGCGCGCTGGCTCAGCACGCCGAAGGCCCTGGAGCGCGTCACCGCGGTGTGGGATGACGCCAAGCCGATGAACGCGTGGCTCGAGCGCAACGTGGGCCCGAGCACGCTGGCGCCGCCCGAGCCCGACTTCTGATCGGGCCGACGCAAACGCCGGCGAATGTCTTTGGAGTGGCTATTGGCATCGGGATTGACGAAAACGCACCCATTGTGGGACTGACGCGACGGTCGTAGGGTCCGCCACGCCGGGAGGCCGCCATCGCGATCGGCCGAAGGGACGCCCGGCGTGTGACCAACGGAGGCCGACGTGGCACGTTCGAGGGCGTTGTTCGGGTTCGCCGCAATCCTGCTCTGCGGCGCGCCGCTGCTGGCTGTGCCGGCCCAAGCAGGAGGGGCGGCGTCACCGTCGGCGCAGTCGACGGTGCGCTTCACGTGCGCCAACAGTCGCCTGCCATGCCTGGAGGTGAAGAACTCCGACGACGTGTTCGGGCACTACGTGGGTCACGACGAGCCGTCGCTGCTCTTCTATTCGAAGATGCCGGGCTCCGGGAACCGCACTCAGTACAGCGGCGTGATCCCGAGCGACCCGTCGGCGAGCAATCCGATGAGCAAGTCATACAACTTCGAGCTCTATCCCACGATCTGGTTCGGCATGGCGATGTGCGACACGCACTCGTATCCGCTGACGAACAAGACGTGCACGCCCGACAGTGACAGCAACATCACGCCCAGCACGTCGCAGCGTCACGCCGGAACCGCGTTCACGGAGCTGCAGTTCTACCCGCCCGGATGGGTGCAGCAGTTCAACGGCCCGAGCTGCTCAGCCACGAAGTGGTGCGTGGCGCTCACCATCGACAGCCTCGCGGTGAGCAACGTCACCGGCAAGCCGATCAACCCCACGTGCCAGGCGCAGGGTCTCGTGAGCGAAGAGCCGACGAACTTTGCGTACCTCACGCACAGCGGCACGCCGCAAGGCCCGCCCGACCCGGTGCATTTCGACTTCGTGAAGTCGGGCCGGCCGAGCCCGACCAAAGCGCTGTTCCTCGGAGCCGGTGACCACTACACCGTGACCATGCACGACAGTGCGAACGGTCTGGTCACCGAGGTCGACGACACCACCACCGGCCAGAAGGGCTCGATGACGGCGAGCGCCGCCAACGGCTTCGCGCAGATGAACTACGCGCCCGCCCCGTCGAAGCAGTGCACGGACACGCCGTACAACTTCCACCCGATGTACTCGACGTCGCAGCCTGACAAGACGGTGGTGCCCTGGGCCGTGCACACCTACAACATTGCGATCGACACCGAGATCGGGCACTTCGACTATTGCTCGGCCGTGTCGCAGCCCGGTGGCAATTGCACCGGTACCGAGAACGGCCGCAAGCCTGACTTCGACGACACTGCCTGCTTCCCGGCGAGTTTCGCACTCTTGGTGAAGGTCGGAGGGTGTGAAGGCGCCAACGAGGGGTTCGACGGACCGAGCTACCTCGCCGACTGGCCGAACGGCAGCGCGAGCCGTCCCGGACCTGCATTGCTCACCAGCCCGAGAACCGGCGCGAGCTTCGGCACGCCGTACGCACAGGTGGCCTTCGAATCGGACGCGCCGGCGATCGAGGACCACGCCGACAGCCCACCGAACAACTGCAACATCGCCACGGGTGGTGGATGTACGCGCATCCCGCTCGCCGATTATCACGGACCGGCGACGTTCTATCCGTACTACTCGTCGGGCTCAGCACTCGGCGGCTGCGCGTGGACCGTCGGCCAGGACGTGCCCGGCTTCTCGACGAACGACTACGGCAAGGTCGGCCAGTACGGGCCCCTCCTCTTCAGCACGTTCAACTCCGGCGGTCAGGTCCAACGAGCGTCCTTCGACTTCCGCAACATCCTGCCGAACAACCCCTGCCCGTAGATGCCGACGCGCGCGCGGCATCGGGTGACGTCGATGCCGCGCTGCGCCGGCCGCTACTCGCTCGCGGGTCCGTCGAAGTGGGGCGCGCGCTTCTCGCGGTGCGACGCCAGACCTTCGCGCGCGTCGGGTCCACCGAAGCCGTAGAACTCGTACGCCAGCGAGGCATCGAACGCCGGCGCCATCTGCCGGTACCAGTGATTGAGCGTGTGCTTGGTGAAGCGCAGCGCCGACTGCGCACCATCAGCCAATGACGTGGCCACCTCGAGCGCGCGGTCCTGCACTTCGGCGTCGTCGACGCACAACGACACCAACCCGATGCGCTCGGCCTCCTCACCCGAAAGCGTCTCGCAGGTGAGCAGGTAGTACTTCGCCTTCGCCATGCCGCACAGCAACGGCCAGCAGATGGCAGCGTGGTCACCGGCCGCGACACCGAGGCGAGTGTGGCCGTCGATGATGCGCGTCGAACGGCCCGCCACCGACACGTCGGCGAGCAGCGCCGCAACGAGACCGGCGCCGACGGCGACGCCATGGATCGCCGACACGATCGGCTTCGAGCAGTTGACGACGTTCAGCACGATGTCGCGCGCTTCGCGCATCACGCGCGTCCGCACCGCGTAGTCGGTGGTGATGTCGTCGATCAGGTCGAAGCTTCCACCCGACGAGAATGCTTTGCCCTCGCCCGTGAGCAGCGCCACGTTGGTGTCGGGGTCGCGGTCGATCGCGAGCCACACGTCGGCCAACTCGCGATGCACGGCGTGGGTAACGGCGTTGAGGTTCGGCCCGGCGAGAGTGATCCGTAACACGCCGGCGGCCGGCCGGTCGAAGCGCAAATTCGTAAACGCGTCGTACAACTCGTCCATCCGCGCACGTTACAAACAACCCAGCTTGCACAGGGCGGCGAGCTATGCCGCCACGGCTTGCCCACGGGCGGCGACCAGAGCACCTACCCGCGAACGCCAGCGGAGCTGGCGGTACCGCGACGAAGCGAAGCAATGTTTACGTGACAGTCAGCTTGCCGTGCATCTGCGGGTGGATGTTGCAGTGGAACGCGTAGGTGCCGGGCTTGCTCGGCGCTTTGAACGTGGCGGTGCCGTTGCCGCTCACTTGCACGTCGAAGCCGCCGCTGTCCTGGCTCACGGTGTGGCCGAAGCCGTCGTTGTTCTTGACTGTGACCGTCGAGCCGGCCTTCACCGTCGACACCACCGTGAAGTGAAGGTTCTTGATGGTGATCGCGGCAGCCGTCGACGAGCTGGCCGTGCTGGTGCTGCCACTGCTGCTGCACGCGGCGACGCCGAGAGCAGCCAGGCAGCACACGAATACGGCGATGATCGTTGTCCGTCGCATACCCAGAGGTACGGAGCCGTGGCCGATTTGGTTCACAATCTCCCGCGACGCCCGAAGCGGCTCGCGCCGGGGTGCTCGGTACAGTCAGCGAAGTGTCCCGGTCGAGCACCGTCGCGGTGCCGGTCGCGCTCCGAGCGGTCGACCGTGTGGCGCCGCTGCTGCTGCTCGGTGGCGCGGTCCTGATCGGTTTCGCCATCGACGACCGCGGCGCCCGCTATTCGAACGCGTCGATCTCGATGGTGGCCGTTGCCGCGGTCTGCATCGCGCTCGCAGTGTTCGCGAACCCACGCGTGACCGTCGCCAGGAACGCGGCTCGCATCGTTGCTGTGGTTGCCGGTCTCGCGGTGGCGGGCCTCGTGGCGTTGCAGGTGGCCAGCCTCGTACATCCCTCTGACCCGTTGAATCTCGGCCTGGTCGCGCCGTTCGCTCGGGTGCCGTCCGGGCGCGTGTTCGCGGTCGTCGCGCTCCTTGGAGCGGCGGCGCTGATGCGATCCGCATGGCTGCGCGCGTTTTTCGTGGTGGCTGCGGCCATCGCGGTGGTGGCGATGGGGAGCTGGGTGATGCGCGCACCGCCGCCGCGAGTCGATGTGTTCATGTTCGAGCAGGTGTCGGCGCACACGCTGGTGAACGGCCACGATCCCTACGACGCCGCAGTCGTGCGGTTTCGCGACATCTATGGCGGCGAGAACTACGGCCCGAGCCTCACCAACGGGTCGGTGCTCGATTTCGGCTACCCCTACCCGCCGATCTCGTTGGCGTTGGTGACGGCATCGAACCACTGGTGGCACGATCCACGGCGCGTCGAGTTCGCCTGCATGGCCGCCACCGTGCTGCTGATGTTCGCGTTCGGGCGAAGCCGTCGATCGGCGCTCCTCGCCGCGGCTGCGTCGGCAGTGTTCGCCACCACGCCGCGCGCGTGGTACGTGATCCGATCGGGCTACATCGAACCGCAGATCGTGCTGCTGTTGACGGTCACGGTGTTCTGCGCCTGTCGATGGCGCCCCGGGCTGCCCTACGCGCTGGGCGTGCTCCTGGTTGCCAAGCAGTACACGCCGTTATTGCTGCCGCTGACGACACTGCTCGTGCCGTGGCGCGCGATCGTGCGCCGTTCGTTCCTCGTGCCGATGGCGGCGACGGCTGCGGTGTGCACGCTTCCAGCCCTGTTCGCGCGCGGGTTCTGGCGCAGTGTGGTGATGGTGCAGTTCCTGCAACCGTTCCGGCGCGACTCACTGAGCTTCGCGGCCTGGTGGGCGAACCACGGTCACGGCCAGCCTTCCACCGCGTTGCTGTTCGTGCCCGCGATCGTGGCAATCGTGTTGTGCTGCCGTTACGCACCGCGCACACCGAGCGGGTTCGCCGCCGCCAGCGCGCTCGTGCTGCTCATGTTCTTCGCGTTCGCGAAACAGGCCTTCCCGAACTACTACTTCCTCGTGATCGGCGCGCTCTGTATCGCGGTCGCGGCGTACACAAGTCCCGACGCCGCGAAACAGGACACTGGTAGTCAGGCTGCGGTTGCGCACAGCGCGATCCGCGACCACCACGATCGGGCGGTCACGTGATCTTGTGCTCCGGCCCCGACACCGAAGGCGCGGGGGCCGCACGCCGTTCGAGCGCGTCGATGGTGGTCAGGCGATACGGATCGAGATCACCGCTACCGGCATCTCCAGCGCGATCGCGAGGAGCAGCGACTGCCAGAGGTCGCTGCGGTTCGTGGTGCCCACATCCATCACTGCGTCGGCAACAAGCAATGTGGCGGTGGCGATAGCTGGAAGCGCGATGCTTGGTCGCGCCGGTGCGCGCAGATCGCAGTAGCCGCGAGCGCGATCACGATGAGCACGTCGAGGCTCACCCACGCCACGTTCCAGTGGTGCGCCACCCGCTCGGCCGGTAACCAGAACCCGAGGTACCTGGTCCAGAGGATCACCACGACGGCGCTCGTGCCGTAGAGGAGCGAGATGCGCTGCGCGCCGGGCCGCGAGCTTCGCGTCGGTGCGCGCTCGTCCACTCCTGGGGCCGGTACGACGCCACGTCCAGGGCCGTCGGGCGGTACCCGGGCGGGGCGGCGGGCGCTCGACCCGGGTAGGGACTGGAATAGTGGGTACCGATCGGTTGTCTGAATATGGCTATGCCCGAAATCGCCGCCACGAGCGCCACTACTTCTGTACGGACCACTCGCTACTGGCACCTGCTCGACGACGGACGCGTGCAGTGCGACGTGTGCCCGCGCGCGTGCAAGCTGCGCGAGGGCCAACGGGGTGTGTGCTTCGTGCGTGCGCGTGAGCACGATGAGGTCGTACTCACCACCTGGGGCCGATCCAGTGGGTTCTGTGTGGACCCGATTGAGAAGAAGCCGCTCAACCACTTCTTTCCCGGAAGCTCCGTGCTCTCCTTCGGCACCGCGGGTTGCAACCTCGCGTGCCGCTTCTGCCAGAACTGGGACATCTCCAAGTCGAAGGAGACCGACACGCTGGCCGACCAGGCCGACCCCCACACGATCGCCCGCGCCGCGCGCCGACTAGGTGCTCGCAGCGTGGCCTTCACGTACAACGACCCGGTGATCTTCCTGGAGTACGCGAACGACGTCGCCGACGCCTGCCACGCGCTCGGCATCAACGCGGTCGCGGTCACCGCGGGCTACGTGTGCGACGAGCCGCGGCGCGAGCTGTTCGCGCACATGGACGCGGCCAACATCGACCTCAAGGCCTTCACCGAAGACTTCTACCGTCACGTGAGCGCGGGTCACCTGCAAGACGTGCTCGACACTCTCGAGTACGTGGCGAACGACACCGACGTGTGGCTCGAGATCACCAACCTGTTGATCCCCGGGCACAACGACTCCGATGCCGAGATCGACGCCATGACCGCGTGGATCGTCGAGCATCTGGGGCCCGACGTGCCGCTGCACTTCAGCGCATTCCATCCCGACTACCGGATGCTCGACGTGCAGCCCACACCGCCGACCACGCTCACGCGAGCGCGCGAGATCGCCTTGCGCAACGGCGTGCGATACGCCTACACCGGCAACGTCCACGATTCCCTCGGCGGCAGCACGGTGTGCCCCTCATGCGCAGCGGTGGTGGTGGAGCGCGACTGGTACGACATCCGCGCCTACCGGCTCGATACCACCGGGCACTGCTGTTCTTGCGGCACGCTGATTCCTGGTCGCTACGACGGCCGGCCGGGCGTGTTCGGTCGCCGGCGCATTCCAATCCGGCTGGCCGAAGCGGGCGCGCCGTGAGCGACACGCCCCGCAACCGGGTACGGCCGGCGGCGGTCGCCGGCACCTTCTACCCACGCGATCCGCACACGCTCGCGGCAACCGTCGACGGTCTGCTCGCCGACGCGGCCGTGCGCCACTCCCGTGGCGCGCGCGGCTCGTTGCGCGCGGTGATCGTGCCGCACGCCGGCTACGTGTACTCGGGCCCGATTGCCGCGGCCGCCTACTCGGAGCTGCGGTCGTGCGTCGCCCGCTTCCGGCGCGTCGTGGTGATCGGCCCGGCGCATCGCGTGCCGGTTCGCGGGCTCGCGGTGAGCTCGGCCGATGTGTTCGCGACGCCGCTCGGAGCGGTCACGGTCGACATCGCCGCGCGCCACAAGGCACTGCAGGTTTCGGGCGTGGTCGTGGATGACGCGGCTCACGCGCTCGAGCACAGCGTGGAGGTGCAGTTGCCGTTCCTGCAGCGGGTTGCGCCCGGCCTGCCCGTGCTGCCGCTGGTGGTGGGCACCGCGCCCTCGAATGTGGTGCGAGCCCTGCTCGACGCGCTCTGGGACGACGGCACGCTCCTCGTCGTGAGCACCGACCTGAGCCACTACCTCGAATACGACCAGGCGCGCGCGGTCGATGCCAACACCGCCGACCACGTGGTCGCCGAGCGCTCGGAGGCCATCGGCGACCGCGACGCGTGCGGCGCCTACGCACTGCGTCCCCTGCTCGAAGCGGGACGCGCCCGCAACCTGCGCGTCGACCAGCTCGACCTGCGCTCGTCGGGCGACACGGCGGGTGGTCACGACCAAGTTGTCGGGTACGGCGCGTTCGCGGTGGAGGCCGCGGCATGACCTCTGGCCCCGCGCTCGACGACCACCGGCGATCCGCGCTGCTCGACGTTGCCGCACGCGCGATCGGCAACGCGCTCGTCACCGGCCGCGTCGCGCTGCTGGGAGACGACGAGATCGACGATCCGGTGCTGGGCGAGCCCGGCGCCGTATTCGTGACGCTGCTGCGCGATGAGCGGCTGCTCGGTTGCGTCGGCAGCCTTCATCCGGTCGAGTCGCTCGCGCACGCGGTGCACCGTGCCGCGCTGCAAGCCGCGTTCGCCGATCCGCGATTACCCGCGGTGACGCCCGCCGACTTCGAGGCGATGACAATCAAGATCTCGGTGCTGTCTGCGCTGGAAGAGATTGCGGTCGCGTCGTACCGCGAGCTGCTCGCGGAAGCGAGGCCGGGCGTCGACGGTCTCGTGATCGAGGCCGGCGCGCACCGGGCGACGTTGCTGCCGTCGGTGTGGGAGCAGTGTGGCGACGCGAACCAGTTCCTCGACGCGCTGTGGGCCAAAGCCGGGCTCGCCGCCTTCGCATGGCCGCGCGGCCTGAGCGCCGAGCGCTACACCACCGAGGAGTTCGCGTCGTACGGTCCGCGGGCGCTCACCACGGCGTGAAGCGCCCCGGTTCGGTGCGGGGTGCGTTCAGCGTGCGCTGGTCGACGGCATTGCCTGACCGGCGGGCACCACGGCCGCCGGCGTGAACGCGGTGAACGGCGTATCCCAGTCCATGACGCCGTGGTCGCCGGGCACCGGTGGGCGCGGGCTGCCTTCGATCAGCACGATGTCGCCCACCCGGCTGAACTGGAAGAACGAGAGCGCATTGGCGTTGCTGAGGTTCACGCACCCGTGCGACACGTTCGAATTGCCCTGGCTCGCCACCGACCATGGCGCGGCATGCACGTACTCACCGCTGTCGGAGATGTGCACGTCGTTGTAGACGAGCTCGTCGTAGCCGTCGGGGGAATTCACCGGAATGCCCACGGTCGACGACACCATGTGCACGACGCTTTCGCGGTCGAGCACGATGTGCACTCCGTCCATCGTGGGGTCCTTCGGCTTGCCGCCGCTGATCGGATACACCGCGACGGTGCGGCCGTTGAGCGTGACCGTCATCGTGTGAGTGGCGAGATTCACGAGCGACACGCGCGCGTCGCCCACGGTGAAGTGCGTGGAGCCGGCACCGGAACCCCACTCACCGCTGCCTGCGTTCCAACCGGTGAGGTCCCACGACACGGTGACCTTCTCGTTGCTCGGCCAGAACGCCTTCGGACGGAAGTGCAGCTCGCGCGGGCTGAACCAGTACCAGCCGCCGGCGACCGCGGGCGCGGCCTTGACCGTGAGGTGTTGGAGCAACGACGTGCGCGCCGAGGGCGTGATGATCTCGTCGCTGAGGCGCAACACGATCGGCTGCCCGACCCCGACGGTGAGCCCGTTCGTCGGGAACACCGAAGCGCTCACCGTGAGGTTGGGTGTCATCGTCTGGAAGGTCGCGGTGCGTTCCACGGTGGCGTTGCCGTCGGAGACGAGGGCGGTGGCGTGGTACGTAGTGCCGTAACCGAGCGGCGTGCTCGATGCCCACATCTGCGGAGACACGAAGGCACCTTCGTTCTCGGAGCCGTTCGCCGCGGTCACCCGCACCGACACCAGGCGTCCTGAGCCGGCGTGCACCACAACCGGAGCGTCGGCCGCCACCGAAGTGGCTCCGGGCTGGGGTGAGAACGAAAGGGCCGACGCGAGCGTGGCGCGCGCCGCGTGCAGGTCTTCTGTGGTGGTGGTCGGCTGGTGCGAGATTCCCATACCGACGCGTCGCGACATACGTGCGGCGGCGGCGACCGTGACCACGGCCGCGATGAACGCGAAGACCACCACCACGCGTGTGACGTGGAAGAACCGCTGGTAGAAACCGCGGACGCGTTGCCGTGTGACCCCTAACACCCGGGCGCAACGTTACGACAGCGATCCCGCGGCCCGGAAGCCGCCGTTGTGGTTGTTGGGGGATTTCCGCAGAACGGCCGGGTGAATTCCGCTTGGCTCTCAGGCAGCGGCTTCCGCCTACGCTGAGTCGCTCAGTGACAAGGGAGGTCTGATGCACTCGGTCTTGCTCGTGGGCGCGGCGTTCCTCGCGTCGACGGTCGAGATGGTCGAGGCGCTCACCATCGTGCTCGCGGTCGCGGTCACGAGCGGTTGGCGCTCGGCGAGCCGGGGCGTTGTGGCCGCACTCATCGCGCTCGCGGCGATCGTGGCCGCGCTGGGCCCCGCGCTCGCCAAGATCCCGATCGACTCGCTGCGGGTGGCGATCGGGATCCTGCTGCTGGTGTTCGGGCTGCAGTGGTTGCGCAAGGCGATCCTGCGAGCGGCGGGCTTGAAGGCGGTGCACGACGAAGACGCGATCTTCGCCGCCGAGGTGCAGGCCCTCGAGCAACGCGGCGAGGGCAAGGAGCAGGACTGGTTCGCGTTCACGGTGGCGTTCAAGGGTGTGTTCCTCGAAGGCCTCGAAGTGGCGTTCATCGTCGTGACGTTCGGCGGCTCGCAGCACAAGGTCGGACTCGCGGCCCTCGGCGCGGCCGCCGCGCTGATCGTGGTGGTGGCTCTGGGCGCGGTGGTGCACGCGCCGTTGTCGCGTGTGCCCGAGAACACCTTGAAGTTCGGTGTGGGTGTGATGCTCACCTCGTTCGGCACGTTCTGGAGCGGTGAGGGCATCGGCGTGTCGTGGCCCGGCAGCGACGCCATGCTGCTCGGCATGATCGCGTTCGTGCTGCTCCTAGCGCTCGGCTGCGTCCGCTGGCTGCGCCACATTGCACCGGTCGCCGCAATCGCGAGCGAGGTGGCATGAAGCGGCTGAAGGCGTTCGGTTACTTCTGGTACGACTTCGTGATCGGCGACGACTGGCGCATCGCCGTGTCGGTGGTGCTGCTGCTCACCGTCACCGGGCTGCTCGCGCGTCGGTGGAATCCGTGGCCGCTGCTGCCACTCGGCGTCGCGCTCACGCTCATGTGGTCGCTGCGCCGCGCCTCCAGGGCGGAATAAACCCTTCTATTCCCACTCGATCGAGGCGGGCGGCTTCGACGTGATGTCGAGAATCACGCGGTTCACCTCGTCGATCTCGTTGGTGATGCGCGTGGAGATGCGCTCGAGCACATCCTCGGGAAGGCGGGCCCAGTCGGCGGTCATGGCGTCCTCGCTCGTGACCGGGCGCAGCACGATTGGGTGGCCATAGGTGCGCGCGTCGCCCTGCACACCCACTGAGCGCACGTCGGCGAGCAGCACCACCGGTAGTTGCCACACGGCGCGCGTGAGGCCGGCGTTGTCGATCTCTTCGCGTGCGATGGCGTCGGCCTCGCGGAGGATCGCCAGGTTCTCGGGCGTGACCTTGCCGATCACACGGATCGCGAGGCCGGGGCCAGGGAACGGCTGGCGCCACACCAGCGCCTCGGGCAGGCCGAGCGCGGTGCCGAGCTCGCGCACCTCGTCCTTGAACAACCAGCGCAGCGGCTCGATGAGTTGAAACTTCATGCGCTTCGGCAGGCCACCCACGTTGTGGTGGCTCTTGATGTTCGCGGTGCCGCTTCCACCGCCCGACTCCACCACGTCGGGGTAGAGCGTGCCTTGTACGAGGAACTCGATGTCGTCGTCGTGTTGCTCGTCGCGAATGATCTCCGCCGCGGCCTCTTCGAACACGCGGATGAACTCGCGACCGATGATCTTGCGCTTGCGTTCGGGATCACGCGTGCCGCCGAGCTTGGTGAGGAAGCGCTCGGACGCGTCGACCACCTTGAGCCGCACGCCGGTTGCGGCCACGTAGTCGCGCGTCACCTGCTCGGCTTCGCCCTTGCGCAGCAGGCCGTGATCGACGAACACGCACGTGAGCTGGTCGCCCACGGCCTCGTGCACCACAGCGGCGGCAACTGCCGAGTCGACTCCACCCGAGAGCGCGCAGATCACGTGGCCCGAACCGACGCGTGCGCGGATGTCGGTGATCGCGTCGGCGATGATGTTCGACGACGTCCAGTTCGGTGCGAGCCCCGCGCCGTCATACAGGAAACGTTCGAGCACGGCTTGGCCGTTGGCCGTGTGGCGCACTTCGGGATGCCACTGCACGCCGAACAGCCGGCGCTGGCGATCCTCGAAGGCGGCGATGTCGACCGAGTCGGTGGCGGCGGTGATCCGGAAGCCCTCGGGCGCGCCCACCACCGCGTCGCCGTGCGACATCCACACCTCCTGCACGCCGGGCTGGCCGGCAAACAGCGTGGCGTCGGACCCGACGGTGGCCTTGGTCCGGCCGAACTCACGCCCTCCGGTCTGGCCGACGCGGCCGCCGAGACCCTGGGCCATCACCTGGAAGCCGTAACAGATGCCGAGCACGGGAATGCCGGCGTTGAAGATCGCGGCGTCGATGTCGGGCGCGCCCTCGGCGTACACGCTCGACGGGCCACCCGACAGGATGATCGCCGCCGGCTGCTTGGCGAGCATGTCGGGCACCGGCATGTGATGCGGCACGATCTCGCTGTACACGTGGGCCTCGCGCACCCGGCGGGCGATGAGTTGGGCGTACTGCGCACCGAAGTCGACGACGAGCACCGCGCCCTGCCGCGCCGGAGCCGTGTGCTCTCCCATGCGCAAGTATTACACCGCGCCCATCACTGCCGGTGAAGGAGTACCACCGTGGATCGGGCGTTCACCGGGAACGGCGCGCTCGCAGGCTTGCCCGGTTCGCGCTCGTCGCTCGTGTCGACCACCACTTCCCACGTGCCGCCCCATTGCTTCGGCAACGTCCACTCGATCTCGCCGTCGGACGCGTTGAACACAAGCAGGAACGAGTCGTCGACCACGGCCTGGCCACGGGCGTCGCGCTCGGCGATCGTGTCGCCGTTCACGAACACGGCCACGGCCTTGGCGAAGCCGGACTCCCAGTCGGCGTCGTCCATCTCGGTGGCGTCCGGTCGTAGCCAGCAGATGTCGACCGTGCCGCGCAACGGCTTGCCCTGGAACCAGTGCCGGCGCCGGAACACCGGGTGCTCGCGTCGCAAGGCGATGAGCTCGCGCGTGAAGGCGCGCAAGGTCTCGTCGATGGCGTCCCAGTGGAACCAGGAGATGTCGTTGTCCTGGCAGTAGGCGTTGTTGTTGCCGCCCTGCGTGCGACCGATCTCGTCACCGCCGAGCAACATCGGCACACCCTGCGAGAGGAGCAACGTGGTGAGGAAGTTGCGTTGCTGGCGTTGCCGCAGCACGACCACGTCGCTCGCCGTCGACGGCCCCTCGACGCCGCAGTTCCACGACCGGTTGTGCGACTCGCCGTCGCGGTTGTCCTCGCCGTTCGCCTCGTTGTGCTTGTCGTTGTACGACACGACGTCGGCCAGCGTGAAGCCGTCGTGCGCGGTCACGAAGTTGATGCTCGCCACGGGCCGGCGGCCATCGTCCTCGTAGAGGTCGGAGCTGCCGGTGAGCCGCGACGCGAGTTCGGGCAGAGTCGCAGACTCGCCGCGCCAGAAGTCGCGCACGGTGTCGCGGTACTTGCCGTTCCACTCCGACCACACGGCCGGGAAGTTGCCCACCTGGTAGCCGCCGTCGCCGATGTCCCACGGCTCGGCGATGAGCTTCACCTGGCTCACGATCGGATCCTGCTGGATCAGATCGAAGAAGGCCGAGAGCCGATCGACCTCGTGGAACTGGCGGGCCAGCGCGGCGGCAAGGTCGAAACGGAAGCCGTCTACGTGCATCTCGCTCACCCAGTAGCGCAGCGAGTCCATGATGAGTTGCAGGCTGCGCGGATGGCTCACGTTGAGGCTGTTCCCGGTGCCCGTGGTGTCGTAGTAGTGCCGCTGGTCGTCGGGCACCAGCCGGTAATAGGCGCGGTTGTCGATGCCCTTGAACGACAGCATCGGGCCGAGATGGTTGCCCTCGGCGGTGTGGTTGTACACCACATCGAGCAGCACTTCGATGCCGGCATCGTGCAGCGTGCGCACCATCGCCTTGAATTCCTGCACCTGCTCGCCGAGGCCGCCCGAGGCGTAGCCGTTGTGCGGCGCGAAGAATCCGATCGAGTTGTAGCCCCAGTAGTTCGACAGGCCGCGCTCGACGAGTTGCGAGTCGTAGAGGAACTGGTGCACGGGCATGAGCTCCACTGCGGTCACGCCGAGATCGCGCAGGTAGTCGACAGCCACGGGGTGCGCGAGCCCGGCGTAGGTGCCGCGCAGAGCCTCGGGGATTTCGGGATGCGTCGCGGTGAAACCCTTCACGTGCAGCTCGTAGATCACTGTCTCGTGCAGCGGTGTGCCCGGCGGCCGGTCGGTGGCCCAGTCGAAGAACGGGTTGTGCACCACGCTCTTGGGCACGTGCGGCGCGCTGTCGTCGTCGTTGCGTGAGTCTTCCTCGCCGAAGTTGTAACCGAAGCAGGCCTGCTGCCAGTCGACTTCGCCGTCGATCGCCTTGGCGTACGGGTCGAGCAGCAGCTTCGACGGATTGCACCGCAAGCCCGCGGAAGGATCCCACGGCCCGTGCACGCGAAAGCCGTAGCGCTGACCCGGCGCGACCGACGGCAGGTAGATGTGCCAGCAGTGCGCGTCGACCTCGTCGAACGGCACCACCGTCTCGTTGCCATCGGCATCGAACAGGCACAGGTCGACGCCGTCGGCCGCCTCCGAGAACAGCGAGAAGTTCGTGCCCGCACCGTCGTAGTTCGCGCCGAAGGGCGCGGTGCGCCCGGGCCAGGCTTCGGGTGCTTCGGGTGCTTCGGGTGCTTCGGGTGCTTCGGGTGCTTCGGTGTCACTCACAGTTGCGTTCCTTCACTGCATCGGAGAGCCGGGCCGCGACGCGCGTCGCGAGTGGATGCTGCACGATGGCTTCGAGTGGCTCGGGGAGCGCGAGCGACCAGTTCGGTCGCTGCTCGTCGGCTCCCGGCATGTTCGGTCGTGCTGCGGCACCGACCGCGTCGTCGAGCGTGGCTGCCAGCAGCCTGCAAGGCGCGCGCCCGAGCAGGTCGTGTGCGGCGATTACCGCGTCGTCGTTGGTTGCGTCGTCGGCCAGGTTGGCGCGCTCGGCGAGCCGCGACCGCATCGCTTCCGCGCTGGCTTCGTTGGGATCGAGCTCGGCCGCGCGTTGCTCGGCGAGATCGCTGCGGCTCCACAGCCCGACCACGGTAGGGAGGTCGTGCGTGGTGACCGCACCCAGCGCCGCGGCCGGCCACTGGGGCGGCTCGTGTTCCTCGAACCAGAGCAGCCGATACGACAGCACGTCGTGCTCGGCCATCGCGGCGCGTACCGAGTCCTCGACGGTGCCGAGATCCTCACCCACCACGAACGCGCCCGCGCGCTCGCTTTCGAGGGCCACGATCGCGAGAAGGTCGTCGCCGGGGTAGCGCACGTACGCGCCGTCGCCTGGGTCGTTGCCCTCGGGCACCCACCACAAGCGGAACAGGCCCATCACATGGTCGATGCGCAAGCCGCCGCCCGGCGCCATCGACGCACGAATGGTTTCGATGAAGGGCTGGTAGTCGGCTTCGCGCAGCGCTCCGGGGATGAACGGCGGGAGCCCCCAATTCTGCCCGCGGGTGTTGAACTCGTCGGGCGGCGCGCCAACGGTCACGCCGCTGGCCAGCACACCCTGCCATTCCCACGCGTCGAAACCGCTGGGATCCACGCCGATGGGCAGGTCTTGGAGCAGCGCGACAGCGGTGCCGTCGGTCGCCTTGCGCAGTTGCTGCGAGGCCAGCCATTGCAGCCAGGCGTAGAAGCGCGCGCGGTCGCGTGCTCGGTCGTCGTCGGCTTGACTCCGTGCGCCTGCCGGCGTCTGAATCACGTTCGGCCAGTCGCGCCACTCTCGACCGTGCTGCTCCACGAGCGCGCACCAGGCGGCGAAGCGCTCCAGCGTTTCGGGTTGCTCCGCGTGCCACCGATCGAACTGGTCGAGCGCGGGCCTCGACGTCCAGATCGCTTCGAGCGCGGCGAGCTTCAATGTCCAGATCTCGTCGCGATCGATCACTCGCGAGCCGTTCAGCGCGAGGCCCGCGGCATCGGCGCGCTCGACGGCATCGTGCGCGGCTGTTGCGTCGCGGGCGCCGGGAACGTTGCCGACGCGCAGGTAGATCGGATTGAGGAAGCGACGGCTGGCGGGGAAGTAGGGGCTCGGCTGTTGCGGCACGACGGGGTGCGTGGCGCCGAGCGGATTCACGAGCACGAACCCGGCGCCGCACGCGGCCGACCAGCGCGCGAGCGTGGCGAGGTCGCCGAAGTCACCGATGCCCCAGCTCTCCTGCGACCGAGTGGCGTAGAGCTGCGCCGCCCAACCCCAGCTTTGCGGCGCCGTGGGCAACCGGCAGCGGCCGGGCGACACGATCACGCGGCGCTCCTCGGTCGAGCCGCCGGCGGAGGCACGAAACGAGTGGTAGCCGAGCGGCAGATCGGGCGGCAGTGCGTCGTCGACGGTCAGCGCGGTGCCGTCCTCGAGCACGAGTTCGCCGCGGCCGACCGCGGGCGGCTCGGTACCGGTCCGTACGACGATGGGTCCAGCGCCGGTGTGGGTGCCGATGATGTCGCGCAGATGCGTGATCGTCGCATCGGCGACCACGTGCTCGTGCCCGCTCACGTCGAACCAGCGCGGCTCGATTCCCCATTCATCCGGCACGATCGAAATCTTCCCCGAGAGATTCAGTGTCTGATGTGTCGCGGACGATCGCGACGGCGTCGGCGGGCACCACCATGGCATCGCGGGTCTGTTGCACGTTGCGATGCGAGCCGGCAAGGAACGCGGTGGACGCGCCGCACGTGAAGCGGGCAGTCGCTACGCCGAGGTTCACCAGCACGCGAAGTGCGCCGCGCTGCACCACGATTGTCGCGGGCTGACCATCGACGTCGGTGTCGACCGCGATGCGGTCGAGGCGCGGGTCGCACAGTTCGGGGTGGCGGCGGCGGAGCGCGATGAGGGCGGTGTACCACGACAACATCGAGCGATGCGGCCCGCGGTCGAGCTCCTTCCAATCGAGTTTCGACACCAGGAAGGTCTCGCGTGCCTGCGGATCGGGCACGTCGTCGGGCGACCAGCCGAACGCCGCGAACTCGCGGCGGCGGCCTTCGCTCACCGCGCGCCCGAGTTCTGCGTCGTGGTCGGTGAAGTACTGGAACGCGGTCGACGCCGCCCATTCCTCGCCCTGGAACAGCATCGGGACGAATGGTGAGGTGAGCAGCAGTGCCGCGGCGACGCGCGCGCGGCCGTTGGTGGTGAGCATGTCGAATCGTTCGCCGATCGCGCGGTTGCCCACTTGGTCGTGGTTCTGTGTGCACACCACGAACTGGTGCCCGGCGAGTCCTGTGGTTGCGCGGCCGTGGTGGCGTTGACGGTGCGGCGACCACGTGCCGTCGTACACCCACGCCTGGCGGAGCGCCTTGGCGAGCAGCCCGATGCTGCCGAAGTCCTCGTAGTAGCCCGTCTGCTCGCCGGTGAGCGCGGCGTGGAGTGCGTGGTGCCACTCGTCGGCCCACGCGGCATCGAGTCCGTAGCCGCCGGCGTCGCGGCTGCGAACGATCCGCGGATCGTTGCGGTCGCTCTCGGCCACGAGAAACAGCGGACGGCCGCTTGCGGTGGCCAGCGCGTCGACTTCCACTGCGAGTGCCTCGAGTATGTGCACCGCGGAATCGTCGACGATGGCGTGCACGGCGTCGAGTCGCAATCCGTCGATGTGGTAGTCGCGCAACCACATCAGCGCGTTGTCGATGATGAAGCGCCGAACCTCGTCGCTCCCCGCGCCGTCGAAGTTCAACGCCGCGCCCCAGTTCGTGTGGTGCTGCTCGGAGAAGTAAGGACCGAACTCGGCGAGGTAGTTGCCCGCCGGCCCGAGGTGGTTGTACACCACGTCGAGCACCACGCCGAGATTGCGCGTGTGACACGCATCCACGAGACGCTTGAGGCCATCGGGTCCGCCGTAGTCGTGGTGCGGCGCGTACAGGTCGACGCCGTCGTAGCCCCAGCCGCGCGTGCCGGCGAACTCGGCCACTGGCATCAGTTCGATGGCGTCGATCCCGAGCGCCACGAGGTGGTCGAGGCGTTCGATCGCTGCAGCGAACGTGCCGTCGGGCGTGAACGTGCCCACATGCAGCTCGTAGAGCACTGCACCGCGAAGCGACACTCCGCGCCATTCGTGATCACGCCACGCGAAGTTGTCGTGGTCGATCACCTCGGAGCGCGCGTCGACACCGTCGGGTTGCGACGCCGATCGCGGATCGGGTCGCGCCGCTCCGCCGTCGACGGCGAAGCCATAGCGCTCGCCGGGTTGGGGCCGGCGGCCGGAGTCGTGCCACCAGCCCCGCGCGTCCGGCGCGAGCGCAAATCGCTCGTCGTCGACCTCGAGGTCCACTCGCGCCGCGTCCGGCGCCCACACTGCGAACTCGCGCATCGTGCGTCAGGCTCCTGCGGTGGAACCGCTGCGCGCCAGGACCGCGACGGGGAACGCGGCGAACAACTCCTCGAGTTCGCGCCGGCCACTCTCGGCCGCAGCGTTCGTGAACACGTCGGTGAAGTCGCCGGGCGGGAGCTCCACCGTGGTGCCGGCCCATGACTCGCAACCATGCCGCGGGACGACCACGACGAGGTCGCGGCATTCGTAGGCGAGCACGTCGTCGGCGCGCGCGCCGCGCAGCGCCAGCGGCTCGTAGCGCACCACACCACGGGTGCGGTCGTGGACGTCATCGCGCCGTTGGTGGAGCAGGCGCCTCGTCATCCACTGTTTCGGCGCGCCGGATTCGGAGTCGTGCAGTGCCTTCACCGCGTCGGCGTCGCGGTACGCGTCGAGCACGCGCCGCCGCTCGTCGTAGTCGACCGCACGGCGGTTGTCGGGGTCGACGAGGCTGAGGTCCCAGAGCTCGCTGCCTTGGTACACGTCGGGCACGCCGGGGGAGGTGAGCAGCACGGCCGTCTGCGCGAGCGAGTTGCGCCGACCGCGTTCCACCACTCGCTCCTCGGTGAGGAACCGTTCGAGATCGCTCACGAACCATTTGTCGGCAAGCACCGCGCGCGCGAAGGCGTCGACCGCGGCGTCGTAGTCGGCCACGGGAGCCGTCCACGACGTGTGCACCTTCGCCTCCTTCGCCGACTTGGCGAGACACGCACAGACGCGATCGGCGTCGATCGGCCACGCCCCGACGAGCGTTTGGTACAGGAGATATTCGGTGTTGCGCTCGGGCGCGCCGTCGAGGAGATGGCGCGCGTTGTGCTCGCCCCAACGTGTCACCGCGGCGCGCCACACCGCAGGCATCTCCGACAGCACGTTGATCCGTGCTCGCACATCGGCGCTGCGCTTCGTGTCGTGCGTCGACAGCGTGAGCATTGTGTTCGGCCAGTCGCGAGCAGTCGCGAGCGTTTCGGCGTGGAAGGCGTCGATGCCGCGACCGAACGTGCCCGGGCTCCCACCCACCTCATTGAGCGAGATCAGTCGGTGATACCGGTAGAACGCGGTGTCCTCCACGCCCTTGGCCATCACCGGCGCGGTGAGCTGTTGCAGGCGCAGCGCAAACTCGGTCTCGGTCGCGCCGCCGTGGTCACCCACCGCGAGCTCGCCCAGGAAGTCGACGAGCTCAGTGTCGATATCGGGCCGTCGCGCCTGCACCGCCGTGACCGAGCGCGCAACCTCGCGGCGCGCGCCGTCGTCGGCGCCCGAGCCGGTCTCGACGTAGGTGCGGTAGATGGAGTATTCGGCAACGAACTCACGCACCGCGTCGCGCAGTGCCCGGCGGGTGTGATCGCTCTGACGCCGGTACTGATCGGTGATCGTGGCGAGCAGCTCGGTGACGCGCTCGGTCTCGGGCGCGAGCTCGTCGCGCATTACCTGCAGTTTCGAGGTGTGCATTACCTCGTCCCAACTCGCGGTGTCTCCGGTGAACGACTCGTAGCACTCCGTCATCGCGGTTTCGTTGGCCTTGGCAACGAAGAGATCGTTCACACGATGCAGGAAGTCGTAGCCAGTTGTGCCGGTCACGCTCCATGGCGGCATCGACTCGCCCGGCTCCAGGATCTTCTCGACCACCGTGAATACACCCGCGCTGCGCTCGTGGAGCTGGTCGAGATAGGCCCGCGGATCGCGTAGCCCGTCCACGTGGTCGACCCGCAGCCCGTCGACGGTGCCGTCGGCCACGAGGTCGAGCGCGAGCCGATGGGTGGCGTCGAACACATCAGGGTCTTCCACCCGCACGCCGACCAGCGTGTCGATGTTGAAGAATCGCCGGTAGTCGATCTCCTCGCTGGCCGTGCGCCAGAAGGCGAGCCGGTAGTTCTGGCGGCGGAGCAAGGCGTCGAGCCGATCCGGGTCGTGCGCTACCGCGACCAGCTCCTCGTCGATCGCACTCGCCACGGCGCCATCCTGCGCGCACACGTCGCGAAGCGCGGCCTCGAGCGCGAGCTTGCGGTCGTGGCGTTCCATCACCGACGCGCGATCCACCTGGCGCGCCGTGGGAAGCGCGCCGAACTCGGTGGCGAGGTCGCCGAGCGGCGCCGAACCCGCGCGTCGCGCCGCGGCACCGAGGAGATCGTCGAGTGTGCGTGGTGACACCGGAACGGTGTGCTCGTGGTAGTGCACCACGAATGCGCCGCCGTCGCGCTCCAGCCCGAACTCGCCCGCTTCGAGCACCCGGCCGTAGTGGTCGCCGAGTACTGGAACGAGCACGCGGTACGACGAGCGATCGCCGCTGCCCTCCCAGTCGATGTCGAAGAAGTGCGCGAAGCGGCTCGCGGGGCCGTTCTCGAGCACGTCCCACCACCACCGGTTGTGCGGGTCGGCGGCCATGTGGTTCGGCACGATGTCGAGCACTTGGCCAAGCCCCGCGTCGCGCAAGGCCGCGGTCATCGCCGCGTGGGCGCCCGCGCCACCGAGATCGTCGCTGATGCGCGTGGGGTCGACGACGTCGTAGCCGTGCGTGCTTCCCGGAACCGCTTGCAGGTACGGCGAGCAATACAGGTGCGACACACCGAGGTCGACGAGGTACGGCACGATCGCCGCGGCGTCGTCGAACCCGAACTCCGAGTGCAGCTGGACGCGGTACGTCGCCCGGGGGCCGGGCTTCACCGCAACCGTGTCGCCGGCGGCGGGGTTCCCGGGCCCGCGGCTTTCTTCGCGGCCGTGCGCTTCGCCGGCGGGTCGGCGCCCTCCGCCTTCTTCGCCTTGGAGTTCTTGGTCGTTGTCTTGGCGGCGCTCTTGCTCGTGGACTTGCTGGTCGACGTACTCGTGGTCTTGCCCGTCGATTTGCTCGCCGTCTTCGCTGCCGGCTTGGTGCTCGCTTTCGGGCGCGTCTCGGTCGGGCTTGGGGCATCACCGTCGATCGGCTCGACGATCACCACCGAGTCGTCGCTGCCGTATGTGTTGGCCACGTAGTCGTCGGCGGCCCAATCGTTGGCCCACCGAGCGCCGTCGAGGAGATACCGGAACCGGTACGACGATCCGGCCGGCAGCTCGACGGTCAGCTCGTGGGCGCCGTCGCCGCCCGGGGTCATCGGCACGGCGGCCCATTCGGTGAACTCGCCGAGGATCGCCGCGGAGTCGGCACCGGCCTCGGGCGGAACGCGAAAGGTGACGGCCACGGTGCCGACTCGATCGGAGGGATGTTTGTCAAGAGGCACGGAAGATCCTCGCTGAATCCGGATGCTGAATGCTGAATGTTGTCTGTCGTGGAAGTTGACCGCTCGGAGACGATCATGGGTCTGCCCCTGGCTGCAGTTCCTCACACTTACGGTAGGTACGGCGCACCTGCCGATTGCGTTGGCTCGATCACGGGCATGCTGAGGGGCGCGTGATTACCGCTGAACCGCGCGCGGCCGCACCCCGAGTGCGCATCGCCGGCGTCGAGCCGTGTGTCGACTGCGGCCGCTACGCGGCAAAACGCGTCGCGGGCGACCCGGTAGAGGTCGCCGCCGTGGTCGTGGTCGACGGGCACGAGCAGGTGCGGGCCGAACTGCGCTTCCGACGCGTTGGCGCGCAACGCTGGGAGCGCGCGTCGATGACTCCGAGTGAGCACGACGTCGATCGTTACGTGGCGTCGTTCGTTCCCGACGAGACCGGCACATGGGAGTTCAGCGTGTCGGCGTGGATCGACGCCGCGGCCACATGGCGCGACGAACTGCGGCGCAAGTTCGAGGCCGGCCAAAACGATCTTTCGGCCGAGTTGGCCGAAGGCGCAGCCCTGCTCGAGATCGACGTCAGCGACATCGCCGAAGTCGAGACCGCGCTCGCCACAACTGACACCGTCGAAGTGTCGCGCGCCGCGCTGGCGCGCGCGCTCACGGTCACCGTCGAGCCCGAGCGCGCCGCGTTCGGCGCGTGGTACGAGTTGTTCCCGCGTTCGTTCGGTGGCTTCGACGGTGTGGCCAAGGTGCTGCCAGAACTCGTCGATCTCGGCTTCGACGTCGTGTACCTCCCGCCGATCCATCCGATCGGCCGCACGAACCGCAAGGGTCGTAACGGCTCGCTCACGACCACGGCCGACGACCCCGGGAGCCCGTGGGCGATCGGCGCAGCGGAGGGCGGCCACGACGCCGTGCACCCCGACCTCGGCACGCTCGCCGATTTCGACCGCCTCGTGGCCCGTGCTCACGACGTGGGCATCGCGATTGCGCTCGACTTCGCCCTGCAGTGCTCGCCCGATCATCCCTGGCTGCGTGAGCATCCCGACTGGTTCGCGTGGCGGCCCGACGGCAGCATCAAGTACGCCGAGAACCCACCCAAGCGCTACCAGGACATCGTCAACTTCCGCTTCGACGGGCCCGACGCGGACTCGTTGTGGACCGCGCTACTCGGTGTGGTGGAGCACTGGGTGGCCCACGGCGTGCGCATCTTCCGTGTCGACAACCCGCACACCAAGCCGTTCGCGTTCTGGGAGTGGCTCATCGCCGCGGTACACGCCGAGCATCCCGACGTGGTGTTCCTCGCTGAGGCATTCACGCGCCCGGCGGCGATGAGCACGCTCGCCAAGCTCGGCTTCAGCCAGTCGTACACCTACTTCACGTGGCGCAACACCCGCGCCGAGCTCACCGAATATCTCGAGCAGCTCAGTACGCAGGCCGACTGGTTCCGGCCGAATTTCTTCGTGAACACGCCCGACATCCTGCATGAGTACTTGCAGCACGGCGGCCGCCCCGCGTTCGAGGCACGTGCGGTGCTCGCGGCCACGCTGTCGCCGTCGTGGGGCATGTACTCGGGCTTCGAACGTGGCCTCAACACGCCGGTGCGCGACGGCAGTGAGGAGTACCTCGATTCGGAGAAGTACGAGATCCACGAGGGTGCAGTCGGTGGCGAGCTCAGCCCGCTGATCCGGCGGCTGAACGAGATCCGGCGGTCGAGTGGAGTGTTCCGCCGGCTCGACAACGTCACGTTCGTCGACACTGCGAACGATGCACTGGTCGCGTACGTGAAGGGCGGCGGACACGACGTGGTGATCGTGTGCGTGAACCTCGACCCCTATGCCAACGCCACCGGGCTGCTCACCCTGCCCGACACACTCGATCTCCCGCTGGGCTTCGTGGCCACCGATCTCCTCACCGGAGTGGAGTACGGGTGGCACGTCGGCGACAACTTCGTGCAACTCGGTCCGGGCGGCGCACACGTGCTGGCGGTGCGATGACGACCGGCGAGTTGATCGTCGGCAAGCGGGGCTTGGCCGATCTGCGCCGGCATCTGGCCGCGCAGGAGAGTGCCACCGACCCGACGCGCTGGTTCGAGTCGGATCCGAACTGGTTCCAGCGGGCCGTGTTCTACGAGATCCACGTGCGGGCCTTCGCCGACGGTAACGACGACGGCATCGGCGACTTCATCGGCCTCACCGAGCGCCTCGACTACCTCCAATGGCTCGGCATCGACTGCATCTGGCTGCTCCCGTTCTACGCGTCACCGCTGCGCGACGGTGGGTACGACATCTCCGACTACTACGCCGTCCACCCGAGCTATGGCAGCACGGAGAACTTCGTGAGCTTCGTCGAAGCCGCCCACCACCGCGGCATTCGTGTGATCGCCGATCTGGTGATGAACCACACGTCGACCGACCACGAGTGGTTCCAGGAGTCGCGCTCGTCGATGTTCTCGCGCCGGCGCGACTGGTACGTGTGGTCGGACACACCCGACCGTTATCCCGACGCGCGCATCATCTTCGTCGACAGCGAGACGTCGAACTGGACGTGGGATCCGGTAGCCGGCCAGTACTACTGGCACCGTTTCTTCTCGCACCAGCCCGACCTGAACTTCGACAACCCCGACGTGTGCGACGCCATGATCGACGTGCTGCGGTACTGGCTCGACTTCGGGCTCGACGGCTTCCGTCTCGACGCGGTGCCGTACCTCTTCGAACGTGACGGTACGAACTGCGAGAACTTGCCCGAGACGCACGCGTTCCTGAAGCGGGTGCGCAAGGTGGTCGACTCGAACTACTCCGACCGCGTGCTGCTCGCCGAAGCCAACCAGTGGCCGGCCGACGTGGTGGAGTACTTCGGCGGCGGCGAGGAGTGCCACATGGCATTCCACTTCCCGGTGATGCCCCGGCTGTTCATGTCGATGCGCCGCGAAGAGGCGCACCCGATCGTGGAAGTGCTCGAACAGACACCGGCTATCCCGGAGAACGCGCAGTGGGGGTTGTTCCTCCGCAACCACGACGAGCTCACGTTGGAGATGGTCACCGACGAAGAGCGCGACTACATGTACGAGGAGTACGCCAACGATCCGTTGATGCGCGTGAACCTCGGTATCCGGCGGCGGCTCGCGCCGCTGCTCGAGAACGGTCGCGACGACATCGAGCTCGCGACCGCGGTGTTGTTCTCGCTGCCTGGCAGCCCGATCCTCTATTACGGCGACGAGATCGGGATGGGCGACAACATCTATCTCGGCGACCGCGACGGGGTGCGCACGCCGATGCACTGGACGAGCGACCGCAACGGCGGTTTTTCGCGCGCCGACTTCGCGCGGCTGTACCTGCCCCCGCTGATGGATCCGGTCTACGGCTTTCAGGCCGTGAACGTCGAGGCCCAGCTGCGCACCTCGACGTCGCTGTTGCGCTGGGTGCACCGTTTCATCGCGCTGCGCAAACAGCACCCCGTGCTGGGCGCCGGCACCTACGAGGCGCTGAATCCGGCGAACCCGCGTATCTTCGCCCACATCCGCCAGCTCGACGACGAGACAATCCTTTGCGTGCACAACATGGCTCGTTCGGCGCAGGCCGTCGAGCTCGACCTCTCGCGCTTCGAAGGGATGGTGCCCGAGGAGATGTTCGGGCGCACGCGGTTCCCGCGCATCGGTGCGCTGCCGTACCTGCTCACGCTCGCGGGGCGCGGCTTCTTCTGGTTCAGCCTGCGGAGAGACGATGAGTAGCGACGCCGCCGTGCTCGGCCTTCGCGGAGACCTCGACGAGGCGCTCACTTCCGACTACTTGCGCGAGCAGCGCTGGTTCGGCGCGCAGACGCGCGAGGTGAGCGGAGTGACGGTGGTCGACTCTGTTCCTGTCGCGGTCGACCTCGCGGTGGCGCTGGTCGACGTGAACTTCAGCGGGGGTGGCCGCGCGCTCTACCAAGTGCTGCTCGGCGAGTCCGACGGTGAAGTGCGCGACGCGACGCGTCAGCCCGACATCTCGCGCCGAGTGCTCGAGTTGGTTGCCACCGGTGGTTCGAGCGACGGGCGTGATGGGCGCATCACGTACAAGGCCATTCGTTCGATCGACGGTGTGGAATCGTTCGACGTGGAACTGGTCGGTGGCGACCAGTCGAACACGTCCACCGTGGTCGGCAACTTGATGCTCAAGACGTATCGCCGCGTGGTCGCGGGCGTGAACCCCGAGCTCGACATGCTGCTGTTCTTCTCCGAGCACGGGTTCGCGCATGTGCCGAACCTCGTCGGTTGGTACAGCTACGCGGGCACGCACATCGACGCGACGCTCGGCATCGTGCAGTGCTTCGTTCCCGACGCGGTCGACGGATGGAAGCTCGGTCTCGAGGAAGTGGCTACGGCACCAGCGGTGTTCGGTGCACGCTTGCGCCGGCTCGGCCAGGTGGTGGGCGAGATGCACACCGTGCTCGCGTCTGACGCGGCCGACGCCGCGTTCATGCCCGAGGAGCCGACGCCGGAGAGCAGCGGCCTCGTGACCGCGAAGATCGACGAAGAGATCGATTCGATGTTCGACGAGTTCTCGGCGCGCGACGAGCTCGCGCCCCTCGCCGGGCGGCGCGACGACGCGCACTCGATGATCGCCCAGCTCGCCGGCGGCTTCACTCCCGGCCGGATGATCCGAACTCATGGCGACCTCCACCTCGGTCAGACGCTGTGGGCCGCGCACGACTGGCTCGTGATCGACTTCGAGGGCGAGCCGGCGCGGCCGGCCAGCGAACGGCGCCAGAAGAGCTTCCCGCTGCGCGACGTGGCCGGAATGCTGCGCTCGATCTCGTATCTCGTCGCCACGCTGGAACGCGACGGCCACGAGGTGCCCGGGGGCTGGGAGGCCGAAGCACGCGAGCAACTGCTCGACGGCTACCGCACCGGCGCGCCCGGCGCGGTGCTCCCGCAGTCGGTCGAGGCCCAGGACCGCCAATTGGGGCTGTTCGAGCTCGAGAAGGCCTTCTACGAGCTGCGCTACGAGCTCGACAACCGTCCCGACTTCGTGCCGATCCCGGTGCAGAGCATCCTCGCGATCCTCGAACGGCAGGTGCAGTGAAGTCACGCCCTTCAACCACTTCCACTGCGACGACCGCGAACGCGTCGGGGTCGGCGCGCGCGCAATCCGTCGATCGTGGTCTCGCCGAGCAGGTCGACCGGCTGCTCGCGCGCACCCAGCACGATCCGCACGCCTTCCTCGGTGCGCATGCCGTGGGCGACGACGTGGTGGTGCGCGCGTTCCGTCCCGGAGGAGACGCGCCCACGGTGATCGTCGACCGCGGCGAACGTGACGGGTCAGCCGAGATCGAAATGCGCGAAATCGATGCGCGGGGTCTCTACGAGGCTCGGCTGGCGGGCCGGCAACTGCCGCTCGATTACCGGTTGCGCGATGCCGGTTTCAATGAGGCGGGCCGCGACCCGTACTCGTTCCTGCCGTCGATCGGCGATCTCGACGTGCATCTCGTGGGCGAAGGTCGGCACTGGCACCTGGGTGACGTGCTCGGCGCGCACGCCCGCGCCGTGGGCGACACCGCTGGCATCGGTTTCGTGGTGTGGGCACCGGCGGCGCGCAGTGTTTCGCTCGTCGGCGACTTCAACGGCTGGGACGATCGCACCCTGCCGATGCGCACGCTTGGCAGCTCCGGCCTCTGGGAGCTGTTCGTTCCCTACGCGCATCCCGGCGATCGCTACAAGTATTCGGTGCACGGGCGCGACGGCAGCGTTCGGCTGCATGCCGATCCCGTCGCGGCACGCACCGAAGTGCCGCCCGACAACGCGTCGGTGGTGTTCGAGAGCGCGTACCAGTGGAGCGATCACGCGTGGATGGCCGCGCGCGAGAGCGGCGACGGCACCGCGCCGCAGCCGTTGTCGGTGTACGAGCTCCACCCGGGTTCGTGGCGCCAGGGTCTCGACTGGCGCGCGCTCGCGTCGGAGGTGGCCCAGCACGTGTGCGACCTGGGCTTCACGCACGTGGAGCTGATGCCCGTGATGGAGCACCCGTTCTCGGGCTCGTGGGGCTACCAGGTGACCGGCTTCTACGCGCCGACCGCGCGCTTTGGCACACCCGACGACTTCCGCGCCTTCGTCGACGAGCTGCACTGCCGCGGCATCGGCGTGATCCTCGACTGGGTGCCCGCGCACTTCCCGCGCGACGACTGGGCGCTGGCTCGCTTCGACGGCACCGCGCTCTACGAACACGATGACCCACGCCGCGGCGCGCACCCCGACTGGGGCACGCTGATCTTCAACTACGGCCGCAACGAGGTGCGCAACTTCCTGATCGGCAGCGCGCTCGCGTGGCTGCGCGATTTCCACGTGGACGCGTTGCGCGTCGACGCGGTCGCATCGATGCTCTACCTCGACTACTCGCGGCGCGAAGGCGAATGGGTGCCAAACCGCTACGGCGGCCGCGAGGACCTCGAGGCGGTCGACTTCATCCGCGAGCTCAACGAAGTGATCGCGAGCGAGGCGCCCGGCGCGTACACCGTGGCCGAGGAGTCGACCGCGTGGGACGGCGTGTCGCGGCCGGTGCGCGACGGCGGTCTCGGGTTCCGTTACAAGTGGAACATGGGTTGGATGCACGACACGCTCGACTACTTCGGTCGCGAAGGCGTGTATCGCCGCTTTCACCACAACGAGCTCACGTTCTCGATGGTGTACGCCTACAGCGAGCGTTACGTGCTGCCGCTGTCGCACGACGAGGTGGTGCACGGCAAGCGTTCGCTGCTCGGTCGCATGCCCGGTGATCGCTGGCAACAGCTCGCCAACCTGCGTTCGCTGTACGCGTACATGTGGGCGCATCCCGGCAAGAAGTTGTTGTTCATGGGCGGTGAACTCGCGCAGGAACACGAGTGGAACCACGAGGCGTCGATCGACTGGGGGCTACGCAGCGTGGAGGGGCACGCCGGCATGGAGTCGCTCCTTCGCGATCTCAACCGCGTGTATCGCTGTGAGCCGGCGCTGTGGTCGGACGACGACCCCGCCGCGTTCCGTTGGCTCGAGGCCGACGATGCCGACCACAACGTGTTCGCGTTCGTGCGCTTCGACTCGCGTTCCGACGGCGGTGCCCGCCCGGTCGTGTGCGTGGCGAACCTTTCACCCCTGCCGCGCCACGACTACCAGTTGCGCATGCCGTCGGGCGGCGTGTGGGAGGAGCTGGTCGACACCGACTCGTCGTTTTACGGCGGTTCCGACGTGGGCAACGGCGGATCGGTTGCGGCTGACGCGGGGGAGTACCACGGCTCCGAACACTCGGCTCGCCTCGTGCTGCCGCCGCTCGGCGTGCTCTGGCTGGGCCGCCGGGGCGACTGAGCGCCGCGGCTTCGGCGAGGCCGGGCCGGTCGATCCGATGGCGCCGGTGAGGGAATGGTCGCCCGGTGGATGGCCCCCCCACCCTGGCCACCGCCACCCGTGAGGCGGCAGTCTCACTGCCGCCTCTTTCGTCATCCTTTCGTCATACGTCCTGACGAAAGAGCGGGACAAAAGGTGCCGGCAAAGGGCCTGGAGGTGGGGCCGGGTCACGCAGCCGGTGGTGGGGGCACCGGCGGCAACCCGACCCCGCCACAAGGTTACGCGCCGGTATTTCGCGTCCCCGAGCGGGGTCATCTAAAACCTGAGAGCGATTCGCTCGCGACGCATGACGCCGGCTGGCTCACCGGGCGCGAGGGGTCAAGCGCTACGGCACGACCTCGGTGGCGTCGAAGATCCACGACAGGTCGGCGTTGTCGAGCCGGTCGCGCCACGAGGCGGGGGCGGCGTTCATCAGTGTCTGCAGGTCCCAGTAGTCGCGCCACAGAATGATCAGGCCGTCACGCACGTGCTGCACCGACACGAACGGGAGCGCCACCCTCTCTCCGCTGGCCCACGTCCAGTGTTCGGTGTGCTCGGTGACCACGATCGGTCCCTCGGCCACGACAGTTGCGGGGCCGTGCTCGTACGCAGCCAGGCCGTCGAGCCCGAGTTGGAGGCGCGCCTCGATGTCGTGTGGCCCCCGGGCCGCCGAACCCGGGCCGGTGGGCACGTCGTAGTAGATCGAGTCAGCGCCGAAGAACGAGCGGATGCGCTCCCAGTCGCGTGCGTACAGCGCGTCCCAGAACGCGGCAGTGACGCGCTTGGGGTCGGACCCGGGTGATGCGGTGGCGGTCGTAGCGCGATCTTCGCATGTCGGCCGAGCGGGTAGTGGCTCAGTTTGAATCAAGCTCGTCTGGCCGAGGCTCTCGGACGAAAGCGCGCCTGCGGTCATTGCTTGAGCCGATGCGTCGATAGTTCTCCCGCGCTTGCGTCAAGCTCAGGTCATCGTTCGGTCCTTCCCAAACCTCATCGGCGTGTGGATCGTCCTGACCGTCGTCGTGCCAGAAACAGACGCTGCAGATGTCGAACACGTCGTCTTGTAGGGCCCAGTAGCCGCAGCAGGGGCAGCGCCACTGCTGGACACCGTTGCGCTCGCGAGAGGGGGCCACGTCCCTAGTCCAGCAGCTCGGCGAGTTGGGTGACGCTCCACGGGTAGGTCTCGACACCGGCCGCCATCGCGAACTTCTCGGCGCGGCTCTTGCCACCCTTGCTTCCACCAGCAGCGCGCCGTGTCCTTCTCGGGCTCGGGCTCAACCTCACCAGTGGCGAGCGCGACGATCGCCGCGGCGCGTTGGTTCACGTCCGTTGGCATCTTCGTGCGCTTCGCCATGCCCACCAGCGTAGGAGGTTCACCGATGCCCGACTACCGCCCGTCGATCTCAAACTGAGCCACTACCGCCGAGCGTGCCGCATCCGATGATCGGGTGATCCGCGACCGCGCCGGCGGCGAACTGTGGGAGTCCAACGGCAGTGTGGAAGCGACCGTTCCCACCGAGGAGGAACCATGTCAGTACTGGTGATCGCAACGATGAAGGCCGACCCTGCCGACTTCGAGCGGGTGCACGCGGAGCGAGCCGCCGACTTCCGTTCGGTGATGCAGGACGCGTTGCACGCTGGTGTGATCCACCATCGCTTCGCGGCCGGCAACGACGGCACGATCATCATTGTCGACGAGTGGCCCGACGCCGAGTCGTTCCAGAAGTTCTTCGACCATCAAGTGATCGCGAGCCTCATGCAGGACGCCGGTGTGCAAGGGCCGCCCGAGATCGCGATCTACGAGGTGATCGACACCGTCGACCAGTGCTGACGGCCGGGGGCTGCCCGCACGGCGGGGCCCCAAGGCGGGCTCGGGAAAACGATTTGGATGCGGGCGCGACAATCGCCCGCGTGCCAATCCCGTTCCCCGCTGACGATGCGGTCAAGCTCACACCGCCCGATGCCGCCGAGGCGCGCATCGTCGCCGGTGGCGTGGCCGGGGCCGCGGCGAGCAACGGCTCGCTCACCTCGTTACAGCGCCTACTCATCGAGGCGCTCACCGAGTCGATGACGGGATTCGTGATGCCGGCCGACCGCGTCCCGCGGCTCGACGCCGAGGCGTTCGCCCGGGCGATGCGCGACCGCAACGAAGGATTCCGCCAGCGCATGCTGCAGTTCATGCTGCTGTGCGCGCTCGTGCTCGTGCCGTTGCCCGACGAGGTGATCGAACGGATCGACGGCTACGCACGCGAGCTCGGCGTGCAGAACGACATGCTTCGTGTGGCGCACCGGTACGCGCACGGCAGCCTCGGGCTCGCCCTGATCGACTTCGACCGCTCGGGCTACATGACGGGTTGGGACGCCACGCGGTCCGATTCGTTGCACACGTCGGGCGCGTTGGAGGCGGCGTGGGACCTGTGCGTCGACGATCCCGCGCTCGCATCGCGTTGGGCGGCCTTGCGCGAGCTGCCCGACGGCACGCTCGGGCGCGAGGTGGCCAAGTTCTACGACGCGCGGGGTTTCGTGTTCCCGGGCCGATTGGGGAGCGCGCCGCCACTGCTCGCGCAGCACGATTGGGTGCATGTGCTCACCGGATACGGGTCGACGGTCGAGAGCGAGCTCGAGGTGTTCGGCTTCATCTCGCGAGCCAACGACGACGCGCGCGCGTTCTCACTGCTTGCGATGGTCGTGAGCCTGTTCGAGACGGGATACCTGTCGAGTGGGGCGGGGCTGTTCGAGTACGACCGTGGCCACCTGTCGCATCAAGGCATGGCGGTGCGGCTCGCCGACGCGATGCGCCGCGGCGCTCTCTGCGCCGCGCATGCCGGCGGGCCCGACCTCCTGGCCCGTGACTGGTTCTCCGACGCTCACCGATCCGTCGAAGAGGTGCGCGCGACGCTCGGGATCGTCGCGAAATCGAGTCGCGCGGTCGAGTGCGGCTCGGTGACGGCATGGGAGCTCGGCGGCATTTCGCCCTTCCAATTCGAATGCGGGCGCGTCACCGCCGAACGCGACGGCCGGGCTTACGACGCCTACGGCGCGAGCCCGGCGCTCGTCTGATCGAATGCGCGAATAGCTTGCGGTTCGCTCAGTGATCTCCTCCGAGGGGGTGCGCCATGCCGCTGCATCAACGCGCGGTCGTGCAGGATCTCGACGCTTGTGTGTACCCGGGCCAAGATCTCAGCCGGGGGATGCCGAAGTATGCATTCCCGGAGCACGAGTCCGAGCCGGATGACGCGTCGCAGGTGGTGCGTGACGAGCTGATGCTCGACGGCAACGCGCGCCAGAACCTGGCGACGTTCTGCCAGACGTGGGAGGAGCAGCAGGTGCACGACCTGATGAACCTCTCGCTCGACAAGAACATGATCGACAAGGACGAGTACCCGCAGACCGCGGAGCTCGAGCGCCGCTGCGTGCACATGCTCGCCGACCTGTGGCACGCACCCCACGCCGCGAACACAGTGGGCACATCGGCGATCGGATCGTCGGAGGCATGCATGCTCGCGGGTATGGCCGCGAAGTGGCGTTGGCGGGCCAAGCGTGCTGCCGCGGGGTTGCCGGCCGACCGGCCGAACATGGTGTGCGGACCGGTGCAGGTGGTGTGGCACAAGTTCGCTCGCTACTGGGACATCGAGATGCGCGAGGTCCCGATGTCGCCGAACCACTACTGCATGACGCCCGACGACGTGCTCGAGCGCGTCGACGAGAACACCATCGTGGTGGTGCCGACGTTCGGCGTCACCTACACCGGGGCGTACGAAGACGTCGCGGCTATCGGCGCGGCACTCGACGCGCTGCACGCGCGCACCGGCCTCGACGTCGACATTCACGTCGACGGTGCGAGCGGCGCGTTCCTGGCGCCGTTCTGCGCGCCCGAATTGGAGTTCGACTTCCGCACGCCGCGGGTGAAGTCGATCAGCACGTCGGGCCACAAGTTCGGGTTGGCGCCGCTTGGTGTCGGCTGGGTGGTGTGGCGCGACACCGCCGAACTGCCTGACGAGCTGATCTTCCACGTGAGCTATCTCGGCGGCGACATGCCGGTGTTCCAGATCAACTTTTCGCGACCCGCCGGCCAGATCGTGGCGCAGTACTACAACTTCCTGCGGCTCGGCCGCGACGGCTCCAAGCGCGTGCACGACGCGGCCTACGACATCGGCCGCTATCTGGCTGGTGAGATCGCGCAGCTCGGGCCGTTCGAGATCATGTGCAACGGCGACGCTCACACTGGGATACCGGCAGTGGCATGGCGAATCGCCGACGGCGCGTCGCCCGGTTACACGCTGTACGACGTCGCCGACCGTCTGCGCGTGCGCGGCTGGCAGGTGCCGGCGTACCCGCTCACCGGATCGGTGTCCGATGTGGCGGTGCAGCGCATCCTTGTTCGCCTCGACCTCAACCGCGATCTCGCCGCCTTGCTGATCGACGACATGCGCGCTGCGATCGCGCACTTCGGCGCCCACCCGGTGCAGAAGTCGATGACACCCGAGGAAGCATCAGGCTTCAGCCACCTTTAGGTGTCGACGTGCTCGCGCACCGGAAATGAGACCAGAGTCCGATGCGTGTACTCGGTGCCTGCTCGCTCGGCGGCGCAGGGCATCTCGGACCGTTGGTGCCGTTTCTCGTCGCGGCGCAACGGCGCGGTGACGAGGTGCGCGTGATCGGCCCACCGGCGTTGCGCGAAATGGTGCAACGCGAGGGTTTCACCTTCGTGCCGGGCGGCGAACCGCCTGAGGCCGAGATCGCGCCGATCCGCGAGCAGCTCGCGGTGGCGGCGCCGTTGGAAGCGTCGGTGCTCGGCAACCGCGAGCTGTTCGGGCGGCTCGCCGCCGACGCCATGCTGCCGGCCGCCGACCGGTTCGTGGAGGAGTGGCAGCCGGATCTGGTGCTGCGCGACCCGGCCGAGTTCGCCAGCGCGGTGGTCGCGCACCGTCGATCCGTGCCGGTGGGTCAGGTGGCGATCTCGCTCGCCGAGGTCGAGGCCGGATCGCTTGCGGTCGCGGCGCCGGCGCTCGATCGGCACGGCGCGGGCATCACCGACGCGCTGCGCGCCGAGCCGTACCTCACACGCTTTCCGGATGCGCTCGATCCCTCGCCGTTCGCCACCACGATCCGCTATCACGACGGCGACAGCAGCGAGCCGGTCGCGCTCCCCGATTGGTGGGCGGGTTCGCGTGCACCACTCGTGTACGTCACCTTCGGGACCGTGCTGGGGTTCATGTCGATCGCGGCCGACGTGTTCAAGGTCGCGACCGCCGCGGTGGGGTCGTTCGACGCGCGGGTGCTCCTCACGGTCGGCCACGAGTTTGACCGCACCGGTGCGCTCGGTGCCGTGCCCGATCACGTGCACGTGGAGCCCTGGGTGGACCAGGCCGACGTGCTGGCCGCGGCCGATCTCGTCGTGTGCCACGGCGGGTCGGGCACGGTGTACGGCGCGCTGGCCGCAGGCGTGCCACTCGTGGTGGTGCCGGTATTCGCCGATCAGTTCGAGAACGCGCACCGCGTGACGCGGTCGGGTGCCGGCATCGCAGTCGAGCAGCAACGACACGACGGGCGCGGCGCGCGCACGCCGATCGACGCAGACGCGGTGCCGCGCATCACGGGCGCGATCCAGCAGGTGCTTGCCGACCCGTCGTTCCGAACGCGCGCGCAAACAATCGCATCGGAGATGGCCGAGACACCGACCGTTGCCGACGCGCTCGAACGCATCAGCGGTTGACTGCAGCCAGAACGTCAGAGCCGGTAGAGCTTCAGCGCGTTCTCGCCGAGGATCTTGCGCCGCGCCGTGTCGCTCAACTCGGCCATGTTGCGCTCGGCCGTCTCGAGCGGTGCCGGGAACAGGCACGTGGGGTGCGGGAAGTCGGTCTCGAACAGGATGTTTTCCTCGCCGACCTGGTGCACGAGCGATGTGAGATCCGTGCGCTCGAACCACATGGTGGCGTAGATGTTGCGCCGGAAGAATTCCTTGGGCGTGAGTGACAGGCGCGTGCGCAGATCCCGCGCGTTCTCGTCCATCTCGTACTCGAGCGCCTCGAGGATGAACGGGATCCATCCCGCGCCACTCTCCACCGACACGATCTTCAGGTCGGGGTAACGATCGAGCATGCCCGAGCAGATGATGTTGACCACGACACGCGCGTTCCCGATGAACAGGAGCGTGCCGCCGATTGCGAGCTTGGTGTCGTCATCGTGCGACGGCCACGGGTAGGTGCCGAAGTAGTTCATCGTGGTGAGGCTGGCACCGATGTGGAAGTGCACCGGCATGTGCAGCGAGCTGCATGCCTCCCACACTGGATCCCATGCGGGGTCGGCGAGGTCGGGCGCACCGAGGTCCTGCGGGTCGCTCGTGAGGTTCACGCCGCGCAATCCCAGTGCGGCCGCGCGTTCCACCTCGCGCACGCTCGCCGGGATGTCCCACGCGGGAAGCAGCGCCATCGGGAGGAGTCGGTTGCCCGATCCGGCCTGGATCTCGGCGCTGGCGTCGTTGAAGATCTCGGTGCACACCTGGCGCAGCGCGGTGTCCTTCACCACGTCGGCGAGGCCCTGACCGCCGAGACCGACCACGCCCGGAAACACCACCTGCGCGTGCACGCCGAGCTCGTCCATGAGCGCGACGCGTGCCACGGGGTCGTACGACGCCACGTGCGCTTTGTCGATCTCCCACTCGTAGAGACCCTCGTACGAGCGGCCCTTGTTGCCGTGGTTGTCGACCACGCCACCGGCGCCGGCCCGGCCGAGGATCTCACCGTCCACGCACCAGCACGCCATGCCGTCGAGCCGCGCCACCTGAGGCACGCGCTCACGGAGCGACGCGGGTGCACGACTCGTCCAGAGATCGTGCTGCTCGGTCATGTGCGTGTCGGCGTCGACCACTCGCACGCTGTCGGTAGAAAGGGTCATCGGCGCGACCTCCTCATTGGGTAGTGGCTCGCTGCTCGGTGCCGTCCCCACGGTACATTCGCCATCGTCATGCCTACTACGAACGTGGACGGCACGCTGCTGGCATACGAGATCGTCGGCGACGCCGGTCCCGCGTGGACGATCACGCCGGGCGGTCGCTTCTCGATGGACTCGCCGGGCGTGCGCCAGCTCGCCGAGGCGATCGCCGCGCACGAACAGCGCGTCGTGATCTGGGACCGCCCGAACTGCGGCGCGTCCGACGTGGCCTTTTCGGGTCCATCGGAGTCGGCGATGCAGGCCGACGCGCTCGCGGGCCTGTTACGGCAGCTCGACCTCGGACCAGCGGTGATCATGGGCGGCTCGGGCGGCGCTCGCGTGTCGTTGCTCACCGCGGTGCGCCACCCCGACGTGACGTCGAAGTTGGCGATGGTGTGGATCTCGGGCGGGGTGTACGGGCTGCTGCTGCTCGCGGTGCACTACTGCGGCGAGTCGTTGCGTGCCGCGTGGCAAGGCGGTATGGAAGCGGTGGTCGAGCTCCCCGAATGGACCGAGGCGCTCGAGCGCAACCCGCGCAACCGTGAACGTTTCCTCGCACTCGATCCCGCGCAGTTCATCGAGACGCTCGAACGGTGGATGCTCGTGTACTGCCCGGGGCCGGGCATGACCGTTCCGGGCCTCGCCGACGCCGACCTCGCGGCCATGCACGTGCCGACGCTCGTGTTCCGCAGCGGCAAGAGCGATCCTCATCACACGCGCGCGACGTCGGAGCGGCTGCACGAGTTGATCCCGGGATCGCAGCTCGTCGAGCCGCCGTGGCCCGACGACGAATGGATTCGTCGCGGCGAAGCCGCGCGCGACGGCACCGGCGCCCTCTTCGAACACTGGCCGCTACTCGCCCCCCAACTGCTCGAGTTCGCGCGCAGCTGATCGCAGTACTCGATCAGGTCGAGCCGAGCCACATGGGGTCAGGCGTCGGCCCTGGTGCGTACCACAGCACGTCGGTGTGGCCGTCGCCGTTGAAGTCGCCGGCGATCGGGTCGTACTTGCCGTTGATCGTGAGCGCGAGCGAGCCGGTGAAGCCGTGCGGGCCACCGCGCCAGAGGTAGTCGTGCGCCGAGCCCGGCGCGTACCAGATGACGTCGCTGTACCCGTCGCCGTCGAAGTCGCCGACGACCGGCGTATACGTGCCGTTGATCGTGACCGGCACGTTCTTGGCGAATCCGGTCGCGCCACCGAGCAGGAGATGGTCCTGCGCCCGGCCCGGCGCGTAGAGCAGCACGTCGCTGTAGCCGTCACCGTTGAAGTCGCCCACGACGAGTTCGTAGGCACCGTTCAGCGCGATGCCGGGGCCCTTCACGCGCTGTTCGAATCGCGATCCGACCCAGATCGAGTCGGGCGCGGTTCCCGGCCCGTGCCAGAGGATGTCGGTGCAGTCGTCGCCGTTGAAGTCGCCGGCTGCGGCGCGGTACACGCCGTCGACGGCGGTGTGTTGCGACACGGGCTTGAAGCCCTTCATCCACCAGATCGAGTCCGGCGCCGTGCCGGGTCCGTACCACACGATGTCGGGTGAGCCGTCGCAGTTGAAGTCGCCGACGATCGGTTCGTACGTGCCGTTGATCGCGAGTGTGGGTCCGTTGGCGAAACCTCCGCTTGTCCGCCCGATCCATGTGGGGTCGGCGGTGCGGCCGGGCGCGTACCAGAGGATGTCGCTCGTGCGGGTCGGGTCGAAGTCAGCGACCACCGGGCGGTACGAACCGTTCACGGTTGCGGTGGCCCCGTTGCGGAACGGCGTCACCGACTGGCCGGTGACGCCAGTCGGAACCACCGTGTTCGACGACGCGGGTGCGCTCGCGCCGATGTCGTTGTTCGCCAACACGGTGGCGTAGTAGCTCGTGCTGTCGGTGAGCCCCGAGAACACGGCCGAGCCCGGAGCCGCGAGATGGCCCACCTGTCCGATCGGCTCGAGGATGATGTCGTAGCTCGTGATCGTGTCGCCGCCGTCGTCGAGTGGCGCGCCGAACGACACCACGACGTTGCCATCGGTCGCCGTCGCGTGTACCGCGGTCGCTGGTCCCGGCGCGGTCTGTGACCCGTCCGGCATCACGGTGGTGCGCCAGCCGCTGTCGGGGATGAAGTCGACCGCGTTGGCGGTGTCGGCGAGTGCCGCGTACCACCTGAATGTGTCGGCCACAGCGACCGAGCTCGGGAACGCGAGCTGGATCGAATCGCTGTCGGGCTGATTCAGCGTCACGGTTTCGGAACGCACGGTCCAGGTGGTCGTGTCGCAGCTCGGTGTCGTGACGGCTCCGCTCACGATGTTGCCGTTGCCGTCGTTCGTCGCGACGATGGCAACGTCGCCACCACCACATCCGTCGGTGTCGTCGATGTCGGTGTCGATGATCATCGAGAACGCGCCAAAGGCTGCGGGGTCCATGCCGTTCGCGTTTACAGCCGTGAGGAACAACGTGTGGTCGAGGCAGTCGTACCCGATGGAGTAGCCGGTGGCGTCGAGCGCACCGCCGTCACCGCGAGGGTCGAAGTAGCCCTTGTACACGCACAAGCTGCTTTGACCGGAGGAGTTGGCGGAACGGCTGGCCGCGTGCGGCACGAACGCGCCGCTGCCGGCCCAACGATGCGCTGCACGCGGCGAACGTCGCAGGAAGGTCTGCAGCGCAACCGTCTCACTC
>DASXZO010000177.1:0-10077 GCA_036501845.1 Acidimicrobiia bacterium | reverse complement strand
GGACCGATCGCCACCGAGATCTGGGACCAGCCCGGCAACGTGGACGCGCTGTTCGAGATCGAGAAGGTTCCGGCGATCGAGTGCGCCACCGAGATCGCCGAGGCCATCGCCGCCGACGGCTTCGAGTACTACACGCCGCCCATCTTCCCGGGTGGCCTCGACGCCAAGCAGATGGTGGTCGACAAGACCGCCAACTGCGACCAGTACCTCGCGGGAATGGGCGCGTTCGCCGCGGCGCTGCGCAAGTGACCAGCGTGCAGTCGACGCCGACGACCGAGACGACCGATCCGCAGCGATCGAACCGCGGTCCCCTCGAAGGGGTGCGGGTGGTGGAGCTCGGCGTGTGGGTCGCCGGGCCGGGTGCCGGCGGCATCCTCGCCGACTGGGGCGCCGACGTGGTCAAGATCGAGCCGCCGAACGGCGACCCCGCGCGCACGTTTCAGCGCATGCTCGGCGGCGACCTGCCGTCGAACCCGCCGTTCGAGCTCGACAACCGCGCCAAGCGCAGCGTGGTGCTCGACCTCGGCAGCCAAGAAGGGCGCGCCCGAGCGCTCGAGCTCACCGACACGGCCGATGTGTTCCTCACCAACATCCGCGCGTCGGCGCTCGCTCGCCTCGGACTCGACGCCGACTCGCTGCGTGCGCGCAACGAACGCCTCGTGTACGGCATCATCACCGGCTACGGCCTCGATGGCGACGACGCCGACCGGCCCGCCTACGACATCGCCGCGTTCTGGGCCCGATCAGGGCTCGCCGCGGCGCTCACGCCCAGCGGCGGTCAGCTCCCGTTCCAGCGCGGCGGCATGGGCGATCACAGCGTGGCAATGACCGCGGCCGCGATGATCAGCGCGGCGTTGTTCTCGCGCGAGCGAACCGGCAAGGGCCAGTTGGTGTCGACCTCGCTGCTGCGCCAGGGCGCGTACACCATCGGCTTCGACGTGAACATCGCACTGATGTGGGGACGGTCGGTGCTCGTCGGCTCGCGCGAATCGATGGGCAATCCCGCGATCAACAACTACACGGCGGGTGACGGTCGACGCTTCTGGATCGTGGGGCTCGAAGGTGAACGCCACTGGCCACCGCTCGCGCGCGCCGTCGGCCATCCCGACTGGCTCACCGACGAGCGCTTCGCCACGCCGCGCGCCCGCTTCACCAACGCACGCGAGCTGATCGGCGAGCTCGACGCGATCTTCGCCACCAAACCGCTCGTCGAATGGGCCGAGATCTTCGCCGGCGAACCCGACTTCTTCTGGTCGCCGGTGAACTCGGTCGACGACCTCCTCGGCGATGCCCAGTTCCACGCCGCGGGTGGCGTGGTGGAAGTGCCCGACGAGCACGGCTCGATGTCGATGGTCGCGACCCCGGCCGACTTCCACGGCACACCCGCGCGCCCACGGTTCCGAGCGCCACTGCTCGGTGAGCACACCGACGAAGTGCTCACGGAACTCGATCGATCACGCTCGGACTGAGCCCGATCAGGTGGCGACGACCTCCACTGGGATGCCGCTGAGCACGGCGTTGCCCGAGAGCACGTCGAACGTGTCGGTAGACGTCAGCACGTTGGTGTTCACGCCCGCGTGCTCACGCGCGATCGACAGGTCGACACCGTCGACGTCGTGACCCCAGCCGTGCGGGATGCTCACCACACCCGGGCGGATCGCGTCGGTCACCTCCACCGCGATCTCGAGCTCACCGGTCTGCGACATCACCTTGGCCTTGGCACCGTCGACGAGTGCGCGCGAGCGCGCGTCGTCGGGATGCACGTGCAGTGTGCAACGCGGCTTGCCCTTCACCAACACGCGCACGTTGTGCATCCACGAGTTGTTCGAGCGCAGGTCGCGACGGCCAATCAGCACGAGACCACCGTTCGGCCGGCGCGCGAGCGCGGGCACGACGCGCTCGCGCACGTCGTCGATGATCATCTCCGGCGCGAGCTCGATGCGGCCGGTGGCAGTGCGCAACACCTCAGGGATGCGCGGCTGCAACGGTCCGAGATCGATGCCGTGCGGCTGCACGATCAGGTGGTCGAGCGTGAGCTCGTAGGGACCGGTGCGCAGCATGAGGTCGAGCATGCGCTCGGGACCGTGCCGGCCGTTGGCGCTGATCGTGGCGAGCAGCTCGCCGGCATCGGTGCCCGCACGCGCCTCCGCCTTGTCGACGAGCATCCCGATCACCGCCGCGTCCACCTGCTGGGCCACGTCGGCCGAGGAACCAAGGCCCTGCAGCACACCCGCGAGGCGCGCCATCGTGGCCCACTCCGGGTGCTCGTGCGACTCGAGCTCCACGATCGGCGCCGAGTAGGTGGCCACGTTGCGGATCGCGAGCGAGCGCAGCGCCACGTCGTAGTGACCGCGTGCGAGCAGCGATTCGGGCGGCAGGATCACGTCGGCGTGACGCGTGGTCTCGTTGCGATAGATGTCGATGCTCACCATGAAGTCGAGCGACGCGAGCGCGGCGTCGAGGCGTTGCGAGCCCGGGTTCGACAGCACCGGGTTCCCCGCGACCGTGATGAGCGCGTGCACCTGACCGTCGCCCGGCGTGTCGATCTCCTCGGCGAGGCACACCACCGGCAGCTCGCCGAACACCTCGGGCATGGCGCGCACTCGCGACGAGCGCCGACCGAACCGCACCCCACGACCGCGGCCGGGGGTGCCGCCGGTGTTGCCACCGCCGATCGCCGGGAGATTGAACATCGCGCCACCGCGCCGGTCGAGGTTGCCGGTGAGCACATTCAGCACGTCGACGGCCCACGACGCCACGGTGCCGAACTCCTGCACGCACGTGCCGATGCGCCCGTAGACGGCAGCGGTGGGCGCGGCCGCGAGCTCGTGCGCGAGCCGCCGGATCACCGAGGCGGGCACGCCGCACATCGGCTCCACTGCTTCGGGCGTGAACGGCCCCACCACCTCACGCACGGTGTCGAGGCCCGCCACCCACGGCGCCAGGTGATCACCGACCTGCACGAGGTCGTCGGCGAACAGCACCTGGGCCATCGCGAGCAGCAGGTGCGCGTCGGTGCCGGGCACGATCGCCACCCACTCGTCCGACTCCTCGGCCGTCTTCGAACGCCGCGGATCCACCACCACGATGCGCCCGCCGCGCGCCCTGATCGCACGCAGGCGGCCGGGCACATCGGGCGCGGTCATCAACGAACCGTTCGAAGCGAACGGGTTCGCGCCGAGCACGAGCAGGTAATCGGTGTGGTCGATGTCGGGGATCGGCACCGACAGACCGGTGCCGAACATCAGCGCGGCCGACACCTGCTTCGGCATCTGGTCGACGGTCGACGCGCTGAACACGTTGCGCGTGCGCGCCGCCTGACCGAGCACGCGGTTGTAGAGCTGCGGGCCGATGCTGTGCACGCTCGGGTTGCCGAGGTAGAGCGCGAGGGCGTCGTTGCCATGCTCGGCGATGATCGGAAGCAGCCGCGCCTCGATGTGCGCGAACGCCTCGTCCCACGTCGCGTCGCGCCAGGTGTTGGTGGCGCGATCGCGAATCTGTGGCACACGCACCCGATCGGGATCCGACTCGAGATGGTTGATGGCGCTGCCCTTCGGGCAGATGAAGCCGTGCGAGAACACGTCGTCCTTGTCGCCGCGCACGAGCGTGATCGCGCGATCGTCGAGGTGGAGCTCCAGGCCGCACGTGGCCTCACAGAGCGGGCACGTGCGATACGCGATGCGTTTCGGCATAGCGGGATTCTCGCGCCCACGACGACCGGATGCGTCGGTCCGGTGGCGTGGATTGCGGGCCTTCAGCCGAGCAAGCCGGACCAGCGCCGGCGCGGCGCGGGCTCGGCGGCCTCGTCGCCGCCGTCACCGTGGGAATCGCCATCGCGCAGGCCCGCCACCTCGACGCCCGACTCGGGCCCGAAGTCGGACCCAAACCCCGACGCCGACTCGAACGCGCCGACGGCCACAGCCACCGGCACGGCTTCGATCGGCACCTCCACGTCGATCCACTTCACGTCGGGAACCGGCCGCTGGTAGCGGCCCGCCGCGATCACGATCACCTGGCGCGCAACCGCCGTGTCGTGGAACACCGACAGCATGCGCCGCACGATCCCATCCGGCTCGCCGGCCCACGGGTACTCCACGAGCAAGGGCACCGCGCCGCGCTCGTCGCGGTCGATCGCCGCGATCGCGCCGCGCAAGCCTGCGATCACCGCAGGGTCGATGTCGACCGAGCGCGTGGTGTTCGGCACGAGCGCGCCGCGCGACAGCAGGCCGCGGATCGCCCCGGCGACGGACTCGGCGTCGTCCAGCGGCGCCGGTTCGGGCGCGTGGAGCGAATCGATCTCTTCGGCCGCGAGCTCGCGGGAGCGCTGCAGGTCACTGAGCTCGCCTTCGATGCGCGCAACCGTGCGCGCGTAGGACGAAGGTTGGCGCAACCACTCCCGTGCCGTTGCCACCGGATCGGTACCGGTGTCGAGGTCGGCGCGGCGGCACAGCGCGGCGAGGTCGACGATTGCCGTCGGCGTCTCGGCCGGCGGTGCCGCGAGCGCCTGATCGCGCGTGTCGCGCAGGTCGGTGGCCACGTCGTCACTGGGGAGACGCCCGAGCAACGTCGCGGCGCGGGCGCGCAGGTCGATCTCCTGCACCTCGAACTCGGAGAGCGTGGTGCGGGCGCGCTCGGTGGCATCCGCAAGTGCTTGGCGCGCTGCAGTCACTTCGCTCTCGGAAACGCCGCCGCCGTGGTCGGCCTGGGGCCCGCGCACTCGCAGCATGAGGAAGTCGGAGTACGAATTCAGCCCTGCGGCTTGCAGCGCGGCACGTTCGGCGGCGGTCGCCTCTTCGAGCGCTCGCATCCGTTCCGGCCGCTGATTGCGCCGCGCCGTCTCGAGGAGCTGCGACGCTTCCTGACTGCGTTGGTGCGTCTGCTGGATGGCGTCCATTGCTTGGGCGTCGATCGTGCCGATGGCACCGCTCATCGCGTGGCGAGCGCTCGCGGTGTCGACCGCGCGGCGCGCCGAGGCGATCGCATCGCGGTTGTGCGACGTCGATGTCGCCCGCGTCTGTACGAACAGGTCCCACTCGTCGGCGAGGCGGTCGTACGCCTCGTCTTCGTCGTCGTCGCGGTCTGATTCTGCGTCGTCGAGCATCGCGAACTCGACCATGTCGCACGCGACCCCGATCTGGTCGCGCAGATCAGACTCGCGCCTGAGGCGCTCACGCGTCTCGACCAGCTCGGGCTGGAGCGCGTCGATCTGCTCGTCGATCTGCTCGACGCGGTCGCGCAGCCTTGCCTCGCGCTGGTCGCTGGGGCGCCGTTCCTTCGCGTGGCTTCGATGGGAGCGTGCGCGTTCGATGCGCGCCGCTCGCAATTCGATCTCGCTGCGTGTGATGCGTGCAATGCCCTGCGCGCCAACCGGGGTCGCGCTGGGTTGCGGGTCGGACCACTGCACCTCGGCCGAGCGGCACGCGTCGACGATCTCACGCGCGACGCGCGCGTCGATGCTGCCGGTCACGAGCACGTTCACTCCCGGATCGAGGTCGATCGGGCGAGCGTCATCGAGACTCAGTTCGGCCAACACGGCGCGCGGTTGGAGCGCAGGACCCTCCACACCGGATAAATCGACCAGGCGAGGGCCGTCCTGAACCCGACGGTCAACCACCATTGCGATGCTGTGACGGCCCGCACGTGCCAGGTCTGAACCCGGCCAACCGCACACTCCGTGGCTCAACTCGCCCTCGGTGGCGCCGATATCGAAGGTCGGGCGCGCCCGCGGCACGCCAGGCTTTCACAATCGCACAAGGAGTCCCCATGCTCGGGCGCCTTCGCATCCGAACCAAGTTGGCGGTGCTGGTTGCCGTCCCGCTCGTCGCCCTGGTGGCGACCGGCGTACTCGGATGGACCACGCTCCAGAACACCAAGGTGCTGGGGCCGCGCTACGACAGCATCAAGACGTCGCAGGGCCTCATCGCCGACGTGATGCCACCGCCCGACAACGTGATGGAGAGCTATCTCGTCGCGTACCAGGCGGTCGCAGCCAACGGGAACGCGCGCACCGCATTGCTCCAGCGCTTCGACAGTCTGCGCAAGTCGTTCGAAGACGGCCACGCCTACTGGACCAGCAAGCTGACGGCGCCGAGCGACAGTGAGCTGCGCGCCACCTTCCTGGGCACGTCGTACGCCACCGGCCACGAGTTCTTCTCGATCGCGCTCAACCAGTTCGAGCCCGCGCTCGCCAAGAACGACATCACGGACGCGCGCAAGGTGCTCGACTCGAGCATGGCGGCCGTGTACGAGCAGCACCGCGGCGCGATCAACCGCACGGTGACGCTGGCGCTGCAGCGCGAGCAGCAGAGCGAGCACGCCGCCAACAAGTTCGTGTCGAGCCGCACGGTGACCCTGCTGGCCCTGTTCCTCGGGATCCTGGCGCTGGCCGCACTGCTCGGCATCTTGATCGCCCGGGCCATCACCCGTTCGATCGAGCGCATCCGCGACCAGGCGAACGACGCCGCGACCGCTGAGCTGCCCGACCTCGTACTGCGCATCGACTCGCTGCGTGAAGGCGAGGAGTTGCCGACGCTGCCACCGATCACGGTGCCCAGCAACGACGAGCTCTCGGAGCTGGCCGAAGCACTCACCACGATGCAGAACACTGCAGTGCGGCTCGCCGCCGAGCAGGCGATGGTGCGGCGCAACGTGTCAGACGTGTTCGTGAGCTTGGGCCGCCGCAACCAGGGGCTGCTCACCCGCCAACTCGCCTTCATCACCGATCTCGAGCGCGAACAGACCGACGACGAAGTGCTCGGCGAACTGTTCCGCCTCGACCACCTCGCCACCCGCATGCGCCGCAACGCCGAGTCGCTGCTCGTGCTCGCCGGTGCCGAGCCGAGCCGCAAGGTGCAGCAGCCGATGGCCGTCGGCGATGTCGTGCGCGCCGCGCTGTCGGAGATCGAGGACTACAGCCGCGTCGACTTCGGCGCCATCGAGTCGACGTCGCTCAAGGGCAATGTCGCCACCGATGCCGCGCACATGCTCGCCGAGTTGCTCGAGAACGCCGCGTCGTTCTCGCCGCCCGACTCGTCGATCGAGGTGATCGGAAGTGTGTCGCACGAGGGCTACCTGCTCACGATCATCGACCACGGCATGGGCATGGACTCCGAGACCCTGCTCGAAGCGAATCGCCGCATCTCGAAGGTGACCCACCTCGACCGTGCGCCGTCGAAGGTGCTCGGGCTGTATGTGGTGGGCCGGCTCGCCATCCGCCACGGCATCGCGGTGTTCTTGAGCGAGACGCCGAACGGTGGTGTGACCGCCAAGGTTGTGGTGCCGACGCGCCTTCTGCACGACCCGAGCGTCGTGGCACCGATCCCCGCCGAGGACACTCGCGAGCGGCCCATCGAACGGCCGGTCGACGAGCCCCAGGCGATCGAATCTGCTGTTGTCGAGGCACCCGTTCCCGAGGCGGCGGTGGTCGAGGCGCCCGCGCTCGACGCCCCCACGCAAGTCGAGCCCGAGGTCGCGGCCGAGGTCGCGGCCGAGGAAACCGTCGCCGAACCCGAGCCGGTCGAGCCCGAGCCCGTGGAAGCCGCGGTCACCTACGAGCCCGACACCGAGATCACCGCCGCTGACCCGGTCGCCGAGCGGGCGCCGGTCGTCGAGGAGAAGCCGGTCGCGCCGAAGTGGAGCGCCCACGGTTGGGACGCGTCAGGATGGGGCGCCGAGCCCGAGCCGCAGCGCGCCGAGCCCGCCGCGGTCGACGCGGTAGCGCCGCCCGAGGAAGCCCCCGAGGCTGAACCGGCCGAAGTGGCCGAACCAGTGGCCGAGTTCTGGCCCACGAGCGTCGAGCCGACGCCAGCCGCATCCGAGCCTGATCCCGAGTCGCAGCCCGAGCCCGAGCCGGTCGCGTTCCACACCACCTCGGCCGAGCCCGTGGCGCCCTTGTTCGCAGCGATCGCCGAGCTGTACGCCCCTCACGAGCCAGCAACCGAGGCGCCGGCCGAGCCGGAAGCGGAAACCGAGCCCGAGGTCGAGACGCTCGCCTCGACCCCCGACGAGCCCGTCGAGGTCGCGGCCGAAACGCCCGCTGAGCCGGTTGCTGAGTCGGGGCCGAGCTTCGCACTGAGCGCGCTCGACGCCTACTCGTTCACGCCGCCGAAGCCGACCGTCGACGAGCCTGCCGCAGCCGACCAACACACCGACGCGCCCACTGAGTCGTGGTGGCCCACAGCGTGGGAGCAGCACGACACGGCCACCGTGCCCGCCGACACTCCTGATCGCGACGAGGCGCCCGCGTTTGCCCGCGCCGACCAGCAGGTCGACGAGCCCGACGACCAGCCGGGCCCGTCCGGGATCGCGCAGCCATGGCACGAGCCGGCAACCGGCGACGAGCCGCAGCCGGTTGCGCGTGACACCGCGATGGTCACCGCGGTCGTCGACGCCCCGACCGAGGCGCCCACGCTCCTGCCGCGGCGCGTACGCGGCGCCCACCTGCCCGACACCGGACCGTCGACCGCGCCCGAACAAAAGCGCGCTCGCAGCGCCGACGACGTGCGCAACTCGCTGAACCGTTTCCGCGCCGGAGTGAAGCGCGGGCGCGCCAGCGACACCACCACCGACACCGACACGCCTGGAGAGGACTCCTGATGTCGTTCATCGCCCCACCTCTGAGCGACGAGGCCCAGAACGTCAACTGGATGCTCGGCGGACTCGTGCGCGACACCGTCGGCGTCGAGCACTCGATCTGCGTGTCGTCGGACGGCCTGCTCATGGCGGCCACATCCACACTCGACCGCGCCGCGGCCGACCAGCTCGCCGCGATCGTGTCCGGTCTCACGAGTCTGTCGGAGGGCGCGGCTCGCGTGCTCAGCGTCGGTGGCGTGAACCAGATCATCGTCGAGATGCAGAACGGCTTTCTCTTCGTGTCGTCGATCAGCGGCGGTTCGTCGCTGGGTGTGCTCGCCGATCCCACGTGCGACATCGGGCTCGTCGCCTACGAGATGACGTTGCTCGTCGACCGCTTCGGCACGATGCTCACGCCCACGCTCATCGCGGAGTTGAAGACCGCGCTTCCCGCCTGAGCCGATGAGCGACGAACACGAGCTCGTGCGCCCGTTCATGGGCCGTCCCGCCGACGCCGACGCGCCGGCCGGCGCGGCGCGCGCGTCCACGCCGTATTCGGCCCCGTCGAGCGGTGACGACAGCATCCGCCCGTACCTGATCACTCGGGGTCGGGTGAGCGCGAGCCGCGACATCCGCATCGAGACGCAGGTGCGCACATCGCGCTTCGGCGAGTCGGCATTGCCGGCGCAGAACTTCGAGCGAGCCGACATCCTCGAGCTGTGTGCCGAGCCGATGTCGGTGGCGGAGATCTCGGCCCGGCTGGGCCTCGCGCTCGGCGTGTCGCGCGTGCTCGTGAGCGACCTGCGTTCGGAAGGTTTCGTGAGCTGTTCGGACGGCCCCGCTGACGCGCGGTCCGATACGGCAATGATCAAAAGGTTGATCGATGGTGTACGCGCCCTCTGAGACCGAAGCGGTGCGCACCGCTCCGATCCCCGTCAAGATGGTCGTCGCCGGTGGTTTCGGCGTCGGCAAGACCACGTTCGTGGGCGCGATCTCCGAGATCACGCCGCTCACGACCGAGGCCGCGATGACCACGGTGTCGACCGATGTCGACGACCGCAGCCTCGTGCGCGGCAAGACCACCACCACAGTGGCGATGGACTTCGGCCGCATCACGATCGACGCCGGACTCGTGCTGTACCTGTTCGGTACGCCGGGCCAAGACCGCTTCGGTTTCATGTGGGACGACCTCTCGGTGGGCGCGCTCGGCGCGGTCGTGCTCGTCGACACCCGCCGACTCGACGACTGCTTCCCCGCCATCGACTACTTCGAGCACCTCGGGCTGCCGTTCGTCGTAGCGATCAACCGCTTCGACGACGAGTTGTTCCACCCGATCGACGAAGTGCGCGCTGCGCTCGACATCGATACGTCGATCCCGATCGTGGAGTGCGACGCACGCACGCGGGAATCGGTGAAGGACTCGCTCATCAGCCTGCTCGAAGTAGTGCTCGCCCGCGCCGGCGGCTGACATGCGCCGGCGGCTGACATGCGCCGGCGGCTGACATG
>DASXZO010000176.1:0-30891 GCA_036501845.1 Acidimicrobiia bacterium | reverse complement strand
TCGGACGACGCGCCTTCGAACACCGCGAGGTCGAGTTCGCCGTCGCCGTCGAAGTCGGCGATGGCGGCCATGCGCGTCACACCGTCGTCACCTTTGCGCACGAACACGAGGTCGAGGATGTGGATGATCCCGGCGTCGACGAGATCGACCAGCGCGCTCAACCCTCTCCCTGTGGGCGTGCTCGGCGGGAACTCCACCACGAGATACGCAACGGGGCCCAGCGTCGTGTCATCTGCCATCTCTCGACCTCCGCGTCGACGGCGACTGCCAACGCAACGAGGGTCGCACGGGGTTCACGCGTGATCGTCACCCGCGCCGGATGACCGCGGGCGAACGAATCAGCGACTGGCGCGTTCTGACACGAGACCGACTCCGGCGAGCACCGCGGCTGCGATGACAGCAAGAAGAAGCGTTGCCATGTTCGTCTCCATATCTGAGGTGTCGCGCAAGCATCCATCGCCGCCTCGTCGGCTACCTCACCCCATATGGGGGATCAGGGGCCCTGGGCCCCGTTTGCGCGGCGCTCGTGGCTCAGTGTTTGCGAACGGCCAGAGGATTCACCCATTGCACGACGAACTCCCACCGGGTGAGATGTATTCACACAACGACTACCTGGCGCGGTGCCGGACAGGGGAGGGTCCGAGTCGGGTGACTGCGGCAACGAGTGGGGGTCGAAAGTTTGGAAGGTGCCTGAGCTCCTTCCCGACACGAGGAAAGCGTGTTGTCCGGGTCAATCGATGGCGTTGCGGGCGGCGAGGGGCGCCGACCTGCCGCGCCGCGAAGCCATGAGACGGCGCGCCCACAGCTCACCGCACGGATCGCCGCGGCGGTGCGCGGTTCGCTCACGGTCTTGGTGGCCCCGGCCGGCTGGGGCAAGACGACCGCGGTCGAGCAATGGGCCCGTACCCGCCCGGGCGACGTCACATGGATCGACGCGGTCGACGATCGCGACCACGACATCGTCGATGCAGTGGCAGACGCGATCGCCGACGTCACAGAAGATCACTACGTGGTCGTCGATCGCGCACACCGCCTCCCGCCGGACACTTGCGAGAAGCTCGGCGATCTCATAGAGAGCGCACCGCCGGCTGCTCACTTCGTGCTCCTGACGCGCGCCGACGTGCTCTTCCCCGGAGTGGTCGCCCGGCTGCGCATACGCGACGAGGTTGCCTATCTCCACACTGTCGACCTGTCTTTCGATCGTGACGCAACGCACCACTTGCTCGGCGCGCTCGTGGGTCACGCGCTCGCGCCCGCCGTCGTCGAGCGAGTGGCCTTGCAGACCGCGGGCTGGCCCGCGGCGATCGCGCTCATTGGTGTGGCGATGCGCGAGACCGCCACGCCGTTCGATGCGAGCGAACTGCAGTTCCGCGCGTTCGTGCACGACGAGATCCTGATGGAACTCGACGAGTCGCTGCGCGACTTCGTATTGCGCACCTCCGTGCCCGACATGGTGTCGCCAGCCCTGTGCGTTTCGCTCACCGGTCGCGTCGACGCCGAGGCCGCCCTCGCACTGCTGGCTCGCTACGAGCTCTTCGACGACGATCCCGCCTCGTTGACGTACCGGCGTTACCGCCCGATGCTGCGAGACGCGCTCCGCTCCGAACTCCGGGCCCACCACTCCGACGCGGAATCGCGCCTGCTCGAGGTGGCGGCGCAATGGCACATTGACCAAGGCGGGGTCGACGACATCGAATCCGCCGGCGAATACCTCGTGCGTGCGGGCAAGTGGGACGCAGTCTGCGGCCACGCCGAGCGCTTCGTGCGCTTGCTGCACACCCAGGGCCGGGCCCGCGTCGTCGTCGCGTGGCTCGACGCGGTGCCGCGCTCGTTGATCGATTCGGATCCGCGGCGCGTCGTGCTGCGCGCTGCCGCGCTCACGCTGAAGGGCGAAACGCTCGGGGCCGAGGCCACGCTGGGCGAGCTCGGCGACACCTCGACGCTGCCGCACGGCACGCGGGTTGCGGTCGCCACCATTCGTACGGTGTGGGGCATCGGGCATCTGCCCCCCGCGCAGACACTCGAGGCCACCGACACCGCACTCGAGCTCATCGACGGCGAGATCGGCGACGACCTCTTCACTGTCGGTGGACTGCTCACGCCCGCGAGTGCGCGCGCCATCGCGATGGTGATGCGCGCTCGGGCGCTCAGCTATCTCGGGCGCACGAGCGAAGCGCTCGACGTGCTCGACGAAGCGATGGTCGACGGCGACGCCCTCTCGCTGCCCCGCCTGCACGTCCACGGAACCCTCGCCGAGCTCCACGCGGCCAAGGGCAAGCTCACCGAAGCGGAACGCCACGTCGCGCTTGCCGCGCGCATCGCTCATTTGGCGCTGGTCCCCGATCACCCCTTCGCGGTGCCGGCCGAACTCGCCCATGTGCACGTGATGATCGAACGAGGCGAGTACCAACGAGCCGCACGGGCGCTCGAGCGCATCGACGGCCTCACGCGCTGGGGTTCATTCGACGTGTGGCTCACCCACCAGGCCGTTGCTCGCGCCTGGCTGGCCTTCGCCGAAGGTGCACCCCGGCGCGCCCTCGACATCATCGATGCCCACCGCGCCTCGGCCGATCCGGTCCCTGCGCTCGAGGCGCGCAGCCGATCGATCGCGGTGCGGTGCCTCCTCGAGCTCGGCGACCCGGTCGCCGCCGGCCATCGCCTGGCGTACGAGCCTGACACTCCGTTCGTCGGCATCGCCGGCTCCGCCGTGCAGCTCGCGCTCGGACAGCACGACATTCGTCGCGCCCGCGAGATCCTCGAGGCCTGGCCCATGCATCGAGAGGCACAGGACGACCTGCGCTACCAGTTGTGGTCGGCGACCGTGCTCCAGGCCGAGGGCCGCCAGAGCGCCGCGCTCCTGGCCGGCGAGGCCGTGCTCGAGGCGGCCACGCCCGAGGGCCATGTGCGCCTGTTCCTCGACGCCGGTCCGCATGTGCGCAGGTTGCTGGTGACGCTGGCCCGGCGCCAGCCCGCGGGGTACGCGGCGCGCCTGCTCACCTCACCGCTCCCGCACGACCACACCAAAGAGCGCGACTCCGGCACGTTGAGCAACCGCGAGCGCCTTGTGCTCCAGCATCTCGCGAACCGCTTGACCTACGCAGAGATCGCCGAGGCGATGTTCATCTCGCGCAACACTGTGAAGACCCACGCCAAGAGCGTGTACACGAAGCTGGGCGTGAGCGGCCGCGGCCATGCAGTCGAGCGCGCCCAAGAGCTCGGGCTCCTGTGAACCAAGAAGTCGACGCGGCCGAAGTGGTCGCCGCGCTCCGCGACGCGACACTCGGTCAGATCCCCGAGGCCGTCGAACTCGCGCTCGGCGATCCCGAAGCGATGCGCATCGCCGTGGAAGGCGTGCTCGGTCCGATCCAACGCGAGCTCGGACGCCGTTGGGAACGCGGCGACATCGCGATGGAAGACGTTCTGTCGCTGACCGCGGTTGTGGACGCGTCCCTCACCGCGCTCTGGAACGCAGCCGAGGAATTCGTGGCGCCGCGCGGGCCGCGCGTCGGCATCGGGTGCGCTCCCGGTGAATGGCACGAGGTGCCGGCGCGGATGGCGGCCGTCGACTTGCGTTGTGAGGGCTGCAACGTCACGCTGCTCGGCGCGTCGGTCACAGCCGAACAGCTCGACGAGTACGTGAGCGACGCCCATCCACACGCAGTCGCACTGAGCGCATCGCTCACGAGCCGATTCGCGGGTGTAGCGGACTCTATCGACGCGCTCCACCGCCGAGGGGTACCCGTGATCGTTGGCGGCGCGGCGTTCGGCACCGCCGCGAACCGGGCCCATGCACTCGGTGCCGACGCGTGGTGCCCCGATGGCGATGCGGCCGCGCAGGCGGTGCGCGCCTGGGAACATCGTCCACCGCACATCGATACCGAACCCCCGGCGCGGGTCGGCGCAGATCCGGACGAGCGCGCCGCGGTGATTGACACCGCGCTGCGTACGAGGCTGCGAGCCGAGCAGGAATGGGGAACACCCCGGAGCGACGGCGACAACCACCGCGCCGGCGTGGAGCTCGACGCGCTGCTCAACTACACCGAAGCGTCCGTACTCACCGGCGATGATGCCGTCCTCATCGACGCGATTGGCTGGTGGGATCGCCACATCGCGCTCGAGGGTGCCGATGCGACGTTGCGATCGGCGAGTGTCGACGCGCTGGTGCAGGCCCTCCCGCCCGGTCGGCGGCGCGCGCTGTTACTCCGGGCGCGTGCTGCCCTGCCCCTGCCGGGGCGTTCGCCGGGCGACGCCCGACATCACGAGGTCGGGTGAACGCTTGGGTGACGTGTTCGAGTTCACCTCGGTGGAGTGATGAGCGATACCGAGCTCGTAGGGAACCTTGGGGGCGTATGCCTGCAGGGGAGGCCTGGTGGCAGTCGCGCGCTATGAAATTCGGGTCAAGGGACGTATGAGCGGGTCGCTCCAGTCGGCGTTCCCTGGCCTGACCAGCCAGATCGAACCGGTCGAGACCGTGCTCACAGGCGACTTCGACGACCAATCGGCCCTGTACGGCGTACTCCTGCAGATCGAGGGGCTGGGGCTCGAGCTCGTCGAGGTGCGCCATGTCGCGCAGGGCGCGGCAGTCACACGCGACGGCGCTGACCCAACGCCCGGGAACCCGGAGCGCGGGAACTCCTCACAGGAGTGAGCGCGCCCGGGCCTCCTCCACGGCATCGCGACGCCGGTTCACGCCCAGCTTGCGGTAGATGCTCTTCAAGTGAGTCTTGATCGTGTTCACCGAGAAGTACATCTCGGCCGCGATCTCCTGGTTCGACTTCATCGACGGGAGGTGCCGCAGCACGGCCAGCTCACGGTCGGTCAGCGTCTCGACGGCGGGTGTGGCGTTGCCGTCCCGCCACGCCGGGAGCCGTTGGAGCAGGCGCCACGCAAGCGGCGTGAACGTGCCGGCTTGCGCGATGTAGTCCCGCAGCATCGACCGCAAGTCGATTCCGGAATCGAGCGCGATGCGGTGGAAACAGTGGCGGTCGACAAGCCCGAGTGACTGGTCGAGACTGCTCCACGCTTCCTCGAAGCGCTGCTCGTCGTAGCTGGCGTACGCCACGCGCAGGCTGCGGCGCGCGCAGGCGTAGGGATGTTGCGCGCCGAGGACCGGATCACTGCCGAAGCCGGCGTCGACGGCCGCCAGCAACGAAAGGCCGAGTCCCTCGCTGACCGTCGCGACGAGCCGCGGCGTCGCGTGCGCCATCGAACGGGCGCGGAGCCGGCCGGCGCCCACGTCGTCGCCGATACTGGCCTTGAGCCGTGCGCGCAGCATCGGCAACACCATGTCGCCATGCACGCCGGGCCGGAGCAACGTGCGCGCCTCGGAAGCCGCGGCATTGGCCGCCAGCGGATTATCAGCGTGGTACTCGTGGATCCCACGAGCGACTGCACCCACGCCCTTCGACCAAGAGCTGCTGATCGACGACGTGTCGCCGAGTTCGGCGATCAACGCGCCGGCTTGGCGGACCCGACCTGCAAGCGCGGTGACGACCGCGAGCGACGCCGTGGCCGCGATTGTCTGCTCCTCGAGCCCGGCAACCGTCGCTTCCCGGTACACGTGCTCGAGCATGTCGCCCGCGCCATCGAGGTCGCCTTCCATGAGCGCGGCCTCGCCAAGCGCGCGCTGCCGCAGGCACTGCAACTGCGCGTTGGTGGAGTCGGCCAGATGGTTCGTGGCCGTCCACTCGAGCAGCCGATCGCACTGCTCGCGTACCGCGGGCGCATCGGCATTGTCGCGCGCGACGCGCAGGACGAGCAGCAACGCAAACAACTCCCATTCTGGCGAGCATGCAGACCCGGGATCGGCCTGACGGATGCGTTCGGCGAGCTCGGATGTGGGGTCGCAGTCGCCATGATCCAACGCGATCGCGCCCGCGGCCATGAGCGCCTCGAAGTCGGGCGACAGCGTCCGCCGGCACGGGATCGAAGTGATGCGGTCGAGACCAGAGTCGACGTCACCGATCGCCGCGGCGGTCCATCGCGTGCGCACCAGGTCGTAAGCGAGCAACGCGTCCTCGCCCCGGACCGCGCTGTCGATCGCATGATCAAGGTCGCCATGCGACCGGAACCAGCCGGCCGCGCACGAGTGCAACCGGGCAACGTCGTAGGGCCGCTCGTGTCCGAGACGGGCGCGAAGGAGATTCCGGCTCGGATACCGGTGCCGGTACCAGTCGGGGCAGCCGGGAATGGCATCGAAGTAGATGCCCGTGCGCGCGAGCTCGGTGAGCGCACTGCGGGCGCGCGCGTCCCCGGTGAGCGCCTCGCCGAGTTCCCCGGATACGGGGTCGATCACCGACGAGGCCATGAGCAACGACCGCGTATCGGCGTCGAGGCGGTCGAACAGTGTCTCGTAGATCGAGATGTACGGCGTGGCGTCGCCGCGCAGAGCCGAACACACGATCCGGTCGCGGGTGCGCGGATCGGCGCTCGCGGTGGCCGCCAGGGCGGCCGCCGCGGGCAGTCCCTGAGTCCAGGTGTAGATGAGCTCGTCATCCGAGGTCGACACGTGACGCTGGTCGAACAGCGCTCGTAGTTCGGCGAACGAGAAGTTGAGGTGACGGCCGCGCAACGTTGCCACGCGCGTCTGGCGGTCGAGCATCAGTGCGCGATTCGTGAGGTACACGAGCCGCAGATTCGGCGGAGCCTGCGCCACCAGACGTCGCAGCGCGGCGTGCGCCCGCTCGGCTTTGAGATGCTCGCCCTCGTCGAGCACGAGCAACATGTCACCCGCACACGCCGCGACGAGGAGCGCCTCCTCGAGCGGGTCCTGCGCTCCTCGGCCGCCCGCCGCGGCGCGGCTCACAATGTCGGGCGATCCGCTCGCGAGCACTGCTTCGAGCACCGAACGAGCGAATCTCACCGGGTCGTTGTCGGCGTCATCGAGCGAGCACCACGCCACCGACCCCGGCGACTGTTGGAGGGCGAGTTCGGCGAACAGCACAGTCTTGCCCGAACCTGCGGGTGCGCTCACCACCGTGACTGCGGTATCGGTATCCGTGAGCATGTCGCGCACGTTGGCGAGCAGCTCGTCGCGCGCCAGCACGCCACGTGGAAGCGCCGGGATCGCGAATTTCAGGTGCCGCAATGCGGTCGCCAGCGTCTGCGATCGCGGCTGTGTGTTCATCGCGTGGGTAAGCGTCATTGTCCCGCCCCTTCGGTCGACACACCGGTCGTCCGCCGCCCCGCGAACGCCCCGTTCTGGGTGAGTGCTCAGTGTCGAACACGGCCCGGGTCACCCGCCTCACGACGAACGAGTGATTTGGAGCCACGAGCTCCACGACCCCGGCGCGGGTGCGTCACGTACGCGTGAGCGGTACACCTCACTCGTCGCGGCGCAGAGCGCGTTATCAACCACAAGGCGTTGCGGGGTCACACAACGGCACACTGGGTGAGGCAGTTACTTCACGCGTGTCATTCACCCATCGATGACGAGGCGGCGTGGGCCGCGCGTGCTCGACGGCGCGTGTGACTGTTACTGATAGCGACGCGGCGCGGGAACGATGGCGCCGATGAGCCAGAAGAAGGGCAAGAAGATGCCGATCACAAACATCCATACGTGGCCGTGGCGCAGTGTCAACACGCCCATGGTCACGAGGAGCACGAGGTAGAGGATCGCGCCACCGGCCCAGTACATCGCTACAGGTCCCTTTCGTCGCCTCGTCGCGCCGCCGCGGCCACGAGATCGATCGTCGGCGCCGGCTCCATCGCGCGAGATGCGCGGGCGTGGGTGCGGAGCATCACCTTGTACAGCTCCGACACGACCAAGATCGCCGCGCCGACCACGACGCAGGTCACCCATTCGTTGAAGTCGAGATCGACGGTCTGCAAGATGCGGTTGCCGAGCCGCAGTTCCGTGCCTCCCACGATGAACGCAAGCGAGATCACGCTGGCGAGTAGGAACTTGCTGTCCTCGAGCGTGTCGCGGCAAAACATTGTGCGTAGGCGGTCGCGCACCGTGAACGAGAAGAACAACGTGCTGAACGAGAACGTGGCGAGCCCCATGGTGCGCGCGACCGCGAGATTGTGCGCGTCGATCGCCCACGCCACCACACCGAGCGACGTTCCGCCGATCACCGCCCCCGCGACCACCAGCCACAACAGCACGTCTCGCGGCAGGATCTTCCCGTCGATACGGCGCGGCTTGCGCTGCATGATGTCGTCGGCCGGCTTTCCGAACCCCAGCCCGATCGCTTGACTCACGTTCGTGGTGAAGTTGAAGTAGAGCGTCTGCAGCGGGACGATCGGGACACCACTGGCGATGTTGAGGATGCTCGCGCCGAGGAACATCGCGATGAATCCGATGAGGCTGCCCATCTGGAACACCACATAATTCTTGAGGTTCTCGTACAGGCCTCGCCCGAGCTCGACCGCCCGCACGATCGTGGCAAAGTCGTCGTCGGTGAGGATCATCGCCGCGGCTTCCTTCGACACCTCGGTGCCGGTGATACCCATCGCAATGCCGATGTCGGCGCGCTTCAATGCCGGCGCATCGTTCACGCCGTCGCCGGTCATGGCCACCACATGGCCCTTGCGCTTCAGCAGATCGACAAGGCGCACCTTGTGCTCGGGCGTGACGCGCGCGATTACGCCGACGCCATCGATCGCTTCGACGAGCTCGTCGTCGGTCATCGCACCGAACTCGGCACCGCTGATCACTCGGCCCTCGATGCCAAGTTTGCGCGCGATCGCTTTTGCCGTGACGGCGTGGTCGCCGGTGATCATGCGTACCTGGATGCCCGCCTGCTTGGCCCGCGCGATCGCGTCCTTGGCCTGCGGCCGTGGCGGATCCTCGATGCCCACGAGCGACAACAGCGTGAGCCCATCGACCTGCCCTAAAAGGTCGGCCGAGGCATCGAAGCGCGAGGTATCGAAGTCCTTGTAGGCCGTGGCCATCACGCGCAGGCCTTGCTCGCCGAGGCGCTGGTTCTCGGCCATGTAGCGGTCGCGAAAATCATCGTTCAGCGCCACCGGGTGCACGTCGGCGTCGACGATCGACGCCGAACGCGCCAGCAGCTGGTCGGGCGCACCCTTCACAAAACAGCGCACGACCGAATGACCCGCACCGTCGTCCATGCGATGGAACGTCGCCATGAACTTGTACGCAGCATCGAACGGCAACTCGGCAACGCGTGGGTAGCGCTCGCGGGTGGCAAGGGTGTCGATCCCGCCCTTCTCGGCGAGCACCACGAGCGCGCCCTCGGTGGGATCGCCCACGAGATTGCCTTCATTCACCACCGCGTCGGCCGCAAGGACCATCGGCAGGAAGAACAGTTCGAGATCCACCTCGGCCTGGCCCGCCACCCGCTTGAGCTTCCCGTCGGTGGCGTATCCCGATCCCGAGATCGTGTAACGCCGGCCCGGGATCGCCATCTCGACCGCGGTCATCTGGTTGAGCGTGAGCGTGCCGGTCTTGTCGGAGTTGATCGCGCTCGTGCACCCCAGCGTCTCGGTCGATTTCAGGCGCTTCACGATCGCGTTCGCCTTGGCGAGCACTGTGGTGCCCATCGAGAGGATCGTGGTGACCACTGCGGGAAGCCCCGTGGGTATCGCCGACACCGCGAACGCAATCGCGGCGATGAACACCTCATGGCGACTGTCGCCGCGCGCGAGGTTCAGGACCACGGACAACCCCACCGCGGCGCCGCCGATCACGAGGATCTGGTTCGTGAGCGTCTTGAGTTGCTTCGTGAGTGGCGTCACCGCTTCCGACGCCTCGGCGAGCATGCCCGAGATGTGGCCGACCTCGGTCGCCATGCCCGTGGCGGTCACGACGAACTCACCCGAGCCGCGCGTCACGTTTGTGTTCATGTACACCATGTCGACGCGGTCGCCGAGATCGGTCGCGACGTTGTCGACGGGCTCGACCGTCTTGCCCACGGGAAGGCTCTCGCCGGTGAGCGCCGATTCGGCGACGTCGAGCGTGGCCGCCTTCGTCAGACGACCGTCGGCCGGAACGAGGTCACCGGCCTCGATGAGCACCACATCGCCCGGCACGAGCTCCTGGGCGGGCACCTGCACGAGCATGCCGTCGCGCCGCACTCGTGACTTGAGGATCATCATGCTCTGCAACGCGGCGATCGCCGCCGCCGCCTTGCCCTCCTGGCGTAGGCCGAGCATCGCGTTGAACAACGTGAGCGCCACCAGCAGCACGCCGGTCGCGTATTGCTTCACCGGATACAACGTGAGCACGCCCGCAACGAGCAACACGATCTGCATCGGGTCCTGGTACTGGCGCAAGAACGCCTGCAGGCCCGACTCCTTCGGTGGTTCCTTGAACTGGTTCGGCCCGAAGCGCGCGAACCGCGATGCAACCTCGGCACTGCTCAGCCCGCTCTGCTGCTCGACGCCCTCGGCACGCAGTGCGTCCTCGACCGTGAGCGTGTGGAACGCGGTGGCCGTAGGCGCCGCGGCGGGAGCGACCTCGGAGATCGTCACGCGGTCGTCCTTTCGGTGTTCCGATGATGCGATCGGAGATCTCCCGGCCCGCCGTAATCACCCGCGGGCGTGATGATCGTGCCGGCCTTGCCGGCCACGATGTCGACTGCGTCGTCGAGCCCCCCGATTGCGGCCATATCGCCGGTGAGCTCCACGAAGCGGCACACCGCGTCCTCCTTCGGACCCATCGAACCCGCAGGAAACTGCTCACGCCGCAGCATCGCCGGGGTGGCGCGCGTGATCGGTGCCGCGTCGGGTGTGCCAAATTCGCGGACCACCGCCGGCACGTCGGTGAGGAGCAGCAAGGCGTCCGCCTCGAGCGCCTCTGCGAGCTTCGCAGTGGCGAGGTCCTTGTCCACCACCGCCTCGACGCCCTGCAGCATCCCTCGCTCGTCGCGAATCACCGGCACGCCGCCGCCGCCCGCGCACACCACCACTGCGCCCGATCCGAGCAGCAGGCGGATCACGCGCGTCTCGACGACGCGCTCCGGATTCGGTGACGGCACGACCCGGCGCCACCTGTCGCCGTCCGGCGCGATGCTCCAGCCGCGATCGGACGCGTACCCACGCGCGGTCGCCTCGTCGTACACCGACCCCACGAACTTCGTGGGGTTCTGGAAGGCGGCGTCGTTCGCGGCCACGAGCGTCTGGTCGATAATCGCTGCCACCTGCCGGCCCGGCAATGCGTTTTGCAACGATTGCAGGAGCCAGTACCCGATCATCCCCTGCGTCTGCGCGCCGAGTACGTCGAACGGGAACGGCACCTCGAGCGCGGGATCGGCCGCGCTCTCGAGCGCCAACATGCCCACCTGTGGCCCGTTGCCGTGCGTGACGACGAGCTCGTGCTCTTCGGCGAGAGGAGCGAGCGCGCGCACCGCCCGCGCCGCGTTGGCCTGCTGCCGCGACGCGTCGGGCTTCTCGCCTCGCTTCAGCAGCGCGTTGCCGCCGAGCGCAACCACGATGCGCACGACGCGCCCTCAGGCGCCGAGTGTCGCGAGCATCACGGCCTTGATCGTGTGCATGCGGTTCTCGGCCTGGTCGAACACGATGGAACGCGGCGACTCGAACACCTCGTCGGTCACTTCGAGCGCCTCGAGGCCGGTCTTCTCGTAGATGTCCTCGCCCACCTGCGTGTGGCGGTCGTGGAACGCGGGCAGGCAATGCATGAACTTCACTTGCGGATTACCCGTCGCCCGCACCATCTCGGCGTTCACCTGGAACGGCTTCAGCATGGCGATGCGCTCGTCCCACACCTCCTTGGGCTCGCCCATCGAGACCCACACGTCGGTGTAGATGAAATCGACCCCGTGCACACCCTTGTCGACGTCGTCAGTGATCAGGATGCGGGCGCCCGTATCTTCGGCGATGCGGTGCGCGGCGTCCACCACGTCGTCGTGGTTCCACAGCGACTGCGGGGCGACGATGCGCACGTCCATCCCCATCATGGCGCCGGTCACGAGCAACGAGTTCCCCATGTTGTTGTGCGCGTCGCCGCAGAACGCGAACGCAATCTCGTGATCGTGCTTCGTGCTGTGCTCGCGCATCGTGAGCATGTCGCACAGCGTCTGTGTGGGATGCCACTGATCGGTGAGCCCGTTCCACACCGGCACGCCGGCGTACTCGGCAAGCGTTTCCACGTCGTCTTGCGCGAAGCCGCGGTACTCGAGCGCGTCGAACATGCGGCCGAGCACGCGCGCAGTGTCCTTCACCGACTCCTTGTGCCCGAGCTGCGAGCCCGTGGGGTCGAGATAGGTGACGTGCGCGCCCTGGTCGTGCGCGGCCACCTCGAAGGCGCAACGCGTGCGCGTCGACGTTTTCTCGAAGATCACCGCGATGTTCTTGCCCGCGAGTCTCGGCTCCTCGTAGCCGGCGTACTTCGACCGTTTGATCTCCGCCGACATCGCCAGCAGGAACCGCCACTCCTGGGGCGTGAAGTCGATCTCCTTCAGAAAGCTGCGGTTACGCAAGTTGAACGCCATGTCAGGCCTCCGCGGGGTCGCGCTCGATCGGGCAGCTCATGCAACGGGCACCGCCGCGGCCACGACCGAGCTCGCTGCCCGCGATCGTGATCACCTCGATGCCGTTCCGACGCAGGAACGTGTTGGTAGTGACGTTGCGGTCGTAGCCGACGATCACTCCGGGCGCGATCGCGAGGAAGTTCGTGCCGTCGTCCCACTGCTCGCGCTCAGCCGCACGAATATCCTCGTCGGTCTGCAGCACCGTCACCTTGTCCACGTCGAGCACTTCGGCGATCGTGGCGAACAGGTCGTCGTTGGCGCGCACGGAGAGCCCGTCGGGATCATCGGCATCGGGTGACGGCCGCACCGTCCATGACCGCAGCGTGCCTTCCATGTACGGGTACATCGCGAACGTGGCGCGGTCGAGCATCGTCATGACCGTGTCGAGGTGCATCATGGCGTGGGAGTGCGGCAGTTCGACTGCGATGATCCGCTCGGCCGCGCCCGCGGCGAAGAGCTGCTGCGCGAGGTTCTCGACACCCATCGGCGTGCTGCGCTCGCCCATGCCGATCATCACGGCGCCGTTGCCGATCACCTCGATGTCACCGCCCTCGAGCGTCGCCGGCTGGTGCGGCGCATCGTCGCCGCCGTACCAGATGTCGAAGCTCGCCCCAGCGAACATCGGGTGGAACTTGTAGATGGCGGCACTGTGGATCGACTCGCGCTGGCGCGCCGGCTTGGCCATCGGGTTGACGCTCACGCCGTTGTAGATCCACGCCGAGTTGTCCCGCTGGAAGAGGTGGTTCGGCAAGGGAGTGAGCAGGAAGTCGTCGCGCCGCATGAGTTCCCAACGCAGGCTGTTCGGGGCGAAATCGGCGAGATCACTCTTCAACACGCCGCCGACGAGCAACTCGGCGAGCCGCTCGCAGTCGACCGCCTCCGCGAGGGCGCGGAGCGGCTCCACGAGCGTCGGGCCGACGGTGTCGGCGTTGAGCACGCGATCGAGCACCCAGTCGCGCGCAACAAGGTTCCCGAGCGTCTCGGCAAGGAGCACGTCGAAGTAGTGCACCGTCACGCCGTGATCGCGCAGCACCGCCACGAAAGCGTCATGTTCCTCGCGGGCTCGCTTGGCCCAGAGCACGTCGTCGAAGAGCAACGCTTCGACGTTGGTCGGCGTCAGACGGCTCAACTCCAGCCCCGGCTTGTGCAGGATCACCTGGCGCAGCCGTCCGACTTCGGAATCGACGTGGAACGTCACGGTCGCATCACCTCAGTCATGCTTCCGGCGCGCTGCAGCGCGAATGCCGCGAGCGTCGCTCGTTGACGCGATCGTGCGCGGAGAGCGCAAACCAGGCCTCACCCGACGGTGGTGAAAGCCCCGACGTCGCGTGCGTGCTCACCCGGCGTTCGTGCAGCCGGCGCTCGGCGGTGACGCCCGAGGAAGCGCAGGTGCGCGGCGCGGGCGTCGTAGTCGTACACCACTGCCGTCCTGGCGACGACGTCGTGGAGCGCTCGATGGCGCGCACCGAGCACCACCCCGCCGAAGCCGACCACCGGGAACACCCAACTCACGCTGAAGGCGACGACGCGCACCGCGGCTCTGGGTCCGCCGAGGTCGGAGCCGTCGCCCGCGACCACACGTAACCCGAACAGCGCCTTGCCCGGCGTCTTGCCCGACAGCCAGTAGCAGTACCAGAAGTAGACGAACAGCCACGCGCCGAAGGGGACGAGCCACCAGAGGCTGTCGTTGGGGCTCGGCACGTGCGTGCGGGCGAATAGGTTCACCACCCACACCGCACCCGCCGCGCCGACGAGGAAGCCGCCGATGCTGAGCACGGCGTCCACGACGAACGCGGCGAACCTCGTGACCGCGCCGGCGTAACGGCCGATCAGGCTCTCGACGTCGAGCTCGGATTCGACTCGCCGTGCTTCGATCACGTGGCGCCCTGGCCCGCGACAAGGCCGGGCGGCCCTCCCGGATTCGTCGAGAGCCGGCGGGGACGCAGGCGCATGGCAATCCGCGCGACGGCGTCGTCGAGATTCACGCCTTGGCGGCGCATCAGGTCGACCGCGCCGGACGCGACGCTGCCGGTCGAGCGAGCGATCACGGCTCCGACATCGGTTTCTTCCACGAGCGTGTCGACGTCGATGCGCGCGATGAGATCGTTGACGTCGACGCCTCGCAGCAACGCGTCGAGATCCACCCGCCGGAGCATCGAGTCGAGGTCGATGCGATCGAGCAACGCCTGCACGTCGACGCGGCGCAGCAAGGCGTCGAGGTCGACACCGGCAAGGAGGCCGTTGACGTCCAGCACGCGCACGAACGTCTCCACGGCCGACGCCGCCGCTTCGATCGCGAACTCCGTTGCGCGAGCAGCTGCGCTCCCAGCGGTTCGCAATGCCGCTCGTGCCGCGCCCGAGGGCACCGAGAGCAATACGCGCGCAACCCTCTCCACGTCGCTCGCAGGTTGCGATGCCGACCCAGCCATCGCCGTGATCCTCGCCCCGTTGGCCGGGCGGCGAAGCCACCTCTACAGGGTGAGGCGGCCTCCTGCACCTCGTCGTGAGCTGTCAAGGCGTGACGCCCAACGTCCTCGCGCCGGAGGCGCCGCATCACCACGACGGGCCGGGCACGCGGCGTGGTCACCGCGTCCTGGCCGCGATTTTCATCGTGCTCGGCACGATCCTCACGCCGCTCATGGCGGTCGCACTGTTTGTACACACGCAGCTCACCGACACCGACCGTTACGTGCAGACGGTTGCCCCCTTGAGCTCGAACGCCGCGATCCAGTCGTTCGTGGCCAACGACATCTCGGACCGCCTCATCTCGAAGATCGACGAGAAGCGCTACATCGCCTCGTTGCTCCCGTCACGGGCGCAGCCGCTGGTGGCGCCGATGCGGTCGGCATTCGAGGGCTTCGTGCACTCGACCGCGCTGAAGATCGTGCAGAGCGACCAATTCCAGAAGATCTGGAAGCAGATGAATCGCACGGCTCACACGCAATTGCAGTACGTACTCACGGGCAAGCAGAGCGGCGTGGTCAAGGTCACGAACGGCACCGTGTCGATCGACACCACCGCGCTCGTGAACGTCGTGGTCGAGCGGCTGAAGGCCGCGGGTATCGACGTGTTCAGCAAGACACCGATCGCGTTCGCGGCCACACAGATCCCGATGGTCCAATCGGACGACCTGCAGAAGATCAACGGTGCCATGAACGTGCTGGACAAGCTCGCGTTCCTGCTGCCATTCCTCGTGTTGGTGTGCTTCGGCGGTGCAATCCTGTTGTCGAGGGATCGTCGGCGCGGGTTCTTGTGGTCGGCTATCGGCTTCGGAGCGGGCGCGCTGTCGCTCGGGTTGGGGCTCACGATCGGGCGTCACTTCTACCTCGGCGCGATCAGCAGCCAGAACATCCCGCACGAGGCCGCGGCGGCCATCTACGACACGCTCGTACGCTTCCTCCGCACTGCGGTGCGCGCGGCGCTGTTGCTCGCCGTGATCGTCGTGGTGGCAGTGGTGTTCGCGGGTCCGTCGCGCGTCGGCACCGGCTTCCGCAACCGGGTTCACGCCGCCGTGAACTGGCTGGGTGCCCGGAACGACGCCGCCGGTTGGAGCTGGCTCGGTCCGATCGGCGCCATCGCGCGGCACAAAGGCGCATGGCGCGCCGTGATCGCGGTCGCGTTGTTCGTGGTGCTCTTCCGGTGGCCGCACGCCACGCCGGCCGTCGTGTTCTGGATCGGTGTGCTGGCGGTGTTGTTGCTCGCGGTGGTGGAGTACTTCGGCCGGGAACCCTCCGCAGCGGGCGCGTAGTCAGTCGCCGCTCGCCGCTTCGGACCTCCGTTCTTCTAGTTCGCGGCGGCGTGCGGGACCAAGGTTCGACACGAGCACCGCGACCACGGTCACGAGATAGATCTGACCGATCAACGCTTCGAAGATCGCGAGCGCACGGCCCACGCCGTCGCTCGCGGTGAGGTCGCCGTACCCCACAGTCGTGAGCGTCACGTAACTGAAGTACACGTAGTCGGAGCTGCGCGCCGTGGCTTGCTGCACGAAGAAACGGCCCGCGGCCAATCCGATCACCGTATAGACGAACGCGAAGCACAGACCCAGCAACACATAGATGCAGAGCGCGCCCAGCACCGTGCGCACGTCGACGATGCCGCGCCGCATGATCGAGCGGGCGATGATCACCGGGCACGCAGCCGCGAGCAGACCGCATAGCACCGCCACGCAGACGCGCGCCCACGTGCCGATCCCGGGCAACGACGCAAGCGCGGCGACCACGCAGAGCCCGGCGAACAGCCGGGCGCGGCGCTGGGTGCGCAGGCGCACCCCCGCCGCCGCCAGCACTGCGAGAAAGGTGCCGCCGAGGAGCGCGACCGTGACCGGCAGCATCCAATCGGAGGTGAACCCGGCCGCGAGCACCATGAACGTGGCGACGAGCATGCACAGCACGAGACCGAAGCGATCACTGACGCGCCCGAGCCAGGTGTCGTGGCGGTGCTCCAGACCGTTCGCGCCTGCCGGCCGAATCGCCATCGTGCACCTGCCGCAGTTGTGCGATCCGAGGACCGACGCGGGCCCGAGCCACGGCGCGAAGCGCGCGGCCCGGACCCGATCAGTTGGGGCAAGTCAGGCTGGGCGACCGCCGTGCGCCGCGAGTGCGTAGAACACCAGTACGGCGAGCCCGATGTAGAGCAGCGCCCAGATCGGGTAGTAGGGCATCCACGTGACGGCCGTGATCGCTGCGATCGCCGCCGCGAAGAAGCCGACGAAGCGTGCGAATTGCGAGCGCACCATCACCAGGAAGCTCGACGCGATGAGCACCACGCCGACGCCAAGCCAGATCCAGGCGTAGTTCTTGAGGTCGGACCCGAACGTGCCGTCCCGCAAGCCGTCGGGCAGCGCGCCGTGATAGTGGAACGCCCAGATCGCGTCCATGATCCGCATGATGCCGGCGATCCCGAGCATGGTCGCCGCGAAGAACAGCCAGCCGAGCCCTTCGTCGGTGTCGTAGGCCGAGTAGCCGTCGCTTCTCACCGGCTGCCGGCTCGCTTGTTCGTTGACCGTATAACTCATCTCGTGCCTTCCTTGTTGTCCGTACCGCGACGAGGATCAGGCGCGACGCGGCGGACGCCGCGACTCGCGCCGTTCCTCTCGGCGTTGCACCCGGTTGCTCATCCGAGTTGCCGTGCCTGCGACCACAGCCGTCGTCACTGCGGCGCGAGCGACGGGCCGTCGTCTCAGCATCCGACGTCCTCACGATCACTCGGCTCGGTCACGTGGCACCTACAAGGTCAGCGAGATCCGACAGCGCCGGTTCGATGAGGTCGTGCGGGATGCGCGCGCCCTCGACCACCACGCCGTTCGCGTTGCGGAGCGCCTCGAGCAGCGGCGCGGCCCACAAGTCCTCCCACACGACCAGTGCCACCGACGAGTCCCGGTCGAGAGATTCGCCCACGTAGGCGATGTCATCGGGACCGATCAGCCCGCCGACCTCGCCGTCGATGTCGGCGAAGGACGCGAGCTCCTCGCGGGCATCGCACTCGTACGTCGTCAGCTCACCGTCGGCGTCCTTGCCCACGAACACGAGATCGATCACGCGGACCGTGCCGGCCCGGACGAGGTCGGCGATCGCCGGGCCCACCTCACCCGTGCAACGGTTGCCGGGAAAGAGCAGCACGACGTACTCGACCGGTCCGACAGCCACCGCAAGCCTCCCTCCGAGGACGGTCAGACCGCGACCTTCGCCTTGAGCCGCTGGAACTCGTCCTCGTCGATCACACCCTGCTGCTTCAGCTCGTTGAGCTGCGCGACCTGGTCGACCGGCCCGGGCGCCGACTTGACGGCATCGCGTATGTACGCGCGCGCCGCATCGTCGGCATCCTGCGCGTTCCTCATCGCGTGTTCGTGCATCTTGCCGCCGCGCGCGATCAGGTACACGAACACGCCGAGATACGGCAGCACGATGACGAAGATCGACCAGCCCGCCTTGCCCCAACCGCCCATGTCGCGACTCGCGAAGATGTCGGCGAACACGGTGATCAACAACCAGATCCAAATGAAGAACAGGAAGAACCAGATCATGCTGAGCAGCACCTGCCCGGTGCCCCATACAACCGCGACCGTCATCGCGCATCTCCTCGTTCGTGGTGCCGCCGTGGTTCGGCGTCCCGGCGAGCGTGCGCTTTCCTGCGACACGGGTCCATCACCCGCCTGGGGTGCGCGGGCACCGTCACGCGACGATCACCTTTTGCCCCGACGATGCCGGAGCTGAGCGCCGGCGCCCGCGGCGATCGGAGCCGGCGATCAGCGTGGATCCGACACCTTGCATCAACCTTCCCGGTGGATCGAGCCAACCCCACGCCTGCTCGTCGAGGTACATACGCACGCTCGCAATCCGGCGGCTCAGCACTGGTCCGGCGGCGCCACCTACGAGCAACGCAACGCCGCCAAGGCGCATGAGCTGCACGATCTCTCGACTGCGATCCTGGGACGTGACACGTAGCAGCATCCGTCGATCATCCACGACCGCGCCGGCTTCGCCTTCACCCGTTCGGTGCGAGCTACCCGGCCCAGGTGACGCCGCCTTTGGGTGAACCCGCCAGCATGCACAGCGCGGGATACCGGATCAATGAGCGGAGCACACCATGAACGTCGTCATCCAGTGCCTGCTGGTTTCCGGCGCGCTGGTCGCGACCGTCGGGATAGTGCTGCTCCACCACCGCACGGCAGGCCGGCGCCGGCGCAAGACCTGTGAGCACATGCGCCGCCAAGCACTTCATGTGGTCCGGATCGCCGAGGCCTACGCGACGCTCGCGCGTTCGGTGGGCGTGCGCCCGCCCGAGACGACGCCGTGGCAGACCCTCACCGACCAGGGTCTCTGGTTGACGTCCGAGACGCTCGAGCTCCGTGAACAGTCGCGCCACCCCGGGCTGCGCAAGGCGAGCGCGGAGCTCTGCAACTCCCTCGTGCGCCTCGAACTCGCGATGCACCGGCGGCGGCGCTTGCGCGTGCCCAACGCCGCGCATTCCGAACAGCAAGCGCGCGTGGCGCGGCAGTACCGCAACAGCGTCGACGACTTCGTGTTCGCGACGCGCTTCCTCGGCATCGTGGTGCACGCCGACGAATGCGTCGACGCAAAGCGCTGCACCTGCGGTCAGAGCTGCTGAGCCACGGCGCGATCGACAACAAGGTCGACGTCATCGGTACGCGGGCACCGGCTCGGGCTCGGCCATCCGCCCCCGCCTACTGACGTACACCGGAATGCCGAGCACGAGCGCGCCACCCGCCATGAAGAACGGCGCCCAGTACGTGAAGAAGCTCGTCCCGGTGTTGCGTGAGTACACGATGAACAGCACCGAGAACACGAGCGAGATGACGGCGACCACCATGTCGCGTGCGAAGCGCGGCGTCTGGATCTCCTTGTGGTCGATCCAGCGCCATTTCATTTGCGCCAGGGCCGAGAAGCCGTACGGGATCGCCGACGTGATCCCGGTCATGAGCACCAGCGTGGTGAACACGGTTGCGCCACCCGAGCCCATGTAGTTGAGCGCCATCGCCACCGAGGCGAGCACCGTCGACGCGATGATGCCGAATGCCGGTACTCCCTTCGCCGACATGCGTTTGAACTGCTCGGGGAACAGGCCGTCGTTCGCGGCCGCGAGCGGCATTTCGGCACAGATCATCGTCCAGCCGTTGAGCGCACCGAGGCCGGAGATGATCACGAAGACCGCCATCAGCTTCCCCCAGCCGGTGCCGCCGAACATCACGTTCATCGCAGTCGAGAACGGCGCGTTCGCCTTCTGCAAGGCCGAGTTCGGCACGATGCCGAACACCGCGGTCAACGAGAGCATGTAGACCACCGCGCACGCGAGTGTGCCGAAGAGGGTTGCCCGCGGGATGTTGCGATCGGGGTCCTTCACCTTTGCAGCCGCGACGGCCGCGACCTCCACACCGAGATAGCTGAACAGCGCGATCGCCATGCCACCACCAATGGCGGCCAATGAGCTTCCGCCGCTCACGTTCCAGGGCGTGAAGTTCGCCGACTTGATGTAGAAGAGACCCACCACCGACATGAACGCGACCGCCGCGAACTTGAGGATCGTCGTGATCACCTGCACCGACCCCATGTTCTTCACGCCCGAAAGATTGACCATCGCCGGGAGCCACAAACCCACCAACACGAGCAGCACCGAGCCGAGCTTGTTGTGGCCCTTGTTCACGAACACCTCGACGTACAGCACCCAACCCACCGCGATCGCGGCGTTCCCGGCCCACGCGGTGATCCAGTACGACCAGGCGTTGAAGAAGCCGACCGTGTTGCCGTAGGCGACGCGCGAATACGCGTACGGGCCGCCGTCAGCGGGAACGCGCCGGGAGAGCGCGGCGAACAGCAGCGCCAGCGCGAGCGCTCCAATCGTGGTGAGCCCCATCGAGACGAGCGTGATCGGGCCGTAGCCGGCCAACGATGTGGGCAGGTTGAAGATGCCGACGCCGATGATGCTGCCGATGATCAACGCGACCGCGGTGTTCAGACCGAATCGCGGCGCACTCGCGCCGTCAGCTTCCTTCCCGGACGGCGTTCCCGCACCGGGAGTGGCCGGGGGCGTGGGCTGCACCGTGTCGGTCATCGTGTTCCTCCGCTGCGTCGGCGCGCGACACCCCGCCACGCGAACGTGCGCCCGCCGGTAGAGGCGCGCCATCACCCGCGCCAGGCGTACGCCGCCCGCGATCTCGCGCTGGCTCAGCTACCCAGCGCGGGTGACGGCAAGAACGCCGTTGCGCACGACACTCGCGCGGCAGTTTCGCGGCGCCTGCGGGTGACCGTGCCGCCACGCAGCCCGTGGCGCCGCGGGCTGCGCAGCGTTGTCGATGCGGTGATCGGCGGTCAGCGGGTGGCGGCGATTGCGGCCACCGGATACCACACCAGCGCCGACGCCACGGTGACGCGTTGGGCCACGCCACCCCACCGCTCGGAGTCGCCGCGGATCAGCACACTTCCCCAGGTCCACCCGGCCACCGCGGTGACGCCGAGCGCGAGTGACCGCCGGCGATCAACGGGTCGGAGCCGGCGCCCGAACGCCGCGGTCAGCAGGGGCATCGCCAGCCAACTCGCGAACACGACCATGCTCGAGAAGAGATGCACGTCGTCAGAGAGCGTCACCTCATCGCCGAGGAAGCGGACCGGACACGACCGATCGCTCTGGCGGCCGACGCCGGCCGCCACGATTGCCGCGCCGCTGACCTCGAGCATCGCGACGACCGGGCGCGGGAGCGCGGCGCCCCGCACGGCGCGCGCCAACATGATCGTCGAGGCGCCGAGCGTGAGGAACCCGCCGATCATCATCGGCGCCGACTCGCACCCCTTGGCCGCGAGCGCGCTCATGGGTTCGTCGCGATGGCGGTAGCCGCGCACTTTGCGGGCGCCGACGATCGAGGCACCGAAGAACGCCGCCGGTCCGATCAGGGCCGGCGCCAACGCTCGCAGCCGCGCACCTAGCAATGGTCGGCAGTCCATGTGTCGAGCGGCACGCGCGCGTCGTTGGCCTGCGCGAACTCATGCGCCACCACCAGCTTGCGCACGTTGCTCACCGTCGACTTCAGCTTGGGGTCGATGAGCGGTGCGATCTGGTCGAGCGTGGCCACGTACTGCTTCACCGCAGTGTCGAGCACCGTCGAGAACTGCGCGGGATCGCGCACGTCGGCCCGCTGCAGCGCCGCGGCCGAGTTGGGGAGCTGGGCTACGTAGCCGCACACCACCCGGTTGTTCACGGGTTGCGTGCCCGAACCGAGATCACTGCCACCGCCGCCTCCCGTGCTGCAGGCCGCGAGCACCAACGTGAGGCCCAGCGCCGACGCGCACCCGACCACCCTCGAACGCACGCCGGGCACCGTAGTGGCCGCAACGGCCCGAGGCGCTCCGGCCGCGAGAAGTTGAAATCGCGGTTGCTACACTCCGCCGGTCCCACATGAGTCGAGCCCCCATCGTCTAGTGGCCTAGGACGCCGCCCTTTCAAGGCGGTAACGGGGATTCGAACTCCCCTGGGGGCACGTTCACTGGTCCTGTGGTGCAGTTTGGAGTGCACGCCGCCCTGTCAAGGCGGAGGCCGCGGGTTCAAATCCCGTCAGGACCGCGGAGACGCCGCACCGCCGGCGGCTCACTATGGCCGGGTAGCTCAGTTGGCAGAGCGTGCGCCTGAAAAGCGCAAGGTCACCGGATCGACGCCGGTCCCGGCCACTCGTCACCGCTCATCATCGTTCTCGGTGCGTACGGCGTGGATTATCGCCGGCGCATGCACCGAGAACGCTGGAGGCGAAGCCGCCTCGCGTGACTCAGGCTTGTTGTTCTTGTTCGACTTGCGAGAGGAACTGGTGGATCTCGCTCGCACGGAATCGGCGGTGACCGCCGAGTGTGCGGATCGCAGAGATCTTGCCGGCGCGCGCCCAGCGCGTCACCGTCTTCGGATTGACGCGAAACATCGCGGCTACCTCCGACGGGGTGAGGAGCGCGTCGTCGTCGTAGGGCTGACCGTCGGTCGCTGTCACTAATCCCCCTCCACCTTGGGGTGTCGGCTGGCGGTGGCGTCCTGCCACCCAGCCGCACGAGCTCCTCCGCGCGACCCGACCTGGCGATACTAGCCACTTAGCGCCCGAAGGGTGAGGAACCGGACGTATCCATTGCCGTCGCCTGCGCTCGGCTGCGTGTTCGCTTCGCCCGCATCTCGCTCGTCCCTCGCTCCTGCGCTGCTCCCGCTCACCGCGCACCCACGACCCGGGCCCCCACTCCGGGCCTGCGCTCGGCGGCGAATTCCCTGCGCACGCATCTCGCTCGTCCCTCGCTCCTGCGCTGTCCCGCTCACCGCGCACCCACGACCCGGGCCCCCACTCCGGGGCTTCGCGGGCGGCCTCCGCTTCGCTCCTACGCTCGGCTGCGTGTTCGCTTCGCTCGGCGACTGAGGCGCAGCAATAGAGACGGTTCGTAGACTCGGGCGCCGTGGCCCGCACTTTTGCCGTCGCCAATCAGAAGGGCGGCGTCGCCAAGACCACCACCACCCAGACTCTCGGCGTGGCCCTCGCTCGTCTCGGCGAGCGGGTGCTGCTCGTGGATCTCGATCCGCAGGGCTGTCTCACATTCTCGCTCGGGCTCGATCCCGAGTCGCTGGCAGTGTCGCTCCACGACGTGCTCGTGGGGAAGGCGTCGGCCGCCGACGCGCGCCTCGACGTGCGCGACGTGAGCGTCCTGCCCACGAACATCGACCTGGCCGGCGCCGAAATGCACCTGCTCACCCGCACCGGTCGCGAGCACACACTCAGCCGCGCGCTCGCACCGATCATCGACGACTACGACACGGTGCTCATCGACTGCCCACCCACACTCGGTGTGCTCACCGTCAACGGCCTCACCGCCGCCAACGAGGTGCTGATCCCGTTGCAGTGCGAGGCCCTGTCGCATCGCGGGGTCGCGCAATTGCTCGACAGCATCGCCGACGTGCGCGAGTACACGAATCGCGACCTCGCCGTGCGCGGCGCGATCGCGACGATGTTCGACGCGCGCACACGCCACGCACGCGAAGTGGTCGACGACGTGCGCAGTCGATTCGGGATCAGCGTGCTGGAACCACCGGTGCCGAAATCGGTGCGGTTCGCCGAGGCGCCCTCGCGCGGTCTGACGATCCTCGACCACGCGCCGGGATCACCGGGCGCGGCGGCCTACTCCGCGCTCGCCGAACTGTTGCACGCCGACTCGCGCCTGAACGCCTGACCCTCGGTCAGGCGTTCGCCGATGCGAGGTGGACGCGCCCGCCGCCCGCTTCGACCGTGCCGACCACGAACGCCTCCTGGCCGCACGCCGCGAGCGCGTCGACGCATTCGTGTTCACGCCCGGCCGGCACGATCGCGAGCATGCCGAGGCCGAGGTTGAACACGTGGCTCATCTCGTCGTCGCTCACTGCGCCCGCTTCCTGCACCTCGGCGAAGATGCGCGGCTCGGGCCACGATCCGCGCCGCACCACCGCGTCGCAGTCGGGCGGCAACACGCGGTCGAGGTTGCCAGGGATGCCGCCACCGGTGATGTGCGCGAACGCGTGCACGGGTACGGCCGCCTGCAACGTGCGCATCGCGCGTGCGTAGATCACGCTCGCCAGCAACAGCTCCTCGCCGAGCGTGCGGTCGTGGCCGGGCCAGGCCGGTTCGTCGACGCGTCGACCGGCACGTTCGAACAGCGCGCGTCGCGCGAGCGAGTAGCCGTTGCAACGCAAACCCGGGCTCGCCATCCCGACGATGGCGTCGCCGGGCTGCACGTCGCGCGGCAGCACGTCGCCACGGTCGACCACACCCACGCAGAACCCGACAAGGTCGAAGTCTTCGGGTTGCATGATGCCGGGATGCTCCGACATCTCGCCGCCGATCAGCGCGCAACCGGCATCGCGGCATCCGCGCGCCACGCCGCCCACGAGTTGCTCCATCTCATCGGCGTCGACGCGCCCGGTCGAGATGTAGTCGAGGAAGAACAGCGGTTCGGCACCCTGCACGGCCACGTCGTCGGCCGACATGGCAACGAGGTCGATACCGATCGTGTCGAGCCGACCGACCTGGCGCGCGATCCACGACTTCGTGCCCACGCCATCGGTCGACGACACGAGCACCGGATCGCGGTAGCGCTTCCAGTCGACCGCGAACAGCCCGCCGAACCCACCGATGTCGCCGAGCACCTCGGGCCGGTACGTCGAGCGCACCAGCTCGCCGATACGCGCGACGGCTTTCTCGCCCGCCTCGATGTCGACGCCCGCGCCGGCGTAGGTGAGCGCAGCCGACTCTTGGTTCTTGTTCGCTGCGCTCACGACAAGGCGCGGCGGCTCGCCGGTGTCGCGTCCTCGCCATCTCCGTCGTCGCCGTCTCCGTCGTCGAAGCCGACGATCTCGGCGTCGTCGGTGTCGGACGAACGGTCGAGGCCGCCAGAATCAAGCTGGCCCGTTTCCAGCACGTGCTTGGTGTCGGCATCGGGGACGGCCACGGGATAGACGCCGCTGAAGCAGGCGGTGCAGAACGATTCAGGTGGCGCGTCGGTGGCTGCGAGCAGGCGATCGAGGTCGAGATAGGCCAACGAGTCGACACCGAGGTAGTCGCAGATCTCGCCCACCGACATGTCGGCCGCGAGGAGGTCGGCGCGCTTGCCCGTGTCGAGGCCATAGAAGCAGGGCCACCGGTAGGGCGGCGACGACACGCGCAGATGCACTTCGGTGGCGCCGGCTTCGCGCAGCACGGCCATGGTCTGGCGGGTGGTGGTGCCGCGCACGATCGAGTCGTCGACTACCACGAGGCGCTTGCCGCGCACGTTGTCGCGCAGCGGGTTGAGCTTGATGCGCACGCCCGCACCGCGCCGCTTCTGGTCGGGATCGATGAACGTGCGGCCCACGTAGCGGTTCTTCACGAAACCGTCGCCGTAGGGGATCCCGATCTCGGCTGCGTAGCCCTGCGCTGCGGGCACACCCGATTCCGGTACCGGCATCACCATGTCGGCGTCGACCGGCGCCTGGCGCGCGAGCTCCATGCCCATGCGCTGGCGCGCCCCGTGCACGCCCTTGCCGTACAGCTGCGTGTCGGGCCGCGCGATATAGACGAACTCGAACACGCACAGCTTCGGTACCGGCGCGGCGTAGCGCACCGAGCGCACGCCGCTCGCGTCGATCGCTACGAGCTCGCCGGGCTCCACCTCGCGCAGGAAGTGCGCGCCCATGATGTCGAGCGCCGCGGTCTCGCTCGCGAGCACCCATCCACCGTCGACCCGGCCGAGCACGAGCGGGCGGAAGCCGTGCGGATCACGCACACCAATGAGGTGCGCCTCGTCGGAGAGCACGAGCGAGAACGCACCCTCGAGCTTCGGCAGCACCGTGAGCAGGGCGTGCTCGAGGTCGCGGCCGTCGCTGCGCCCCGGATCGTGATACTCGCTCCCCACGAGTTCTGCGATCAGCTCTGAATCGCTCGTGGAATCGAGGCGCGCGAGCTCGGAATCGAAGAGACCCGGCAATCGGCCGAGCCCTTCGGCCAGTGATCGCGTATTCGTGAGGTTGCCGTTGTGCCCGACCGCGAAGCCCGCGTCGCCACGAGCTCGGAACACCGGCTGCGCGTTGCGCCAGTTGCTCGAGCCCGTGGTGGAGTAGCGCACGTGACCGATCGCGAGGTGACCCTCGAGCGGCACGAGCGTGTCGCGGCCGAACACTTGGGTGACCAGACCCATGTCCTTCACCACCGTGTAGGTGGTGCCGTCGCTGCACGCGATACCGGCAGACTCCTGGCCACGGTGCTGCAGTGCGTAAAGCCCGAGGTAGGCGAGGTTCGCCACCTGGTGCCCGGGCTGGTACACGCCGACGACGCCGCAGGCCTCGCGTGGATGATCAGACTCGTCTGGCTCGTAAGACTCGTCGGGCTCGAGGGCGTCGTCCGCCATGTGACCAGTATCGCAGGTACATGCGACGTTGCCCGGAAGTTGCCCGGCCGCCCCGTAGCATCATCGGCTGTGACGGATCAGCCGGGCGGATGCCTGTGGTTCACCGGATTTTCGGGTGCGGGGAAGAGCACGATCGCGAACATCGTGGTCGCCGACCTGGTCGCACGCGGCTGCAAGGTCGAGCTACTCGACGGCGACGAGGTGCGCGAGAACCTGTCGAAGGGTCTGGGGTTCTCCAAGGAGGACCGCGACGTCAACATCCGGCGCATCGGATGGGTGGCCAAGGTGCTCGCGCGCAATGGCGTCATCGCGGTGACTGCCGCGATCTCGCCGTACCGGGCGCTGCGTGACGAGATGCGCGGGCAGATCGACAACTTCGTGGAGATCCACGTGGCCACACCGTTCGAGGTGTGCGAAGACCGCGACGTGAAGGGCCTCTACGCCAAAGCCCGTGCCGGCGAGATCCCCCAGTTCACCGGACTCGACGATCCCTACGAGCCGCCCGAGAACCCGGAGATCCGGGTGGACACGGGGGGCAAGACGCCCGAGCAGTCGGCCGCCGAGGTCGAGGCCTGGCTCGACCAGCACCTGTTCAGCAACAGCCCCGCGTAGCCGCCGCTCGAACGCGAGCGCAGCGCGGGCTTACCCGGTCAGCGTTCCACTCGCCAGGCGGCGGCCGCGGCCGCCAACGTGACGGTGCCGCCGGTGTCGAACGCGAGCGCGTCGCCGCCAGCTGCGCCCAGGATCGTGCAGGGCACACCAGCCTCGGTCGCTCGTGCGCACACCGCGTCACGTTCACTCGGTGCAACGCCGAGCACCACGCGGTTCGCCGACTCGGAGAACATCGCTTCGGCCGGTGTGAGCGTGGTGCGATGGCCGTCGTCGGCCGGGAGCGCGACGTGCACTCCCACATCGCCGGCGATCGCCATGCGCACGAGCGCCACGGCCAGTCCGCCGTCGGAACAGTCGTGCACCGCGCGCACGGTGCGGTGCTGCACGAGGAAGGCGACGAGCTCGTGCAGCGCCTTCGCCGCGTCGAGATCGGCTGCAGGCGGACGGCCACCTCGCACACCGTGCACCACCGCCGCCCATTCGCTGCCACCGAGTTCGCCGCGTGTGGTGCCGAGCAGCACGATCTCGTCCCCGGCGTGCAGCGCGATACCCGGCGGCGTGTCGTCGAGCCGGTCGATCACGCCGACCACGCCCATCACCGGCGTGGGGTCGATGTCGGCGCCGCGACTCTCGTTGTAGAAGCTCACGTTGCCGCCAACCACGGGGAGCTCGAGCGCCTCGCACGCGTCGCGCATGCCGTCGATGGTCTCCGCGAACTGCCACATCACTTCGGGGTGCTCGGGGTTGCCGAAGTTGAGGCAGTTGACGAGCGCACGCGGGCTGGCGCCGGCGCACGCCACGTTGCGCGCCGCTTCCATCACCGCGAGCCGCGCGCCCGTGCGCGGATCGAGCCGGCAGAACCGTCCTTTGCCGTCGGTGCTGATCGCAATGGCGGGCCGCTTCACCGCGGCGTCGGCGGCGAGCGCACCGCCGGCTCCGCGCGGTGTGCGCAACCGCAGCACGCTCGCGTCACCGCCGGGCGCAACGACGGTGTTGAGGAACAGTTGATGGTCGTACTGGCGGTAGATCCACGACTTGTCGGCGATCGTCGGCGTGGCGAGCAACGCCAGCAACTCGGACGCAAGGTCACAGCCGGCCGGGAACTTGGCGCGCAGCACCGGGCCGGGATCGTCGGCCTGGAGCGCGTCGAGGTCGGCCGGGCGCGCGACCGGACGGTGATACACGGGGCCGTCGCCGAGGCTCCCGGCCGGAACGTCGGCGAGCGGCAGCGCGTCGCTCGTGACCTCGGGCGGCGCGCCACCCGGCGGCGGGGCCGGGTTCTCGCCGGGCACACCACGCGCGTCGAACGTGCCGTCGAACACGCGGAAGCGACCCGTGTCGGTGACGCGGCCGGCGACCGTGGCGCGAATTTCCCAGCGGCGAGCCACCTCGAGCACGTCGTCGAGACGTTCCGGCGTGACGATCGCCAGCATGCGTTCCTGGCTCTCGGACGTGAGGATCTCGACCGCGTTCATACCGGGCTCGCGTTGCGCGACGCGCGCGACGTCGACGTCGACGCCCATGCCGCCCTTGGCCGCGGTCTCGCTGGCCGCGCACGACAGGCCGGCGGCGCCGAGATCCTGCACACCCACGACGAGCTCACGGTCGTAGAGCTCGAGACACGCCTCGATGAGGCGCTTCTCTTCGAAGGGATCGCCCACCTGCACACTCGGTCGCTTGGCCTCCTCGCCTTCGGCAAAGCCCGCCGACGCCAGCACCGATGCGCCACCGATGCCGTCGCGGCCAGTAGCCCCACCGAGCAGCACGGCGAGGTTGTCCTCACCCGTGGCGATGGCGAGCACGAGCTGATCGCGCCGGAGCAGGCCGATGCACATCACGTTCACGAGCGGGTTCTCGCGGTAGCACTCGTCGAACACCGCTTCGCCGCCGACGGTGGGCACGCCCACAGCGTTGCCGTAGCCGCTGATCCCCGCGACCACTCCTTCGAGCAGGTAGCGCGAGCGCCCGTCGGTGGGCGGACCGAAGCGCAGCGGGTCGAGGAGCGCGATAGGACGCGCGCCCATCGAGAAAATGTCGCGGATGATCCCGCCCACTCCCGTGGCCGCGCCCTGGTAGGGCTCCACCGCGCTGGGATGGTTGTGACTCTCGATGCGGAGCGCGAGTGCGAGGTCGTCGTCGATCGCGATCACGCCCGCGCCCTCACCCGGACCCACGAGCACCCACGGCGCAGTAGTGGGCAGCCGGCCAAGGTACGGCTTGGACGACTTGTACGAGCAGTGCTCGCTCCACATCACCGAATACATGGCGAGCTCGAGCTCGTTCGGCTCCCGACCGAGCTCGCCGCGCACGGCATCGAGCTCGTCGTCGGTCATGCCGAGCTGGCGGTGCAGCGGCACGACGTCGGGCATTGCGGCGAGATTACCGGCGCGCCGCGCGCTCGCTTGGCTCGAACGCGCTGATCAGTCGCGCGAGCGCGGCCGCAACCGGAGCACGTTCGCGGGCAGCTCGTCGCGCACCGGGATGGCTTGCATCACGACGCCGTCGTAGGGCGCGAGCAAACCGTCGACGCGGTCGCGGCCCGCGGCGGCACGCGTGGTGCGACGGGGCGCGCCGAAACGTCCGAACGTGGCGCGCAACACGCCGTAACCGGCCAGCCCACCGGCGACACCCAGCACATCGAGCAGCAAATCGTGCATCACACCATCCCAGTTTCCACGCCAACGCTAACCGGGTGATACGGGGCCGGGCAAGGATTCTGAATCACCTCGTGCGGGTGAGTGCCGTCTGGCGCTGGCGCCATTGGAGGAGGCCGCGAGTGCCGTCGCGGCCTTCACGGTCGCGCATCCGCGCCACCAGCGAGTCGATCTCGGCGCTCGTGGTGAGCCCGGCGACCACCGCGTCGTCGCGCCACACCGCGGCATTGCGCCAGAACATCGCCGGCGTAGAACACGCCGGACCTCGCCTGCACCAGCCCGCTGGCGATGTGCTCGTAGCGGGCGAAGTCGGGGTCGGTACTCGCGATCGACTCCGGTTCTTCCAGCACCAGCACACCGCCGGGTGCCAGCGCTGCGCACCACACGCGGATGGCGCGTTCGACATCGGGCAAGTGGGCGAGGAGGTCGCGGGCATAGATCAGGTCGTAGGAATCCGCTGCGTCGAGCGCCAGCGCGTCGCCCACCACGATCGTGGCCGTGGGCACGCGGTTGTGCGCGCCTCGTTGTCGCCGAACGTGTAGCGCGCCACGCCCTCGCGAGCCCCGTCAGACGCGGGCGGTGGCGGCTGCGAGTACCGATTCGAGCAGCACCACGCCGTCGGCCGAACCGAGAATCGTCTCCGACGCTCGTTCCGGGTGCGGCATGAGCCCCACGACGTTGCCGGTCTCGTTGCAGATGCCGGCGATGGCGTCGACGCTGCCGTTGGGATTGTCGACGTAGCGCAGCACCACACGGTCGCCGTCGCGCAACGCCGACAATGTG
>DASXZO010000175.1:0-10517 GCA_036501845.1 Acidimicrobiia bacterium | reverse complement strand
CCGGTACTCGACCGGGTCCTCGACCGTGATGACGTTGACCTCGGGCTTGCTGACGATGTTGAGCGTGGCGTAGAGCGTGGTCGACTTGCCCGACCCGGTCGGCCCGGTCACCAGGATCATCCCGTAGGGCTTGACGAAGCTCTTGGAATAGCGCGTGTAGTTGCTCTTGCCGAAGCCGAGGTCGGCCAGGTCCAGCCGCGCGGTCGAGTTGTCCAGGACCCGCATGACGACCTTCTCGCCCCACACGGTGGGCAAGGTCGCGACGCGCAAGTCGATGGCGCGGCCGGCCACCTTCATCGAGATGCGACCGTCCTGCGGGATTCGGCGCTCGGCGATGTTGATGTCGGCCATCAACTTGATGCGCGAGATCACGCCGCTCTGGATCGAACGCGGCGCGTGCATCACCTCGTGCAGCACACCGTCGATGCGGAAACGGATGCGGATGTCCACCTCGGTGGGCTCCACGTGGATGTCGCTCGCGCGGTCGGCGACGGCCTGGGTGATCAGCAGATTGACGAACTTGACGATCGGCGCGTCCTCGATCACCTCGTGCACGTCGGCCAGCGAATCGACCTCGTCGGCTTCCTCGCCCGCGAGCAGCGCGACGCTGTCGACGTCGGTCTCGAGCTTGAAGAAGCGTTCGATAAGCTCGGAGATCTGCGACGGCGTAGCCACCACACTGCGCAGCTCGCGACCAGTGAGCGAGCGGATGTCGTCGAGCGCGAACACGTTCGACGGGTCGGCCATGGCCACGATCAGCCGCTCGCCGTCCCAACCGATCGGCAGCGCCTGGTAGCGACGGACGATCGTCTCGTTCACGAGCGACACGACGCCGGCGTCGATCGTGATGTCGTTGAGGTCGACGAACTCGATGCCCACCTGGCGAGCGAGGGCCCGCACCACGCCGGCCTCGTCGACGGCCTTCATCTCGATCAGGATGCGGCCGAGCTGCTTGCCGCTCGTCGTCTGCTCGCGCAAGGCCGCGTCGAGCTGGGCCTCGGTCACGAGGCCCTCGCGCAGCAAGAGCGCGCCGAGTGGCGTTCCGTCCGACAGGGTTCTCAGCCTCCTGGTCCTGCCGAACTATCGACCGGTCTCAGGGGCCCCTGGAGAGCGCGCGTCGCCATTGAGACACACGAGCTTGCTCGGCGACGACACCACATTCGCCTATTCGCGCAGGGCGGAGAAGAGGCGCAGCATCGCCCCGCGGTCGCCGTCGACCGGCTTTTCGTCCGCCGGCGTGGCCTTGGCCACCGCGACCGGCTCGTCCTCGGCCACTCGTTCGGGCTCGGCGACGGGCTGGGGAACGGGCGCCGGCGCCGGTGTGGGCGCGGTGGCGACTGGCGCCTTCGGCGCGACGGGCGCTTTCTCCGCGATGGCCACGGGTGCGGGCATTTTCTCCGCCACGGGCGAGGGCGGGGCCACGGGGGCCACGTCGATCGCCCCCCGCCGAACCAGCGACGCCAGCGCGCGGCACACACCCACTAGCGAGCCACCGGATCGGCCGGGGAGCTCGCGCACGGTGGTGGTGCCGTCGAGGCACGCCAGCAGCTTCCACTCGAAGCCGCTCACGGTGATCTCGTCGGCAGGAAGCTCCGACGCGAGCACCGGGACGGCGTCGGTCGACGGCACAACGGTGGAGATGTCCTGCCATTCACGCTCGAGCTGATCGAGCTCGTCGAGCACCGGCTCGATCGCGGCGCAGGCCGCCGGGCGCGGGCGCGGGTGCTCGTCGCCGGCGAAACGGAACGAGCCGTCGACCGCGCCGCGGGTCTCGAAGGCGACGTCGAGGAGGCAGGCATGAAGGGCCGCCGCCGTGTGGGTGGCCACGAGCGCCTCGTCGGCAGCGCCGTGGCCCGCGCCGCAACACTCACCCTCATAGAGATCGACGCGCGCCGACCGTCCGGCAGCCTCGACCGTCAACGTGCCGCTCTTGCCCGCCGTGGCGAGCATGCGCAGTACCTCGGGCAGCGAGAACACGTCGAAGGTTCCCGATAACGACATCCGTGTTCGCCCTCCTGCGCTGGTATCGGCGCAAAGGCGCGCTGCAGTTGAGCGAACGGAGGGTTCAGTGCGTCACGTCACGCCGGCGTGATCGCACCCTCGGCCGCGGTGCGCATCACGGCGACCGGCGCGGGCAGGCCGGTCCAGTGCTCGAAGGCGATGGCAGCTTGGTGCACGAGCATGCCGAGACCGTCGACGGTCTGCGCGCCGGCCGAGCGGGCCGCCATGAGCAACGGCGTGTTGAGTGGCGTGTACACGAGGTCGATCACTGCCTGACCGGCGTGGAGCGCCGACGCTTCCAGCGGCGACGAGCCATCGGTGAGCATGCCGATCGGCGTGGCGTTGACCACGATGTCAGCGCTTGCGGCCGCGGTCGCGCGCTCGTCCCACGGGATGGTGGCCGCCATCTTGCCCTCGACCTCGCGCCGGCTCGTGAGTCCGGCCACAGTGTCGGCGGCCGCGGCGCGACGCGAGCTCACACTCACACGCGTGCCGGCTTCGCACAGCGCTACAGCGACCGCGCGGGCCGCGCCGCCCGCACCCAGCAACAGTGCCGTCCGGCCCGACACGTCGACGCCGGCATCGGTGAGCGAGCGCACGAAACCATCGCCGTCGGTGGAATCGCCCCGCAGCCGACCGTCGGGCAAGCGCGTGATGCAGTTGACGCTCCGCAGCATCGTGGCGCGCGACGTCACCTCGTCGCACGCGTGCATCGCCGCTTCCTTGTGCGGCATCGTCACCGACGCGCCGCGCACGCCGAGCGCGCGCATTCCCGCGATCGCCGCGTCGGCATGGTTCTGCGGCACCTCGAACGCGAGGAACACCCAGTCGAGGTCGAGCGCCGCGAACGCCGCGTTGTGCAGCGCCGGCGACACCGAGTGCCGCACGGGGTCGCCCACCACACACGCGAGCGCAGTTGCACCCGACACCGCGCGAGTCATTGGCACACCAGCGCGTCGTAGGCAGCCACGTTGGCGTTCTGCTGTTCCTGCGTCGTGGCGAACGCGAGGTGGCCGGCGCAGTCGCCGTTCACCCAATAGATATAGGTGGTGTGGGGCGGATGCGCTGCTGCTTCGAGATTGTCCATCGTGGCCGCTTCGATCGGTGTGGGGCCGAGACCGGCATGCAGGTAGGAGTTGTACGGCGAGTCGACCGTGCGCAGGTGCGCGAAATCCTTGGTGGAGTGGGTGTTGTTGGCGAACAACACCATGGCGTCGATCTGCAGTGGCATGTTGCGCGCCAGCCGGTTGTAGATCGCCGAGGCCACGGGCGGGCCGTCGGCCGAGTACTTGGCCTCACTCTGGATCAGCGCCGCCACCTTGATCGCGTCGTACGGCGACACGTGCAGCGCCGCGGCCGCGTGCGACAAGCCGATCGAATTGGCGACCTCGTCGAAGCGCTGCACCATCGTGCGCACCACATCGAGCTCGGTGGAGTGCGGCGTGAAGTAGTAGGTGTCGGGATACAGCAGGCCCTCGGTGGAGGTGGTGCCGGCAGGCTGGTAGGCCGACCGCACCGCGCCCGATTTCACGAGCGAGATGAACTTCAACGGGTCGAGATGCAGCTGGTCGTGCACCTGCACCGCGATCTCGTCGAGCCACAGCCCGGGCCGGATCTCCAGCACGAGCCGCTGCACCGGCACCGTGCGTTCGAGCGCGGTCACGGCGTCGCGCACACCCATGTGTTGGTGCAACGTGTACGTGCCGGCGTGCAGCTTCGAGTGGTGGAACACACGCGTGTAGAGCCGGAACGCGACCGTGGAATCGATCACGCCCTTGTGCTCGAGCAGGCTCCCGATCGCATCGGTGCTCGTGTGCGCAGCGATCGTGACCGACACCGCCTTGCCGCCCGGTGAACCATTGAGGCGGTGCTGGAACCAGGCCGTGCCCACACCGGCCAGCGCGACCGGGACCGCGAGCACGAGCAGGAGGATGAGCAGCGCCCGACCGGGACGGCGCCGGCGCTGGGCGCGCGGCACGATCTCGCCGCGCCCCGGGCCGCGGCCGCTGGACGGCTCGCGTGGTTCGGGGGCCGGCTCGGCCGGCGCATCGCGAAAGTTCGCCTGCAACTCGTCGAGGTCGATCGGCTCGCGTGAGCCGCCGCGGCTCACGCGCCCGCCTCGCGGTCGAGGAACGCCTGCAGCATGATCGCCGCCGCGACCTTGTCGACCATCGTGCGCTGGTTGCGGCCAGCCACGCCGGCGGCCCGCAGGCTGCGTTGCGCGCTCACAGTTGTGAGCCGCTCATCGAAGGCCACCACAGCCAGTTCAGCACCCGCGGCCTCTGCCAGCGCGCCAATCTCAGCCTCGGCCGCCTTTGCCGCGGGACCGGCGCGTCCCGACAGGGACAACGGCAGTCCCACCACGATCGTGGCCACCTCGCGCTCGCGCGCCACGGCCAGGATCGCGGCGTGGTCGTCGCCGGCCGACCTCGACCGTTCGAGCACCAGCAGCGGCGACGCGATCGTGCGCGACGGGTCGGACAGGGCCAAGCCGATGCGACGCGATCCCAGGTCGACGGCGAGGACGCGCCCTCCGGGTGTGCCCGCGCCGCTCACCGGCGCCAGCGACCGGCCTGCTCGCCCACCAGCTCCAACGCGCTGTCGATGGCCGCGACATTGGGGCCGCCGCCCATCGCCAGGTCGGCGTTCTTCCCCGTGCCGCCGCCGATCGCACGGGCGCCGGGCGCGGCGATCTCGGCCGCCGACGCGCCGTCGGCCACGAGCTGCTTGCTCACGGCCACCACGATCGAAGCCTTGGCGCCGTCGGGGCCGGCGCCGAGCAGCGCCACCACACCTCCGTCGGGCAGCGTGGTGAGCACCGCGTGCGCGAGCTGGCGCAGCTCGTCGGGCGTGGCACCGTCGCGGCGCGCCACCAGCACGCCGCCTTCGGCTCCCGCGGCGAGATCACCCGCGGCCGCAGTGGCCTGCTCGGCCCGCAACGAGCGCAGCTCGCTCTCGAGCTCGCGGAGTTGGCCCTGCAATCGCGTGACCCGCTCCTCCACTTCGGCCGGCGTCGCGCGCAGTTGCGCGGCGATGCGCCGCAGCCGCGCCTCTTCGTCGGAGATGTAGGCGATCGATCCATCGCCAGTGAGCGCTTCGATGCGGCGCACGTTGGAGCCGATCGAGCCCTCGCTCACGATCTTGATCGGTCCGATGAAGCCGAGCGAGTCGACGTGCGTGCCACCGCACAGCTCGATCGACGGGCCCGCGTCGAGCACCCGCACACGGTCGCCGTACTTGTCGCCGAAGAACGCGATCGCGCCGCGCGCCTCGGCGTCGGCTTTCGCCATCTCGATGTGCGTGACCGGCGCGTCGGAGATCACCTGCTCGTTGGCGAGTGTCTCGACCTTCACCAGGTCGTCGATGGGCACCGCTTCGTAGTGGTTGAAGTCGAACCGCAGCCGGCCCGGCTCCACCACCGATCCGGCTTGCTTCACGTGAGGCCCGAGTACCTCGCGCAACGCCCAGTGCAGCAGGTGCGTGGCCGTGTGGTTGCGACGGATGTTGTCGCGCCGCTCACCGTCGATCGCGGCGGTCACGATGTCGCCCTCCGACAGCTCGCCTTCGATCACCCCCACCCGGTGCACGACCAGACCGGGCAGCCCGTACTGGGTGTCCTGCACCTCGGCAACCGCGCCGCGCTCGCTGCGCAGCATGCCGGTGTCGCCAACCTGGCCGCCGGACTCCGCGTAGAACGGCGTGCGGTCGAGGATCACTTCCATGGCGTCGCCGCCGGCGGCGCGCAGCATGCGTTCGCGCCCGTCCGCCAGGGCCAGCACGCGGGCGCCGTCGGTGGTGTACTCCTCGCGCCCGGTGAACTCGGTGGTGCCGTGCTCGCCGACGATCTCGCGGTAGAGCTCCACCGGCGCGTTGGCGCGCCCGCCCGCTTCCTTGGCGGCCTCGCGTGCCCGCTCGCGCTGCTCGGTCATGCGCGCGTCAAACGCCGCGACATCCACCTGGCGGCCGCGCTCGGACGCGATCTCGCGAGTGAGATCGACCGGGAAGCCGAGCGTGTCGTGGAGGTAGAACGCGTCGTCGCCGCTCACGTCGCCACGATCGAGCAAACCGTCGAGGTGCTCGGTGCCGCGCTGGAGCGTGACGAGGAACGACTGCTCTTCGTGGGCCACGATCGAGGTGACGATCTCGCGGTCGGCGATGAGCTTCGGGTAGGCGCTACCCATCACCTCGCAGACCGCGTCGATCATCGGCGGCGTCACGAGGTCGCGCGCGCCGAGGAGGTACGCGTGGCGTACGGCGCGCCGGATGATGCGCCGCAGCACGTAGCCGCGCTCCTGGTTGCTCGGCATCACGCCGTCGGACACGATGAACGCCATCGTGCGCGCGTGCTCGGCGAGGATTCGCAGGTACACGTCGTGCTCGGGGTCGTCGCCGTAGCGGGTGCCCGTCACCTGCTCGGCTCGCGCGATCAGCGGCTGGAAGAGGTCGATGTCGAAGATCGACTCCTTGCCCTGCACGAGGAACAGCAGGCGCTCGAACCCCATCCCGAAGTCGATGCTCGGCTTGGGCAGGTCGGCTCGCGTGCCGTCGGCGCGCTGGTCGTACTGCATGAAGACGATGTTGCCAACCTCCACGAAGCGGTCGCCCCCGGCGACCGCCGGGCCGCCGTCGGGCCCGTGCTCGGGCCCGAGGTCGTAGTGGATCTCCGACGAAGGTCCGCACGGACCCGTGTCGCCCATCCGCCAGAAGTTGTCCTCGTCGAGCCGCTGCAGGCGGGCGGGCGGGAACCCCACGTCGTCGGTCCAGATCCGCGCCGCGTCGTCGTCGGTGGTGTGGATCGTGACCCACAAGCGCTCGGGGTCGAGGCCCATCACCTCGGTGAAGAAGGTCCATGCCCACGGGATGGCGTCGGCCTTGAAGTAGTCGCCGAAGCTGAAGAAGCCCATCATCTCGAAGAACGAGAAGTGGCGGTTCGTGCGGCCGATGTCGTCGAGGTCGTTGTGCTTGCCGCCGGCCCGCACGCATTTCTGGATCGACGCGGCCCGCGGCCACGGCGCCTGTTCCTCACCGACGAAGTAGGGCTTGAACGGGATCATGCCCGCGATCGTGAACAGCACCGTGCGGTCGGTGGGCACCGTGCTCGCCGACGGCACGATGGCGTGGCCACGCGCCGACCAGTACTCGTCCCAGGCCGCGCGCAAACCCTCGGCGGTGCTGGGCGGTGACGCGTGCATCCGCTGAGATTACTGGTGACCGGGGTACACGAGTGCGCCGCGATTCACCGCGCCGCAGCAGGGAACGCCGACCGCGGCGGCGACGTCGGCGGGCAGCGGCAGGCCCGAATCGATGAGCCGGCTCCCCGACTGCAGCGAGTAGTTCCCCAGGCCCTCGTTCACGAAGATCGGCGACGTGGTGTAGTTCGTGTAGTCGATCGCGCCCGCCTCGTAGCCGGTGGCGGCCTGGAACGCCGCGAGCGTCGCGTACTTGCTCAGTGGGAGCGGCGCGATCCGAGTCCAGTCGGCGAGATAGGTGGGACGGTTCGGGCCGCTCCGTGCGAACACATCGTCAACCATGGCGGTGACCATCGTGGAGGCGTCGACGTTCTTGGGCTTGTCGAGATCCTCGGTGTACACGAGCGGACCGATCTCGCCGTTGCGCGGTGCGGAGAGCACGTTGTTGGCGAACGTGTTGTTCGCGGTGCGCCACGTGATGCCCAGCGCGATCTGCTGTGGGTTCGTGTTGACGCGCCCGTCGTCGTGCACGCTCAGCTGGTATTCGGCATTGTCGGCCAGCGTGTTGTTGTAGACGCGCGCTTCGGTGGCACCGCTGAGCTTGAGGCCGGCCTGACCGTTCAAGATCGACAGGTTCGACGCCACGATCGCCGAGCCCGTGATCTCGATGTAGATGCCGTTGCGGAAGTTCGACTGCGCAAAGTTGTCGACGACGGTGGCCTGGTACGACGAGACGTCGAACCAGATGCCGTTGGCGTAGTTGTCCTCGGCGATGTTGCCCTTCACGAGCACGTGGTACGAGCTGGTGATCTTCACGCCCGACACCGAGGCGACGGGCGAGAAGCCCGGGAAGAACTTCTCGGTGTTGTTGTAGGCCGCCACGTTGCCATCGAAGTCGAGGTTGTCGGCCGTGTTGGCGTGGAATCCGGTGAACCCATTGGCGAGGAACGCGCTGTCGCGCACGGTCACGTTGCTGGTGTACACGCTGAGGCCTCGCGACGCGCTGCCCACGAAGCTGTCGTCGTCGAACGTCATCTTGGGCGCGAGGTCGAGCACCATCGCGGGGTACGGGTTCGTGTTCCAGTCAGGTGCGTAGTCCTTGAAGCCGATGCCGCGCACCACGCTGCCGGCGGCCGGGCCGGTGAACCGCGCGGCCTGGACGCGCGTGGCGGCCTCGACGACCGCGCCCGTGGGGTTGGTGCCCACATAGAGGTTGTGCGCGCCGTAGTCGACGTAGAACGTGCCGGCGCGCAGCGCGCTCACCGAGCCCACCTGCGTAAGCGCCTTGCCGTTCACGAACGCCATGTCGGGGTAGCCCGCATAGGGATACAGCGGGTCGAGCGCGCGCGGGTCGTAACACGTGTGGCAAAACTGCGTGGTCCAGTTGTGGTGCACCCATCCGCGCGCCACCGCCGACCAGCCAGTGACCACGTCGGCACCCGACAGCCACACGGTGGCGCCCGGCGCCGCCTCGATCGTGACCGGTTGGGACACGTCGCCGAGCGACTCGCGGTACACGCCACTGCCCACCACCACGGTGGCGTTGCGGGTGGCGCGCTTCAATGCGGCCCCGATCGATCGGAACGGGCGCGCCGCAGTTCCGGGGCCGGCATCCGAACCTTGCTGCGCCACGTAGAGCTTCACCGGAGCACTCGCACCTGCGGCGTGTCGCGTGGTGATCGCAGCCACTCCGCTCGTTGCCGGAACGGCCGCGCACGCGGCCGCAAGTGTGGCGACAACTGCGAGCCGGCGACTGCGACGAGTGCGGCGAGCGTCAGCGGCCACGCGAGCTGCCCGGCATGTCGTCGGGCACCGCGCGCAACAAGCGCGGGTCGTAGCCGCGCCGAAGTTCGGCCTCGCGGCGTTGCATCTCGTCGCGACCGTCCGACACCGCCGCTCGCACCCGGTCGCCTACCTGCCGGCTCACGTGTTGCGGATCGAGCTTTTGCATCTCCCGCCGCACCTTGCGCGCCACGGCATAACTGGTGCCGAGCCCCGCGACGTAACCGACTGCGGTCCAGCGCACCCGCTTGAACACGGCTACGACGCCCGCCGGCGCCGGAGCCGCTGCGTGGCCTTCTTCACGCCGCTGCCGAACGCGACGGTCTTCACCACCGGGCTCGAGATCGTGCGGTAGGCGAGGCGCGACGCCGCGTCGACGTGGGCCTCCACCGACTCGGCGCCGGTGATCAACCGATCGACCCGTTCCACGTGACCAGTGGTGGTGGTCACCGCGTCGCGCAGCTCCTCCACGATCGGCAACGTGTCCTGCTGCAGTGAATCGAGCGACCTGCGCAACGACACGAGCGTCGAGCGGAGCGACACGAGCATGGAGACGGTGGCACCGGCGCCGATCGCGACGAGTACTGCGAGCGCAACCAGCACCACATCACTCGCCGTCATCGTGTCTGCCCTCCCGCTCCCCACGGCGCGCCCGCCAGCGCTCCACCAGCGCAGACTCGTCACCATGGTCGCCCGGCTCGTAGAACCGCCGCCCGAGGTGCTCATCCGGCAGGTATTGCTGCTCGACCCAGCTCGTCGGAGCGTCGTGAGGATAGCGATACCCCTCGCCGTGGCCCAAAGCCTTGGCACCCTGGTAGCTCGCGTCCCGCAGATGCACCGGCACCTTCCCGGCGGCCTCGTCGTGCACGGCCTCGATCGCACGCGCAATCGCCATGTAGGCGCTGTTCGACTTCGCGGCCAGCGCCAGGTAGATCGCGGCGTGCGACAGGTTGATGCGGGCCTCGGGCAGGCCGACGTATTCCACTGCGTGGGCGGCCGCCGTGGCCACCGACAACGCCACCGGATCGGCGAGGCCGACATCCTCGGACGCGAAGATCACCATGCGCCGAGCGATGAACCGCGCGTCCTCGCCCGCCTCGATCATGCGGGCGAGCCAGAACACCGCGGCATCGGCATCGCTGCCGCGCATGCTCTTGATGAACGCGCTCACGATGTCGTAGTGCTCGTCGGCGCCGTAGCGCACCGCGCGCATCGCGATCGCCGCTTCGGCATCAGCGAGAACAATGATTGCCTGATCGGCACTCTCCACCCCCGCTCGCCTGCGGCTCGCGCCCCCGGGGGCGGTGCGCTCGATAGCGAGTGCGTGGGCGAGCTCGAGGCAGGTGAGCGCGTGACGGGCATCGCCCTCGGCGCGTGTCGCGAGATGTTCGAGCGCCTCGCGTTCGATCTCGGCCGGTTCGTCGCCGAGGCCTCGCGTGCGATCGCCGAGCGCGCGCTCGAGCAACGTCACCAGATCGGCGGGCTCGAGCGCGTCGAGGCGGAACAGCGTGGAGCGTGACAGCAACGGACCGGTGAGCGAGAAGT
>DASXZO010000174.1:0-22672 GCA_036501845.1 Acidimicrobiia bacterium | reverse complement strand
GCCGGCATGCTCACGCTGTTCCTGCTCGCGCAGGCCGGCGTGCCGTTCACCGGCGGCTTCATCGCCAAGCTCACGATCTTCCGTGCCGCGGTCGACGCCGGCCAGTACCAGCTCGCGCTGGTGGGCATGCTCGCCGCGGTGGTGGGTGCCTACGTGTACCTGCGGCTCGTGCTGGCGATGTACGCACCGGTTGAGGGCGTCGAAGTCGCCGAGACAACCGCTGACGACGCGGATCGCCCGCGCATCGACTGGGGCTCGGGCCTCGCGCTCACGATCGCCGGCGCCGGTGTGCTCGTGATCGGCATCATCCCCAGCTGGTTCATCAGCGTCGCCCACCAAGCAACGCAACTTCTTGCGGCTCGCTAGAGCGAGCCGCAAGAAGCTGCGTCGTCCTCTCTTTGCCTCGCTGCGCTCGGCGGCGAGCGACCGCATACGCCGGGGCTCCTGCCGGGCGTTGTGCGGTCGCCGCGTCGGGCGCCAGGTTCACCTGACCGCGAGACTGTCGTTTTCCGGGCCGGTCCGAGCGCGAACGCGCCGGTTATCGGAGGACGACCGGGGCTGGGAGCGATTCCGACGCTGTCGAGTCGCGTTGGCGGCGGGCCCAGCGGATGCGGAGGCGGTGGTCCTCGCTGGTGGAGGCCACTCGGCCCTCGAGGTAGTCGTCGAGCGCCGCAGCCGACAGTGTGTACGCGCGTTCGATGAGGTCCTCGGCGCCCGCGAAGTCGAACAGGTCGCGCGGGTCGTTGGGCCGCGGGAGCTCCACGATCTCCACGTGGTCTGGGGCGTAGCGCCGCTCCAGCTCGTAGCGCATGTTCCGGGAGTGCGCGAACGAGGTCATCACCACGTCGAGCGGTGAGCGCGGCACCCGGTCGGCCACGCCGTGCGACACGTTCAGCACGAACACACGGTCGATCGGACCGCTCAGCGCGTGCCAGAGCGGCACCGAGTTGACCACGCCGCCGTCGACGAGGCGGCGGCCGTCGTGGTGCACGATGGGGAACACTCCGGGCAGCGCGGCGGACGCGAGGAGCGCGGGTTCGAGCGGTCCGCACGTGAGCACCACCTCCTCACCGGAGTCGAGGTCGGAGGCGACCACTCGCAGCGGCAGCACGAGGTCGGCGAACGACCGGGCCGGCGTCGACTCGGTGATGACGCGCGAAAGGCCCTCGCTCGTGAACAAGTGCGTGCCTCGCCGCACCACTTTCCACGCCCGGCTGATGCGCCCACCAGGGAACACGTCGTCAGTGGTGAGCGCGCTCCAGACCGACGCGAGGCGGTCGATGCCGGTGAGGTTCGGCGCGTACGCGATGGCGGCGCCGTTGAGCGCGCCCGCAGATGTCCCGATCACGACATCGGGAACGATGCCGCGCTCCACGAGGGCGCGCAGCATGCCCACCTGGGCGACGCCCTGGTTGCCCCCACCCGACAGCACGAACGCCGTCCGGCGCCGCGCCCGCGGGTCGCCGGCGTCACCGCGGTCCGGGCCGCGGCGACGGTGCATCATCGGTGTCCTCCAACGCGCATCAACCATCCATCGGCGTACAACGGGAACGCCTGACGTCCCTGTTCCCGAAGTGGTCTCCGAAGCCGCCACCTGCCCGCTTCGGCCCCATTCGTAAGGCGTAAATCGGACCCGCGTATACTCCCGCGCACGTCGCCAGTCAACGCACCGTCGCGGTCGTTTCGGTGCTCGACATCCCGTCCCGGGCCCCTGGAGCCAACGTGCCACACGTGATCGCGGTGCTCGCTGGTCAAAGTGGGACCAGCGAGATGACGCAGTACTACCGGTCGTACCTCGCGGTCGGCGTGTTCGTGGCCGCGGCCATGCTGCTCGTGAGCCTCATGCTCGGCGTGGGCCTGGCCCTGCGCCCGAAGCGCCCGCAGCCGGAGAAGTACATCACCTACGAATCGGGTTCCGACCCGTTCGGGGTGTTCGGCCAGCAGAACGTGCGCTACTACATCTACGCGCTGATGTTCGTGGTGTTCGACGTGGAGACGGTGTTCGTCTTCCCATGGGCGGTCAACGCCGATCAGAGCCAACTCGGTTGGTTCGGCTTCGGCGAGATCTTCGTGTTCGTCGCGATCTTGGTGCTCGGTCTCGCGTACCTCTGGCGCAAGGGGTTGCTGTCTTGGGCTTGATCTCGAGCGGCACGCTGCGCAAGGGACCGTTGAAGCCGGTCGGCGAGCTCCTCAACTACTCGCGCAAATACTCGCTGTGGATGTTCCAGTGGGGCCTCGCGTGCTGCGCGATCGAGATGGGTGTCGCGCTCGCGGGCCCGCGCTACGACGTGATGCGCCTCGGCGTGATCCCGTTCCCGGCGAGCCCGCGCCAGGCCGACCTCATCGTGATCTCGGGCACCGTCACCGACAAGATGGCGCCCGCGATCAAGCGCCTCTATGAGCAGATGCCCGACCCGAAGTACGTGATCTCGATGGGGAGCTGTGCAAACTGTGGCGGCCCCTACTGGGACAGCTACTCGGTCACCAAGGGCGTCGACCAGATCATCCCGGTCGACGTGTACGTGCCGGGTTGCCCGCCGCGGCCCGAGGCGTTCATCCAGGGCATCGTGATGCTCCAGGAGCGCATCCAGAAGGAGGACCCGGCCGATCGTTGGCAGGGCAAGGGATGGGAGCCGATCGTCGTTGCCGGATGACACGAACGACGACACCGTCGAAGACGGAGCTCCGAACGCCGAGCACGAGGCGACCATCGCCACGCTCGCGCGCGAGCTCGGTGACGGCGCGGTCGTCGAGTCCGGAGTGCTCGGCGGCGCCAACCCGGGAGTTGCGAGTCTCGTCGTGCGTGTGCGCCCGGACGCGTGGGCGCGCGCCGCGCACGTGTGCCGCTCCACGCTCGGCTACGACTACTTGTGCTTCATCGCCGGTATCGACTGGATGCCGATGCCCGCGGCCGACGAGGACGCCGAGGGCGACACCAGTGCGCCGGTGCAGCCCAAGGAGATGACGTTCGGAGTCGCCGGCTCGGAAGGTCGCTTCCAGGCCTTTGCCCATGTGGAGTCCACCCGTGTGCCGCGCAGCGGTCTCACGCTGAAGACCGACGTCGACGAGCAAGACCCCCACGTGCAGTCGTGGTTCGCCACCTACCCCGGCGCCGACTGGCACGAGCGCGAGTGCTGGGAGATGTACGGCTTCGTGTTCGACGGCCATCCAAACCTCCGTCACATCTACCTGCCGAGCAACTTCGAGGGTCACCCGCTGCGCAAGGACTTCCCGCTCCTCGCGCGCGAAGTGAAGCCGTGGCCCGGGCTTGTGAACGTCGAAGCCATGCCCGGCGAAGCCGGCGACGACGAAGAAGAGGCCGCGTCATGAGCGGGCGGGGGTGGAGATCGTGAGCACGACGGACACGCCGGCGTTCCAGATCGACCCGTCGATCAACAGTTTGCTCGCCGACTCGCAGATGAACGTCGAGCTCGACGACGGCGACATGATCCTCAACATCGGCCCGCAGCACCCGGCCACGCACGGCACGTTGCGGCTGGTGGTGCGACTCGACGGTGAGCGCGTCATCAGTGCCGACCCGGTGATCGGTTACATGCACCGCGGCTACGAGAAGCTCACCGAGTACCGCACCTACCCGCAGATCACCACACTCATCAACCGCATCGACTGGCTGTCGAGCTTCGCCAACGAGGTGCCGTTCATCGCCGCGGCCGAGCGGCTGATGAACATCGAAGCCACGCCGCGCGCCCTCTACATCCGCGCGATCCTCACCGAGCTGGCGCGCATCTCCACGTTCCTGCTGTTCCTCGGCGAGATGGGCCTGCAGGTGGGCGCGATCACCCCCGCTTTCTACGGTTTTCGCGATCGCGAGTACACGCTCAACCTCATCGAGGCGGTCACCGGCGGGCGCTTCCACCCGAACTACAACCGCATCGGCGGGCTCAAGGACGACCTGCCGTGGGGCTGGATCGCCGACTGCCGTTCGACGATGCGCAAGATGCTCGACTCGTGCGACGAGTTCGAGGATCTCGTGCTCGGCAACCCGATCTTCCAGCAGCGCACCCGCGGCGTCGGCATCATTCCGCCCGAGCTCGGCGCGGCGTACGGGGTGAGCGGTTCGAATCTGCGCGCGAGCGGTGTCGACTGGGACCTGCGCCGCGATGGCGACAAGTACCTGCCGTACGACGACATCGAATGGAAGGTGTGGACGCACCCCGACGGCGACAGCTTCGCCCGCTACTGGGTGCGCCTGCAGGAGACGCGTGAGTCGGCGCGGATGATCCTGCAACTGCTCGACCAGTTGCCCGACGGCCCGATCATGGCGAAGGTGCCGCGCATCATCAAGGTGCCCGAGGGCGAGATCTGGGTGAACACCGAGAACCCGCTCGGCGAGATGGGTTACTACATCGTGAGCAAGGGCGCGACCGGACCGTTCCGCGTGAAGATCCGCACCGCGTCGTTCTCGAACGTGTCGATCCTGCCGTGGTTGCTGCGGGGCATCTTCGTGCCCGACGTGATCACGGTGCTCGCGAGTCTCTACTTCATCCTGGGTGACATCGACCGATGACCCACGTGCTCGCATTCAACATCTGGGGTGGCTGGGGCACCACCCTCGCGATCAAGACGATCGTGGTGCTGGCGTTCGTGCCGCTTGCGGCGCTCATCCTCGGTTACACGTTCCTGCTCAAGATGATGAGCCACATGCAGAGCCGGCTCGGGCCCATGGACCCCGGCGGTTTCCACGGCTGGTTCCAGCTCATCGGCGACGGCATCAAGTTCATCCAGAAGGAAGACATCATCCCGGCTGGTGCCGACCGGCGCGTGTTCAAGATCGCGCCGGCCGTCGTGGTGCTCTCCACGTTCCTCATGTTCGTGGTGCTCCCGGCTGGGCCGCGCGTCAAGGTGCAGAGCTTCGATGTCGGCATCTTCTACGCGCTCGCGGTGTCGAGCCTCTCGGTCATCGGCGTGCTCATGGCCGGGTGGGCGTCGAGCAACAAGTACGCGCTGCTCGGCGCGCTGCGCGCCGCGGCCCAGCTGATCGCGTATGAGCTGCCGCTCGTGCTCGCAGTGGTGGGCGTGGTGGTGCAGGCCGGCTCGATGGACCTCGAGAAGATCGTGGTCACCCAGCAAACCGGCTCGATCTTCGGCTGGTCAGGGATCGGCCTGCCGTTCATCTTCACCCAATTCATCGGTTTCGCACTCTTCATGGTGGCCGCGCAGGCCGAGCTCACGCAGCCTCCGTTCGACATGCCCGTCGCCGAGTCGGAGCTCGTCGCGGGCTACATGGTCGAGTACACGGGCTTCCGGTTCCTGTTCTTCTTCATCGGTGAGTTCGGCACCGCGTTCGTGTACGCGGGTCTGGCGGCCACGTTGTTCCTCGGCGGCTGGTCGATCCCTCACGTCACGAGCATGGGTGCCGCAGACTTTCTCGGGCCCATCGTGCTGTTCGTGAAGATCATGCTCGTGGCGTTCTTGATGTTCTGGGCCCGCTTCACGTACCCCCGTCTGCGCGAGGATCAGTTGCAGGCACTCGCGTGGAAGTGGCTGATCCCGATCGCGTTGCTCAACATCCTCGTGACCGGCGCGCTCAAGGTGGCGTTCTGATGGCGAAACGAGACCAGGTCAAGAGTCAGGTCAAGGGCATGGCCACGGGCCTCGGCGTCACGTTGCGCACGATGTTCAAGCCGGCCGTCACGGTGCAATACCCGCACGAGAAGGAAGAGGTGCCCACTCGAGCGCGCGGTGTGATCGCGCTCAAGGAGGAGAACTGCACCGTCTGCATGCTGTGCGCGCGGTCGTGCCCCGACTGGTGCATCTACATCGAGGGCCACAAGGAGAAGCGGCCGCCGCGGCGTGAGGGTGGGCGCGAGCGCACGGTGTCGGTGCTCGACCGCTTCGACATCGACTACGCGCTCTGCATGTATTGCGGCATCTGCGTGGAGGTGTGCCCGTTCGACGCGCTGCACTGGAGCCCCGAGTACGAGTACTCGGAGCTGCGGATCGCAGACCTGCTCCACGACATGGACAAGCTCGGCGAGTGGGAGCAAACGGTGCCCGAGCCGGAGCCGCTCGAGCTCGGCGCCGAGGTGAAGAAGGCGGGCAAGAAGTAGTCGTGGTCGCCCAGAACGTCTTCTTCTGGATCTTCGCGGTCGCGATGGCGATCGGAGCGATCCGCGTCGTCACCACCGACAACATCGTGCATGCCGCGCTGTGGCTCGTGGTGGTGCTCGGTGGCGGTGCTGCGCAGTTCCTGCTGCTCGGCCAGGAATTCATCGCCTGGGTGCAGGTGATCGTCTACATCGGCGCGGTCATCGTGTTGTTCCTGTTCGGCATCATGCTCACGCACGCCCCGATGCAGGCGCACGAGACGTTGGGCAACAACCTGCGCGCCGTCGGTCTTGCCGTGTCGGTGTTGCTCGCGGGCACGCTCGCCTGGGTGCTCGTCGACCAGTTCGGCAACGACAAGATCCACCTCGTCGCGCCGGTACGCACGGCCGAGGTCGGCGACGTGGTGTTCCGCAGCTACCTGGTGCCGTTCGAAGTGGTGGGCGTGCTCCTGCTGGCCGCGCTGATCGGCGCCGTCGTGCTGGCGAGGAGGGACTGATGATCCTCAACCAGTTCCTGCTGCTGTCGGCGTTCCTGTTCTGCACGGGCGCGTACGGCGTGATCGCCCGGCGCCACACCGTGCTCGTGCTCGCGAGCATCGAGCTGATGCTCACGGCCGTGAATATCAATCTGGTGGCGTTCGGCGCGTCGCTGAACAGCGCCGCCGGCCAGGTGTTCGCGCTGTTCGTCCTCACGATCGCCGCGGCCGAGGTCGGTGTGGGGCTCGCCATCGTGCTGCTCATCTACCGCAACCTCCGTAGTGCCGACCCCGACGACCTCGCCGAACTGAAGGGTTGACGTCGCGCCGATGAAGACCTACTGGTTCCTCGACCACGCGTGGCTCGTGCCGCTGATCCCGGCGGTGTCGTTCGCGGTGATCCTGCTGCTCGGCAAGCGCTTCGGCCCGCGCGCCGCGTGGATCGGCATCTGCTCGGTGGGCGCGTCGTTCGTGCTCGCGGTCGGCAGCGTGATCCAGTGGATCCAGCACGTCGGCGACTCCACCAACGCGAGTGGCACGAAGTCGGCGATCGCCTCCGCGTTCGGCGGCATCTCGGTGGCAGCCGAGGGCAAGACCAGCGACTCCAAGTTCGTCGCGCCGATCGTGCACACCACCACGTGGCTCCAGAGCGGTGGCACCAAGCTCCACGTGGGCATCCAGATCGACGGGCTCGCGGTGCTGTTGATGTTCGTGGTCACCACCGTCTCGTTGCTGGTGCACGTGTACAGCACCGAATACCTGCACGGCGACCGGCGCTTCAACCACTACTTCGCCGCGCTCTCGCTGTTCACCGCGTCGATGCTGTTGCTCGTCGTGTCGAGCAGCACGCTCGAGTTGCTCATGGGTTGGGAGCTCGTCGGGCTGTGTTCGTTCCTGCTGATCGGGCACTGGTGGGAAGAAGAGGCGAACAGCAGCGCCGCGCTCAAGGCGTTCTTCACCACCCGCACCGGCGACATCGGCCTGCTCACCGGCGTGATCATGACGTTCTTCGTGGTGCAGCGGGCCACCGGTCATGGCTCGTTCGACATCCTTGCCGTGAACGCCTCGGCGATGAAGCTCGGTGCCGCACACCAGCAGCACACCTTGCTGCTGTTGTGCGCGCTCGCGTTGTTGCTGGCGATCATGGGCAAGTCGGGCCAGTTCCCCCTCCACACCTGGCTGCCCGACGCCATGGCCGGCCCCACGCCGGTGTCGGCGCTCATCCACGCAGCCACGATGGTGGTGGCCGGCGTGTACCTCGGCGCCCGCGTCTACCCGATCTTCTACCAGGGCTTCCACATCGCCAAGGGCCCGTTCAACATCATGGCGATCGTCGGTGGCATCACCATCATCATCGGTGCCGCGCTCGCGTTCGTGCAGGACGACATCAAGAAGGTGCTGGCCTACTCCACCATCAGCCAGCTCGGCTACATGGTGATGGCGCTCGGTGTGGGCGCGTGGACCGCAGCGATCTTCCACCTGTTCACGCACGCCTTCTTCAAGGCCGATCTGTTCCTCGGCGCCGGCTCGGTGAGCCACTCGGGCGCGCACCACAGCTTCGACATGAAGAAAGACATGGGCGGGCTGCGCAAGTACATGCCCCGCACCTTCATCACCTTCTTGATCGCCACCGCGGCGCTCATCGGCCTTCCCCTCACCGCGGGCTTCTTCTCCAAGGACGAGATCCTCGCGGTTGCCGGCGCCAACGGCTTCACGTTCTTCAAGGTTGTGGGGCTCGTCGGCGCGGTGATGACCGCGGCCTACATGACGCGCTGCGTGTACCTCACGTTCTTCGGCGAGTACCGCGGCGGCCACGCGTCGCCGGCCGCGCACGGCCATGACGAGCACGCCCACGCCCCGCACGAGTCGAACAACACGATCCTGATCCCGCTCTACGTGTTGTCGTTCTTGGCGATCGCCTCGGGCTACCTGCTCGCTCCCGAGTTCAAGATCAACAAGTTCACCGACTGGGTCACGCCGCACATCGGCAACGGCTTCGTCACCTTCAGCGAGTCGAAGTTCCACTGGGCCGACCCCGGCATCGCAGTGGCTGCGGGCCTCATCGGCATCGCGATCGCGTACACCTTCTACTGGACGAAGTCGTACGGCCAGGACGCTGCGGCCAAGAGCCCGATGCTGCGTGCGGGCAAGGCGTTCCTCGTGAACAAGTACTACCTCGACCACTTGTACACCGACATCATCGTCGGTGGCATCAAGGGCCCGATCGCGAACGCCGCGTACTGGGTGAACCAGAACGTGATCGACGCGGTGCTGCGCTACACCGGCAAGGGCGCGGTGGTCTCGGCCAACTTCGTCTACAACTTCATCGACCAACGCGCGGTCGACGGCTTCTACAACGGCACCGCGCTGATTACCGGCGAAGCCGGCGGTGAAACACGCAAGCTCCAGACCGGTCGACTCCAGGAGTATGCCTGGGTGATCGTCGGCTCGGTCGGAGTGTTCGTCTTGGCCCTGGCCATCTGGAAAGGCTGACGGGAGACTCGATGCACCTGGCAACCGGCTTCGACGCGTGGGCACTCACGCTCACGACGTTCACGCCCCTGGTCGGGCTGGCGATCCTGCTGCTCATTCCGCGCGCGGAAGAACAGCTGATCAAGGTCGTCACGCTCTTGACGACGCTCGTCACGTTCGGCTTCGTCGTCTATCTCATGTCGGCCTTCGACTACGACAAGTCGAGCCAGCTCCAGTTCCAGGTGAAGAAGAACTGGATCCCGGCGCTCAACGTCCACTACCACCTCGGCCTCGACGGCATCAGCCTGCCGCTGCTCGCGTTGTCGGCATTCATCGTGGTGCTGTGCGTGATCTACTCGTGGAACCACTTCCCCGAGCCGCACAACCCCAAGGCGTTCTTCGCGCTGCTGCTGCTCCTCGAAGTGGGCATGAACGGCACGTTCGTGGCCCAGGACCTGATCCTGTTCTTCATCTTCTTCGAGCTCGTGCTGCTCCCGATGTACTTCATGATCGGCGTGTGGGGCGGTCCGAATCGTGAGTACGCGTCGATCAAGTTCTTCTTGTTCACGCTGTTCGGTTCGGCCCTCATGCTGCTGAGCTTCCTCGCGCTCTACTTCAAGGGCGGGCACACCTTCGACATCCCGGAGCTCATCGCCGCGAACAAACACGGCATGACCCACGGCGTACAGCTGCTGATCTTCGGCGGCATGTTCCTCGGCTTCGCGATCAAGGTGCCCATGTTCCCGTTCCATACGTGGCTGCCCGACGCGCACACCGAGGCGCCCACCGTCGGATCGGTGCTCCTGGCGGCAGTCATGCTGAAGCTCGGCACCTACGGCTTCATCCGCATCGCGCTGCCGATCCTGCCCAAGGCGGCGTCGAGCTGGGCACCGTGGATCGGGCTGTTGGCGGTGATCGGCATCATCTACGGCGCGCTCGGGTGTCTGGCGCAGAGCGACATGAAGCGACTGATCGCGTTCTCGTCCGTCGCGCACATGGGCTACGTGATGCTCGCCATCTCCACGCTCACGGCGTTCGGCATCAACGCCGCCGTGTTCGGCATGGTGGCGCACGGTCTGATCACCGGCATGCTCTTCTTCATTGCCGGCTCGGTGCAGCACGGCTACGGCACGCGCGAGATGTCGCGCCTCGGCGGCCTGCTCACCCAGGCGCCGAAGATGGGCTGGATCCTCGGCTTCTGTGCCATGGCGTCGCTCGGGCTGCCCGGCCTGGCGGGTTTCTGGGGCGAGTTCCCGGCGATCGCGTCGTCGTTCCAGCCCGGCGCCGGCCTGAACGAAGCGTTGTTCCGCGGCTTCATGGTCGTCGCCGCGATCGGCACAGTGTTCGCGGCTGGCTACCTGTTGTGGATGCTGCAGAAGGTGGCGTTCGGCCGACCGAAGCCCGAATTCGCCGAATCCCACGTGCACGACGTGGCCACCGCCGAATGGATCGCGTGGCTGCCCATGCTCGTGCTGATCGTCGTGCTCGGCATCTTCCCGAACATCATGTTCCACACCACCAATGGCGCGGTCACCGCGCTGACGAAGGTGTTCGGGGGCTGACTTGTTCGCGGTAGTGGCGGCCAATACGCCGCACATCGATTGGCTGACGATCTCACCCGAGGTCGCGCTCGTCGCCACCATCGTGGTGGTGCTGATCGCCGACCTGTTCTTGCCGCGCCGTGACTCGTGGCAGACGTCGCGGATCGCGTCGATCGGCGTGCTCGTGTCGCTTGCGTTCGTGGCGATCCTCGGCGTGCACTCCGCGCTGAAGCCGCTGTTCGGTGGCGCCTATGTGGTGGACGACTACGCGCTCGCGCTCAAGGGCTTCTTCCTCGTTGCCACGTATCTCACGATCCTGCTGTCGGTCGACTACATCAGCGAGGGCGACTACTACCAGGGCGAGTTCTACTTCTTGTTGCTGTGTTCGGTGCTCGGCATGACGGTGATGGCGAGCGCGCGCGACCTCGTGACCCTGTTCGTCGCGCTCGAGACGATCTCGATCCCCACCTACATCCTGGCCGGCTGGCGCAAGCACGACCGGCGCAGCAACGAGGCTGCGATCAAGTACTACCTGATCGGGGCGATCTCGTCAGCCGTGATGTTGTACGGCATGTCGCTGATCTTCGGGCTCACCGGCAGCACGCTGCTCCCCGAGATCGCCCACAACCTCGCCCACGTGCACAACTCCCGTTTGCTCGTGGTGGCGATCTTCCTCTCGCTGATCGGCTTCGCGTTCAAGGTGAGCGCGGTGCCGTTCCACTGGTGGGCGCCCGACACCTACGAGGGCGCGCCCACGCCGGTCACCGCGTTCTTGTCGGTGGCGTCGAAAGCCGGCGGTTTCGTCGCGCTGTTGAACATCGTGTTCTTCGGCTTCGGCGTGAGAGCCGACGCATGGGTGGCGCCGATCTGGATCATCGCCGTGGCGTCGATGGTGCTCGGCAATCTCACCGCGCTGCGCCAGACCAACATGGTCCGCATGCTGGCGTATTCGTCGGTGGCGCAGGGCGGCTTCATGCTCGTGCCGTTCGCGGCCTACGGCATCGCCCAAGGCAACCACAACCGCGCGGTCGCGCAGACCTCGTTCGAGGCCGTGATCGTGTACCTCTTGATCTACGGCGCCATGAACCTCGGCGCGTTCGCATGCGTGATCGCCATCGCCCGCCGCACGCGCAGTGCCGACATCGAGGGCTACTCCGGGTTGTTCAACACTTCGCCCGCGCTCACGGTGCTGATGACGATGTTCCTCGCGTCGCTCGCCGGGATTCCGCCGCTTGCGGGATGGTTCGCCAAGTTCACGATGTTCCGTGCCGCCATCGAGGCCGGTGGGTGGGCCGGTGCGTCGCTCGCCATCATCGCCGGCGTGATGTCGGTGGTCGCCGCGTTCTACTACCTCAACGTGGTGCGCACGATGTGGTTCAGGCCCGCGCCGGCCGCTGCCGAGCCGGTGAAGGTGCCCGCCGCGCTGGCCACCTCGATGGCGCTCTGCGCCGGCGTGGTGATCGTCGTCGGCGTCTACCCCCAACTCATCGCGCACATCGGCGACCTTGCCTCCAAGGTCACCGGCTGAGGCATCTCTATGGCTCCGCTCAATCCGAGGATTGGCGGCGGGGCGCCAATCCTCGTCGTTCGCCGTCGCTGCGAGCTCCCTGCGGACCGAATCGCTCGCTTCGCTCGCCTCGGCTCCTCCGGTCGCCGCGCCTGATTGATGAGCGCGACGGGCGAGATCGCGGCGCTGATACAGCGGAGCGGGCCGATCCCGTTCGACGTGTTCATGGAGCACGCGCTCTACGGTTCCGAGGGGTTCTTCACACGCGGTGGCGGAGCGGGACGTTCGCAGCGCGATTTCGTGACGAGCCCGCACGTCGGTTCGCTGTTCGGCGCCTTGGTGGGGCGCGCGCTCGACCGGGAGTGGGACGCGCTCGGTTGCCCGGATCCGTTCGTGGTGATCGAGGCCGGCGCGGGCGACGGCCGTCTCGCGCGCGACGTATGGCGATCGGCGCCGCGCTGCCTGCGCGCGTTGCGCTACGTGTTGGTGGAGCGATCACCGGCGCTGCGCGCCGAGCAGGCCGCCTACCTCCCGCTCGTGGACGCGGCCCAGTGTTTCGGTCCGTACGCGCCGGCCGCCGACTCCGATGCCGACGATCCGCTCGAACCGGTGGAGGGCACCGGCCCGCTGTTCGCGCAACTCGAGACGATGCCGGCGCGCAAGGTGGACGGCGTCGTGCTCGCTAACGAGCTGCTCGACAACCTCCCGTTCGCCATTGCCGAACTCGGCGCCGACGGCTGGATGGAGATCCGCGTCGCCGTCGCCTCCGCCGCCCCACCCTCCGTTCTCGGTGCATACGGGCGTGACAATCCGCGTCATACGCACCGAGAACCAGATAGGGCGCGCTTGGTGGAGTTAGCGGTGCCGCTCGCCGAGACCGTGTTCGAGCCGTTCGACGTGGACGTGCCGGTGGGCGCGCGGGTGCCGCTGCCGCGCGCGCTCCACGGCTGGTTCGCCGAGGCGGGCGCGGCACTCCGGCCCGGGCGCGGCGTGGTGCTGCTGGTCGACTATTTCGTGCCGTTCGCCGAGGTGGTGGCGCGCAGCCCGCACTGGTTGCGCACCTACCGCGCGCATGCGATTGCTGGTTCACCGCTCGACGAGCCCGGCGCTACCGACATCACCGCCGACGTGCCACTCGAAGCGGCGGTGCGCGCCGCCAATGGAGCAGGCCTGCGCGTCGCGTCGGTCGAACGCCAAGCCGACTGGCTGCGTGATCTCGGCATCGACGAGCTCGTCGCCGAGGGTGACGCCATATGGGAAGCACGAGCAAGCGTCGGCGACCTCGCCGCGCTGGCGGCGCGCAGCCGCGGCAACGAAGCCGCGGCCCTCACCGACCCGACCGGCCTCGGCGCGTTCAACGTGCTCCGCCTCACGCGCTGACGCGCTGATCGAACAAGGGCGGCGACCGGAGCAGCCCAGGAGCGAGGAACGAGCGAGATGGGTGCGCAGCGAGCTCGCAGCGGTGCCGGAGGCGACGCAAGAGAGAACGCATAGATTCCGAAGCATGGCCGAGACGCTCGAGGCACTGTTGCAGGAAGGCCGGACGTTCCGGCCGAGCAAGGCGTTCGCGAAGGAGGCGCTCACCTCCAGCACCGATCTCTACGACGACGCCGACTACGACTGGCAAGGCTTCTGGGCCCAGCAGGCGCTGCAACTCGACTGGCACGAGGAATGGCACACCATCCTCGAGTGGGAACTGCCCTACGCGAAGTGGTTCGTGGGCGGGCGGCTCAACGTGAGCGAGAACTGCCTCGACCGTCACGTGACCGCCGGCAAGGGCGATCAGGTCGCGTTCCACTGGGAAGGCGAGAGCGGCGACACCCGCACGCTCACGTACGCCGACCTGCTCGCCGACGTGTGCCGCATCGCCAACGCGCTGCGCGAGCTCGGCGTGAACAAGGGCGACCGCGTCGCGATCTACATGGGCATGGTGCCCGAACTGCCGGCGGCGATGCTCGCGTGCGCACGAATCGGTGCGGTGCATTCGGTGGTGTTCGGCGGCTTCACCGCGCAGTCGTTGCGCGATCGCATCAACGACGCGGAGGCCGTGGCGCTCATCACGCAGGACGGCTCGTGGCGGCGCGGGAGCGTCGTCGACCTCAAGGGCATCGCCGACGAAGCGCTCGAGCAGTGCCCCACGATCCGTCATTCGCTCGTGGTGCGGCGGGCTGAGAACGACGTGACGATGACCGCGCCGCGCGACCACTGGTTCCACGACATCGTCGACCGCCAAGCGCCGGAGTGCCCGGCCGAGTCGATGGAGAGCGAAGACCCGCTGTTCATCCTCTACACCAGCGGCACCACCGGCAAGCCCAAGGGCATCGTGCACACCACCGGCGGCTACCTCACACAGGCCGCGTTCACGCACAAGTACGTGTTCGACCTGCACAGCGACACCGACATCTACTGGTGCACGGCCGACTGCGGCTGGGTCACTGGACACAGCTACATCGTGTACGGGCCGCTCGCGAACCGTGCCACGAGCGTGATGTACGAGGGCACGCCCGACTACCCCGACAAGGACCGGTTCTGGGCACTGGTCGAGCGCTACAAGATCACGATCCTCTACACCGCACCCACCGCGATCCGCACGTTCATGAAGTGGGGCGACGAGTATCCCGCCCGTCACGACATGTCGTCACTACGCGTGCTCGGCAGCGTCGGCGAACCCATCAACCCCGAAGCGTGGGTGTGGTACTGGAAGGTGATCGGCGGCGAGCGTTGCCCGGTCGTCGACACGTGGTGGCAGACCGAGACCGGCGCCATCATGATCAGCCCGCTGCCGGGTGCCACCACGCTCAAGCCCGGCAGCGCCACCTTCCCGCTTCCGGGCATCGAGGCCGGCATCGTCGACGACGACGGCAAGCCGGTGGGCGTTCCCGGCGGCGGCTATCTCGTGCTCACACGTCCGTGGCCGTCGATGCTGCGCGGCGTGTGGGGTGACGACCAGCGCTACCGCGACACGTACTGGTCGCGTTTCGCGGGCAGCTACTTCGCGGGCGACGGCGCCAAGCGCGACGGCGAGGACTATTTCTGGTTGCTCGGGCGCGTCGACGACATCATGCTCGTGTCGGGCCACAACATCTCCACCACCGAGGTGGAGCACGCGCTCGTCGATCACCCGTCGGTCGCCGAGGCCGCGGTGGTCGGCAAGACCGACGCCACCACCGGGCAGGCCATCGCCGCGTTCGTCACCCTGCGCGCCGGCACCGAGCCGAGCGACGCGCTCGTGAACGATCTACGCGACCACGTGGGCACCCTGATCGGCCCGATCGCCAAACCGAAGACGATCCTGTTCAGCGACGATCTGCCCAAAACGCGCTCGGGCAAGATCATGCGGCGGCTGCTCCGCAACGTGGCCGAAGACGAACAACTCGGCGACACCACCACGCTCGCCGACCCCGGGATCGTCGAGAGCATCAAGTCGCGGTATCTCGCCACCGCCCCGTCCGAGGACTGACAAGCTCCTCGTGGTGCACGCCGATGCGGGCCGATCCGTACGGGTCCCCGAGAACTGGACCTGGTTCGTCGGACCCATAGAACCCGCGCCCGCGGTAGTGGTCGATATCGACGGCGTGCTGTCCGACGCCGCCGGCCGCCAGCACTACCTCGAAGCACCACGTGCCGATTGGCGCGCCTTCTTCGATGCGTGCGGCGACGACCCCGTGATCGAAGAGGTGAAGCACCTCCTCGACCTCCTCGATCCCGCCTTGCGCGTGGTGCTGCTCACGGCTCGACCGCACCGCATCTCGCACCTCACCGAGGCCTGGCTGCGCCATTACGCGATCCGCTGGGACCTCCTGGTGATGCGCTCCTGGGGCGACTACGACTGGGCGCGTGACTTCAAACAGGCCTCGGTGTGGGAGTTACGCCAGTTCGGCTTCGAGCTGAAGCTCGCCTTCGAGGACGATCGCCGCAACGTGGCCATGTTCCGCGCCGAAGGCATCCCCACCCTGTACGTCCACTCTGGGTATTATGACTGAAATAGTGGGATTTAGTAGGTGTGCGCAGCCATCGAGGCGGTGACCTCGCCCAGATGGATGGTTTAGGGCCTTTGGGCTTCCACCTGTCTGTGGCGGGCCGATCTAAAGACCATGAGCAGGCTGCGCGCGCGCTCGGAAAGATCGGCGGCTGCCGAGTCCGACGCGACCGGCGACAGCGCGGCGACAGAGGCCGTCGCGCCGTACGCGCCGTCTGACGGTGACGGCGACGCGCCGCGCCACCGTGGCGTGCGCATCGGTGAGCTGCTCGTACAACGCGGACTCGTCACCGCCGACCAGATCGACGAGGCCGTGGAGGCCCAGCGCGGCACGGGCAAGCGGCTCGGTCGCACGCTCGTCGAGCTCGGCATCGTGCACGAACGTGACCTCGCCACCGCGCTCGCCGAGCAGGTCGGTCTCGAAGTGGTCGACCTCCGCCACACCGAACTCGACGTGGAGCTCGCCAAGCTGCTTCCCGAATCACTCGCGCGCGAGCTGCACGCGGTGCCGGTGCGCAAAGTGGGCCCCCGCATCGAGGTGGCGGTGGGCGACCCGCTCGCGCCCGACATCACCAATCGCCTGATCCAGGCCACCGAGACGCCGGTTCGTCTCTGCGTGGCCGGTGTCACCGACATCGACCTCGCCATCAACCGCGTCTACCGCTCGACCGCGCGCGTCGGCGACGCGATCCGCATCTTCGAGGCCCGTTCCGAAGCGCGCCGCGCGTCGGTGGAACAGACCGCGACGCCGGTCAGCGGCACCACGGTGGACGAGAACGCGCCGGTCGTGCAGGTGGTGAACCTCATCATCGAGCAGGCGGTGCGTGACCGAGCATCCGACGTGCACATCGAGCCGCAAGAGCACCAAGTGCGAGTGCGTGTGCGCACCGACGGAGCGCTCCACGAAGTGCTCACCCTCCCGGGCGACATGGCGCAGTCGCTGCTCTCGCGCATCAAGGTCATGGCCGACATGAACATCGTCGAGCGGCGCCGCCCCCAGGACGGCCAGTTCCATATCGAGATCGCGGGCCATGATCTCGACGTTCGTGTGTCCACGACGTCGACAGTGTTCGGCGAGAAGGCCGTGTTGCGGTTGCTCGAGAAGAGCCGCGCGCTCTACACCGTCGACGAGCTCGGCATGCCGGAAGAAACGGCCGAGCTCTACCGCGAGCTGGTGCGGGCGCCGTACGGGATGGTGATCTGCGCCGGCCCGACCGGATCAGGCAAGACCACCACGCTGTACGCGACGCTCGCCGAGATCGCCAGTGACGAGATCAACGTCACCACGATCGAGGACCCGGTCGAGTACGTGTTCCCTGCGATCACGCAGATCCAGATCAACGAGGCGGCGGGCGTGACGTTCGCGTCGGGTCTGCGCTCGATCTTGCGCCAAGACCCCGACGCGATCCTCGTGGGCGAGATCCGCGACGTCGAGACCGCGCGCATCGCCACGCAGGCCGCGCTCACCGGTCACTTCGTGCTGTCGTCGTTGCACGCAACCGACTCCGTGTCGGCGCTGCACCGTTTCATCGACATGGGTATCGAGCCCTTTCTCATCGCGTCGGCGTTGCTCGGCGTGGTGGGCCAGCGCCTGATCAGAAAGATCTGCCCGCACTGCCTCGCCCCGTACTCACCGTCGGTGGAGGAGCGCGCGTTCTACGACTCCGCGGTTCCCGGCGGCGACAAGACCGAATGGTTCCACGGCGCAGGGTGCAACTTCTGCGGCAACACCGGATATCTGGGGCGGGTCGGCATCTACGAGGTGTTGCGGCTCACCGAAGAGCTGCGCGAGCTCGTCGTGCGCGGCGCCGCGCTCCAAGACATCCGCAGCGTCGCGTTGATGCAGGGACTCGAGACATTGCAGGGCCAGTCGTTGCACCTCGTGGAGGACGACGTGACGACGATCAGTGAAGTGCTGCGCACGAGCTACGTGATTTGAGCGCCGTGATCGACGAACACGGGCCTACGGAGACCACACGATGACGAACTTCAGCTACGTGGCCACCGACGTCGACGGGAAGGCGGTCAAAGGCGAGCGCGAGGCGCCGACCGAGGAGTCGCTGCGCCTGGAGCTCCTCGCGCTCAACCTCGCGGTCGAGCGCATCAAGGAGAAGAAGCCGCTCCTGCAGGTGGAGTTGTCGCCGCAGCGTGTGAAACCGGCCGAGATCATGCACTTCTCGCGCCAGATCGCCGCGTTCGCCCGCTCCGGCATCTCGATCACCGATGCCCTCGACGTGGTGCGTGACGGCACTGACAACAAACGTTGGAAACAGATCGTCGGCGAGATGCACGACAACATCGAGGCCGGCGTGCCGTTCGCCGACACGGTCGCCGAGCATGCCTCGTTGTTCCCGCCCTACTACCTCGGCATCGTGCGCTCCGCAGAGCTCACCGGCCGCCTCGACGAAGCGCTCGACCAACTCTCCGAATACATGGAACGCGACCTCGACGCGCGCCACGCGATCGTGAGCGCGCTCATCTACCCAGCAGTGATCGCGCTGTTCTCGATCGGAACCGTGGCGTTGATGGCCACGTTCGTGCTGCCGAAGTTCGTCAAGTTCTTCAAGCAGCTGCACGCCAAACTGCCGCTGCCCACGCGCATGCTGCTCGGCGTGGCCGACTTCTTCAAGAACTTCTGGTACGTGACGCCGCTCGTGTGCGTTGCGCTCGTGGGCTTCTTCGTGTGGATGCGCCGTTCCGAACAGGGGCGCATGTTCCGCGACAAACTGATGCTGTCGATCCCCGGAATCAAGGGTGTGGTGCAGTATTCGGTGGTCGAGCGATTCGCTCGGATCCTGGGTGCGATGGTGGGCTCAGGCGTGTCGCTTCCCGAAGCGATGATGGGCGCGATCGCCGCGGCCAACAACCGAGTGTTCGCACACAAGCTGCGCGACGCGCACGAGCGGATGCTCGAAGGTGAGGGCCTGGCGGGCCCGATCGGGGAGGCAGGTTTCTTTCCCTCTGCCGCGATCCAGATGATCCGTGTGGGTGAGAACACGGGAACCCTCGAGGACCAGCTCGAGAACATCTCCGACTACTACGGGCGCGAGCTTGCATTCCGCTTGAAGCGGCTCACGTCGTTGTTCGAGCCGGCCGTCATCGTGTTCATGGGCATGATCGTGGGTTTCGTCGCCGTCGCCCTCATCACGGCCATGTACGGCGTGTTCCAGGGCGGAAAAATCCACTGAATTGCCGGCCAGGTCGTTCGGATCATTCAGGGTTGCGTCGAACCGGCCGTAAGGAACGTTGGAAACCCTCAGCCACGCCCGGTACACGACCCGGTGCGGCCAACGAAAGGCACTTGAACGATGTTGCAGCACATCCGGGCGAGCAAGGAGTGGGGCGAGAAGAACTTCGTGCAGAAGGGCTTCACGCTCGTAGAACTCATTGTGGTGGTCACGGTTCTCGGCATCCTTGCCGCGGTGGTCGTCTTCTCGGTGACCAACGTGAGCACCAATGCCCAGAGCAGCGCGTGCAAGACCGATGCGTCGGAGATCCGCACCGCGATCGCGGCGTACCAGGCTCAGAACGGTGCGAGCACGCAGCCGACGATGGCCCAGCTGGTATCGGGCAACTACCTGCAGTCGGCGTCGACGCTGTTCACGATCAGCTGGACGAGCGGTCTGTCGCTGCCGTTCGTCGCCGGTCAGGGCTGCACCGCGAACGGTTGATCGGCACCGCACGCCACAGAAACTCGAGTTGAAGAAGGGGGAGGCGTATGCCTCCCCCTTCTTCGCGTGTCTACTGCTCCAGTTCAGTCGCGGTACCGACAGCTCCGCTGGCGCTCCCACTCATTCACCGTCGCCGTCCGCTTCAGGCGGCGCGCTGCGCGGGCTTGATCTCGTTGGGGAGCACGGCGCGGGCGCGAGCGTCGTCGAAGCTGATCGTGCCCCTCGCCACGAGCTCGTTGAGCGCCCGCTCGAGCGTCGACATGCCCTCGCGCTGGCACTGCACCACCACGTTGCGCAGCTGGTGCGTCTTGCCGTCGCGGATCACGTTGCGGATCGCCGGATTGGCGCCGAGCACCTCGACCGCGGCCACCATCCCGCCGCCGATACGGGGGATCAGTCGCTGGGCGGCCACGCCGGCCAGGCACGCCGCGAGCTGCACCCGCACCTGGCTCTGGCGGTCCACCGGGAACACGTCGATCACCCGGTCGATGGCCTGCGCGGCGTCGTTCGTGTGCAGCGTGGCGAACACCAGGTGGCCGGTCTCGGCCGCGGTGAGCGCGAACTGGATCGTCTCGAGGTCGCGCAGCTCGCCCACCAGGATCACGTCGGGATCCTCTCGGAGCGCGGCCCGCAACGCCGACTCGAAACTGTCGGTGTCCACCCCCACCTCGCGCTGGTTCACCACCGCGAGCTTGTTGCGGTGGACGTACTCGATGGGGTCCTCGATCGTGATCACGTGGCACTCGCGGGTGGCGTTCACGTGGTCGACCATCGCCGCGAGCGTGGTCGATTTGCCCGATCCGGTCGGTCCGGTCATCAGCACCAGGCCCTGGGGCAGGGTGCAGAAGTCACGGAGCACCTCGGGCACTCCGAGCTTCGAGAACGACGGGATCGTCGACGGGATACGCCGCATCGACAGCGCCGCGCAGCCCCGCTGGAAGAAGGCATTGGCCCGAAAGCGGGTGCCGTCGCGCCACGAGAAGGCCAGGTCGATCTCCTTGGCCCGCCGTAGCTCGATGCGCTGGTCGTCCGAAAGGACCGATTGGACCAGATCGTGGGCCTCGCCCGGTTCGAGCAGCGAGGTGCCCAGAATCGGGGTCAGGCGGCCGTCCACCCGCATGCGGGGGGCCGAGTCGCCCGTGATCAACAGGTCGCTGGCGCCGGCGCCGATCATCGTCTCGAGCCAGGCGTCGATCGGCGTCGTATCGAGCCGGTCCGACCCGGACACACTCCCGGGAAACGTCATGGAATGTGGCTCGGCCGGTTTCGGGTCCGCCTGAAGGCCAGGTGGACCGTTGGGAAACTCTCAGGCCGTCCGGGAAGTCTGAGGGCTGGTCAGTACGTTGACCGCTGCGAATGGGCCAGGCACCGCCTGAGCCCGCACCAATTGAACCAATTGAAGAAGGGTCGATGATCAAGAACACGGCCAAGACGGCTGCGATGCTCGCTCTCCTCGGCGTGCTGTTCATGTTCGTCGGAGGGGCGATCGGCGGGTCGGGCGGACTCGTGATCGGCCTGATGATCGCTCTGGTGTTCGTCGGCGGGTCGTACTGGTTCTCCGACACCATCGCAGTGAAGGCGGCCCGGGCCCATCCGGTGAGCGAGGCCGAACAGCCCATGCTCTACTCGATCGTGCGCGACCTCACGCACCGGGCCGGCATGCCCATGCCGAAGGTGTACGTGTCGGACAACGCCCAACCCAACGCTTTCGCAACCGGACGCAACGAGCACCACGCAGCGGTGTGCGTCACCCAAGGCCTGTTCCAGGTGGTCAACGAGGACGAGATGCGTGGGGTGCTGGCGCACGAGCTCAGCCACATCCGCCACCGCGACATCCTCATCACGTCGGTGGCGGCCGCGGTGGCCATGGGCATCACCTTCGTGGCCCGGATGGCGATGTGGGGCGCGATGTTCGGTGGCTTCGGCGGCGGCAACGGCCGCAAGAAGGGCGAGAACATCCTCGGCTTGCTCGCCATGATGATCCTGGCCCCGATCGCGGCCACATTGCTGCAGATGGCGCTCTCGCGCAGCCGCGAGTACGAGGCCGACCGGGGCGGCGCCGAGCTGATCGGCACGGGCGCCCCGCTCGCCAGCGCGCTGGGCAAGATCGAGGCCTACGCCAAGCAGGTGCCGATGGACATCGACCCGGCGCAGGCAAGTGCCTACATCGTCAATCCGCTCACCGGCCGCCAGGTGCAGTTCAAGAACTTGTGGACCACGCACCCGCCCACCGAGGACCGCATCGCCCGCTTGCAGCAGATGTAAATCAGTCGCGGAAGTTCTGGAACTGCAGCGGGATGCCGAAGTCGTGCTCGCGCAGCGCGGCGATCGCCGACTGGAGGTCGTCGCGCTTCTTGCCCGACACGCGGAGTTGATCGCCCTGGATCTGGTGGTTCACGCCCTTCAGTGACAAGCCCTTGATGAACTTGCCGATCTCCTTGGCCTTCGTGTCGGAGATCCCCATCGCGAGCGTCACGTTCTGGCGCACGTGGTCGCGTGCGGCGGGCTCGATCTTGGCGTAGTCGAGCGCCTTCAACGACACCTTGCGCTTCACCATCTTCTCTTCGAGCACCACGATCGCGGCCTTCAAACGATCTTCGCTCGACGACTGCATCGCGATCGACGTGCCCTTCTCGTCGAGCGTCACCGACGTGTCGGTGCCCTTGAAGTCGAAGCGCGTCGTGAGCTCGCGGCTCGCCTGGTCGACGGCGTTGCGCACCTCTTGCAAGTCGACCTCGGACACCACGTCGAACGTCGGCATCGATCACGATCCTTTCGGCATCTCGCCGGTCTCGTCTCGAAAGTCGCTGAGAACGGGTTGCTATCGTAGAACCGGGTCGATACCCGAGTGGCCAAAGGGGACGGGCTGTAAACCCGTTGCGTTATCGCTACGTTGGTTCGAATCCAACTCGGCCCACGTATCTATTGCTCCGGTTCAATCGCGGAGGCTCGCCGGGG
>DASXZO010000173.1:0-1792 GCA_036501845.1 Acidimicrobiia bacterium | reverse complement strand
CACCGCCTACCTGCCGACCCTGATCACCAGCCCGGAGGAGCACCTGCTTTCGGCGATGCGCGAAGTTCCCACCGACAGTGTTTCTAAAAGCAGTGGCCGGCCGCGCGTCCTCGGTGTGCACCTCGAAGGGCCGTTCCTCTCCCCGAACCGCATGGGCACGCATGTCGCCGCGGCGCGGCGCGATCCGGACCTTGCGCTGCTCGGCCGGCTCCTCGACGGCGGCCCGGTCGCTCTGATGACGCTCGCGCCCGAGTTGCCCGGCGCCGACGAGTTGATCGGACTGCTGCTCGCCCGCAGCGTCGCGGTGTCGCTCGGCCATACCGATGCGACCGCCGAGCAGGCAAACCACGCGTTCGATCTCGGCGCGGTCGCGGTGACACATCTCTTCAACGCGATGCGCCCGTTCCGCCACCGCGACCCGGGCATCGTCGGCGCTGCGCTCGCGCGCGACGGCGTGATCGTGCAGATCATCATCGACGGAATTCATCTCGCACCCGAGACGGTCAAGCTCGTGTGGCGCTCGGCCGCGAGTCGTGTGTCGCTCGTTACGGACGCGATCACCGCAACCGGCTTGAGCGACGGATCGTTCAGCTTCGGCGACTTCGACGTCGATGTGCGCGAAGGCGAAGTGCGCGGCCCGGCCGGCGTGCTCGCGGGCACGACGCTGACGATGATCGAAGCAGTGCGCAACCTGCATGCGCTCGGCGTGCCGCTGGAAGAAGCAGTTGCCGCCGCGACGTCGGTGCCGGCCTCGGTGCTCGGACTCGACGAGATCGGGCGGCTTGCCCCCGGCCTCCCCGCGGATGTGGTCGTGCTGAGCGATCAGCTCGACGTGGTGCGCGTGCTCGTCGCCGGCGAAGTACTCGTCGCCGCGTAATTCACGGAAACTGGTTCGACGAACCAGTTTCCAGAGTTTGGCCTACGTGACACGCACGACGTAGAACGCGATCGCCGTGTACTGGCAGACGAGCGCGACGAGCGTGAACGCGTGAAAGAGCTCGTGGTAGCCGAACACCTTCGGGAACGGGTCCGGCCGGCGGAACGCATAGACGATGGCGCCCGCCGTGTAGGCGAGCCCACCGGCCCCTAGCAACACAACCGCCGCCCAGCCCTCGTGCTGCTCGAGCTGCGGCATCGCGGCGACCCCGGCCCAACCGAGCGTGATCCCGAAGACCACCGCCAGCCACTTCGGCGCGCGCACCCAGAGGAACTTGACGAGCGTCGCGACCAGCGCACCGCCCCAGACAACGGCCAGCACGACGCGCTGCATCGTCCCGTGCACGGCAATCAGTCCAACGGGCGTGTACGTCCCGGCGATCAGCAGGTAGATGCCGGCATGGTCGAGGCGGCGCATCCAGGGGCGGGCACGCGGGCTCCAGGTGACGCGGTGATAGAGGGTGCTGGCGAGCAGCATCGCCGAGACCGATCCGGCGAAAATGGCCGCCGAGACCGTGACGAGCGTACCTGTGGCATATGCCACGAATACCGCCCCCACAGCGCAGGAAACGACGAACGCCGCCGCGTGGAGCATGCCCCGGAGCTTCGGACGCTCCGGCGTGACCGGATTATCTGTCGAGGTCGTAGCGACAGTGTGGCATACCTGCTGGTACCTTATTTCCCGGTAACCAAGAGCGAGTCCGGTTTGCGCCAAGCGCTTCCCTACTTGTTCGTTTCAGTGCAGGGGAGGTGTTTTTTCTATGGCTAGCGGAACCGTGAAGTGGTTCAACGATGCAAAGGGGTATGGCTTCATCACTCCTGACGAGGGATCGAAGGATCTCTTCGTGCATCACTC
>DASXZO010000172.1:0-33764 GCA_036501845.1 Acidimicrobiia bacterium | reverse complement strand
GAAGTCAAACGACGCCCGGCGCGAGGTGGCGTTGCTGGACAGGATGAGGAGGCCCACCACGGGCAGGGCGGGGAGGGCGTAGCGGTCCCAGATCGGGAACTTGAACAGCACCGCGATCTCGTAGCCCACCGCGAACCCCACCACGTTGAGGCCGAGCGCGAGGCGCGGTGCGTCGTGAACCGCGGGGCCGAGGAACGTGCGCAACGAGCCCGGCCCGCGTTCCCGCCCGCGCCAGCGCGACCACCACGTCACCAGGAACGGCACGATCGCAACGACCACGAGCAGCCCGGCCACCGAGCCGATCAGCGTGAGCACGCTGAACAGCGACTTGGCCATGATGCGCGGGCGGGTGCCGTAGTTGATGTCGTCGGCGAGCACGCCGCGCGGGTCGAAGTAGTTGCCCACGAACGTGGAGACGCGTGCCGGGGCGAAGTAGGTCTGGTCCGACACCACGAGCACGAGCACCGCGAGCCCGGCGATCGTGACGGTGAGCACGCGCCCGGCTGCCCACGCTCGCCGCACGATGCGCACCGGTCCGGCGAGTACGATCGGCGGGAGCATCATCAAGCCCGCGAGCCGCATGAAGCCGCCCGCGGTGCGGATGACGTCTTTGTACGAGAGCTCGCTGGGTGCGCGCGGCGAGAGCGCGCGCAGGTTCGGCACGTGCGCCCACCACACGAGCAGCGCGAGCGTCGCGACCAACGACGCGCCGGTGACCACGAGCGCGTCGCGCAAGGCGCGGCGATCACGGCCCGCCCACGCGGCCACGATCGCGGCGAGCAACACGCCGGCCACCGTGATGGCGGCGTACTGGCGGATGGCGATGGCGATGAAGCCGAACACCGCGGTGCCCACCAGATAGCCCGTGGCCATGCCCGCCGAGCCCTCACGCCGGCGCGACCATCCTGCGAGCGCGCACCAGAGGCACAGCATCTCGAAGCAGAACGCCGGTACTTCGGTCATGAACGTGCTCGCGAGCGGGCCCCAGAGCGGGCACGCGGCCAACGTCACTGCCACCAGCAGCCCGCGCCGGCGCGACACGCCGGCGGCCGGCGCCATGGCCACGATCGCGCCCAGCCCCACCACCCCGAGCGTGGCCGTGAGCACCCGGGTGGCAGTGATGCTGTCGCTCCAGATCGCCACGATCGGCCGAGCGAGGATCAGCTGGGCGATGAGCGTCATCGACACCCAGTGGTTGAAGTCGAGATGGCCGCTGTGGCGCCAGTGGATGAGCGCACGCAAGTACGACCAGTCGTCGCTGCGCGGGATCCGCAGCGCGTCGTAGTGATGCGCGATCACGAGCGGCAGCACGGCGCCCACCACCACGAGCGCGGCGCCGCCGAGCAACAAGCTCCCGAAGCCGCCTGCGCCCGCGCCCGTGCCGCGGCCGTCAGAACCGGCCGTTCCCAGCTCGTCGCCGTCCGCCTCGACGGTGCCGGCCGATCGAGATTCGTCGATCGCGCTCGTCACGGGCGGGAAGCGTACGACCACAGGCGTTTTCAGGTTTGCGTTCCGGCCTGTGGCGGTAGCCACCTCGGGGCCCGCAACCCGCTCCGGGCTCTGGTGCGGCGCGTCATGCCACTGTTATTCTCCGCTCCACTGCGTCCCGTCACAGCACGGGAAACGGTGTTGAGTACGGCGGATCGGGGCGGGTGTTGTGACAGGCGGAATCGCCACACCGGTGCTGGACGTCGACCGCCTCGAAGAGAACCTGCCCGACTACCGGGCGCGTTATCAGGGTGCGTCGCCGTTCCCACACATCGTGATCGACGACTTCCTCGCGCCCGATGTGGCGCGCCAGTGCGCCGGCGAGTTCCCCGAACGCGACGACCACTGGATCTCGTTCGTGCACGTGAACGAGCGCAAGTACGCGAACCAAACGCCCACCACCTGGGGCCCCACGCTCCAGCAGCTCCTCGACGACGTGCAGAGCCGGCCGTTCGTCGATTTCGTATCGAAGATGACGGGCATCGGCGACCTGCTCGCCGACGACACGCTCGAGGGCGCGGGCCTGCACCAGTCGTACCGTGGCGGCTACTTGAACGTGCACGCCGACTTCACGGTGCACCCGAAGCAGCGCCATCTGCGCCGCCGGGTGAACCTGCTCGTGTACCTGAACCCGCAGTGGCAGGCCGAGTACGGCGGCGACCTCGAGTTCTGGACGCAGGACATGCGCCAGATGGTGCGCAAGATCCCGCCCACGCTCGGCCGCGCGGTGCTGTTCAACACCGACGCCGACTCGTACCACGGTCATCCCGAGCCGATGGCGTGCCCCGATGGGCTCGCACGCCAGTCGCTCGCGCTCTACTACTTCACCGAGGAAGACGCGCCGGTGGTGCGCTCCACCGAATACCGCGCCCGGCCCGGCGAGGGCCTCAAGGCCGTGCCGATCTTCCTCGACAAGACGGTGCTGCGGAACTACGACCGCGTGAAGCGCCGCATGGGCATCTCCGACGACAAGGCCGGTCGCGTGCTGCGCGGCATCGACCGTCTCGTGCATCGCAAGCCTGAAGACGGAAACCCATGAGCGACAGCCACACGCCCGAGACCCAGCCGGCGCCGAAGAAGATCGGCATCCTCGTGGTGGCCTACAACGCCGCCACCACGCTCGCGTCGGTGCTCGACCGGATCCCGAAGGAATTCCTGCCGAAGGTCGCGAAGGTCATCGTCAACGACGACTACAGCAAGGACTCCACGTATCTCGTGGGGCTCGGCTACCAGCGGATGTTCCCCGACCTTCCGCTCGAGATCATCCGCCATCCGCGCAACCTCGGCTACGGCGGCAACCAGAAGGCCGGTTATCGCTGGGCCATCGAGCAGGGCCTCGACATCGTGGTGCTGGTGCACGGCGACGGCCAGTACCCGCCGGAAATGCTGCCGCAGATCGTCGAGCCGCTCGAGCGCGACCACTGCGACGCGGTGTTCGGCTCGCGCATGATGGTGAAGGGCGAGGCGCGCAAGGGCGGGATGCCGCTCTACAAGTACGTGGGCAACCGCATCCTCACCACGTTCGAGAACAAGGTTGCGGGTATGGACCTGTCGGAGTGGCACTCTGGCTACCGCGCCTACAGCGTCGCCGCGCTGCGCGACATCCCCTTCGACCGCAACGCCGACGGCTTCGAGTTCGACACGCAGATCATCCTGCAGTTCCACGAGGCCGGGAAGCGGATCTGTGAGACGCCGATTCCCACCTACTACGGCGACGAGATCTGTTACGTCGACGGCATGGGCTACGCGCGCGATGTGGTGCGCGACGTGCTCGTGTATCGCGCGCACAAGGTGGGCTTCGGCTCGGGCGACACCGCGTTCGCCACGCACAACTACGAGCAGAAGCAGGGCGACGACACGAGCCACGGCCGCATCGTGCAGTGGCTCGAGCGCAAGCCGCCGTGCCGCATCCTCGACCTCGGCTGTGCCGACGGCCAGCTTGGCGAGCGTGTGCGTGCGCTCGGCCACACCGTGATCGGCGTCGACCTCGAGAAGGACGACATGGTGGGCGAGCGGCTCGACGACTTCTTCGAGGCCGACCTCGACCACGGGATTCCCGACGAGGTGGGCCACGACTACGACGTGATCCTCGCCGCCGATGTGCTCGAGCACGTGCGCAATCCCGAGCGGTTGCTGCGCGACATGCGAGCCCGGCTCACCGACCATGGCACCGTGATCGCGTCGATCCCCAACTTCGGCCACTGGTACCCGCGCGTGCGTGTGGCGTCGGGCCGCTTCGGCTACGACCGCCGCGGCATCCTCGACGAGGGCCACGTGCGTTTCTTCACGCGTCACAGCTTCGAGAACCTGGTGTCGCGCGCGGGTTACGCGCCGCGCCGCAAGGTGTCGGTGGGACTTCCACTCGAAGCGGCGCGGCGCGGTGGCGCAACCGACACCGCGCAGACCACGAGCGAGGGTGAGGGCCTCCTCAGCCGCACTCAGCAGATCGGCGTCGACCTGTGGCCGACACTGTTCGGATTCCAGTTTCTCTACGAACTCGAACCGCTGCCGAGCGACCTGACCCCGTAACCGGGGCGGCGGTTGCCGACGGCGATCGGCGGCGGTACTGGCGCGCGTCCGGATTGGGCGGCGGGCTCGGCATCGTCGTGTTCCTGCGCGTCCTCTGGCTGAACGGCGGCATCGCCGGGGGCGGCCTGTTCAGCGGTTTCTACGAGATCCAGGCGCACGCCTTCCGCCAGTTGCGCTGGAACGTGCCGTTCGGTTCGCTCGGCATCGAGGCGTTCCAGATCGGATCCAAGCAGTACGAGTACTACGGGCCGTTCCCCGCGCTGTTGCGCATGCCGCTGATGTTCCTGTTCCCGAGCATGGACGGGCGTTGGACCGGGCCGTTCATGCTGCTCGCGCTCGTGATCGCGCTCGTGGCCAGCACCCGCTTGAACTGGCGCATCCGCACACTCGTGCGGCACGACGCGCCGGTCACGAAAGTGGAGCTCTTCGTGGTGGGCGTGTTCACGTTCGCGCTCGCGGCCGGCTCGGTGCTGATGTTCCTCGCCAGCCAAGTGTGGGTGTACCACGAGGCCGAGATCTGGGGCTGCGCGCTCGCGCTCGCCGCGTTCGACTTCCTCACCGCCTACATCCTCGAACCGAAGCGCAGCACGTTGATCCTCACGTCGCTGTGCGCCACGTTCTCGATCAATTCGCGCGCGTCGGTGGGTTTCGGCGCCACGCTCGCGATCTTGTTGCTCGGTGGCGTCACGCTGTTCGCGTGGTCGCGCCGGCTCGCCGGCCTGCCCGACTCCTGGGCCGAACGCAAACGTGCCTGGTTGCCGATCGGCGCGGCCGCGGCCGTTCCGATCGTCACGTACATGTACGTGAACTACTCGAAGTTCGGCTCGCTGTTCGTGTTCCCGAGCAACAAGCAGGTGTTCTCCGAGGTCGACGTGTACCGCAAGGCGATGCTCGCCCGGAACAACAACAGCCTGTTCGGCTTCAGGTTCTTCCCGACCGCGCTCGTGCAATACCTGCGGCCCGACGCGCTCCACTTCCAGTGGCTCGTGCCGTTCGTGAACTTCCCGACCACGGCGCATGTGTTCGGCAACGTGCTGTTCGACACCATCGAACCGTCGTCGAGCGTGCCGAGCTCGATGCCGATCCTGTTCCTGCTCGCGATCGTCGGCGTGGTCGCGATCGCGCTGCTCGGCCGCCGCCAGACCCCGCTGTCGGTGCTGCGGATCGCGGTGCTCGGCGCAATCGCGAGCGGCGCCACCGTGGTGCCCTACAGCTACATCGCACAGCGTTACATGTCGGACTTCGTGCCGTTCCTGGTGATCACCGCGCTCGCCGGGCTTCACCTTGTGATGCGCTGGGCTCAGGCGCGGCCGCGCGGCACGATGATCGTGGCCGGTGTGCTGTCGGTGCTGGCCGTGTTCTCGCTGTGGGTGAACGCCGGGCTTGCGTTCGCGTACCACTACGAGTCACCGCTCGTGCCCGAAGGCGCGATCGGCAACCATCTCACCGACCTCTACCGCTGGTACAGCACGTTCCCCGGCGGCACGGCGCCGTACGTGCATCAGGGCGCCACCCTCCCGAAGCCCTTGGCGCGCGGCAGCGTGTACGTCGTGGGCAATTGCGACGGCGTCTACTACTCGCAGGGGAACACGTGGGCGCCCACCACCGAGTGGTACGCGGTGGCGCGCACCCCGGCGTCGGGCCAATACGACATGCGCGTGAGGTTCGACAAGGTCGACGCGCCGCGCATGGAGCCGATCGTGGTGCGCGGCAGTGGGAACACGCTGCAGACGATCGCGGCCTACGTCACTCCGAACAATGAGGTGCGGTTCACGTTCTTGTCCGCAGGCCACGCCAACTACCCGCGCTTCACCACTGTGGCGAACGACCGGAAGGCGCCGCCCCTCGCCAAGGGGTTCCAGGTGGGGCCCGAGTCGCCGTTCGTGCCGGGCCGGTCGAACACGGTGCAGGTCACGATGGACCCGAACAACGGGGCCGTCAACCTCGTGTTCAATGGCTTCATCGTGTACGCCTTCGTCGACTACCGGCTGAAGACCCCGCAGCTCGCGTCGTACGTGTTCCCCACCAAGGAAGTGGAGTTCGGCACGAACAGCGTGGGTGCGCGTATGGACACAACGTTGAGCGGCACCTTGACCATGCACCACGATCCGCGCCCGCCGATCTGTAAGTACCTGTCGCTGCCGCGTAATGCAAGCGGAGCGACCAGCACGCCTACATCGCGATGACCACCGAGCTCATCCCCGAGGCCACAACGGCCGCAACCTCGAGCGCCGACACCACCTCGTCGCCGCCGGAGCAGGGCGCGCCCGCCGGCCGGCGCGGGTTCTTCCGTTCATGTGCCAAGGGGGCTGGCTTCGCAGCGATCCCATTCGTTGCCGTGCTCATGTTGGATCGCTTCAACCTGATGAGCGAATCGTTCACCACGCACTTCTATACAGCCCAGGCGCAGGCGCTGATCCACGGCCATTGGGACATGCCGCGAGTGAGCCTCGAGTTCGAGGGCTTTCAGCACGGCAGCCGCTGGTACATGTACTACGGCCCGTTCCCTGCGCTGCTGCGCTTGCCGCTGGCGCACTTCGCACCCGGCATTTCCGACCGCATGACGCAGTTGGCGATCCTGTTCGCTACTGCGCTCGCGCTGGTATGCGCGGCGCGCATCCTCTGGGGCGTTCGCCTGTTGCTGCGCGCCGACCGTGCGGTCACGAAACAGGAACGGTTGTGGGCCGCGATCTTTGTGTTCGTGATCGGCGCGGGCTCGGCGATGCTGTTCCTCGCCAGCCAAGCCTGGGTGTACCACGAAGCCGAGGCGTGGGGCGCCGCCCTCGCGCTGGCGTCGTTCGACGCGCTGCTCGTGTGGTTGCGACGGCCCTCCCGCGGCGCGCTTGTCGCCGCCGCGGCGTTCGCGTGGGCGTCGGTGCTGTCGCGCGGATCGGTGGGCTTCGGCCCCATTGCTGCCCTCGGCCTCGTCGCGGTCGTGGTGGCGTTCCCGAGGCTGCGGAGCATCGCCGGTGTCAACGTCGATGTGGCCCGCAGCCGGGCGATCGGCCTCGCGGTGGCGGCATTCGTGCCGCTCGCGAGCTACTGCTACGTGAACAACGCAAAGTTCGGGAACCCGTTCGTATTCCCCACTGCGAGCCAGAGCATGTCGCAGATCAATCCGGGCCGGAAGTATTTCCTTGCCCACAGCGGCGGCAGTTACTTCAGCCTCAAGTTCGTTCCCTCCACGCTGGTCCAATACTTCCGTCCCGACGCCCTGCGCCTCACCACGCTGCTGCCGTTCATCGACTTTCCGCATTCGCCGCACGCGATCGGCGGTGTGGTGTTCGACACGCTGGAACCGTCATCGAGCATCCCGTCGTCGATGCCGTTCCTGTTCGTGCTCGCGTGCATCGGGCTCTTCGCTGCGTTCCGGCCGTGGCGCCACCGCGACGGCGATCACGCGCCCACGCTGTCCGGGCTGCGGGTGCCGCTCGTGGGCGCGGCGATCGGTGCGGTGTCGGTGCTGCCGTTCGGGTACATCGCGCAGCGGTACCTGTCCGACTTCGTGCCGCTGCTCGTGCTCGCCGGGGCCGCCGGCCTGCAGGTGGCGCTGCGCTGGTCGGATGACCGTGCCGACGCCGAGCCGCCCGCAACCGAACCCAACAGGCCTCGGCGGCGGCGTCGCGTGGTGTGGTCGGTGCTCGCCGTGCTCGCGGCCCTGTCGGTGCTGGTCAACGTGGCGCTCGCAGTGGCTTACCACTACACCACCGACTGGGATCCGCAAGAGGTGAGCGGACCGTTCATCGCCGCGCAGTACCGCCTGCACAATCTCGTGCCGGGCACGAGCGCGCCGCACGTGCTGCACGGCGCCGTGCTGCCCGATAGCCCGGCACCGCGCGGCACCGTGTTCGTGGTGGGCAACTGCGAAGGCGTCTACTGGTCGCCGGGCAACATTCGCGAGCTGGCGTGGGGCCCGTGGTCGGGCGTGGCGCTCTCGCGCGCCGCTGGCGAGTACCGGTTGCGCATGACATTCCGGCACGTGAACGCGCAGAAGGTGGAACCGGTCGTGGTGCAGGGAGCGTCCGGCCAAGTGCAGAAGATCGTGGCGATCGTGCAATCGAACAACACGGTGGCGTTTGGGTTCGCGTCGGAAGGCCACAAGGATGTGCACACCACGCCCGACAATCACGGCTACTTCACCGGCCCCACGATCGTGCACTTCGTCCCCGGCCGCACGTACAACGTGAACGTGATCATGGACCACAACAACGGCCACGTGTCGGTCATCTGGGGGAGCCGCATCGCCTTCCGTTTCGTGCAGTTCACGCTCACCCCCGAGCAGCTGGGCACGTTCGTGTTCCCGACACACCAGATCTCGATCGGGCGCAACTCTGTCGACAACACCACCACGCCCACGTTCGACGGCACGATCGTGGAAGATCCACTCGGACGACCGTCGCTCTGCAACGTGCTCGGCGGGAACTGATTGGCTCGCACCACGGAGCCGCGATGGTGGCGCGAGTTCTCGCCGGTGGCGACCGTCGCTGCACTCGTGTGCGCGCTGGGCTATGTGGTGCTCGTGCTCCACTATGCCGTCGACGCGCCGCAGGCCGACGAGTGGGGCAGTGTGCTCCCCCTCGTACTCGTCGCCGCGCACCACCACCTGTCGGTAAGAGATCTGTGGGTGCAGCATTACAACGAAGGCCGCTTGGTGCTCGCCAACGTGGCCTTCGTGGTCGTGGGGCGATGGGACCACTTCAATGTGCGCACGCTCATCGGGCTGAGCGCCGTGGTGCATTGTGTGGCGTTCGGCGCGCTGCTCGTGCTGTTCCGGCGTTACTCGGGCCGGCGCGTCGGGCTGGTGCCCGTCGTGACGTTGGCGATCGTGTGGTTCGCGCTCTCGAACACGAACAACGCGCTGTGGGGATACCAGATCCAGCTCTACCTCACATTGCTGTGCCTCCTGCTCACGCTGCTCGCGCTCGACCTGGCCACACGGCGCACCGGGCTGGCGGCAACGTTGGCGTGGATCGGCGCGTTTGTGGGTGCGCTCGCTACCAGCTATTCCACGGTGCAGGGGCTGCTCGTGTGGGTGGTCGGCGCGCTCGTGATCGCTTGGACGATGGGCGCCGCCGCTCGATGGTGCGCGCTCGGCGGATGGGTGGCCGCAGCCGCGGTCACCGGCATCACGTATCGAGCTGGCTACGTGTCGCAGCTCGGTTATTCGGGTTGCCTCGGCACCCGCCGATCCACCTGCGCCACGAGCTACGCGCTCCACCACGCCACACAGTTGCCCGGTTATTTCGTTGCCTTGCTGGGCAACGCCGCGCCGAGCGATGAGACCGGAGCCCTCTTACACACCATCCGCGATGTGGGGTTGCACCAGGTGCTCGGATGCGTGCTGCTCGCCGTCGCGCTCGTCGTGGTCGTCGACGCGCTCCGTCACCGCGCGGCGCGTGCCAACGGATGGATCTCGCCTGCGCTGATCCTGTTCGGCATGGGCTGGGACGCACTCATCGCAGTCGGGCGCGTGTCGGGTGGACCCAGGCTCGCGTTGCAGAGCCATTTCGGCACGCCGCAGCTCCTCGTGGTGGCGGGAATCGCCTTCTGGTTGCTGCGGGCGCTCACCGATCGAGAGCCCGGCGGCGCGCGGGACGCGGGAGCGACTCGGGCGGCGTGGACATTGCGGTCCGTTGCTGCCGGCTCGATGCTCGCGGTCATCGTGGTGAGCATCGTCGCTCTGTCGGCCACGCTCGGACTACGCGATGCTCGGTTCTACGCAGACATTCAACGCGACGAAGCCCGGCTGCTCGCGAATTACGACCGGCTCCCGCCCGCAACCAAGCCCTGTGACGTCTCGGTGCTCGTCGACCTTGGCTTCGTGAGCGGGACAACGGCGGAACTCACGCTGCGGCCGCAGATCGAGGCGCTCGAAATCGATCACCTCGCCACGTTCGCACCCCGCGTCTACGCGCACTACCGCGCGCTCGGTCCTCCCGACGTGCCGATCTGCGATCGACGTGCCGTTCTTCGTGAGGCGGTGAGGGGCACGGTCAGCGTTGCGCGGCGCCCTTGGTGCACGGAAGCGCAGTGCGATACGCGATCACTGGGACGCTGGGACGGAACGGCGGTGTGTACGTGCCCGTCGCAATGATGTCGCCCCGGCTGCGGATCACGGCGTGCGCACCGACCGACACGAGCACGCACACATGGTGCGTGCGGTTCGCGGTACCTGGATTCGGCGAATAGAAGTTGCCCCACTCGAAGTTGCCGCCGATCTGGTGCGGCGCCCAGCCAGCCCGTTCCGCGGCCTCCGACACGCGCCACCGCACGCCGTCGTACGACGCCGAGTCGGCGGCATAGTCGAGCCCGATCGCGCACAGCAGCGCGAGAGCCACGCCCGCAAGCGCGATCCGCCAGCCGCGCCAGCGATCATCATTTCGATCTTCACGCGCCGCTGCACTGGGCGGCACAGTGGATCGGGGTACCCGTTGCCGCAGCAGGAGTACCCCGGTCAGCGGCACGACCGGCAACACGTAGCGGTCGTAGAGCGGCAGGCCTGCAAGCGCGGCAACGCCGTAGCCCACGGTGTAGCCCGAGACGGTGAGCACAATCACGAGCGACGCGAGCTGTGGTGGTGCGAGCGCAGGGAAATCGCGACGACGGAGCGCGCGCCATGTCAGTGCGAGCGCGGGCACGGCCGCAAGCACGAGGACCACGGCGCCCACGGTGCCCGCGGCAACGAACACCTCGAACAGGTGCAGGGGGATCAGCCGCGGGCGGGTGCCGCTCCCCACCCCCTGTCCGAGCGCGCCCTCAGGGATGAAGTAGTTGCCGGTGAACGCGTTCCTCGGCTCCTTCACGCCGGTGGCAACGAGCCAAGCGCCGGTCAGGCCGCCGACAACGAGAGTGAGCCAGCGGTGCTCGCGCCATGCGCGTCGCACGATGGCGATCGGACCCACCAACATGATCGCCGGCAGTAGCCAGAAGCCGACGAAGCGCAGCATGCCCGCGCCCTTCACGTTGGCCGTGCTGATCGCGTGGCTCGTTGGCAATCCGAGCGGGAAGGGCTTCGGATCGGGGATCGTGCGCCACCAGGCATAAAAGACGGCCGCTGCGACGAGCCCGATCGCCGCCGCGATCAGCAGGCGGCGCAGGCCACGACGGTCCCGTTCGACAAGCAACGCGTACGCCGCGGTGAGCGCGACCGCGACCGGCGGGATCGCGCCGTACTCGCGGATCGTGAACGCCAACAGCCCCACGGCCAGGCTCGCGAGGAGGAGAGGCCATGACACGGGGCGACGGCGCAGCGCGGTCACGCCGATCGCCAGGCACAGCAGTGAGCAGCCGAATGCGGGCACGTCGGTCATGAAACTCACGGCCAGCACCGCGAACAGCGGCCCCGCGGTCACGATGGCCGTGAGGAACGTCGCCACCCCGCGACCGATGCCGCACGCTCGGGCCAGCGTGTAGCTCGACAGCAGCCCGACGACGCCCAGCAGCGTGGTCAAGGTCTGCACCGACGAAGTGTCGTGGCCGCGAACCATTGCGATCGGCGCAGCCAACACGAGCTGGCCCACGAGCGTCATCGACACCCAGTGGTTGAAGTTCAAGTGCCCGGTGTCCACCCAGTGATACAGCGCGCGCAGGTACGACCAGTCGTCACCGCGGGGCACGCCGAGCGCGTGGTAGTGCCGAGCAACGAGCAGCGGCACGGCAAAGCCGAGCACCGCGACCACTGCGATCGTGCCGAGCAGCGACGGCGATACCGGTGGTGCAAAGCCTTCGGAGCCTGCCGAGCTATCGCTGACTGGCGCGTCGTCGACGGCAGAGTCCGGCACGGTGCCGCTCATCGGCTCGATGTGAGCTGCGGCAGAATCCAGCGCGCGACCCAGACGGCCCCGGTCGGAGAGAAATGTGCGCCGTCGCTACGGACGGCGGCGCCGCCGACCTTCTGGATACATCGGGTCGGGCAGACTCGCCCAGCCATATCGACGACGCTGACCGTGGCCGGATGCCGTTTGGCGTACTCGATTAGCAGCGCATTGAGCCGGTAAAACTCCTCGGAGCCGGCCGTGGCCGTGTGAGTGGTCGGGTCCGCGGCGTCCCCAAACGGCGGTTGCGTGAGTATGACAACTCGCGCACCGGCAGAGGTGAGTGTGCGGACCACAGCGTCTACACGATGCAGTTGGTCGACGGGCCACGTTGGTGACTCTGGTCGTATCGTCTTGCCGTCGACGCGAATCGCGGTGCGTTCCCACGTGCTCGACCATACGACGACCTCCGGGCGTGTTTGCGCGTAGGCGGCGCGTTGAAGCTCGCCTGCGTAGTCGTGGCAGGTAATGAACGTGCCGGTGAGCTCGTCGTAGTCGTCGCCCGTGATGCCACACCCCACGACGGTTCCGTTACCCACTGTTACGCTGGTGCCGCTCGTGAGCGCGCGGAGCGCGGGGTAGAGGCTGCACGCAACTGAGTCCCCGATGACGAGGATGCGATGGGCCGAGCGTGGAGCGGTGACGCGGCCGCCAGTGTTTCCGACCGCTCTTTCGTAGGCGCTCGTTTCGGAAGCAGTTGGGGTACATCGACGCGGGCCGCTCTTGCCAGTTCGGTAGTAGCTCGGCTGCGCTTGCGCGTCGGCCGTGGTGGCGAGCAGGGCGATAGCCACCAGCGCTGCCGTGGTGATTGCCCCGAACCGGCGCGGCAGTGTTGCGAACGAGGCGTGGCGGATCGGCTGTTCGACGAGGTAGTAGGAAGCGGCCGCGGCGGCAACCGCTGCGCCGACGCGCAACGCGTCGAGGGCTACACCGCCGAAGCCCACCCGCGCGGGCGTGAGCCACACGATCATCGGCCAGTGCCAGAGGTACAAGCCGTACGACACGCGCCCGACCCAGCGCAGGGGCGCCAGGGTGAGGATCCGTACGGCGAGGCCGCCGGCGGGACCGACTGCCATCACCACCACGGGCACCACGAGGCACGCGAACAGAAGCGAGCCGCCGTGGTAAAGGACCCAGGAGGTCTGCGACACTCGCGCGAAGCACAGGACGACGCCGACGAGGGACGCGGTTCCGATCCACGTGGTCGTGCGCACGGCGCGGCCGTCGAAGCGTTGATGCCGCAGTGCCACGGCGAGCAAGGCCCCCACCAGGATGGTCTGGGCGCGCGTGTCGGTGCCGTAGTACACGCGTGATGGATCAGCGGCGTGGTACAGCAGCGCCATCGCCGTGGCCGAAGCGATGATGCCACCGATGCAGATCGCAGCGAGCGCACGCGCCCGATGACGCGCGACGCGCATTGTGGTGAGCACCACGATCGGCCACACGAGATAGAACTGTTCTTCGATTGCGAGCGACCACAGATGGCGCAGTGGAGACGGCGCGGAGAACTGGTCGAAGTACGACTGGCCCGACGCGATGAAGCGCCAGTTGGCCACGTAGAAAAGGCCGGAGAGCGCGTCGCCTCGTAGCCGGGTGAGCTCGAGGCGCGAAGTCCACGCTGCGCCGGCGACCGCAGTCACCGCGAGGAGCAGGAACAACGCGGGCAGTAAGCGCCGAGCCCGCCGGCCCCAGAAGGCGAGCAATCGGATCGCGCGCTTCGATTCCCACTCGACGAGCAACAACGAGGTGATGAGGTAGCCCGAGAGCACGAAGAACGTGTCGACGCCGAGGAATCCGCCGCGCATCCAGCCGTAGTTCAGGTGGTAGAGAATCACGGCGGTCACTGCGAGCGCGCGCACGCCGTCGAGCGCCGGTCGGTACGCCCAACCCGAATTCCGCTCGCTCACCACGCCTCCGGCGCCACTCCGCTTGGCTCCCAGCTGGTCGGGAAACGTTACCTGCGCCAATCTCTCAGATTCCCCGTCCATGGCAGGTGGCACGTCTTTCAGGATCAATCGTGTGACGGGTGACGGAGTCGCCGTCGCGTCGTGGCGTGGCGTGGCGGGCGGCCGTTACTGTGTGCGTCTCGCGCGACTGAGCGCGCACGGCGGATGTAGACGAAGTAGTGGCCACTGGCGCGGACGAGGGGTTGGCCCCTGGTGTTGAGTCGCGTCCTGCGCGTTTGGTGCATGAGCCGGCGTTGGATGGGTTGCGTGGGCTGGCTGTGGTGGGTGTGTTGGTGTTCCATGGCGGTTACCTGCAGGGCGGGTATTTGGGGGTGGATGCGTTTTTTGTGTTGTCGGGGTTTTTGATCACGTCGTTGTTGTTGGTGGAGGCGGCGGGGTCGGGTGGGGTGTCGTTGGGTCGGTTCTGGGGGCGTCGGGCGCGGCGGTTGTTGCCGGCGTTGGCGTGTGTGTTGGGGTTCGTGGCGTTGTATGCGTGGGTGTGGGCGCAGCCGAGCGAGTTGGCGACGATTCGTGGTGACGCGATCGCGACGTTGTTGTATGTGGCGAACTGGCATCAGATCGCGACGTCGAATGATTACTTCGCGTTGTTCCGGTCGCCGTCGCCGTTGGATCACACGTGGAGCCTCGCGATCGAGGAGCAGTTCTACGTGGTGTGGCCGTTGGTGATCTGGCTGGTGGTCCGGGCGCGTGGTCGTGGTTCGAATGTGGCGCGCCGCGTGTTGGGGGTGTGTTGCGGGTTGGCGGTCGGGTCGGTGGTGTGGGCGCAGTTCGCGTATCGCTGGTGGGGCGCGACGCGTGTGTATTACGGGACGGATACGCGCGCGTCGGCGATCTTGTTCGGTGCGGCGTTGGCGGCGTGGTTGATATGGCGCGGCCCGTTGTCGGGACGTCACGCGCGGGTGGCGCTCGAGGTTGTGGCGGTGGCGGCGTTCGTGGGGGTTGGTGTTGCGTGGGTGGTGTTGCCGGGCACGTCGCCGGTGCTTTATGAGGGCGGCCTGGCGTTGTGCGGGCTTGGTGTGGCCGCGGTGATCGCGGCGGCGGTGCATCCCGAGCGCGGGGTCGTGTTCTGGGTGTTGTCGTGGCGGCCGTTGCGGGCGATGGGTTTGATCAGTTATGGCGTGTATCTCTGGCACTGGCCGCTGTTCGTCGTGCTCGATTCGGATCGGGTGCATCTCACGGGCTTGGCGTTGTTCGGTGTGCGGGTCGCGGTCACGATGGTCGTCGCGATCGGTTCGTATCGCCTGATCGAGCGGCCGATCCGTTACGGGTTCGGTCGACCGTTCGCGATGCTCGCCGCGGTCCCGGTCGTCGCCACCGTCCTCGTCATCGCCATCATCACCACCACCAGCGCTGTCCCCGCGACCGAACAGATCGCAGGCGGCCCGGGCACGGGCGGTGTGATGGTCGTCGGCGACTCCGTCGCGCGGAGCCTCGTAGCCGGGCTCCAACAGGTCGGCATACCCGCCACGAACCGCACGGTCGTGGGCTGCAGCTTCCTGCCGGGCATCATCGAGGCATACGGCAACACCTCGTCGATCAGTTGCGGACCGTTGCGCGCGTACGTGGCCCAGCAGCGCCCCAAGTACGTGTTGCTCGTGTCGGGCATCTTCGAGACGCTCGACCTGCGCGTCACGGCGAGCGGCCCGATGCTGCGGCCGGGAACTGCGGCCTACGCCTCGTACTACGAGTCGTCGATCCAGGCTGCGATCGACGCGCTCAGCTCGACCGGCGCAACAGTGGTGATCCCGACCGTACCGTGCATTCACGGCAACTTCCTGCCCGCCAAGGAACGCGATCAGACGGTCGACAACGTGGCGCGGCTGAACATCGAGGACTCATTGCTCCACAAGGTGGCGACGAGGCCCGACAACCGCACGCGCGTCGTCTCGCCCGACCTCCGCGGATACCTCTGTCCGCGTGGCACGTTTCAAGCTTCGCTCGGCAGCGTCAAGGTGATGCGGCCCGACGGCGAGCACTTTTCCATCGAGGGCGCCCGCGCCGTCGGTCGTTGGCTCATCGCGCAGGTCCCTGGGATGAAATCGGCGCCGCACGGCCGGGCGAGTGAAGCCGATTCCCTGGTGAGCAAGCTCACGGCTGGCGGCGTGTACTGCTCGTTCGCGGCGCCGCTCAGCGCGTCGAATCCGATCAACCCGGCCGCGTCCGTGAGCTGCGCCAAGCGCGGTAACAACTTCTTGTTACGCGTGTATCGGACGGCTCGCGCAAAGGCCCGTTACATCGGCCTCTCTGTGGCGGTGACGTGCGAGTTCCAACATTCGGCGACGATTCCCGTCACCTACGCCGCCGAAGCCGATTGGGTGGTGACGGGAAATCCGGCGGCGGTGCGCCTTGCCGCCCAGTTGCTCGCGGGCAAGGTCGTCACGACGCGCTGCTGATCGCGCGCCGCCTTCGGTGCGTGGTCGCCGCGGCATAGCCGAACAGCGCGAGCGTCGCGAGGAGCGATACCACGGTCATTGCGATCCCGAGGCGCCAGCCACGCGGTTGGGCGCGCAACGCGATCGTGTGGTGCCCAGCAGGCACCCACACAGCCACGAGCGCGTTGTCGGCGGGCCGCAGTGACGCTGCGTGGCCGTCGACGGTCGCGTCCCATCCGTCTTGAAGTGCGTCGGCCACCACCACATAGCCGGCGCCTCGGGCGTCGACGGTCACGTCGATTGCGTCGTCGGAGTCTCGCGTGGTGTGCACCATGCCCGTTGCACCGCTGGCGCGTGGCCCCGGTTGGTTCAGCACCACCGTGTTGGCCGTCACGCCGTACACGAGGTCGGCGAGGCGACGAGTCTGGTTCGTTTGGGTGATGGTGTTGCTGGCCCAACGGATGCGGGGGAGTGCGTGGAGGCGCTGCCACACGACCGCGCCGGCGTCGGTGAAGGCGACCGTGAGACCGTCGTTCTGAGGTCGGATGACGCCGATCGCAGGCTCGCCGGCTTCAGTCGCGGCGAGGTCGAGGTGGTCACCAGGCGCGCCACGCAGTTGGATCGCCACGCTCCAGCGTTCGTCAGTGGGCGGGAGTCTGTCGGCCGCGAGGACAATCGAGAATGCCGTCGACAGGTCGCGCTCGGTTACTCGGCGCTCGCCACGCGCCAGCACCTCGCCGCTCGGGCCGCGCATCGTCACGTCGATCGAGTCGAGCGATCCGTCGAACCTGGACGACGACCGCGTGGGCAGCACGACGGCGCGCACGGGCTCGCCGGCGATCGATCCGGTGGAGGTCGCGCCGGCATCGATCGAGGTGGTCGCCGGTGCGTTGCGCACCAGGTCGGCCACACCGAACGGCGCCGCCTTCGGATCGGTGACGAGATAGCGCGTGGCGAGCTGGTCGAGCACGTGTGATCGGGCCGACGCGAGGTCGCTGCCGAGCACCGTGATGTTCGGACGCCTCGGTGACGTGGGCGACACTGCGTACACGAGCTGGTTCCACGAATCGGGGCTGAACGAGTGCCCGTTCACCATACGCAGCCGGTAATACGACGAGGCGCTCGGGAAGAGTACGTCGCCAGTTGTGGCCACCCGGTCGTGGCCGAGGTGGTGCTGGAGGTAGGTGATCGCGGCGTCGGGCGGGAAATACGCGGCGTTCGCCACCCGCGGGTACGTGTCGACGGTGACGGTGAGCGCTTCGATCGCGAGCAACACTGGGATGGCGACCATCACCCAGCGCCGGAGTCCGCCTCGACTCCGGCGGATGATCACGGCCGCCGCGATCGCGCCCAGGCCGATCAACACAGCGACCACCGAGTTGGCCACGATCCAGCCGCCGTCGTGAGTGATCGCAAAGAAGTGATGCTCGCTCCGCGCCACGAGCGCCGCGACAACCAACACGACCAGGATCGCGGCGCCGCGCAACCAGCGCCGGTAGGCCGAGCGTGGTGTGAAGGCGCGGCGCGCCGCTGCCGGCATCACGACGCGCTCGATTCCCATGCCGACAAGCAACGTGAGGATGAAGAGGAACGGACCGCGCAGGCGGTCGACGGGAACCTCGCCCATCAACGGCAGGCCACGCATCACACGCTTGGCGAGATTGCCAAATGGCAACGCATCACCTGGAGTGCCGGCGTACAGCGGCAACGCCAGGGCAGCGAGTGTGACGATGCAATACCAGTACACAGCTCGCCCGACGGCCGCGAGCGGTCCACGCGCGATCGCGATCGCCGCGAACACCATGGCCGCGGCACCGATGAACGAGAAGCCCTGGAAGTAGGTGAACACGGTGATACGGGCCGGGTTCCCGATCGCCCAGGGGAACGCGGTCGTCAGGAGCCCGGCCGGCGCTGAGCTGTCGTTCACCTCGGTGACGCGATACGCGAGATTGAGCTCGCCGAGACGCAGCCCGAACGGCACGAGCTGGAAGGCGGCGATGCCGATACCGAGTGCGACTGCCGCCCCGAGCGGCGCGAGGTCGGGAAGGCGGGCTCGGATGCGTGGCCACAGTCGCACTCCGCCGTCGTCGACGGCGCGCCTGCGCACCCAGATGCGCACGGCGAGGAAGGGCAGGAGCACGTACGCCGTGATGACCACGAGTGGCGGATATCCCTCGAGCACGATCGCAGCCACCACGACGGCCAGGAGACCGATGTCGGTCGCGCGCCGCCGTTCGCAGACCACGTCGGCGGCATAGAACAGCGCAGGGATCCACGCCGCGATGTTCGCTTGCGGCCAGTTGCTCCACACGATGATGAAGCCACTCATGCTGTACACGAGCCCGGCACACATGCTCGCGAATGGCGACAGACCGATGCGACGCGTGAACGCGAACGTGCCGTAGGCCGCGAGCGAGAGCCGGAGCAGCGCTGACCAGGCCGCACCCACACCGGGGCCGAGGAGCAGCATCGGCCACTCGAGCGGAGAGAGCAAGCCATCGTTCGGCACCGAGCCGAGCGGCGTGCCGCCGCTCGCGTAGGGATTCCAGAGCTGGATCCGGTGGCCGTACAAGATCGCGGTGCGCAGCAGTTCGCGGTCGGGTGCGAAGAAGTTGACCGTGTCGTTCACCGGGCCGTGCACGTATGCGAAGGTCGATGATGCGTGGCTGTTCCACGGCGCCACGGTGCGCAAGATGTCGACGCCGAGGAACACGCCGTGACCCACGAGCGGCGCTCCGATGGCCGCGACGATCGTGAGGCCCGCGATTACGACGGCACACCACGTGGCGGCGTGCTTGGTAGGCGGCGTGTCGGCCGGCGTGTTCGCCGTCCGCTCGTCGACCGCGGTCATGCGGCGTTCGCGCGGTCGGGCGCGGTCGAACGCCGCCTCCGGAGCACGAACGTCGCGAGCATCACAGTGAGCGCGCCGAGCACCGAGAGGAGCGACACGGCGATCCCGAGGTGCCAGCCTTGCGGGGCTGCGCGGAGGTCGAGCACTTGCTTGCCGCCGTTCATCGGAATCGCTGCGAGCCCACGGTCGGCCGGAAGAATCGGCACGGAGACCCCGTCGATCGTTGCCTTCCAACCGCTCTGGATCGCGTCGGCCACGACCAGGTAGCCGAAACCTTTGGCGTCCACCGACACGCGGATGTGCCCGGAGCTGTCCTGGAGAACCGAGATGGTCGCGGGCGCGCCGCTTGCGGCCGGGGCTTGCTTGTTGAGCATCACATGGTTCGGGTCGGTCTTGCGTATCGCCATGCCAATCGTGGCGTGGTACGCGCTCGTGAGTACGTCGGAGCTGCTCGCCCAGCGGATCCGCGGCAGTGCGTTGAGACGCTGCCAGACGAGCGCGCCGTCGTCGACGTGTGCGAGCACCAGGCCGTCGTTCTCGTCACGCACGGTGCCGAGCGCCAGGTGCGACGCGTCGGTGGTGGGAAGGGTGAGCGTGTCGTTGCTGTTCGAGCGGAGCCCGACATCGACGGTCCAGGGACCGCCCGACTTCGGCAGCAGCTCACCGGTGACGGGCAGATACCACGTGGTGGTGTGCGACTGGTTCTGCAATCTGCGGACGCCCGTCGCCACCGCTTTGCCACTCGCATCGCGCACCGTCACGTCGAGATACACCAGCGTGCCTCGGAACTTGGTGCGTCCGGGGATCTGTAGCGATACTGCGCGCAGCGGACCACCCTGCACGGTGCCCGAAGCGTGGCCGCCCGCGTGGACAACACGCGTACCGGTCGCGTCCGCAGGCGCGACCAACTTGCCATACGGCGTCACGTCGGGCGACACCACGAAATACTTCGCGGCCATCGCGTCGAGCGCCGGTGATGTCGCAGTGCTGAGTGTGTGCCCCAGGATCGTGAGTGTCGGGAGCGACACAGTGCCCGGCGACGTCACGGCAACGAGGTCGCGCCACGATTGTGGGCTGAACGAGTGGCCGTTCACGGCGCGAAGGTCGTAGTGCGTGCCTGCGCTCGGGAACAGCATGTTGTCAGCGGCCGCGAAGCGATCTGGGCCGAGGTTGTTTTGGAGAAACGTGATGGTGCTGTTGTCGGGGAAGTAGTCACTTTTGGGGACGCGCGCGTAGGCGACGGTCGTCACGAGGAGTGCCTCGACGACGAGTACGACGGGAATCGCGCCGACGGCGATCGTTCGCAGCGTGCCGGCACCGCGCCGGATGACGACGACCAGCCCGATCGTTGTCAACAAGATGATCAGGGGTGCGATCGAGTGCTCGAGGATCCAACGCGCCTGCCCGGTGGCGCTCAGGAGCCTCTGCTCGCTGCGGATGATCGCGTCGATGAAATAGAGGCAGAACGCGGCGACGAGGGCCAACTTGAGCCACTCAGCGCGGGTGCGCGGCTGCCACGAGCGCGCGGGCGTTGCGGGCACTTCGGAGGACGTCAGCACGCGTTCGATACCTATGGCCGCGAGCAGCGACAGCAGGAACAAAAATGGTCCGACGAGCCGCTCGATCGGGACCTGCGTCATCACGGGCAGTGCGTAGACGACGCTCTTGACCATTCCCCCGATAGTCAGCGCTTTGCCGTACAGGCCCGCGAACAGTGGAAGGGCGATCACGACCGTCGTAACGGCGAGGTAGCGCTGAATGGCACTGCTGACCGTCGGCGCCGTTCGCGCGGCGATCGCCACAATGACGAAGACCATCGCCGCGGCCCCAAGGAATGAGAAACTTCCGACAAAGTTCGGTGCCGATGCGGAAATGCTCGGGTGCGCGGGGCTTCCGACTGCCCATGGAAACACGGTGGTCAACAGAGACGCGGCGGGCAGGCTCTTGTGTGTCGACGACTCGCGATATGCCAGATTGAGATCAGTAAGCCGCAACGCGAACGGGATCATTTGGAATGCCGAGAAACCGACTCCGAGGACCACGCCTTCAGCGAGAGGGACCGCGGCGCGTAAGCGCGTCGCGACGCGTTGCCACAGCGAAGGCCGCGTGTTGTCAAGTGGATCTGAGCGCTGCCACACTCGGATGACCAGGAACGGCAGCAGCGTGTACATCGACACGACGACGAGCGGCGGGTAGCCCTCGAGGAGCATCGCCGCCACCACCACACCGAGCAACCCGATGTCGCGCAGCCGGCGCTTCTCGGCGGTCACGTCGGCCGCGAGAAACAACGCGGGGATCCATGCTGCGATGTTCGACTGCGGCCAATTGCTCCACACGATGATGAAGCCGCTCATGCTGTAGACGATTGCAGCGCAGTTGCTCGCGAACCGCGACAAGCCGAGGCGGCGGCACAGCGCGGCCGTGCACACGGCGGCAAGCACGAGCCGGAGTAGTGCGGTCCACGCAGCTCCGAGGCTGATTCCGAACAGCAGCATTGGCCATTCGAGCGGTGAGAGCAGACCGTCGTTCGGCAGCGATCCGAGCGGCGTGCCACCGTTCGGGTACTCGTTCCAGAGCGGCACCCGATGTTCGTGGACGATCGCGTCGCGGATCAGCTCACGTTCGGGCGCGTAGAAGTCGATCGTGTCGTCAACCGGGCCGTGTTGGTACACGAAGGTCGATGGCGTCGAGCCGCTCCATGGGGGAAACGTCTTCACGATGTCGGCGCCCATGAAGATGCCGCGACCGAAGAGTGGGCCACCGATGGCGAGCACGATCGCCATCGCGACGAGGGCAACTGCCCAGTGGGCGCCGCCGCGCATCACGCGACCCGGCGCGTCGACGGCGCCGGTGTCCGCGGCCGTTCCGGCCAGTGCCGCCTGCTGATCCGCCTCGGTGTCGACCAATTCGACCTAATGCTGGGACGGATGAGTTGCCGCGGCGATGGTCGCCCAAGCCTGGTTGGCGCCCGCGTTGGTGAGGCCGTTGGCATTGATCAGGTCGTGACCGGCGCCGTCCTTGGCGAACCGACCTTTCGGGCACACGGTCTGATCGATTGGGATGAACACGGTTCCCGGGTGCGCGAACACGTAGCGGTGGTACACCTGCCCGAGCCACACCCTCGCGTAAATCGGAAATCCGGTGGATGTGTAGGAACACGTCGGTGGAGTTGCGACGGCGAAGCGCACACCCTTTTGCGCGGCGGCGGCACGGGCCACGTCGATGCGCGAATCGATGTAGCGCTCGTATGCCGCCTCGCCCGGCTTCAGCAGCGATCCGTTCTCTTCGTGCGGTTCCTGCTCGTTGTTGCCAGTCATCAGCACGACTACTTGGGGGCGGAATGCTTCGGAGATGGATGTGTATTGCGCCGGCCAGTCGTTGCACACAGTCGGAATCGGTGTCGGCTTGCCGAACACGGTTGCGCCACCCATGATCCCGCAGCCCCAGTCGGTGTACGCCGCGCCGTTGATGCCGTTGTCGAGATAGTTGCCGCCGCCGCCGAGCTGCGCGGTCGTGACGTCGCCCACCACGAGCACCTTGGTGCCGCCCCCGGCGTTCGCGCCGAGTGATCGGAAGAACGCGGCCTGGCTCGCGACTGGGCTGTGGCGATGACGGATGAGGCTCTTGCCCTCGAAGAACACACCCACGAGCACCGCGGCCATCACGAGGCACGACACCACCTGCGCGGTGATCGGCCAGTTGGTGAAGTTGTGGCGGGCGTGCGACACCCGGAACTCTGCCTGTCGAAGGGTGCGGCGGATAGGCCCGCCGCGCAGCTCGGCTTCGGTGCGAGGCGCGAGAACAGGTTGCGACTCGACGCGAGTTTGGCGCCACCCGCGCACGTGCACGATGGGATGGCGTACGCGACGCCAGGCGCGCGAGTACCACGTGCCGTGCGACCGGCGGGGCGCCGGCGCCGGCGTCGCCATCTCTCGCTGGTAGCGCCACCGGCGGTAGCGGTACATGAGTCGTCGCAACGGTTTCCTCAGGCTGACGTGGACTTCGATCGGTGGTGTATCACGGCCACCCCACAGCCTTTTCCTGTCTGGCGCGACTGCGATCCGTGCCGGTTGCGCCACCTGGGTGGCCGGCGCCGGGCGCGCCATCTCTCGTTTGTAGCGCCAGTGCCCGTAGCGGGCTTTCGCCTTGCGGTACGGCGATGACACCGAGGAATTCTCGGTGCGATTCCGGGCCGCTGTCAACGCGAGCGGCCACGTTCCACAGGTTCGCCTGAGACCCCCGGGCCCAGTAGCCACCCACCAGGCACAAGGGTACGATGGCGCCTCCCAACTTCGGCGCGTCGAGCGGATCGGCGGTCGGTCCTGCCGAGGATCGCGGATGGCGCCAACGGTCGGCGGAGGCCAGGAGGGCGGGGTGTGGACCAAGTGCGTGAGCGAGGTGACGGGCCGGCGCGCGGCGCGTCTCCGATCACGCATCTCGCCATCGTCGTGGTGTACGCGCTCACGCACGACGACGACATCCGCCTGCTCGACCTGCATCTCGAGCGCATCGAGCGGCACACGCGCGTGCCCTACACGATCTTCGCTGTGACCCCGCGACTCAACGACGAGGCGCGCCGTCACGTGGTCGCCTCGCCACACACGCAGATGTGTGACATCGCTCCCACCGCTCGCCGCGGCAGCCGGGAGCATGGTTACTATCTCGACGAAATGGTTCCGCTGGCGCTGGAACACGACGTGAGCCACCTCTGCACGCTCGACGTCGACTCGTTCCCGATCGACGACGCATGGCTCGACACGTTGCTCGCCGCCGCGCCGCCCGCGACCGGACTCGTCGGTGTGCTTCGAGAGGAGAACGGCGACGTGGCGCTGCCGCATCCGTCGTGCATCCTCGCACCGCGCGGCTTCTACGAACAGTGGCATCCGAGCTTCTGGCCCGAACCGGAAGCGACGCCCGAGTTCCGCAACTTCGTGCGCGCCACCGGTCAGCGAGCCGACACCGGGATCCGCCTCGCATCGCTGCTGTGGAACGAACGGCTGCCGTGGGGGAAGTTGCGGCGCAGCAACGCCGTCAACCCGCATTTCCTGCTCGGCGGCATCTACGGCGACGCGATATTCCACATGGGCGGCATCACGCGCGACAAGGTGTTCCGCACCGATCTCTCGGCGTCGCGAGTGCACAAGCTCACCCAACCGCTCGCCCACCTGCCCGCCCCCACACCGAAGCTGAAGGAGCGCCGCCGCGGCCTGCTGCGCCGATTGCGGCGACGCGCCAACGCGGCGATGGCCGAGCGCAACGGCGTGGCCTACCGCGAGCTGCGCCAGCGACTCCTCGACGACGCCGACGGCTTGATCGCCGAGCTGCGTGGCGTGGCGCAGCCACCCAAGATCGAGCGGGGATTGGCATGAAGTGCGGGTTGCGGTCATGAGCGAATGGCGTGACAGCACGCAGCGCAAGTCGCTGTACCGCGCGTTCGTGAAGGGACGCGTGGAGGTGGAGCGCAAGATGGGGCCGAGCAACGCAGCCAAGCGGGCGATCGCCGCGCCGGCGCGCGGCAACCTGTCGTGGCTCGCTGCCGTCTACGGCTCCGACAAGGGCGCCACCGCGCACCGCTACGTCGACCACTACGAGCGGCATCTCGGTCCGCTTCGGCACCACGTGATGAGCGTGCTCGAGATCGGCATCTACCGGGGCGCGTCACTGCAGATGTGGCGCGACTATTTCCCGAATGCACAGGTGTACGGGCTCGACATCAACGACGTGAAGGTGATGGGGGAGCGCATCCACGTGGTGCGCGGCGACCAGTCCGACGACGAGCTCCTCGCTCGCATTCGCGAGCTCGGGCCGTTCGACGTGATCATCGACGACGGGAGCCACTTCGGCACCGACGTGCACGCCACGTTCGCCGGCCTGTTCGACTCGTTGCAGGCCGACGGCATGTATGTGATCGAGGACATGCACACCGCGTACCAACCCGACTACGGGGGTGGACCGCCAGGTACGCCGCAGACCAGTGTGACGCTGGTGCAGAACCTCATCGACGCAGTGAATCGGCGTCACGTCGCCGAGGAGTACCCCGACGTCGCCGCGGCGCTCTTGCCGATCACCGCGTTGCACGTGTATCCACGCATCGCCTTCATCCAGCGATCGCGACAAGTGGGCTGAGCGGGAGATCCCAGGGCGGAATAGGACAGTGAGCGACGACACCGACATCGGTGTGGGGGACGCGCTGCAACCGGGCACGCCCGGTGAGGCGATCGCGCCGTTCGGCTCGCACCCTGACGCGGCCGATACCGGCCTCGAGGAGATCGAGGACCAGCTGGCCGCGGAGGACGCCGCAGAGCGGCGCGAGCACGACGCCGACGCAGCCGAGCACGCGAACGACGCCCATGAGGATCCGTTGGCGCAATTCCCAGTGCCGGTGCTGGCCGAGAAGCCGCCGTCGCAGTGGCGCTACCGCCGCGCGTTCCACATGGGCGAAGCGCTCGTGGCGCTGTGGCGGTCGTGGCAGATCATCTGGGGCCTCGCGGTGCGCCAGCTGCGCACCACCTACAGCCAGCAGGTGTTCGGACTCGCCTGGACGGTGCTCACTCCCGTCGCGCAGATGGTGATCTTCACATTCCTGCTCCATCGAGCCACCCGCGGCACGTCGAAGCAGCTGATCCAGACCGGCGGTGTCCCACTGGCGGTCTGGATGTACGTGGGCCTGCTCATCTGGGGCTTCTACTCGAGTGCGGTATCGAGCGCAGGCAACTCGCTCGTGGGCAACCCGTTGCTCAACAAGGTGTACGCGCCCCGCGAGGTGTTTCCGATCGCGCAGGTTGCCACGTCGGGATTCGACGCGGTGGTGTCGGCGATCATCTTGCCGATCCTCCTCTTGATCACCCACGAGGGCCTCACCTGGTCGACGGCGTGGGCATCGGCCCTGCCCATACTCATGATCACGTTGTACGCCACCGCGATCTCGCTCGTGGTGTCGGCCATCACCGTGTACGCGCGCGACCTCAGAAGCGGCCTGCCGATCTTGATGTCGCTCGGCATGTTCATGCCCGGCATCCTGTATCCGGTCACCACGTTCTGGACGTCGGTGAAGATTCAGTCGATCTACGCGGTGATCTTCCCCGCCGGCGCACTATCGGACAGCATCCGCAAGGCGTGGTTGCAGGGCGTGATGCCGCACGGTCAGCCGTTCTGGATCGCCACCGTGGCGTCGTGCGTGTACCTCGCGATTTGTTACTCGGCGTTCAAGCGCATGGAAACAGGCTTCGCCGATGTCAGCTAGCGCGCCGGGCACCGTCGAGGTCCGCCATGTGTGGAAGCGCTTCCGCGCCGACCGCGGCCGGCGACTCATGCGCGACCACGTGGGTCGCGCCGCACAACGCGTCACCGGCCGATCGGGCCCCAACCCGTGGCGCTGGGCACTGAAGGAGATCGACTTCAAAGCCGAGCCGGGTGAATCGATCGGGTTCATCGGCGCGAACGGCGCGGGCAAGTCGACGCTGTTGAAGATCGTGTCGGGCGTGATGTTCCCCCACACTGGCCGCGTCAACGTGCAGGGTCGCATCGGGGCGTTGCTCGAGGTGGCGTCGGGTATTCACCCCGAGCTCACGGGACGCGAGAACATCAACATCTTCGGCACGCTGATCGGCCTGACGCGGCCCGAGGTGGCGAGCAAGTTCGACGAGATCGTGGCGTTCGCCGAGCTCGAGAGCGCCGTCGACCGGCAAGTGAAGTTCTATTCGAGCGGCATGCGCACCCGGCTCGGCTTCTCGATCGCGGCCTTCCTCGAGCCCGAAGTGCTCGTCGTCGACGAGGTGCTCGCGGTGGGCGACCAGTTGTTCCAGCAGAAGTGCCTCGACCGGATGCGCACCGTGCTCGAAGGCGGCGCCACGTTGTTGCTCGTGTCGCACGACCTGGCGTCGGTGGGCGCCACCGCGTCTCGGGGTATCTGGCTGTCGGAAGGCGTGATGCGCGCCGACGGTCCGATCGACGACGTGCTGGCTGCGTACCGGCGCGAGATCGAAGAGAAGTCGGGCGAGAACTCGCGCGTGCAGGGCGAGGTGTCGGCGCGCTTGCTCGGCGCCCACGGCGCGGATGGCGGCCGCATCGAGACGAACCGCGACTGCGCGATCGACCTCGTGGTCACGTCGAACCGCGACCGGCCGGTGCAGATGTACGTGGGCGTGTCGCAAGGCCCGGCGACGCCGATCTTTGTGTTGAGCAAGCAGTTCGACGTGCCTGAAGGTGACACGGCCGTGTCGCTGCACCTCGCGCATCTGCCGTTGCCGAGGGGCAACTACTACGTGTGGTTCGCAGTGCACGATCCACTGCAACGGGTGGCCAGGCGGGGAGCGATCACCGAGTGGCAGCCGATGGGCGGCATGGTGGTGGAGGGCAACGCGCGTCTCGACCCCACGCCGCGCGCCATCGTTCGCCTCTCACCGGTGTTCGTCGAGGCGGACTGGTCGGTCGGCGAGTCCGCTGTCGCGGGTCGCTGAACGTCGGGCTTCAATCCGCACCTTGTAGTTGATCGCCGGGCGTTCGATGAACCAATACGAGAAGCCCGCGCAGATCCCTGTGAGGCCGTAGGCAACCACAACGCGAGCGGGCGCGCCCCAGGTCTTCCCCAAGTCGACCACGTAGATGAAGATCGGCAGATGCCAGAGGTAGATCGAGTACGACGCGCGCCCCAGCGCGACCATCGGACGCGACCCCAGCCCTCGATTCAGAACCCACGTGGAATCGAGGATGGCGAGGATGACGAACGCGGTGGTGATCGCGTAGAGCGTGTAGCCACCCAAGTATGGCCAGGCGTGGTCCACCAGTGATTGGTGCATGCTCACGAAGAAGGCGATCACTGCGATCCAGCCGTATAACGCGACATGACGTTTGGGCGTGCGGTTGCGAGTCCACAGCCACGCCAGCAATCCGCCGATCAGCATCTCGTCGACTCGCGCGTCGGCGCGCCACGCAACGTGCGACCAGTCATGTGAGAGATGCCAGAGCTCGGCTCGGCGCAAGGTGATGAGTGCAATCGCCGAAACGATGATGGGCACGAGGTAGCGGCGTAGCCGCGGCACGCCGAGGAGTAACACCAGGGCGGCCGGCCACACGAAGTAGAACTGCTCTTCCACCGACAGTGACCAGAGATGGCGGAGGTCGCCGGGCACGGACGCCTGGTTGACGGTGACCTTGTAGTTGAGGAAATAGAACAGCGCCGCGACGTCGGTCGAGCGCTCGCGCGCCACGGAGAGGTGCCTGATGATCGTGTAGATCATGTGGCAGCTGAGAAAGAACACGAGCGCGGGCAACAGCCGCAGCGCTCGCCGTCGGTAGAAGGCGCGCAGACTCACGTGACCGGTCGAGTTCCGCTCGCGCAAGATGAGTGCTGTGATGAGGAAGCCGCTCAACGCGAAGAAGATGTCGAGGCCCGCGTAGCCGCCGGTGACGAAGCCGTCGAGGAAGCCGTTGTGAAAGATGCGGTCCTCGAAGACGTTGAACAGAATGGGTGAGTGGGTGACCAGCACCATCACCAGCGCCGCGCCGCGTAGGCCGTCGAGCGCGGGAACGTGACCGAGACGACGGAACGCAGGCTCCTCGATGGGCGGGGACGGTTGGTCAGCCTGCGCTTCCGGTGCCGTCATTGCTCACGTGCCCGCATCCAGGTGACCACCTCGCGCAGACCGGCGTCGAAGGTCCAGTCGGCCGACCAACCGAGGTCGGCGCGCGCGGCGGTGGCGTCGGCCTGGCTGCGCTGCACGTCGCCCGCCCGCGAGTCGACGCGTGATGGCGCGGGCCGGTTGCCCGTGAGCTCGCCCAGGATCTCGAGCAAGTCGAGCAGCGTGTTCGTGGTGCCGGGCGCCACGTTGTACACGTGGCTGCTGCAGATGTCGGCGGGGGCGCGCGCCGCGGCGAGGTTGGCGGCCACCACGTCGGCCACATACGTGAAGTCGCGGCTTTGGCGACCGTCGCCGTGCACCGTCGGCGGCTCGTTGCGCAGGAGCGCGTCGGCGAAGAGCGGGATCACCGCCGCGTAGGTGCTGTCGGGGCGTTGACGCGGCCCGAACACATTGAAGTAACGCAGCGCAACCGTTTCCAGCGGGAACAGCTCCGCGAACACGCGCACGTACCACTCGGCCGCGAGCTTGCTCACCGCGTAGGGCGAACGGGGGCGCAGCGGCGCGCTCTCGGGCGTAGGGATGATCTCGGCACCGCCGTACACGCTCGACGACGACGCGAACACCACGCGCCGAACACCGGCGTCGCGCGCGGCCGTGAGCACCGTGAGCGTGCCCTGCACGTTGGCCTCGTTCGAGCCGAGCGGGTTGGCGAGCGACCGGGCGACCGCGCCGTGCGCGCCGAGATGGAACACCACTTCGCAGCCGGCGACGGCCTTGGCCACAGTGTCGACGTCGCTGATCGAGCCTTCGATGAGTTCGGCGCTCGCGTGCACGTTGTCGCGCAGGCCGGTGGAGAGATCGTCGAGCACGCGCACGCGCCCGCCGAGTGCCACCAAGGCGTCGGTGAGGTGCGACCCGATGAAGCCCGCGCCACCCGTGACGAGCGCGTCGATCGGCGGTCCGCCCCGCCCCTGTGTTGCCACGGTGCGCGACGGTATCGGGTCAGGGAAGGGTCGCGAGCCAGGGAGCGGCGGGAAAACGCTCGAGGATCGCTCCCGCCACGCGCGCGTCGTCGGCGTCGAGCCGCGTACGCCAACGATCCGGCTGGTCGGCGGTGACCCGGTTGGTGGCGTAGCCCGTGCCGGGGCGGTTGCGGCTCGCGATCTGAGCGGCCGCCTCGCCGTTCCACTCGAGGCCGAGCCGCGCCGCCACGTCGGCGAATCGCGCCGCCGGCTCCACGCACAGATCCTCGTGACTGATGTCGACCCAATCGGGGTGACGCATCCGAGCCTCGTGCAGCGCGAAACCGAGCGCGCCTGCGCTGGCCGCGGCCCGTTCGATGCCGGGCGCGTCGGACGGCGGGAGTTCGACACCCCAGCGGTCGTGGGCGCGTGCGCACATCGCGCGGTACCGCGGGCCGTACGGCGGGTTCCATCCGAACTCGTGCCAGCTCGCGATCACGTTCAGCGGATGCCGCGTGATGACGCCGACGGCCGACGGTGTGCAGTGGCGGGCGATCCACTCGCTACAGAACGCGGAGTTCACCGTCTTCACCACCACGTGGCCGTTGGCGTTCGCGTGGGCGTGGGCGCTAGCGACTCGAGGCTGCGATGTGGCGAGCGCGAGCCGCAGCGTCGGCGACGGCCGCCCTGTGCGCCGCGCCGCGAGTTGCTCCTCGATCGACACCCGGCTCCAGGCGCGGCGTGACAACCGGTCGCGCCACGTGCCGGCGAGCGCGCCGCCCGCGAGCGCACCGTCGAACAGCGCTGCGAGCTCGGGCGCGGCGGCGCGGGGCGACTGGGCGTCGATCATCGGCACGTTGAAGTGGTGCTGCTTGGCCCGGAACGCGAACGGCTCGTGGGTGCCGTCGGGCTCGTGCACGTACACCGCGCCGCGGGTGTGTCCGAGCACCTGGCCCACCCACGTGGTGCCGCCCCGGGGCACGCCCACGAGCAACACCGAGTGCATGGATCTGTACCGTACAAGCGAGGGCGTCGTAAAGCGTCGCTATTCGACGCTCTACGACGCCCGTCGCGCTGCGCCGGTGACGGGCGGTGGAAGGGCGCCGGTAGCCTCGGTGCCATGATGCCCCGCCGGCGCACGCGCCAGGTGCACGTCGGCAAGGTCGCCGTTGGTGGCGACGCGCCGGTGAGCGTGCAGTCGATGACCACCACGAAGACCGGCGATGTCGACGGCACGCTCAGCCAGATCTACGCGCTCGCGGGCGCGGGCGCCGACATCGTGCGCTGCACGTGCAACGACGACGATGCCGCCGTCGGCCTCGCCAACATCGTGCCGCGCTCGCCGGTGCCGATCATCGCCGACATCCACTTCCAGTATCAGCTCGCGCTCGCCGCGCTCGAGGCCGGCGTACAGGGATTGCGGCTGAACCCGGGCAACATCCGCAAGCCCGAACAGATCAAGGCGGTGGCCGCGGCCGCGCAAGAGCGCGGCATCCCGATCCGCATCGGCGTGAACGGCGGCTCGCTCGATCCCGACATCGCCAAGAAGTTCGGCGGGGCAACGCCCGAGGCCCTCGTGGCCAGCGCGGTGCGCGAGCTCGACTACTTCCGCGAGATCGGCTTCGACGACGTGAAGATCTCGGTGAAGGCGTCGAACGTGCCGTTGATGATCGACGCCTACCGGTTGCTCGCCGACACCGTCGACCATCCGCTGCATCTCGGCGTGACCGAGGCCGGGCCGTTGCCGAACGGACTCATCAAGTCGGTGGCCGGTATCGCCACGCTGCTCGCAGAAGGCATCGGCGACACCATTCGCTTGTCGCTCACCGCCGACCCGGTGGAGGAGGCCAAGGCGGGCAAGGTGTTGCTCGAGTCACTCGGATTGCGGGAGCGCAAGGGCCTCGACCTGATCGCCTGCCCGTCGTGCGGTCGGGCCGAGGTCGACGTGATCGGCGTTGCGGCGGCCGCGCAGGCTGCGCTCGAGCAGCGCAACATCCCGCTGCAAGTGGCGGTGATGGGTTGCGTGGTGAACGGTCCGGGTGAAGCCAAAGAGGCCGACCTGGGTATCGCCGGCGGCCGCGGTAAGGGTCACCTGTTCGTGCGGGGCAAGGTGGTGCGCGTGGTGCCCGAGGCCGAGATGGTGGAGGCGCTCGTGGCCGAGGCCGAGGCGATCGTGCGCGACGGCATCGAAGCCCGCCAGGCCGCGGCCGATCCCAACGCCGAAGCCGAAGCGGCCGCCACGCGCGAAGAGCTCATCCAGATCCAGGGTGTCGACGCCAACCGCACCGCCGAGAAGATCGAGCGCATCGAAAAGATCGAGCGCGCCGCGCGCTAGTTCGCGCCGCCCGGTCGCGTTCTGGGTGCAAACAGCCCGCTCCTGCGGGGCTGGTGCACCCGGAAGCTTGGAGGCGCGCTAGTTCGTGCGGGCGTTGACGTCGTCGATCGCGGCCAACAACGGCGCCGCGAAGGTGCGGCGGGCACAGGCGATGTGGCTGTCGGCGATCTCGTGCACCGTCGACGTAGGGATCTCGTCGGCCATGCGGCGTTGCAGATCGGGGTTGACCGCGGTGTCGCGCGACGTGAGCAGCACGGCCGTGGGCACGTCGACGCTCGAGATCCACGACGCGTGATACGTGCCGATCGCGTGACCGGCTTCCATGAGCATGCGCCAGTCGTGACGGCGGAACTCGCGCGCCGCCCAGTTCGGCAACGTGCCCGGACCGGTGGACCGGGCGAGGATCGGGCGAACGCTGGGCGGCACCAGCGGCATGTGCACGGCGAGCTCGCCGAGCCGTGTGGTGCCGACCGCGGCCGACATCATCGACGTGAACACGATGCGCTCGCGCACGCCGGGGATGAAGCCGGCTGCCGTCGCGCCGAGCACGAGGCCCGAGCACAGGTCGCGATGACGGTGCCAGAACAGTTGCGCGATCGGGCCGCCCATCGAGTAGCCCACCGCGATCGCCTCGTCGACGCCGAGCTCGCGGCAGAGGGCGGCCACATCGTCGGCGCAGTCGGCAAGGCGGAAACGCCTGCGCGTTCGCAGGCCGCGCGCGTGGCCGCGATGGTCGGGTGCGAGCACGTGGTAGTGCGCGCCGAGCGTGTCGAACGCCTGGTACCAGTTGAGCGCGCCGCTGGCCATCCAGCCGTGGAGCAGCACCACGGTGGGCGCGCCAGCGGGACCGTCGACCTCCCGCACGAAGGTGCGACCGCGGTCAGGGAGCGTGACGAAGCGGCCGCGCGGAAGCCGGGGCGTGAGTGCTGTCGGCACCGGCGTAGGGATCGCGGCCATCAAGTGCACGGTACCGCTGTACCCCATGCGCAGTCATGTATTGCATGCTCGCGGGTGGATTACGTCACCTCAGTCGACGCGCTCGAGCATGTAACAGTCGACGCGATAGGGGAGCGCGAGCTCGGTGCGGCCCACGGTGTCGGGGTGCGTGGCGAGGATCTGGCGCACTTCGTCGAGCACCGCCTCTTGCTCGGCGCCTTCGAGCGCGGCGACGTGGCTGACGCCCTTGATGCGTTCGACTACGAGCGCGGGGGTCATCGCCTGGGTGTGGTGGAACTGCGCGGTGCGCACCTCACCGAAGCCGGGCGCGCCAGTGAGCGACTGTTCGCGCCGCTCCTGCGAGTCGGTGGTGGCCACATGATCGTGATTGCGCCATGGTGCGTGCTTCTCGACGCGGTCCATCACGCCCCACACCTTGTCCACCCAGTCTTCGGAGCGCTCGCGTGCGTTCCACACCAGCGCCACGTGCCCACCGATGCGTAGCGCCCGGCGCAGCTCGGCCAGCGCCCGCTCGGCATCGAACCAGTGGAAGGCCTGCGCGATCGTCACGCCGTCGAGCGACCCTGATGCGATCGGCAACGCCTCCGCCAGACCGCTCGCGCACGGCACGTCGGGCACTGCAGCGCGCAGCTCGTTGCGCATGCCCTCGATCGGTTCCAGCGCCACCAGCGAGCACTTGCTGGCGCGCAATAGCGCGGTGAGGATGCCCGTGCCGGCCGCAAGGTCAACACAGCGCGCGCCGGGCGCGAGGCCGAGACCGTCGACGATCCACTGCACCACCTCGGGCGGATACGTGGGCCGTGACCGCTGGTAGGCCGCAGCCTCCTTACCGAACCCCGCCGCCGCAACCTCGTGCACCGCCATCAACCAGTCACGGTAATCACCTATGCGTCGTTTGACTTGCATAT
>DASXZO010000171.1:0-1580 GCA_036501845.1 Acidimicrobiia bacterium | reverse complement strand
TGCGTGCCATCACCGAGCATCCGATCCTCCTCGAGCGGCCGATCGTGGTGCGCGGTGACCGCGCGGTGATCGCCCGGCCGCCCGAACGGCTCTTGGAACTGCTCGACTGAGCCCAAACTCCTCAGCGCGACCCGTCACGTTCTCGGGCCACGGATCGTCAACCACCCGGGGACGATCGGAGGACGAGCCCATGGACCACGACGACTGGCTGACCGACGAGTTCCAGGCGAACCGCGCGCGACTGCGCGGCGTGGCCTACCGGATGTTGGGATCACGGGACGAGGCCGACGACGCGGTGCAGGAGACCTGGCTCCGCCTGGCCCGTACCGACTCCGACGGCATCGAGAACCTCGGCGGCTGGCTCACCACAGTGATCGCACGCATCTGCCTCGACCGGCTGCGCGCCCGTACCGCAACGGCGGCACGCGTCACCGTGGTGGAACGCCCGGAAGACATCCCGGCCCCGGCCGATGCGCGTGATCCCGAGCACGAAGCGCTCGTGGCCGATTCGGTGGGCGCCGCGCTGCTCGTGGTGCTCGACGCGCTCCCGCCGGCCGAACGCGTGGCGTTCGTGCTGCACGACGTGTTCGGTGTGCCGTTCGACGAGATCGGCCCGGTCGTCGGCAGGTCCACCGATGCCGCGCGCCAGCTCGCGAGCCGCGCCCGCCGGCGCGTGCAAGATCGCACACCGGCTGCACCTGTCGATCTCGCGCACCACCGCGATGTGGTGAGCGCGTTCTTGCACGCCGCGCAGGGCGGCGACTTCGACACACTTGTGCGGCTCCTCGATCCCGAAGTGGTGCTCGAGCCCGACGCAGCGGCGCAACGTATGGGCACCTTGCGACCGATGCAGGGTGCCGACAACGTCGCCGCGCTGGTCGGTGGCGGTGCGCGCAGCGCGCGCCTCGCGGTGGTCGGCGGTTCAGTGGGGCTCGCGTGGACACCGGGCGGGCATGGCCACGTGCGGGGCGCGATGGAGTGCGACATCGTCGACGGCCGAATCGTCGCACTGCGCGTGACCGGCGATCCGGAACGCCTCGCCGAGCTCGACGTGGTGTTGCTCGACAGCTGACGTCACGTTCGTGCGCCGCCATTCGTCATCACGGCGAACACGCACAATGTGAAACGCAATAAAGGAGCACCACAATGCAGTTCGTCGTCTTGATCTACCAAGGCACCACGCCACTGCCGAACACTCCCGCGTGGGACACGCTCACTGCCGACGAGCAGAAGGCGGTGTACGCCGACTACGGACGGCTCAACAACACGCCCGGCGTGTCGCAGGGTCTGCCACTCGGTCTTCCCGCCAACGCCAAGACCGTGCGCGTCGAAGCCGGCAACACCGTGGTGAAGGACGGGCCGTTCGTGGACGACAAGGGTGCCGTCGGCGGCTACTTCGTGTTCGAAGCCGACGACATCGACGCTGCGATCGAGGTGGTGTCGCACATCCCCGCGGCGCGCCACGGTGGCGCCATCGAGATCCGGCCCGCGGAGACCTACTGGTAAGCCGTCGTAGGCTGCCGGCCGATGGCAACGCACAGCACCACCGCATCGGTCGGCACTGCGGCGCCGAAGCTCGC
>DASXZO010000170.1:0-6885 GCA_036501845.1 Acidimicrobiia bacterium | reverse complement strand
TGCGTGCCATCACCGAGCATCCGATCCTCCTCGAGCGGCCGATCGTGGTGCGCGGTGACCGCGCGGTGATCGCCCGGCCGCCCGAACGGCTCTTGGAACTGCTCGACTGAGCCCAAACTCCTCAGCGCGACCCGTCACGTTTTCGGGCCACGGATCGTCAACCACCCGGGGACGATCGGAGGACGAGCCCATGGACCACGACGACTGGCTGACCGACGAGTTCCAGGCGAACCGCGCGCGACTGCGCGGCGTCGCCTACCGGATGTTGGGATCACGGGACGAGGCCGACGACGCGGTGCAGGAGACCTGGCTCCGCCTGGCCCGCACCGACTCCGACGGCATCGAGAACCTCGGCGGCTGGCTCACCACCGTGATCGCACGCATCTGCCTCGATCGGCTGCGCGCCCGTACCGCAGCGTCGGCACGCGTCGCCGTGGTGGAACATCCGGAGGACATTCCGGCACCGGCCGAAGGGCGCGACCCGGAGCACGAAGCACTCGTGGCCGATTCGGTGGGCGCCGCGCTGCTCGTGGTGCTCGACGCGCTGCCGCCGGCCGAACGAGTCGCGTTCGTGCTGCACGACGTGTTCGGCGTGCCGTTCGACGAGATCGGGCCGGTCGTCGGGCGATCCACCGATGCCGCGCGCCAGCTGGCGAGCCGCGCCCGCCGGCGCGTGCAGGATCGCACTCCGGCTGCACCTGTCGATCTCGCGCACCACCGCGATGTGGTGAGCGCGTTCTTGCGCGCCGCGCAGGGTGGCGACTTCGAGACGCTCGTGCGCCTTCTCGATCCCGAAGTGGTGCTCGAGCCCGACGCGGCTGCGCAACGCATGGGCACCCTGCGACCGATGCAGGGTGCGGGCAACATCGCCGCGCTGGTCGGTGGTGGTGCGCGCAGTGCGCGCCTCGCGGTGGTCGGCGGCTCAGTGGGGCTCGCGTGGACGCCGGGCGGGCACGGGCACGTGCGCGGCGCGATGGAGTGCGACATCGTCGACGGGCGAATCGTCGCGCTGCGCGTGACCGGTGATCCGGAACGCCTTGCCGAGCTCGATGTGGTGTTGCTCGGCAACTGACGTCACGTTCGTGCACCGCCATTCGTCATGACGACGAACACGCACAACGTGAAGAGCAGTAAAGGAGCAACACAATGCAGTTCGTCGTCTTGATCTACCAAGGCACCACGCCACTGCCGAACACTCCCGCGTGGGACACGCTCACCGCCGACGAGCAGAAGGCGGTCTACGCCGACTACGGACGGCTCAACAACACGCCCGGCGTGTCGCAGGGCCTGCCGCTCGGGCTCCCCACGAACGCGAAGACCGTGCGCGTCGAAGCCGGCAACACCGTGGTGAAGGACGGACCGTTCGTGGACGACAAGGGCGCCGTCGGCGGTTACTTCGTGTTCGAAGCCGACGGCATCGACGCCGCAATCGAGGTGGCGTCGCACATTCCCGCAGCGCGACACGGTGGCGCCATCGAGATCCGCCCGGCCGAGACCTACTGGTAGTCGGTCGTAGTCTTTGGGCCGATGGCAACGCACAGCACCACCGCATCGGTCGGTACCGCGGCGCCGAAGCTGGCGTTGCCCGACGGCGACGGCAACGTGGTGACGCTCGACGATGCACTCGCACGCGGGCCTGTGGTGCTCGTGTTCCTGCGCGGCTTCGCCTGACCCTTCTGCCGCAGGCACCTCGCGCAGTTGCGCGACGACGAGCCCAAGTTCACGGCCGCGGGCGCGTCGATCATCGCGGTGGCACCCGAAGGCACCGACGCAGTGCAGAAGTACCTCGCCAAGAACCCCACGTCGTATGCGATCGTGTCGGACGCCGATCACACGGCGTTCGACGCGTACGACGTGGCGAGCCGCGCGATGAGCCTCGGCCAACGACCGGCCTTGTTCGTGATCGACCGTGACGGCACGGTGCGCTTCGACAGTGTCGGAACCCAGCAGTGGCAGATCCCGTCGAACGAGCAGGTACTCAAAGTGCTCGCGGATCTCGCCGGGGGCTGACGCGCAGTGTGTCGGTGGTTGCGTCAGCGCGGGTCGTCGCGGTCGATGTTCCAGTGCCGGCCAATGGCCGCGAGCCAGCCGTCGTCGCCGAACGGGAGCACGCCGAAGCGCGACACTGCGTGCTGGCCGCCTTCGGAATCGCTATAGAGCAGGTCGATCGTCAGCGGCGATCGCCGCTCGATCGCGTCGGCCACCTCGGCGAATCGCGGATCGTCCTGATCACGGAACGCGCCCTGCCAGAAGCCGCGATCGCCGCCCGGGATGTAGATGTCGCGCGTCAAGCGACGGAAGCTGTCGAACGAGCGGTAGGTGGACGTGCCGGTGAGGCGCTCGGGATAGATGTCCCAGCGATCGAGCACCGCGATGCCGTTGCCGGCGTTGCGCAGCGAGATCGCCATGTAGATGTTGCCGTCGACGCGGCGGATCGCGGCGCGGCCGCCTTCGACGTGCACGTACACGTCGTCCTGGAAGCCCACCTTCTCGGGCGGATCGTCGAGCCGGGTGGGCACGAGGAGCGGCCGGATGCCTGCCAGCAACGCCCGCTCTGTGGCGCGCGCGGCCCGGTTGGCTGAACGCACCGAGGCGAAGGTGGCCGCAGCGAGCACGAGGGTTCCGCCCGCGGTGGCCAACGCCGAGATCGTCGTCCAGTCGGCCACGAGTGGCGATGCTACGGGGACACGGGCGCAGCGATCACGTGACTGCGCGCCGGACCGGCGTCACACCCGGCCCGCGCCGAGCCGCAGCACGTTGCCCGGGCCGAGGACCGCCCCTACGCTCGCGCACCGGGACGGAGGGAGCTCTCGTGGGCGGCAATCGTGGAACACGTTGGTGGGCAATCGCGGGCGCGGCCGCGCTCACGGCAGGATTGGTCGCATCGCAGGCAGGCGCGTCGACCGCGACCGCCGCGACCCACTCGACGAGCACCGGTACGCGCGCAGCGTTCAGCGTGCAGACGGCAATCGGACCGAGCTCGGTGACGGGACCGGTGGCAATCGCGACCGCGTCGGACGGCCGCATCTTCGTGGCCGAGATCGGCGGCGTCATCAAGGTGTTCCACGGGGTGACCGACACGCATCCGAAGGTGTTCGCCGACCTCAGCAACGAGGTGTACTCGGCCCAGGGCCACGGCCTGCTCGGCATGACGCTCGACCCCAACTTCCCCGCGAAGCCGTACGTGTACGTGCTGTACTCGCGCGACTCGGCGACGCGCGGCGGACCGATCGTTGCGAAGAAGGACACGTGCGCCACGCATGCGACCACCGGTTGTGTGCGCTACGCGCGGCTCGCCCGGCTCACCGCCAAGGGCGACACGATGGTGGCGGGCTCCACGAAGGTGCTCGTCGACGACTGGTGCAACCAGTTCGTGCACCACATCGGCGCGCTGCACTTCGGCAAGGACGGCATGCTCTACGCGAGCGGCGGCGACGGCGCCACCGAGCAGGTGAACGGCGTGAACGGCGCCGACTTCGGGCAGTTCGGCAACGCGTGCGGCGACCCGCCGGGTGCCGCAGGAACCAACCTCACCGCGCCCACCGCGCAAGGCGGATCGCTGCGCGCGCAGGACATCCTCGCGGGCTACGACACCGACCCGGTCACGCTCGACGGCACGCTCATCCGCGTGAACCCCACCACCGGCGCGGCGGCCGCGGGCAACCCCTACTCGTCGGCCACCGACCCGAACCAGAAGCGCATCGTCGGCTGGGGTTTCCGCAACCCGTTCCGCTTCGCGATCCGTCCGGGCACGAACGACGTCTACGTGTCGGATCCCGGTCTCGACACCTACGAGGAGATCGACCGCATCCCGAGCCCCACCGCCAAGGCGCCCGACTTCGGGTGGCCGTGCTGGGAGGGAACCATCCAGCAGCCCGAGTTCAAGGCCGCGAACCTCAACATGTGCAACTCGCTCTACGCCGCGCACAGCGACACCAAGCCGGCGTTCGAGTATCTCGATGCCGGGCACGTGGTGAGCAGTTCCGACAACTGCCCCGCCGTGAGCGGTACCGCGGCAACGGGCCTCACCTTCTATACGGGCACGGCGTATCCCGCCGCGTACCACGGCGCGCTGTTCTTCGCCGACTACGGCCGGGCATGCCTGTTCGCGGCGCCCGCGGGTGCGAGTGGCGCGCCGAACTTCGCGGCCCGCAAGGTGGTGAGCGCGCTGCCGGCCGCAGGCGTGGTCGACATCGAGCCCGGGCCCAACGGCGACCTCCTGCTCGTGAACATCAACAACAGCACGATCTACGAGCTGCACTACGCCTGACCGCGGAATGCGGCAGTGTTGAGTCGGTCAGGAGGTTCTCATGACCGCGACCCAGCACTCTCAGCCCACCGAACCGAAGATCGACGTGCGCCGCGCCGCCGACCGCTTCCACACCGCGATCGGCTGGCTCGACTCGTACCACTCGTTCAGCTTCTCGAACCACTACGACCCCGACAACGTCGGGCACGGCCAGCTGATCGTCAACAACGACGACGTCGTGCAGGCCGGAACGGGGTTCGGCACGCACCCGCACCGCGACATGGAGATCGTCACGTGGGTGCTGTCGGGTGAGCTCGAGCACCGCGACTCCGAGGGCAACCACGGGATCATCTATCCCGGTCTCGCGCAGCGCATGTCGGCCGGCTCCGGCATCCGCCACTCCGAGATGAACGCGAGCGCCGACACCGACGTGCACCTCGTGCAGATGTGGGTGCTCCCCGACACGCAGGGCATCGCACCCGGATACGAACAGCGCGACATCACGGACGCGATCGCGTCGGGCAAGTTGGTGCCGATTGCGAGCGGCCAGGGTCACGAGGGCGCGGTCGAGATTCATCAGCGCGACGCGGTGCTGTGGGGCGCGCGCCTCGCGGCCGGTGCGAGCGCGACGGTTCCCGATGCGCCGCACGCGCATGTGTTCGTGGCGGTGGGCAGCGGTTCGCTCGACGGCGCCGGTGACCTCGCCACTGGTGACGCAGTGCGACTCAGCAACGCAGGCGAGCTCGACTTCGTGGCCGGCGCCGACGGTGCCGAGGTCCTCGTGTGGACCACCGGCTGATGATGGGTACGGTCGTTTCGTGACCGACGTGGTGGAGCACAAACCCCCGCAGCCCCATGCCCGTCCGGAATGGGCGCGCTGGGGCACCCAGACTCAGCTCGCGGTGCAGAACTTCCCCATCTCGGGGCTGCGCATCGACCGGCATCTCATCCGTTCTCTCGCCGCGATCAAAGCCGAGGCCGCACTCGTGAACGCGCGCCTCGGTGTGATCGACGAGTCGGTGGCGCGCGCGATCCACGAGTCGGCCAACGCCGTCGCCTCGGGGCTCTACGACGACCAGTTCCCCGTCGACGTGTTCCAGACCGGTTCGGGCACCTCGTCGAACATGAACGCCAACGAGGTGATCGCATCGCTCGCGACGGAAACGCTCGGGCACAACGTGCACCCGAACGACCACGTGAACGCGTCGCAGTCGTCGAACGACGTAGTGCCCACCGCGATCCGCATTGCTGCGATCGACATCGTGCGCGGCGAGCTGCTGCCGGCGTGTCATCGCTTGGAAGAGTCGCTGGCTTCGCGCGCGGCCGCGTTCGCCACCGTGGTGAAGACGGGTCGCACACACCTGATGGACGCGTTGCCGGTGACGCTCGGTATAGAGCTGGCGAGCTATGCCGCGCAGGTGGGCGTGGCGCGCGCCGGTATCGAGAGCGCGCTGCCGCGGGTGGGCACGGTGCCGCTCGGCGGCACGGCCGTGGGCACGGGCCTCAACACGCCCACGGGTTTCGCGGCGCAGACGGTGGGCGCGCTGGCCACGCGCTACGAGTACGACCTCGTGCCCGCGGCGCTGCCGCTCGCGGTGCAGGCCGCGCACGACGACCTCGTGAGCCTGAGCGGCGCGCTGCGCACGCTCGCCGTCGCGCTGGTGAAGATCGCCAACGATGTGCGCTGGATGAGCAGCGGGCCGCGCGCCGGCCTCGCCGAGATCATGCTGCCCGAGCTGCAAGCGGGCAGTTCGATGATGCCGGGCAAGGTGAATCCCGTGCTGGGCGAGGTGCTCGTGCAGGTGGCCGCCCAGGTGATCGGCAACGACGCGACCATCGCGTTCTGCGGCAGCCAGGGCAACTTCGAGCTCAACGTCACGCTCCCCGTGATTGCGCACGACCTCTACGAGTCGATCCGATTGCTGTCCAACGCCATGCTGATGTTCGCCGAGCGCTGCGTCGACGGCATCGAAGCCGACGTGGAGCGCTGCCTCGAGCTCGCGGGCTCGTCGCCCGCAATCGCCACCGCGCTGGCGCCCGCGCTCGGTTACGAGCGAGTCTCCGACGTGGTGAAGCAAGCAGTGCGCGAATACCGCACGATCCGTTCGGTGATCCTCGAGCGCGGCTTACTCGACGAAGCGACGGTCGATCGCCTCCTCGACCTCGACGCCATGAGCCGCGGCGAATCCGCGCCTGGGTAACCCGCGCTTTGATCGGCGCGACACATACGCGCGGTTCACGCATCGAGATAGTGACCAATTGCGCTGTTGGTTTCGTTGACATCGTGTGAATTCAGTCCTAGACCGTTGGCGGGACGGGCCCCGTTCTGTTGGCGCAATTCTCTGGTGAGGTGCGCTGCAAGCAAGGGGCCGACATGGTCAGGCGTCGTTTCGTAGGCCGCAGGGCGTCGTCGGTGTTCGTTGCCGCCGCGTTGATCGCGGGTTCGGTCGTGATTGGCCACGACGCCGATGTTCCGGCGGCGGCGACACCCGATCGGATCGATTTTGTCGGTGCGGGATCGAACTCCGGAAGTCCCGACGTCCTGGTTCCGGCTGGGACGGCAGCGGGCGACTTCGGAACTGTTGTGGGTTGGTGGCGAGTCAACGCCCGTGTCCGGCTGTAGCGGGTGGACGCTC
>DASXZO010000169.1:0-21611 GCA_036501845.1 Acidimicrobiia bacterium | reverse complement strand
CAATCGAGCCGAGCACCGACCGCACGTCGTCGTCGGCGTCACACGTGGCAAGTCCGCAGACGCGTACGCCCTTGGCAACGAGTTCGGGTGCGAGCTCGTGCCTTACGACGCGGCCGTCGCGCACCACGAGCATGCCCGCGTGCGAACCGGCTTCCATCGCCCACGGACCGCCGCCGGGCGCGCGCTCGTCGCCGGCGGCGCCGAGGCGCGCGGCATCCATCGGCTCGAACTCGTCGATGTCGAGCTCGTCGATGCGGCTGTAACGCCAGATCTCTTCGCTGTCAGTGGGCCAGACCAGGTCGTCGAGGCGTTCGGCCGCGGCCACGCGGTGCTCGACGAGCCAGTCCGGACCGCCGAGTTGGCGCGCCGCATCAACCGTAAAGTGCTTCATCTCGTTCGCGAGCGGAGACCGTCGGCTCAGCCGACGGCACCCTCCATGTTGAGCTCGACGAGCCGCGACATCTCGACCGCGTACTCCATCGGCAATGTCTTCACGATCGGCTCGATGAAGCCGTTCACGATCATGGCCGTGGCCTGCTGCTCGGTGAGGCCGCGCGACATCAGATAGAAGAGTTGGTCGTCGCCCACCTTCGACACGGTTGCCTCGTGGCCGATGCGTGCGTCCTGCTCCTCGACTTCCATGTAGGGGTACGTGTCGCTGCGCGACTCGTCGTCGAGAATCAGCGCGTCGCAACGCACGTGCGCCTTCGTCTTCGTGGCACCCGGCTCCACGCGCACGAGACCGCGGTACGTGGTGCGGCCACCGTCCTTGCTGATCGACTTGCTCTCGATGATCGATGTCGTCTCGGGCGCGGCGTGGGTCATCTTGGCGCCCGCGTCCTGGTGCTGACCCGGACCCGCGTAGGCCACCGACAGCACCTCGCCGTGCGCCTTCGGACCGGCGAGTACGACGGCGGGGTACTTCATGGTGAGCTTGGAACCAAGGTTGCCGTCGATCCATTCGACGCGCGATTCGGCCTCGGCGCGGGCGCGCTTGGTGACGAGGTTGTACACGTTCGGCGACCAATTCTGGATCGTGGTGTAGCGAATGTGCGCGCCGGGCTTGGCGATCAGTTCGACCACCGCGGAGTGCAACGAATCGGTGGAGTACACCGGGGCGCTGCAGCCCTCGACGTAGTGCACCGACGCGCCTTCGTCGGCAATGATCAGCGTGCGCTCGAACTGGCCGGCGTTCTCGGAGTTGATCCGGAAGTACGCCTGCAGCGGCATCTCGAGCTGCACGCCCGGCGGCACGTAGATGAAGCTGCCGCCGCTCCACACCGCCGAGTTGAGCGCCGCGAACTTGTTGTCGCCCGGCGGGATCACGGTGCCGATGTGCTTGCGGACGATGTCGGGGTACTCGCGCACCGCCTCGTCCATGCTGCAGAAGAGCACGCCCTGCGCCGCAAGGTCGTCGCGATTGCGGTGGTAAACGGTCTCGCTTTCGTATTGTGCAGAGACGCCGGCGAGGAACTTGCGTTCGGCTTCGGGGATGCCGAGCTTCTCGTAGGTGTTCTTGACGTTCTCGGGCAGCATGTCCCAGTCGGACACCTGCTCGGCCGTCGGCTTGATGTAGTAGTAGATGTTGTCGAAGTCGAGGCCCGGCATGTTCTGCGCGAACCAGTCGAGCATGGGCTTGCGCTCGAACCGCGTGAACGCGTTCAACCGGAACTTCGTCATCCAGTCGGGCTCGCCCTTGTGGCGCGAGATGTCGGCAACCCCTTCGGGCGAGATGCCCTTGCGGGGGCGGTAGACGAACTCGTCGCCGTCGTTCCAGCCGAGCTTGTAGGCGCCGAGGTCGATATCGGCCGTCGCCATGGCAGCTCTCCTCTCACAGGCGGTGGGGCACTTCGGGAGACCGGCGGCGACGTGGCGGCACCGCGCCAATTTCCACTACCGCCATAGTAACAATTACCCGGCTCGGTCCCAATCCCGGCTGCGCCTCAGGTGCCGGCGCGCCCGGTCAGCCGCCGGCGACGGTGGTCGTGGTGGCCGACGCCGTGGTCGTCGACTTGGGCGCCGTGGTGGTGCTCGACCCGGGCGTCGTGGTGCTCGTGGCGGTTTTCGGCAGCTCTGCGACCAGCGCCAGGAGGCTCTGAAGATCCTGGCCGGCCTTGGCGTAGTTGCCGTTCTTGGTGTCGGTTTGGTACTGGTCGGCGGCCGCCTTGATCGCCAGCTCCAACGCACTCGCAGACCCGCCGACACTCGGCGTCGTGGTGGGAGTAGTCGTCGGCTGGGTGCCCGTGCTCGTCTTGGCGCCGATTGTGTCGCCCACCGCGATCGCTGCCGACGCGCCCGACAACAGGAACGCGTGATCGTTCGAGAACGCGGCAAGGAACGTAAGCCGTGGGAACGTGCTGTCGCCCGCGGCTTGCACGTAGACCGGCTGCACATACGCGATCGAATTGCCGAGCGGCAACAGCTGCACGGTGCCGAGTTGCACCGACGATCCGTGCTGGTCGAGCAGCGAGAGCTTGCTCGAGATGGTTTGGTCGGCCTGGATCTGGTTCGCGGCGAGGAACGGCGACGCGACCTGTTCGTTGCTGCCTGTGGGTGACACCTGGTACACGACGAGTTGGCCGTAGCTCCCGCCGCCATTGGGATCGAAGCCGTCGCTGCGCGCGGCGATGAACGACGACAACTGGTTGTCGGTGCCGCCTGACGGGCTCGCGGGCACGAACGCGCGCGTCAACACGAACGATTGGCTTCCGGTGGGATCACCAGGGAGGTGGAACATCAGATACTGCGGGCGTGCACGCGGGCCTGCAGACTGCACGCGCCCGTTCGCCTGCGTCGCGGTTGCCGCGAACGAACCCGATACCCGTGTGTTCGGCTGGGGCGACACGGCCCACTGATCGCTGCCGCTGTACCACTGGCCAGGATCGGTCGTGTGGTACAGCGAGTACGTCTCGGTCTGCACGGTGAACAGGTCGGTGGGATAACGGAGGTGCTCGGCTAGACCCTGGGGCATCTTCGACGCGTCGGTGAACATGTGGGGGAAGGCCTTGCGCCAGGCGCGCAGGATCGGGTCCTGCTTGTCGATCACGTACAACTTCACCGAGCCGTCGTACGCGTTCACCACGGCCTTCACACTGTTGCGCACGTAGTTGACGTTGGTGCCGAGTCCGCCGCTCGGGTCGTTGCCGTTGTTACGGGCGTGCTGGCTATAGGGGTACTGATCCGTGGTCGTGTAGCCGTCGACCACCCAGTCCATGGAGTGGTCGGGAAGGATCACGAGGTACGGCTGGCTGTCGAAGGTGAGGAACGGCGCGGCCTTCTGGAGTCGAGACCGTACGTCGCGCACGAACTGGATGCGCGAGTCACTGGTCAAGCGGTCGGAGAACAACAGGTTGACATCGCCGAAGCGCGCCGCGAACGCGGCCTTGCGCAGGAAGCTCGACACCGGCACACCGGTCTCGGGGTGGCTCGCGGCCACGCTCTGACTGCGGTTCTTGCCCCCTTCGACCTCGGCGGTCTTGGTGTCGACCACGGCGTATCCGCCGAGACCCGTGCCGAAGTACACGCCGGACGGGTTCGGCTTGAGCGACTGATCGCCGGACGGCGGCAGGTCCGACAGGTTGTAGTTCGGGTCGAAGGTGCCGTTGTTGCCGGTGACGTGGCTGCCGGAGACGACCACGCCGCCGACGCCGTGCGTGAACACGAGGTGTTCGTTCTGCCACGTGTTGTTGTTGAGCGTGCCGCCGAGCTCGCGCGGCGATACGAGCTCGAGCGTGGGCGGCGCCGAGCCGATCGCGTACCGGTCGACCGCCATCGTCTTGAACGCGTAGTAGGAGAAGAACGACTGGCGCAGGTTCACCTGATCGGCGAGCACCGACGGATCCCAGAGGCGCACGTTGTCGAGCGTCGCCCTGCTGTCGGTATTGGTGAGATCGTTCGCGGAAAGGTTGTCCGTGTCGAGATTGTGCACCTTCACGTTGTTCAAGCCGAAGGCTTGCCGGGTGGCCGCGATGTTGCGCTCGATGTAGGTGCGTTCCTTGCTGCCCTCGTTCGGCTTCACCACATAGTGCTGCACGTATGCCGGGTAGGCGGTGCCGAGCACGATCGAGATGAAGGCCCACAGCCCGGTGGCGATGATGGGCAGCGTCCAGCCCCGCCGCCAGATGTTCACCAGGAACAGCACGCCACCGACGATCGAGATCAACACGAGGAACTGCAGCGCCGGGAGTTGCGCGTGCACGTCGGTGTAGCTCGGGCCTTCGACGACGCCGCGGTGTGAGGTTGCGAGGCCGTAGCGCCCGAACCAGTACTGCGCGGTCTTGGTGAACGCCATCAAGGCAAGGATCACCGACAGGTGCGCCTTCACTTGCGGCGTGACGCGCTGGAACGGAGCCTGGAAGCGGATGCCGCCGTTCAAATAGTGGAACACGCCGGTGACGAGCAGCACCACGATGAACACCACGAACAACCACTGGAAGAGGAAGTGCAGGAACGGCAACTGGAATACGTAGAAGCCGATGTCCTTGTGGAACTGCGGATCCTTCTGGCCGAACGAGACGCGGTTCTCGAAGAGCAGCCACACCTTCCACTGCGCCGACGCGCCGACGCCCACGAGGACGCCGAACAGCACTGAGATCCCCACGCGCAGGCGGCCCTCGTACGGCGCGATGAACGTGCGGTAACGATCGATGATCTCGTCTTCGGGGCCGGTGCTGCGGAACTTCGGACCGAGCTTGTCGGCCACGATCAGGTTCACGAGCATCACCGCGAACATCACGCCGCTGAACAGCAACGCCGGTTCGATCTTCGCCCACAGCAGTGTGGTCCACGTGCTGCCGAACCCGAGATCGTCGAACCACAGCTTGTCGGTGAAGAGGACCGCCAGACCGCGGGCGCTCAGCAGCAGAATGATCAGGAGGACCGCGATCACGACCAGCGCGATACGGGGGCCGAACCGCCTCCGTGCGGGCTCCGGCGCAGTAGGCGGCATGCGCATCGGGGCGGATGCTACAGGTGGCCCCCGGCCGTCTCGGTTCGCACCTCGAGGACACACCGACAGCCCGGATGGGCCGGCGGATGCTGCTGTCCGGTGGGGAACGTCTTGCCCAACGTGACCGGTTCGAGGGCATTGTCGGCACAGTCCGCACAGCAACGCGGCTGCGCGACTACCCAGTGCAGCTCCGCGCCCTCAGGTGCCGCGTCGTACACACCGCGCGCGTAGGCGCTCCGCACGACGTCTTCGAGGCGCGCGTCGAGCTCCTGCGACTTCCATTCGCGATACCGCGCGCTCACCCGGTCGGGCGCGCCGTCGGCTTCGTGGTGCTCCAACGCGGCCACCAGCCGCTCGCGAAGCGTCGACAGCAACACCGCCGTGTTGTCCTGAGCGAGGTCGTCGGGCACGTCGACCGTGACCGATTGGTCGGGATCGACGTCGCGGCGACCGGCGATGTAGCCGCGCGCGAGCGCGTCGCCGATCACCGTCGTCCACGAAGCGATCTGCTCCTCCTCGGACGGCAGCACGGCGTCGGCCTGCGGCTTGCCCTTGTGGCGCCGCAGCGCGTCGAGCACCCGGTTCTGTTCGTCCTGAAGCGCCCGCTTCGCCCGCTTCGTGCCGCTTGCGAGCACCGGAGCGAGCGCGCTCGCTGCTCGCTCACGCGGATCGGGACGGGCGACGTCGACGGCCGCCGGCGCCTCGACGGGCGGCGGCGGCTCGTGGGCCTCCGCCGGCGCCGGCTGCGACTCGGCTTCGGACGCGCCCGCGGACCCGGCGTCGACCGAAGTCTCCGGCTCCGGCTCGCTGGCCTCGGCGCGGATGCGGGCGAAGAGGTCGCCGACGGCTGGGGTGGCTTCGGCTCCGGGTCCGGCATCGACGTCCGCGGGTGTGTCGGTGGCCGCGGGCGCGTCGGCGGTCTCCGCCGCAGCAGCCGTGTCGGTCGTATCGCCCGCCGGCGCGGCCGCGTCGGTGGCCGGCACGCCGGTGGTGCTGGCCGGCGGCGCGGTCTCGTCCACCGACGGTTCGGCGTCGGATTCCAACGATTCGGCGAGCTCGGCCGATGCCGTCTCGCCGGCGTCGGGCCGCAACGCAGCTTCGAGCTCGGCATCTTCGAGTGGTCGCGGCCGTGACTGCGCGAAACGCGCCTCCGCGGCTGCGAGCGCGTCGGTGGCGTCGAGGAACGTGCGCTTCACCGCGCGGTACGCGTCGAGCAGGTGGTCGCGACCGGCTCGCAGTTCGGCGATCTGCGCCTGCAACAGCCCGCGCCGGTGCGCGAGGTCGGCGAGCATCCGCTCGCGCACCGCGCGCGCCTCGTCGACCATCGCGCGGCCGCGGCTCTTGGCTTCGTCGAGCTCCGCAGCGATTTGCACGTCCACCTCGCGCCGGCGCTCCTGAGCGCCTTCCTCGGCGCGCGCGAGGGTGTCGGCCGCGGCAGCGTCCGCTTCACGCGTCTTGGCGTCGAGCAACTCCGCAGCCTCGGCCCGCACGCGGTCGGCATCTTCCTGGGCGTCGCCGCGCAGACGCGCCGAGGTCTCCTCGGCGCGCGTACGAATGTCGCGCGCGGCCTCGCGCGCGTTCCGCAGCAGCTTGGTCGTCTCCTCACCGAGCGCGTCGAGCAGCGCGCCTTCGTCGAGCGGCGCGGAATCGTCGGGCGCGCTGCGGCGCGCGTCGAGTTCGTGTTCGAGCTCGGCGATGCGCTCGTTCGCACGCGACAACTCGTCGGCGACGCGCTGCAAGAAGCTGCGCACCTCCGACTCGTTGAGGCCGCGAAACCCGCTCGAGAAGGCCCGCGTGCTCACGTCCTCGGGCGCCAACCGCACCGCGCTCGGCATCGGGGCTCGACGATCCGGTTCCGCCATGGAGCTCCCTACTCGCGCGACTCGCGGTCGGCTGTGACCATTGTGACTGGAGTAAATCGTACGGCGTTGCCGCGCCGGGCGCTACTGGCTCGCGGTGGCGCTGGCCTTGGGCGTGACCCTGGGCAGCGGATCGCCGCCGTTCGCCTCGAGCGCCTGCAACGCTTCGTCGAGCGTCTTCACCGGGATCACCTTCACACCCTTGGCGTTCTTCTGCGCCGCGGCGAGGTCCGGCCTGCACGTCGGGTCCTCGGCGGTCGGGAGCGTGCACGCAGGCACGATGAAGATCTGCGCGCCGCGTGCACGCACCGCAATCGCCTTCAACCGGATCTCGCCGATCTCGCCCACCGATCCATCGGGGTTGATGGTGCCCGTGACCGCCACCCGCTTGCCCCCGGTGAGGTTGCCCTTGGTCATCTGGTCGAGGATCGCCAACGTCATCGCCAGCCCCGCCGACGGGCCACCGATCTGGCTCGTGTCGATGCTCACGTCGATCGGATAGTCGTAGATCTGGCCTACCTCCACTCCGATGAGCGTCTGGCCCTGGTCGCTCGTGAGCTTCACCGAACGCGTCATGCGGCGACCGCCGCGATCGAAGCCGACGTCCACGATGTCGCCCGGCTTGTGCTTGGCGATCGCATCGTGCAAGGCCTGCGGGGTCTCTGTGGGCTGGCCGTCGACGCTGTGAATGACGTCGAGACACGTCAACTGCTGCGCGGCTGGAACCGTCGAGTCGATGATCGACTCGATCACCACGCCGGGTTTGGCCGGCACCTTGTATCCGAGCTTGCTCAAGGCCACGAATTTGGCCGTCACTTGCGAGGTGTCCATGTCGCAAGTGTCCTGCTGCGCACTCGACACCACGGAGGGTGGCAGGCTCTGCTGGATGTCGCTGTCACCAGGGAACGTCTTCGCCCACAGGTACTGCCATTCGCTGAGGTTCGAGCGCTCGCGCACGTACACGAGCAACTCGTCGCCGTGCGACTTGTACTGCGGCGCGCCGTGCACCGTGATCAGCGGGCCGACGGCCTCGGCGTCACCGGGGAGGTACTGGTCGTAGCCAGGATGGTGCACAAATCCCCAGATGCCGACGGCAGCAACGAACACGGCGAGCGCGGTGAGGAGCGCGACGATGACGCGCGAGCCGGAGCTGCGCCGCCGCGGCCCGTCCGGGGCGGGCGGCGTGGGCGGCCAGGGCGGAATGAGCGGAGGCGGCGTGGGCCCGGGCGCTCCGCTCGCTGACTCGTCCGGTGAGTCAGCGGGAGACTCGCCTGGCGACTCGGTGACGTCATCCACCGGCTACGACACCTCGTTCCGTCGCGCGCATCAGGACAGCCTGCCACGCGGGCCCGGCATCTCGGGCGCGGAACCTGAAGCCGTTACCGTCGTTTCGTGCCCGAACCAGAGACCGCGCTCGGTGCGAGCGATCCGACGGTGCGCGCACGGGCCGCCGCGATGCTCGGGCACGGGCGCTGGCCCGCGGGCACGTCGGCGCGGCTCAGCGAACTCGTCGAGCGCGACCCTGTGCCCGCGGTCCGGCGTGCCGCGTTGGCCACCCTCGTTGCGCGCGCGAGACCGGGCCGCGCGCTGCGCGATTGGACCTACGCGGCGCACGACGGCGACGACGGCGTGCGTCGAGCGGCGGCCGACATTGCCACCCGCTTCGCGACGCGCCTGTGCAACACCGAACGCACCCGACCTGGTACGTCGGCGATCGCGGACGTACTGGTCGAGTTGATCGACGACCGTGCTCCGCTCGTCGCCGAGACGAGCGCGTTCGCGCTGGGAGAGATCGTCGCGATGCGTGCCGACGGGCAGACGTCATACGTCGCGATGGAAGTGTTGATCCGCAACGCGTCCGATCACGCGGACGCGCTCGTGCGCGAGGCGTGCGTGGCGGCGCTCGGGTCGATGCGCGCCGCCGACGTCAAGGGAACCGAAGCGGCGCTGACGGTGGTGCTCGCCGCAGCGCGCGACAAGCCCGCGATCCGCCGGCGCGCGGTGATCGCGCTCTCGGCCTTCGACAGCCCTGCCGCCGAAAACGGCATACGGGAAGCACTCACGGATCGCGACTGGCAAGTGCGCCAGCTCGCGGAGGACTTGCTCGCGTGACGACGAACGCCTACCTGGAGCTGCGTTGGTCTTCGTTGCGCGTGATGAACATCTCGCGCAGCGAATCGAAGTTCTCGAGGCAGCGGCCGGCACCGAGCACCACACATTCGAGCGGTGCGTCGACGAGGTGCACAGGGAGTCGGGTCTCGTTGGCGATACGACGATCGAGGCCCTTCAGCATGCCGCCGCCACCCACGAGATGGATGCCGTTGGCGATGAGGTCTTGGGCCAGCTCCGGTGGTGTGCGCGCGAGGCACGCGATCACGGCGTCGCAGATCGATCGGACCTGCTCCTCGATCGCCGATCGCACCTCTTCGGGCACGAGCATCACGGTCTTGGGCAGGCCGCTCATGAGGTCGCGCCCGCGCACCTCGGCCTTCCACTCGTCGGCAACCGGGAATGCCGAACCGATCGCGAGCTTGATCTCCTCGGCTGTGCGTTCGCCGATGGCAATGCCGTACTCGCGCCGCACGTAGGCCTGGATTGCGGAGTCGATGTCGAAGCTGCCGACGCGCACCGCTTCGAGCGCCACGATGCCGCCGAGTGAGATCACCGCGACCTCGGTGGTGCCGCCACCCACGTCGATCACCATGTTGCCGAGCGGCTCGTGGATCGGCAGCGAGGCGCCGATCGCTGCGGCCATCGGTTGCTCGAGCAGGTGCGTCTCCGACGCGCCCGCCACACGCGCGGCTTCGCGCACCGCGCGTTGTTCGACCGCGGTGATCGCCGACGGCACGCAGATCAGCACGCGCGCGCGATGGAACCGGTGCACGCCGACGCGTTGGAAGAGCAGGCGGATGAGCCGCTGGGTGATGTCGAAGTCGGTGATCGCGCCGCCGCGCAACGGCCGCACCGCCACGATGTAGCCGGGCGTGCGGCCGATCATCTGCCAGGCGTCGTGACCCATCGCCAGCACTTCGTGCGTGCGGCTGTTGAGCGCGATCACCGTGGGCTCGTTGAGCACGATGCCCTGGCTGCGGCCGTACACGAGGGTGTTCGCGGTGCCGAGGTCGATCGCGAGGTCGCGCGCCATGTGCAGGTCTACCTAGCGCCGGCGCGGCGGCCGCGCGCCGCGCGGCGACTCGTCGGACGGCGCCAACGCCTGCAGGTTCCGGCCGAATTCGCGCACGCTGGAGTCGAGCGACGTGCGGGGGCGATGGCGCCACACCACGATGGCGATGCCGACCGTGCTCGCCACCAGAACGAACAGGAGATAAGCCATTACACCCCCGCTCGCCTGCGGCTCGCGCCCCCAGGGGCGTTCGGACGCTCGCTGCGCTCGCCGTTTCGCTGCGCACCGATTTCGCTCCTCCGTCGCTCCTCGGCTGCTCCGCTCAACTCGGGCTGTCCCGGCGAGATCCGGCGTACGTCATTCGCGCCGAGGGCCCAGTCGGCACCGTCGGCCCAGTGCTCCTTTTTCCAGATCGGCACGGTCTGCTTGAGCTCGTCGATGGCGAAGCGGGCAGCCTCGAATGCGGCATCGCGGTGCGGCGTCGACACGACCACGAGCACCGACGCCTCCGACAGTTCCAGGTCGCCGAGGCGGTGCAGCAGCGCGATGCGCTCGACCACGGGCCAGCGGTCACGGACGGCCGCGGCCAGCTCGGCGAGGCGAGCCCGGGCCGGCTCCTCGTAGGCCTCGTAGGTCATCGCCCGCACGCCCGACCGGCCGTCGGCATGGTCGCGGACGATGCCGGTGAACGACACGACGGCGCCCGCGCCGGGGGTGGCGCACCACGAGGCGGCCGCGTCGAGCGGCAGCGCTTCGTTGGTGAGGGCGATCCAGTCGCGCCCGGTCGCCGGCGGGAGCATCGCCACGGCTTTCGAGTCTAGGAGCATGGCCCTCAGGCCCCCCATTGACCTACCCGCGCTGCGCCGGCGGCGTTGTCTCTCTACACTCCCTCGAGCCGCAGGGTTCTCCGGCGCCCGAAGATGATGCACGACGACCCTCTCTCCGGACCGGACGACGCAGAACGCGGCGCCGGTGATCACGACGCTGACGCGACGCGCTCGCACAACGCGCCGCCCGATCCGCTCGACCGCATCTGGCGCCACCCCGCGGAGCTCGGCCGCGTGCGCGCCAGCCGCCCATCCCAGACGTCGGGCCGTCCCAGCCCGATGCTGATCACGAGCCTCGCGATCGGCGGCTCGGTGGTCGGCGCGGTGCTCACCGTGGGCATCCTCGCCCTGTCGGGTCTGCTCAACGGCCGCCCACACCCCACCGCCAACGACCGCTTCGTCCAGAAGGCCACGAACGACGCCACGCTGCAGGCCGTCGCATCAGTGCGCCCGTCGGTGGTGCTCGTGACCGCGAAGGACGGTGGCACGAGTCGCCAGGGCGCAGGGGTGGTGATCCGTCACGGCGGCGACATCCTCACCTCGTCGTGGCTCGTGGGCAATCTCACCGAGGTGACCATCGAGACCGACGACGACAAGCAGCTCACCGCGTCGGTCGTCGGCAGCGACACGACGAGCGGGCTGGCGCTGCTCGAGGCCGATAGCGACGACCTGCCTGCGGCGATGCTCGCGACGCACGGCCCCGGGATCGGTAACTCGGTTGTGGCGCTGAGCGGCGACCCGCACGCGATCGGCATCGGCATGGTCAGCGCCACCGACGTGGTGGTGAGCTCGGCGGGCGTCACCATGGCAAACGTGTTTGCCACCGACGCGCGGCCGCCGTTCGACGACGCCGGCGCGCCGGTGATCAACGGCCGGGCGCAGGTGGCTGGAATCCTGCTGCCCAACGGCCTCGGCGCCGTACCCATCGACTACGCCCGCGACATCGCCGACTCGATCCGCAACTCGGGCTCGGTGGAGCACGCGTGGATCGGGGTGGTGGGCGCGAACTCCCAATACGGCGGCCCGGAAATGCGCCACGTGACCAACGGCGGGCCGGCATACCTGGCGGGCATGCAGAGCGGCGACGTGGTGATGAGCGTGAACGGCCGCACGGTGAACACCGCCGACGAGCTGCGCGCCGACGTGCGCGACCACTGGCCGAACCAGACGCTGAAGTTCGTGGTGAGCCGCGGCGGCACATCGCTCCCGCTCGACGTCACCGCCGCGGCGCCGCCGTCGCAGCCCGAACAGCCGGTCGTGACCCGTCCGCGACCCAAGGTGACCACCACCACGACCCTGCCGGTCGCCTACATCGGTTCGTGATACCCGCCGTCGCCGCTCATTCCCACACGGATCGAGCCGGCGGCCGATGGACACCATGCCGTCACCGTGCGCGAGCATGGAAGCGATGACGATCACGGAGCACGACCGCGAGCTCGACGACGTCGATCGGGAGCTGCTGAACGCGCTCCAGTGGGACTTTCCCGTCGTTCCCCGTCCCTTCGCCGCGCTCGGCGAACGGCTCGGCCTCACCGAAGCCGACGTGTGTGCACGCGTCCAGCACGTGAAGGAAACGGGCGTACTGCGCCAGCTCTCGGCGATCTTCGACACTCGCGCGCTGGGCTACAGCTCCGCGCTCGTGGCCGCGCGTGTCGATCCCGACACGGTCGACGCGGGCGCGGCCGCGGTGTCGGAACACCCCGGCGTGTCGCACAACTACAAGCGCAACCACGCGTACAACCTCTGGTACACGCTCGCGGTGCCGCCCGGCGACGACTTCGACGCGCATCTCGACGCGCTGCACCGCGAGTCCGGCGCCACGGTCACCCGCAAACTGCCGACACTGCAGCTGTACAAGATCGGCGTGAAGCTCGACATGACCGGCAAGACGGCCGCCAACGCCAAGGCGACCGTGCTCGCGCACGAAACGCCCGACCGCCGTCCCGACATGGTCGCGCCCGAGCTCACCGACGAGCAGGTGCGGATGATGCAGCTCGTGCAGGAAGACCTCCCGGTGGTGGTCGAGCCGTTCGCGGCCTTCGGCGAGCAGATCGGTCGTTCAGGCGCCGACGTGCTCGCGGCGCTCGACGAGTTCAAGCAGCGCAAGTGGATGCGGCGCTTCGCCGCGGTGATGAACCATCGCAGCGCGGGGTTCAAGGCGAACGCGATGGGCGTGTGGGCCGTGCCCGAAGACCAGCTTCCCGAGATCGGGCCGCAGATGGCCGGGTTCGCGTCGGTGTCGCACTGCTACCGCCGGCCCACCTACGACGACTGGCCCTACACCGTGTTCACGATGGTGCACGGCCGCAGCGGTCGCGACTGCGAGGCCGTGATCGAGGCGATCCGCGACGAAACCGGTATCGACGAGTACGCCTTGCTCTGGTCGATCAAGGAGTACAAGAAGGTGCGCCTGCGCTACTTCACGCCCGACTGGAACACCTGGGCGGAGCAACACCTCACCGCCGCATAGTCCTCGACTACCTCCTCCGGCGTCGGGCTAGCCACCAGGTTGCTGCTGATGCTCCCGCGAGCAGGGCGCCGACCGCGGCGATCCATGGGAGGGGCGTGCGGCGCGCGTCCGGGTCGCCCGACAGGAGGATCGCTTCCTCGTTGGTGTGCTTGGGCTGCCAGCCGCGCGCTTTCAAACGATCGTTGGCCACGACCCACGGATGCATCACGTAGGGCAGCACTTCCGGCGGCGCCTCACCGAGCCCACTGCCCCACATCGCGCCGAGCGCGGTCGCAGCCATCTCCTCGGGTACAGCGGGCGGGCGGCGGTGCGGCGCGATGGCCGCGGCTTCGTCGTAGTCGAGCCAACCGTCGGCTGCCACGTTGAACACGCCGTCGAGGTCGTCGTCGACCGCGAGGGCCAGCGCGCTCGCGGCGTCGTCGACATGCACCACTTGCATCGGCGGTGTCATGCCGCGCACCACAGCCGGCGGGCGGCCCGAAGCGGCCCGAGCGAAGATCGTGCTCGCCCCCGCACCCACAACCGGTGCGATGCGCAGGCAGGTGACCACACGGTCGACGTGATGGTCCTGCCACTCACGCAGTAGCCGTTCGCATTCGGCATCGTGCAACGCGGGCTCGTAGCCCGCGTTCGGGCGGGTCATCGCCGACTCGTCGAGCGGCACCGGATTGTTCGGCCACGCGCCGTACACCGTGGCGCTCGAAGGCCGCACGATCTTGCGCACGCCGGCCGTGCTCGCGGCGGCGAGGAGGCGGCGGGTGGCGTCCACGTTCACACGACGAGCGAGGTCGCCGTCGAGAATCGGTCCGACGATGGCAGCGAGATGCACGAGCGTGTCGACACCACGTAAGAGCGGCGCGGCGTCGACACCGGCCAGGTCGACGAGGTGGAAATCCAGCCGGGCGACGCGCCGCGGTGGGTCGCGCACGTCGAGACCGATGATGCGATCGACCGACGTGAGTGAGTCCAGCAGCGGCAACAAGCGTTGGCCGAGCAACCCCGACACGCCTGTGACTGCCACCGTGCGCTTCGACGGTGCGGGCGCGCGGGACGCCTCGGCCGACGGCTGATCGTCCGACATACGGGTACACATTTACTCGCTCAGCTCGTCACAACAACACCCGACCCCGCCCCGCTGCTGAACGGACCTCGTTCATACACTGGTTGCGTGACGGACGATGACCCCATGGACGGTCTGCCCGACCCATTCGGGCCGGAGGGATTCGACGCCACGCAGTTCTTCGCGCAGCACGGGCTCGATCTCTCCCAGGTGCTCGGCATCTTCAACGCCGCAGGCCCCGTCAACTGGGAAGTGGCGCGCCAGGTGGCCGAGTCGATCTGTCTCACGAACCAGGACGGCGAAGGGGCGCTCGACGATCCCGATGTCGACAGCGCACGAGCCGAGCGCCTCGCCACGATCGTGCAGGCGGCGCAGACGAACGTGGCCGCCACCACCGGCCTCGCCGAGAGCGCCGCGCTCGAGGTGCAATGCGTGAACCGTCGTGGCTGGACGGTGGTGACGCTCGACGGGCTGAAGCCGGTGCTCGAGGCGCTCGCGTCACGCATGGCGTCACCGTTCGGGGCCGGCACCCAACCCTTCGGCATGCAGCTCGACGACCCGTCGGCAATCGACGACGACCCGGACATGCTCGCCGGCATCATGAGCGCGCTCGCGCCCGTGCTGTTCGGCGTGCAGGCCGGCTCGCTGAGCGGCTTGCTCGCGCACCACGCACTCGGCCAATACGACCTACCGCTCCCGCTGGCCGCGCCACCGAAGCTCGCCTTCGTGGTGGCCAACATCGAGCAGTTCGCGCGCGACTGGGATCTCGAGTTCGACGACCTCGCGTTCGCGCTGGCATCGCGCGAGGTCGTGCATGCCGCGCAACGCAGCGTGCCGTGGGTACGCGAACGTCTTGTGCGGCTCGCCACGGAATACGTGTCGGGTTACGAGCTCCGCCCCGACGTGCTCGAGGATCAGTTCAGCGAGACGTTCTCGGCCTTCGACGACATCGAGCCCGAGTCGCTGATCGCGAAGCTGCAAGCCGGCGAGATGCCCGCCATCGACATCGACGCCACCGAGTTGCTCGCACACCTGCGCACGCCCGCGCAGGAACCCATCCTCGCCGAGCTGCAACGCTTTGGTGCAGTGCTCGGCGGCTACGCCGACGCCGTGATCGACATGCTCGGCACGCGCGTCGGGCCGGGCGGATCGCGCATCGAAGAGGCACTGCGCCGGCATCGGGTGGAGTGCGGTGCGGCCACCGAGTTCGTCGACCTGATGCTCGGCCTGAAGATCGATCGCACCTATTACGACAAGGGCCGCGCGTTCTGCCAAGGCGTGATCGACCGAGCGGGCATCGACGGCCTCAATCGCGTATGGGAACGCGAATCGATGCTGCCGACCGAGAACGAGCTCGACGCGCCTGGTCTGTGGCTCGCGCGCATCGAGCTCGACCTCGACGATTAACGCCGCTTCAGCCTCGCCGCGTCGCCCGCTCGGCAGCCACGCGCTCACGGCGCGCCCGCTCGCGGCGCAGCATTGCGAGGCGCGGCGATTGCGAAACCGGCGTCACGGGCGGCAGCGCGTCGGGCGGGTCCTTGGGGTCGCGCGTGCTGGTGTGGCGCACCGCGCCGAGGTAGCCGAAGCCCACGAACAGCATCACGAGCGCCATCAGGAACAGCCCGAACTTGCCGTCGAAGGCATGGAAGGTGGCTGTGGGAGCGAGCAGCACGGCAAGCAGGCCGCCCCCCACCCAGATGAGCTGGAACCGAGTCTCGAAACGCGCGATCGCCCGGCCGCGCACCGCGTCGGGTGCGTCGCGCTGCAGCAGGCTGTCGAACGCGAGCTTTGCGGCCGCGGCACTCAGCGCGACGATCGCCGACGCGAGCGCGAGTGAAGGCACGCCGTACACGCGCGCCGCGAACACGAGGATGATCGCGGGAATCGTGATGAAGCCCACGAGCATCCATTCTTCACGGAACCGCCGGCGCAGCACGGGTGCGACCATCGCGCCGAGCCCGTTGCCGATCGCGCTCGCACCGACCACGAGGCCGAACACGGTGTTCGGCTCCTTGTGGAACTTCAGCACGAAGGCGACGAAGAACGTCATGAAGCCCACGACACCGCGCACAAACCCCATCGCCGTACCGGCCGACACCACGCTCGGCTGGTGGAGCTCCTCCTTCTGAGCCTTGGTCTCGTCCTTGGCGGCGAAGCGCGCCTTCGGGATCCCGATGGCGACGATCCCAGCCAAGAGGAACACCACCGCCCCGACGCGCAGCACCCACGCGCCTCCCAGCAGCTTGAGGATCCCGCCCGCGAGCGGCGCTGCGACCACGCCACCCACCACGCTGAGCAGGGTGAGCCGGGAGTTCGCGAGCACGAGCTCCGACTGGTCGTCGACGAGCGCGGGCACGAGCGCGTTCTTGGTGATGCCTTGCGACTTCGAGAGCGCGAGGGCCACGAGGGCGAGCGGGTACAGCAGCGCATCGTTGATGTGGTTGGCGAGAACAAACGCCACCACGCCGCGCAGCAGGTTGATGAGCACCATCAGCAGCCGCCGCCCACCCCGCGAGCGGTCGAGCAGACGGCCGAGGAACGGCGCCACCAGCGCGAACGGTGCCAGCGTGAGCACCAGGTAGAGCAGCACCTTCGTACGGGCCTCGCTGGTGGCCGCGCTGAAGAAGAGGGAGTTGGCCAGGGCCACGGTGAAGAACACGTCGCCGCACACCGAGATCCCGTGGGTGACGGCAAGCTTGCCGAAGGGCGTGGAGGTCGTCGATCGCAACGCCGACTCGCCGGGCAGCTTCGGGTATTGGCGCTTGGACGTAGGCCCAGCGTACCGGGGGGTCTGTGGCAAAGAGCTGCGAGAGATCGAGTGAAATGCACGATCGCCCGTCCACATGGGGCGCATCTCTCCGTAGGATTGGATCGTGAGCCGGGCGATGATGACGGTGGGCGAACCGGTCGCCGAAAACGACCGCTACATCGATCGCGAGCTGTCGTGGCTCGACTTCGACGCGCGGGTCATGGCGCTCGCCGAGAGCGAGTCGATTCCACTCCTCGAACGGATCAAGTTCCTCGCAATCTTCTCGTCGAACCTCGACGAGTACTTCGAAACCCGGGTCGCGGCACTGAAAGAACGCGCCGAAGCGCCTACGGCGATGGCCGCGCTGATCGGTCAGCAACTGGGCGCGGTGCACACGCGCACCGTCGAGCTCCTTGCGCGCCAGTCGCAGCTGTTCGCGAAGACGCTCGCGCCGGCGCTCGTGGAGATCGGCTTCGAGATCGTGAACCACGTCGACCTCGACGCCGACGACCAGGAGTTCTTGCGCGCCGCGTTCGGCGAGCGCATCTACCCGGTACTCACCCCGCTCGCAGTCGATCCGGCCCACCCGTTCCCGTACGTGAGCAACGTGTCGCTCAACCTCGCGGTGGTGGTGCGCGACACCGCCAACGCCGAGGAGCGCTTCGCTCGCGTCAAGGTGCCGCCGCTGCTCCCCCGGTTCGTGGCGCTGGCCGACGGCCGACGTTTCGTGCCGGTGGAACAGGTGATCGCCGCCCACCTCGACGCGCTGTTCCCAGGCATGACGATCGTGTCGCACAACGCGTTTCGCGTCACCCGCGACGTGGAGATCGAGCTCTCGGACGACTCCGAAGACTTGCTCGAGGCCATCGAATTCATGCTGCAGCGCACCACCAAAGGCGGGCGCGCGGTGCGGCTGGAGATCGATGCCGACGCGCCGCCCGCGACGGTGCAGCTGCTGCTGCGCGAGCTCGAACTCGGTCCCGACGACCTCTACATGATCGACGGGATGCTCGACCTCACGTCGCTGTTCCCCATCTGCGACCTCGACCGGCCCGAGCTCAAGTACCCGCCGTACCGCCAGCAGACGCCGCCCGAGTTCGAGCGCCTCGGCGGCTCGGGTTCGATCTTCGAGCAACTCCGCGACCACGACGTGCTCGTGCACCATCCCTACGACTCGTTCGACACCACGGTGGGGGCGTTCGTGGAAGCGGCCGCCACCGATCCGTCGGTGCTCGCGATCAAGCAGACGCTCTACCGCACCGGCGGCGAGGAGGCCGACATCACGGCGTCGCTCGCCAAGGCCGCGCTCGGCGGCAAACAGGTGGTGGTGCTGGTGGAGCTCACCGCCCGCGGCGACGAGCAGCACAACGTCACTCGTGCCCGCACGCTTGAAGAAGCGGGCGCGCATGTGGTGTATGGCATCGTGGGGTTGAAGACCCACGCCAAGATCCTGCTCGTCGTGCGGCGCGAGCGCGACGGGCTGCGGCGCTACTGCCACGTTGGCACCGGCAACTACAACGTCAAGACCGCACGCACCTACGAAGACCTCGGCCTGTTCTCGAGCGACACCGAGCTCACGGCCGATGTGGCCGAACTGTTCAACTTCCTCACCGGCTACAGCCGGCCACGCGACTACCGGCGCCTCTTGATCGCACCGGGTGCGTTGCGGGGCGGCGTGATCGAACGCATCGCCGCGCAGGCCCGCCCCGGCGGTCGCATCGTGATGAAGATGAACGCGCTCGTCGACACCGAGATGATCCAAGCGCTGTACGCGGCGAACGACGCCGGCGCCGAGATCGACCTGATCGTGCGCGGCGTGTGTTGCCTTCGGCCTGGAGTGCCGGGCATGTCCGAGCGCATCCGTGTGCGTTCGCTGCTCGGCCAATACCTCGAGCATTCGCGCATCTTCCGGTTCGGCGACGGCAACGACGACACCACCGAGTGGTACATGGGCTCGGCCGACCTCATGCCCCGCAACCTCGACCGCCGAGTCGAAGCGTTGGTGTGCGTCACCGAGAAGGGTCAGCGCCGCCGGCTCGACGACGTGCTCGAGATCAGCCTCGCCGACGACGAGCTGGCGTGGGACCTGCACAGCGACGGCACGTGGCACACCGTCGCCACCGTGAACCACGTCAACGCGCACGAAGCGTTCCAGGCCGGCGCGATTGCGCGTGCCGCCGGCCGCGACGCCTAGACCCCAGGGCGATCGAACGATGACCACCGACACGACGCCGAGCACCGCCGCCGCCACTGGCGATTCGTTCCTTACCGACAGCGCTCGACGGGTCGAGCCGGCGTCGGGCCTCGACATGCCGCTGTTCCTCGACAAGCACGCCGACGCGCGCGAGCTCATCGGTGTGGTGATCGCCACCGAGGCCCAACGCATCGCGCGCCACGAGTCGGAGGCTCGTCTCGGCGTCGACCCCGACGGCGTGCATCAGCTGCGCGTTGCCGGCCGGCGGCTGCGCTGCCATCTCAAGCAGTTCCGCACTTGGCTCGCGCCCGAGTGGGTGGGTGTGATGCGTACCGAGACCGCATGGGTCACCGATGCGCTCGCGCGGGTGCGCGACCTCGAGGTGATGCGTGACGTGCTGTCGGCGTGCGCCGCGTCGCTGCCGGCGGCCGACGTCGGCAGCCTCGAGCCGCTGTTCCTCAACCTCGCCGCCCAACATGCCGACGCGCGTCACGACATGCTCGTGATGCTCGACGACCCACGTTTCGAAGAGCTTCTTGTCGAGCTCGACCGCGCGGCTACCGATCCGCCGTTCGTGCTCGACGGTCCGTACGGCGCGACGAAGATGATCACAACCGTCACCGAAAAGGCCTGGAAGAAACTCGACAGCGCGGTTGCGTTGCTCGGCGTCGCACCCAACGACGCGGCGTTGCATCAGGTGCGCCTGCTCGCGAAACGTGCGCGTTTCTCGGCGGAGGCGGCGGTGCCCATCGTCGGCTCCGAAGCGCGGCGCTTCGCGCGCGCGATGAGTAGCGTGCAAAACGTGCTCGGCATACAGCACGACGCGGTCGTCGCGCATCACTGGGTGCGCCAGCACGCAGTGGCCGAGACTTCGCCCGTGAGCTTCGCCGGCGGCATGGTTGCGGGGCTGTTGCGCAACAGCGCGGCAAGCGCCGCGCACGAGTTCCCGGCCGTGTGGCGGAAAGCGTCGAGAGCGAAGCTGCGCGAGTGGCTGTGAGCGACCTACTCGTTCGGGCGGCGGGCGGCGTGCTCGTCCGCACCGACGAGGGGCCCCAACCGGTGGTGCTGATGGTGCACCGCCCCAGCTACGACGACTGGACGTTCCCGAAGGGCAAGGCCGACGGCGACGAGCTCGACGAGGACACTGCGCTGCGCGAGGTGGAGGAGGAGACGGGCTTCGCGTGCACGCTCGGACCCGAGATCACCACGACGCACTACGTCGACCGGCGCGGTCGGCCCAAACGGGTGCGCTGGTACAGCATGACGGTGATCGAAGATCGCGGATTTACCGCCACCGACGAGGTCGACGAGCGCCGCTGGGTGCCGATCTCCGAGGCGCCGGCGCTGCTCACGTACGCGCGCGACCAGGACATCCTCGATCATCTCGGCAAGCTCGGCGAGTCGTGACCATCTACCTGCTGCGTCATTGCAAGGCCGGGCGCCGCTCGTCCGACCTCGACGAGGACTGGTGGCGCCCGCTCAGCGTCGCCGGCCGGCGCCAGGCGCGCGACCTCACCCACGCCATGCGCAAGGCGCACTTCGCGCAGATCTTCAGCAGCCCCTACGTGCGCTGCATGGAGTCGGTGGTGCCCCTCGCGTCGCACCACGGTTTGGCGATCACACCCACAGAAGCGCTGGCCGAAGGCGCGTCGCTCGAAGGCGCGCTCGCGCTGATGAAACAGCACGCCGAGCGCGGTGCGGTGTTGAGCAGCCATGGCGACATCATCCCGGCCGTGCTCGAGTACCTCGCCGCGAACGGCACCGATCTCGGGCGCCAGCCGCGTTGCGAGAAGGGCAGCGTCTGGGCCGTCGACGGCGAGATCGACAGCGGCGCGGTGGCTCGATACATACCGCCTACGTGAGCCTCCCTATGCTCCGCTCATGGTTGATGCCGGCGATACCGCTCCCGATTTCACGCTGAAGGACCAGAACGGCGACGACGTGTCGCTCGCGTCGTTCCGTGGCGAGAAGAACGTGGTGCTCGTGTTCTATCCGTTCACGTTCACGGGCGTCTGCGAGGGCGAGCTGTGCTCGCTGCGCGACGACATCTCGCAGTTCGACACGGGCAACGCGCAGGTGCTCGCGCTGTCGTGCGACTCGCGCCACAGCCAGCGGATCTGGGCCGAGCAGCAGGGTTACAACTTCCCGGTGCTCTCCGACTTCTGGCCCCATGGTGCTGTGGCCAAGGCCTACGGCGTGTTCAACGAAGAGTTGGGCTGCGCCAACCGCGCGACGTTCGTGATCGACAAGAACGGCAAGGTCGCCGACACGTTCGCGTCGCCGAACCTCGGCACGCCGCGCGAGAAGGCCGCCTACGAAGCCGCCCTCGCCAAGCTCTAGAACTCCGGGCGTCGTTTGACTTCGATTATCGAAGTCAAAC
>DASXZO010000168.1:0-9675 GCA_036501845.1 Acidimicrobiia bacterium | reverse complement strand
GTTTGACTTCGATAATCGAAGTCAAACGACGCCCGTCACGACCAGGGGGTTCCGTAGTGGTCACGGTGGGTGTGGGTGCTCGCGGGTTCGCGCTTGGACGGTCCGAGTTGCTTCGCCGGATGGCCGAGGGGCACGACGGCGAGTGGGCGCACGTTGGCGGGCAGTGCGAGCAGCGCTTGCAACTCGGAGCGGAACACGGTGGCGATGGTGGTGAGCGCCGAACCCAGGCCGAGCGCGGTGGCGCCCAGCAGCAAGTTCTGGATCGCAGGGAAGATCGATGCCGGCACTGCGTTTTCGTGGCCGCGGTCGAGGTCGGCGCACACCACGACGATCACCGGCGCTCGGGCGACGCCGCCGTGCATCGCCGCGTCGACGTCGTTCAGCATCGCGGTGGTGAGCCGGCCTTCCGAGTAACTGCGGCCGCCGCCGTCCCACGCCTTGGCCATCAACTCGCCGATTGCGGTGCGGAGTGCGGCGTCGCGCACCACCACGAACTCCCATGGCTGACGATTCTCGGCGTTCGGTGCGCGCACCGCGGCGTCGAGCAGCTTCTCGATCGTCGCGTCGTCGACCGGCGCGTCGGTGAACGCGCGGTACGCACGCTGGCGCGCCACAACATCGAAGAAGTCGGCACTCACGAGCGCGCCTCGCCCACCCGTTCAAACGTGTTCACGTACATGATGCGCAGGCTCGGACCGTTCGCCCATTGGCGGAAGTAGTCGGAGCGCGTGCCACCCATCCGCGCCGCCACGAGCGGCGTCATCGACTTGAAGGCGCGCTCGGGATCGCGGCAGTCCATCTCGTAGAAGTGCATGAAGCGCGGGTGCCCTCCCGGCTCGGCGTTCACGTAGGGCGTGATCATCGTGTAGCCGGGCACCCCGGCCTCGGCGATGTGACGGATGTGCACGAAGTCGGCCCAGTCGCGCAGTTCTTGGGCGCGTGCATCCTCCTCAGGAGAGATCAGCACGAGCGAGAGACCGATGGTCGGACGGCCGCTGACCGTGCCCTGGCCCGGTCGACCCGTGCGCGCCATGTGCAGACCGCGCACACCGTCGGGCAACGCGGGCGGCGAGAAGTCGCGATCGACTTCGAACACGCCGAGGTGCGAGAACTCGTCGAGCACGCGCGGCAGGTCGCTGCGACCAGGGTGCACGTTGCGCCACCACGTGGCTCCGAGCACGTGGGGGTCGTCGAGCAGCGAAGGAATGCGCGCCGCCACGTACGCGTCGAGATCACCGTCGGTCATCTCCAGATACAGACCCGCAGAGAGGCGATCCTCCACGTCAGCCGCGCTGGCCCCGTGTCGGGCGGCAGAGCAGTTGACTCACGCCGCTCGCGAGCAGCCGGCCGTCGTCGGCGAACACCGACTGATGCGTGGCGATCAGGCCGCCGTCGGACGACGGCGAGGTGCCGAGGGCGAACAACCACTCGGCCTTCGGATCGATGCGGTGGAACTCGCACGCCAGGTCGATGCTCGGGGCGATGATGTCGGCGACGTTGTGGTGCGCCTGCACCGACGGCCAGCTGCCGACGTCGACGATGATCAGCAGGCGGCACGCGTCGAGCCACGGATCGTCGAACGACGACGTGGGCGCGTAGCGCAGCCACTGCGACCACTCCGGAGGCTGACTGCCCGGTGCGCGCTCGTTCCAGTCGGTACGCCACTCGGGCGGTCGTTGCTCGAAGTTCTCCCAGAACGGGAACCAAGGCTCCCACTTCTCGCCGACCGACTCGAGCCGCTCTTGGATGGTGGGCAGCTCCGACCAGCTCGGAAAGTGCGGCATCGTGGCGTACTGGTGCTCGAGGCCTTGCAGGCCGGTGACGGTGCCCCACACCAAGGCGTCGAAAATTGGTCGATCCTGTTGGGTGATCGACACGTGAACCGACTGCGCAGTCTTGGCGCTGCGCAACGTGGTGCACGCGATGTCGATCGGCTCGTCGAAGCTGGCCACTCCGAGGAAGTGGCCGACGATGCTTGCCGGGCGGGGGAGCCCGCAGTGTGCTCCGGCGGCGCGCAGCGCGAACGACGCGACGTAGCCGCCCTGCGGACCCCAGATCTCCCAGTGGCGCGACATCGTGGCGGCATAGCGGCCTTGGCCGCCGGTGATGGTGGTGTCGATCCCGAGGTCACCCACAGGCGGTCGAGCCTACGCGGGCCGCCTCGCGCGGCGGCTCGCAAAAGGGGCGCCAGCGCGGGCGCGCCAAGTACGTTCGCAGGCCGATGACCGCCTCCTCCTCCGCGCCCACGGGCCGCACGGCCCCCGCGCCCGGCCAGGCGCCACTCGTGGCGCCCAACGCCGCCGCACTGCTGCGCCGCAACGGCACCGACCCCGAGATCCGCAACCGCGTGGCGATCAAGTTCGGTGAGCGCTCATGGACACACGGCGAGTACTTCGAGGAGTCGTGCCGGGTCGCGCAGCTACTGCTCGCCCGGCTCCCCGAGGGCGCGCCGCGCCACGTGGGCGTACTGCTCGACAACACGCCCGACTATCTCTTCCTGTTCGGCGGCGCGGCGCTGATCGGCGGCACGGTGGTGGGGCTCAACCACACTCGGCGCGACGAGCACCTGCTGCGCGACGCCCGCCACACCGACTGCGGTCTGGTGATCGTCGAACCGCGCCACGAAGCGCTGCTCGCGCCGATCGCCAAGGATCTCCCCCCGGTGCTCGTGAGCGACCGCTTCGACGACACGCCGGGCACGCTCGGCCCGCCGCTGTCGGCTGAACTCGCCGAGATGGAGGCGCGCGATCCTGAGATCGAGCCCGACGTCGATTCGATCTGGGCGCTGATCTTCACGTCGGGAACGAGCGACGCGCCGAAGGCGGTGATCTGCTCGCAGCGCCGGCTGATGGTCACGGGAAACCGCATGGCGATCCTCATGGGCCTCGGCGGCGACGACTGCAGCTACGTGGCGATGCCGCTGTTCCACTCGAACGCGGTGCAGGTGGGTTGGGCGCCCACGGTGGTGGCCGGTTGCGCGTGCGCGCTCGCGCGCAAATTCTCGGCGCGTGGCTGGTTGCCCGACGTGCGCCACTACCGGCCCACCTACTTCAGCTACACCGGCAAGCCGCTCGCGTACCTGCTCGCCACGCCCGAACAGCCCGACGATGCCGACAACACCATTCGCATCGCCTTCGGGAACGAGGGATCGCCGGAGGTGGTCGCGAAGTTCGCGTCGCGCTACGGCATCGAGGTGATCGACTCGTACGGCGCGACCGAAGGCGGCATCGCGGTGAATCGCGATGCCACCACTCCGCCCACCGCGCTCGGCCGGCCCGCCGACAGCGTGAAGGTGGTCGACGACGACGGCAATCCGAAGCCGGTCGGCGAGTTCGACGCCGACGGCCGTCTGCTCAACGCGGCCGACTGCGTGGGCGAGATCGTGAACATGGCGGGCGTCGGACCGTTCGAGGGCTACTACAAGAACGACGACGCCACCTCGAAGACGTCGCGCTTCGGTTGGTACTGGTCGGGCGACCTCGGTTACTTCGACGGCAACGGCTACCTCTACTTCGCGGGCCGCAATGCCGACTGGATTCGTGTCGACGGCGAGAACTTCACCGCGGCACCGATCGAGGAAGCATTGCGCTCGGCGCCCGACGTGATCATCTCTGCGGCCTACGGCGTGCCCGACGAGGCCGCCGGCGATCAGGTGATGGCGGGCCTGGTGCTCGCCGACGGTGCGACGTTCGACGGAAAGGCCTTCGCGGGCTGGCTCGACAGCATCGCCGCCATCGGTCCGAAGTGGCGGCCGCGCTATGTGCGCCTCATGAGCGAACCGCCAACCACTGGCACGAACAAGATCGTGAAGCGCACGTTGCAGCACGAGAAGTGGCGCGCCGACCGCGTGCACGACGACGCCATCTGGATTCGCGAACGTGGCGCCGACGAGTACGTGCCGTTCACGGCCGACCGCGAAGCCGAGCTGCGCGCCGCGTTCACGCACCACGACCGCATGCGCTTCTGGGATCTGTAGGCCGAGGTCGATCACGCATGGATCTGTCGTTCTCGCCCGAGGAGCAGGCGTTCGCCCAGGAAGTGCGCGTGTGGCTCGCGGCCAATGTGAAAGCCACGCCGGGCTTTGCGACCGTCGACGACGAGGTGGCGTGGGGGCGCGCGTGGCAGGCGCGGCTCGCGGCCGAACGGTGGGTGGGCATCCACTGGCCGCACGAGTACGGCGGGCGCGGTGCGCCGCCCGTGCAGGTGGCGATCTTCAACATGGAGTACGCCCGTTCGCGGGCACCGCAGCCGGTGAACCGAGTGGGCATCAACCTCGCCGGCCCCACGTTGCTCGCGCACGGCACCGACGACCAGAAGCAGCGCTGGCTCGCCTCGATCCTCGACGCGTCGGAGATCTGGTGCCAGCTGTTCTCGGAACCCGAAGCGGGGAGCGACCTCGCGGCCCTGCGCACGCGCGCCGAGAAGGTGGACGGTGGCTTCCTGGTGTCAGGCCAAAAGGTGTGGACCAGCTACGCGCAGTTCGCCTCGTTCGGCATCTGCTTGGCGCGCACCGACCCCGACGCCGGCAAGCACAAGGGCATCTCGTACCTCGTGGTGCCGATGGACGCGCCCGGCATCACCATCCGCCCGCTCGTGCAGATCACCGGCGAGGCCTAGTTCAACGAGGTGTTCCTCGACGAGGTGTTCGTGCCCGACGATCACCTCGTGGGCGAGCTCCACAACGGTTGGGCCGTCGCCAACACCACGCTCGCGCACGAACGGGGTACGAGCTTCCCCTTCAAGGAGCAGGTGGTGCACGAGGTGTTCCTCGACGAGCTCTACGCGATCGCCGCGGAACGGGGCGCGCTCGACGACGTGGAACGCGCCGACGCGCTCGCGCAGTCGTTCGTGGAGCTGCGCGTGCTGCGGTTGCACAACTGGCGCACGTTGTCGCGTCTTTCGCGTGGCATCGCCCCGGGGCCGGAGTCGAGCGTGACCAAGCTGCAATGGACCGACACCACCCAGCACCTGTCCGACGTCGGGCTCGCACTCGAGGCTGAAGCCGCGCCGTTGGCGGGGCCGTGGCAGCGGCAGTGGTTGTGGAGCAAGGCCGCGTCGATCGCTGGCGGCACCAGCGAGGTGCAGCGCACGATCATCGGCGACCGCATGCTCGGCCTGCCGCGGTGACCACACGGGCACCGCGCCGCGTTCACAGCGCCGGATAGACCGTGAGGAAGTATCCGAAGTCGCCGGTGGGCGTGGTGCTCGGCGCGCCGGGAAGGATGCCGTCGCTGAAGCCCATCACCGCGACGCGTCCCGCGGCGTCGGTAGCCAGCCCGTAAGCCTGCTCGAAGCCCGGTGAGCCGAGCTCATGCACGGCGACCGGGTGCATGTGGCTGTCGACGACGGCGACAAAGGCATCGCTCTCGCCGCCCGCGTAGGGCTCGGGCGCTCCGGGGAAGCGTGTGAAGGTGCCACCTGCGATCACGACGCGACCGCGCCGATCGGATCCGACGGCACCGCAGTTGTCGCGCGCTGCGGTGCGAAGGCGTGCTGCGCCCAGGTAGGCGCCGGTCGCGGAATAGTGCACGAGGTATGCGTCGGTGTTCTGGCTGCGGTTAGTGGCCCAGCCGCAGGCGAGGATTCCGCCCCTCGGGTCGACCGCCGCGCTGGTCGGCAACGTGAACCAGCCGCGGAACTCGCGTCGCCAAAGGAGCGCGCCATTCGGGTTGAACTTCTTCACCACGGTGTACGTGTCGTTGTTCTGGGTGAACCGTTCGTCGACCACGTACGGATTGCCGTGCGCGTCGATCGCGATTGCGGCGGCGCTGTCGGTGTAGCTCGTCTGCGCCTGGCGGACCCAGAGCCGATCGCCGTGGGGTGCGTATTTCACGAGGTAGCTGTCGCCGTCGTTCGGGTCGCCCGGCGGGATGCCAGGGAACGCGTAGCCGGCAAAGCCATCGAGATACACGTTGCCGTTGGCATCGAGGGCCACGCCACTCATCACATCGGACGGTAGTTGGGCGGGTGCCCGCGCCGTGTCCCGGGGTGACGACCGCCACATACGCTGCACTGCCGTGCAGCTCAACGTCACCGGGCTCGACCACATCGTGCTGGTGTCGGCCGACGTCGAACGATCGCTTGCGTTCTACACCGGCGTGCTCGGTCTGGAACCCGAGCGGCTCTCTGAATGGCGACGCGGCGAGGTGCCGTTCCCGTCGGTGCGGATCACACCGACCACGATCATCGACCTGTTCCCGGCGTCGATGGCATCGCATCCACCAGCCGACCCGGCCATTCCGGGCCGCAACCTCGACCACATGTGCCTCGTGATCGAGCCCACCGACCTCGACGCGCTTGCATCATCGGGCACTGTCGACGTGGTGAGCGGACCGACCGACGGATTGTTCGGCGCGCAGGGCTACGCGCGCAGCCTCTACGTGCGCGATCCCGACGGCAACACCGTGGAGCTCCGCAGCTACACGTAGAGCCCGACGGCGTCGAGCACGTCGACGAGTTGTTGCGCCACCGCGTCGGAAGGCGCGGTGTGATCGGGCTCGCGTGCGTCACCGCGAACGTAGAGCGGCGTCATGCCCATCCGCCGCGGGCCGTCGACGTCGCACGCCCACGTGTCGCCCACGAACAGCGCACGCTCGGGTTCGACATCGAGCGCCGCGAGCGTGTGGCGGTAGATCGTCTCGTGTGGTTTGCGCGCACCCACCCATGCCGATGACACGACCACGTCGAACTCGGCCGTGAGACCTGACTCGGTGATCGACTCGTGCAGATCCCAGTCCCAGTTCGAGCAGATCGCGATCGCGACGCCGTTGGCAGCGAGCGCGCCGAGCACGCCGTGGGCGTCAGGCAGGGCAACCATGCGCCCGCGCGCTGCGGGATCGGCGAGCACGGCCTCGATCTCTTCGTAGTCGCTCGGCGGCACGCCGCACTCGCCGAGAAGTTGGTGCAGCCAGTGGCGCCGCCACGCCTGGTATTGCTCGCGGCTTTGCGAGTGCTCGAGGTGCTCTTTGCCGTCGATGCCGTCCTGCCAGTAGTACCGGGCGAGGTCGCGCGGGAGGTGATAGCCGCGTTCGTCAAGCACTGCGGCGAGCGTGCGGCCTTGCCCGTCGTGTTCGGCAACCGTGCCGTGGTAATCGAAGATCACGGCGTCGAACGACGAGCGCAACGAGCTCTCGGCGTCCACCTTCACATGTACAGCGTAATGACAAACCGTAACAATTCGATATCGAGCCGGGACACCGCCCCGGCACGCGAACTACGTTGCCGGGCGGGCGAAGGGAAAGGTGGATGGAACCAGGTTCCGTACGGGCAGGCTGGCGCGTCGCGCTGCGGCGACGCTGGTCACCGTGGCGTGTGTGTTCGGCGTTGCGGTTGCGATTGCCGGTTCGCCCGCGCCGGCGCGCGGCGCGAGCTCGGTGCCGCCGGGTGTGATCAAGCATGTCGTGGTGATCTACCAAGAGAACCGCTCCTTCGACGAGACGCTCGGCGACTACTGCATCACCCGCAACCACAAATGCGACGGCAGCATCGGACCGTTCGCTTTGAACGACGGCACGACGCGGTCGCTCACACCGAGCCCCGACATCGTCACCCCCGACCTCCCGCACAGCGTGACTGCGCAGACCACCGCGGTCGACGGCGGGAAGATGGACGGCTGGAACTCCGTGGTCGGCTGCACGGTCAAAGGCGTGAACCTCTGCCTCACCTACTACGAGCCCAGTCAGATCCCGACGCTCACGAAGCTCGCCGATCACTATGCCATCTCCGATCACACGTTCTCGCTCCAGAACAGCCCGTCGTGGGGCGGCCACATGGCGATCGCGGCCGCCACCCAGGACAACTTCACGGGCGATATTCCCCAAGCGGCGCAGGGCGTGACGGCCGGCCCCGGGTGGGGGTGCGACTCAGACAAGGTCGCGCGCTGGACCGACCCGCTGACGCATGTGATGTCGATGCAGCCCTCGTGTGTTCCGGCCGCGCCCGGCACGCTCGACCCGGTCGGGTATCCCTACGGCGGCGCGTACAAGCCGACGCAGGTGCAACACGTGCCGACCATCTTTGACAACCTCGACGCCGCCGGACTCCCGTGGCACATCTACGAGAACGTCTACCAGTGGGCGGTCTGTCCGAACTTCGCCGACTGCCTCGACACGCCGCAGCACAACAACATGTCGACCACGGTGAACGTGCTGAAGGATGCGCGCTTGGGACACCTGGGGGCCTACTCGGTGGTGCTTCCGAGCGGTCCCGGTGGCACCGGTCAGCATCCGCCCGGGTCGATGCTCGTGGGCGACAACTGGATCGGCCAAGTGGTGAACGCGATTCGTTCCGGACCGGAGTGGTCGTCGACCGCAATCTTCATCACCTACGACGACTGCGGTTGTTTCTACGATCACGAACCGCCGGGAACGAACGCCGACGGCACCACCCAAGGCGTGCGTGTGCCGATGGTGATCGTGAGCCCGTACGCCAAAGTGGGATACGTCGACTCGCAGCCGGCGTCGTTCGCGTCGATCCTGCATTTCACCGAGGAGTCGCTCGGCCTGCCGGCGCTCGGAGTGAACGATGCGGGAGCGTACGACTACGCCAACTCGTTCAGCTTCGGCCACGCGGCGCGCACCGACAGGGTGGCGCTGCCCCAGCACAAGGTGCCCGCGTCGACGTGGCACTTCATCGACACGCACCCCGAGATCCTCCAACCCACGGACGACACATGAGCGGCCGCCTCGGGTCCTGCGTGCTCGCATCCGTGCTGCTGCTCGGAGGCACGATCGCGGCACCGGCTCAGGCGCGGACCGCCAAGCGCGATGCGATTCTCGCGTCCTCGGTGGTGGGCGGTGCCCTGCACAGCTGCGCGCTCACCACCACCGGCGGTGTGGAGTGTTGGGGCTACAACGGTGATGGCGAGCTTGGCAACGGCACGCTCACCAGCTCGGAGGTGCCGGTGAACGTCACTGGTCTCGCGAGTGGTGTGGTCGCGCTCGCGGCCGGCGCGTGGCACACATGCGCGTTGCTCAACAGCGGCGGCGTCGAATGCTGGGGCGACAACGAGCTCGGGGAGCTCGGCGACGGTACGACCACCAACCGCACGACGCCCGTGAGCGGGCTGGGCCTCGCATCGGGTGTCGCCGCGGTGACTGCGGGCCAACTCCACACGTGCGCGCTCACTACTGCAGGCGGCGTGGAGTGTTGGGGCTACAACGGTGACGGCGAGCTCGGAAATGGAACCACCGCCGACAGTGCGAAGCCCGTGAGCGTGGCGTCACTCACCACTGGCGTCACGCAGGTGAGTGCCGGCGGCTACCACACGTGCGCGATCACGTCCGACGACGAGGCGCAATGCTGGGGCGCGAACGATTTCGGCGAGCTCGGCGACGGCACCACCACCACCAGCGCGGTACCGGTTGCGGTCACCGGTCTCGACAACGGCGCCCAGAGCATCGCGGCCGGCGGGCTGCACACGTGCGTCATCACCAACGCGGGTGGCGCGCAGTGCTGGGGCTTCAACCGCGACGGCGAGCTCGGTGACGGCACTGGAGTGGAGAGCGACCAACCCGTCGATGTTGCCGGGCTCACCTCCGGTGTCGCGCGCATCGCCGCTGGGCTCGCGCACACGTGCGCAGTCACCAACGCGGGCGCCGCAGAATGTTGGGGCGACGGCGAGGACGGCGATCTCGGCGACGGTGCCAACGCGATGGACCTCGCTCCGATCGGTGT
>DASXZO010000167.1:0-13563 GCA_036501845.1 Acidimicrobiia bacterium | reverse complement strand
CGGCTACATCAAGATCACCGACCGCAAGAAGGACATGTTCATCGTCGGCGGCTTCAACGCCTACCCCGCCGAGATCGAGGGATTGCTCGCACGCCATCCCGACATCGCGCAAGCCGCCGTGATCGGCATCCCCGACGACCGGCTCGGCGAAGTGGGCCACGCCTTCGTGATCCTGCGTGCCGGCGCGGCAGATGTCACCCCCGCCGAGATCGTCGCGTGGTGCCGCGAAGAAATGGCCAACTACAAGGTGCCGCGCTCGATCGACATCGTCACCGAACTCCCGCTCAACGCCAGCGGCAAGGTGCTCAAATACGCGCTGCGCGAACAAGCCGCGTCGAGCTGATCCCGCGCGATCAGATTCCGTCGTCGAATTGGGGGAGTTCGTCGCGCAGGCGCCAGACGCCTATGGGGTCGCTCACGCCCTTCACGAACACGGGGCCGAGTTCCACGAGGCGATCCCGCACAGCCGGGCAGGCGCCCACGTAGGCATCAGTCACCAAAAGTTCGCCGGGAGCCGCAAGCGCGACCACACGAGACGCCAGATTCACGTCGTGGCCGATGAGATCGTCGCCACGCACCCGCGGCGAGCCCCAGTGCAGACCGGTGCGTATCCACAGCGGGACGTCGCCCACCGCGGCACTGCGCGTGTCGGTGTGCAGGCGCACGAGTGCGTCGACCGCACCGTCGGCCTCGCCGAAGTACAGCAGCAGACCATCACCGAGCTGCTTCACGATGCGCGCGCCGTCGGGCAAGAGCGCGCGCGTCAAGCTCTCGTGCTGCTCCACGAGGGCGAGCGCGACCTCGTCACCATGATCGGCTGTGAGCTCGGTGAAGCCGACGATGTCGCAGAACGCGATTGCGCCGCTGAGTGTGGTGGTCGAGGCGGTCATGATGAATCAGTCGCACACGACGCTGATACGGCCCGACACCGTCTCGACGTCGACGAGGCCGTCGTCACCCACCTCGCAGTCGCAGCGGATGCGCCCGACCTTCGCGCGCAGGTTCGTGCGCGGTCGGGCACCGCGCGGCACCGCGATCTCGACGGCGCCCGAGATCGTGCGCACCCGCACATCCGGGCGCGGGCCCGTGGTGAGCTTCACGACGCTCGACACGCACTTCACGCGCGCGTGCGCGACCGCGCCGATGGTGACCCTTCCGGAGATCGCCGACACGTCGACCGCGGCGGCACTGCCGATCTTGATCACGCCGCTCTTCGTCAGCGTGTTGCACGCGCCGTCGCAGCGGCCGATGTCGATGCGGCCCGATGCGGTGCGGGCGTCGACGCTCGCCGCCTGCTCGACGATCACGTGCCCGGAGCGGGCGGTGATCGTGACCGCCCCGAGCGCGCCCTCGCACACGACTTTGCCCGATGCGACGCCGACGACCACGTCGGTGCCCTCGGGGACCACCACGTGGACGGCATGCGAGCCCCCGCCCACCACGAGCCCGCTGGGGCCCCGCGACACGCTGGCGCCCTGCGCCGAGACCTCCTGCACCGCCGCGGCGCGCACCGACACGCTGCCACTCCGGGCGACCACGGTGACGCGTTCCGGCAAGATTCCCCTACCTCGTTCGGCGACTTCGCGACGCCCGCGCAATCTACGGCCGTCCCCAAGAGCGCGGTGGTCCTTGCACAGGGTGTGCAGACACCCGTACTGTGCCGCGCGTCACACGCTGACATGTCCCCGACATGGTGCCGCCGACGCCCTCGCCCACGATGGAACCCAACGCCACGGCCGGTCGCGGGCGCAGCCCGAGATCCGAGCGCACCCGCACCTCGGTGGTCGACGCCCTGCTCGACCTCCTGCGCGACGGCAATCTCCGCCCCACGGCCAAGGAGATCGCCGAACGCGCCGGCACGTCGTTGCGCTCGGTGTACGTGCACTTCGACGATCTCGAGGACCTGTTCACCGCGGCTGCCGGTCGTGCGATCGGGCGCATCGCCGGCCTCATGGAGGCCATTCCGTCGACCGGGCCCTTCGAAGCGCGGCTCGACGCCTTCGTGTCGCAGCGCGCTCGTGTCTACGAAGCACTCGGCGAGGTGCGTCATGCGGCCGCACTCCAGGAACCGTTCTCGCCGGGCCTCGCGCAGCTGCTCTCACACGGTCGCCGTCGCGCTCGGCACGAGTTCGAGTCGGTGTTCGCGCCCGAGCTCGAGGCGCTTCCCGCAGGCGAACGGGCAGCCGTGACCGCGGCGTGCGACGCACTCGCCTCCGCGGCCACGTGGGATCACTGGCGCCATCAACAGGATCACGACGTCGACGCGGCCTGCGCGGCGTTGCGGCTGGGGCTGCACCGGATCCTCGTGGCCTCATGAGCACATCGGTGCGTCGCATCCTCGGCCCGGTAGTGCCGCTCCTCTTGATCCTCGGCGTGGTGGTGCTCCAGCACCTCGCCGGCCCGCAGCACGGTCAGCCGGGGTACACCGGCTTCGTCACGTCGCCGGGCGTGATGCTGCAAGGTGCCGACCGCGGGCTGATCATCGCCCTGCTCGCGGTGGGCATGACGCTGATCTACCGGACCAACAACATCATCAACTTCGCGCAGAGCGAGATGGGGTTCGCGGCCGCGACGCTCGCGAGCCTGCTCATCCTCGACACTGGCTGGAACTACTACCTCGCCGTGATCGTGGGGTTGCTCACCGCGATCGTGGTGGGTCTCACGATCGAGTTCGTCTTCATCCGGCGCTTCCGCAACTCGCCGCGGCTGATCCTCACTGTGGCCACCACCGGCATCCAACAGTTGCTCGTGTCGGCCGCGCTCGGCCTCAACGTGGCGTTCGGCACGGGCTCGGCCACGTTCTTCAAGCCGCCGATCTCGACCTCGTTCGGTGTCGGCTCCACGAACTTCGCGGGCGACGACGTGCTGATCATCATCGTGGCGCCGATCGTGCTGATCGCGCTGGCGTTCTTCCTGCGTTTCGGCTCGTTCGGTAAGGCGATCCGCGCCTCGGCGGAGCGCTCCGATCGCGCATCGCTGCTCGGTATCCCTGTGCGCCGGATCCACAGCATGGTGTGGATCATCTCGGCGGTGCTCTCGTACATCGCGATGATGCTCTACATCGGCAACGCGGGCTTGCCGCGCGGCTATCCGCTTGGTGCCGAGATCCTGCTGATGACGCTCGCCGCCGCGGTCATCGGACGGTTCGACCACATGCCCACGATCGTCCTCACGTCGATCGGCATGGGCATCCTCAACGCGTCGATCCGTTACGAGTGGCCCGACCCGTCACAACGCGACTTCGGTATCGCGCTCGTCGCAATCGTCGCGGTGTTGGTGGTCCGTCAGACACGCGGTACCCGCGCCGGAATGGTGAGCTCCTGGCAGGACAGCCGTGAGGTGCGCCCGATCCCGCACGAACTGCGCAACGTGCCCGAGGTGAAGTGGACGCGCATCGGCCTCATGGTCGCCCTCGGTGCGTTCGTGATCGCGATCCCGTTCTGGTTCTCCGACTCGAAGCTGATCCTCGCCACGTCGATCGTGATCTATTCGATCGTTGCGGTGTCGTTGGTGGTGCTCACCGGATGGGCCGGCCAAGTGAGCCTGGGCCATCTCGCACTCGTGGCCTTCGGTGGCGCGGCCGCGGGAACGATGACCACCCGCTACCACTGGGATCTGTCGCTTGCGCTCGTGATGGCGGCCGCGGTGAGTGTGGTCATGCTGTTGCTCGTGGGCCTCCCCGCGATCCGCGCGGGTGGCCTCGCGCTCGGCATCACCACGCTCGCGCTGATGCTCGCGGCGCCGTATCTGCTCACCGCGAACCTCGCCCCGTGGTTCCTCAAGAGCAAGCTGCCGCTGTTCGAAGCTGACGCGACGCGGTTCAGACCCCATCTCTTCGGACGGATCACGCTCGACAGCGATGTGCGCTACTACTTCTTCTGTCTCGTGATGCTCGCGGCCGCGATCCTCGCGGCGAAGGGCTTGCGGCGCGCCCGCGCGGGACGCGTGCTCATCGGCCTGCGCGAGAACGAGCGCAACGCCCAAGCGTTCGGCATCGGCTCGTGGTCGGCCTACATCACCGCGCTCGTGGTGTCGGGCATCATGGCCGGCGTCGCCGGCGGGCTCACCGTCACGCAGTCGCGCAACTTCTTCATCCTCAATGAGTTCAACTTCTACCAAGGTCTCGCGATCTTCACGATCGTGGTGCTCGGCGGTCTGGGTTCGATCGGTGGCGGCATCGCGGGCGCGGTGTTCATCCTCGGCATCAACTACTTCGTGCCCGCGTCGGCCGAATGGGCGAAGTTCCTCGCGAGCGGGCTCGGCGAGTTGCTCGTTCTGATGCTGCTGCCTGGCGGCCTCGGCGCGGCCGCCGGCGACCTGCGCGACGCGGGCCTGCGCTGGGTGGCCCGGCGAAGAAACATCCGCGTGCCGTCGCTCCTTGCCGACACGCTCGTGGTCGAGACCGTCGTGGGCGCCGACGCGCCCGAGGCGATGGCGCAGGCCGAGGCAGTAGGAGTACAGCCGTGAAGGTCTTTGGGGTCGACCTCGGGCCGATCAAGCCCAAGAAGCCGCGCTCGCCGAGCCGTTACTTCGGCGAGCTCACGCATGGCCAGGCGCTGTTCCCGCTCATCGTGCTCTTCGGGTTGCACACAGTGGAACAGCTCGACCAGAACGCCTTCGCGGTGCTGGCACCCGACATCCAGCGCGCCTTCGGACTGTCGACTGCAGGCATCGGCGCGATCGTCGGACTCACCGCGCTCGCATCGTTGATCGTGGAGATCCCGCTCGCGTTCTACTCCGACCGTCTGGCGCGCGTGAGCCTCGCCGTGATCGGCGCGGGCGTGTGGGCCGTGTTCGGTTTCGCGACCGGGTTCGCGTCGCTGTTGTGGTTCCTGGTGGTGGCGCGCAGCGGCGCCAACCTTGGTCGCGCGGTGGTGACGCCCACGCACAACTCGCTGATCGCCGACTACTACCCCATCGAAGCGCGTACCGACACGTACGGGTTCCACGCGCTCGCGGTGCCGACGGGATCGTTCATCGGCGCGGCGTTCGGCGGCCTGTTCGCGTACTGGTGGGGATGGAAGGCGCCGTTCCTCATCTTCGTGATCCCCACGATCGTGTTCGTGATCCTCGGCACGAAAATGCGCGAGCCGCAACGCGGCCGCTGGGAACGCATCGCGATGGGTGCCTCCGACGACACGGTCGCCACCGACGAGGTACCGCCGAGCTTCGCCGAGTCGGTGCGGATCCTGTGGGCGATCGGCACGCTGCGCCGCATCTGGTACTCGCTGCCGTTCCTCGCGACCGCGTTCATCGGGCTGAGCGTGCTCACGAGCCTCTACTACGACCACGTGTACCACCTGAATGTGGCGGCACGCGGCTTCATCAACGCGGGCACGCAGCCCGGCGCGGTGCTCGGCATTCTCGTGGGTGTGCCACTCGCTTCACGCCTGATGCTGCAGGACCCGGGCATCGGGCTGCGGCTGCTCGCGGTGGTCGGCGTGTTCGTGGCCGGCGCCTTCGCGCTCTTCGCAGTCACTCCCTACCTCTGGCTCGCGATCCTGATGAACGTGTTCGTGGTGGCGATCATCTCGCTCCTGACGCCCGGCATCTTCGCGGCGCTGTCGCTGGCGATCCCGCCCAAGGTGCGTTCGATGGGCTACGCGATGGCGTCGCTCTTCATCGTGCCGGGATTCGTGGGCATCTACCTCGTCACGTGGATCGCCGACACATGGAGCATTCGCACCGGCCTCCTGATCATGGCGCCGATCTTCCTCATCGGGTCGTGGATCATCGCCACCGCGTCGTTCTACGTGAAGTCCGACATCAACCGGGTGTGGACGTCGACCGCGGCGCAAGCCGAGGTGATGTTCCAGCGGCGCGCCGGCCTGGCCAAGCTGCTGCTCGTGCGCAACATCGACGTGTCGTACGACAACGTGCAGGTGTTGTTCAGCGTGAACTTCGAAGTGGACGAGGGCGAGATCGTCGCGCTGCTCGGCACGAACGGTGCCGGCAAGTCGACGCTGCTGAAGACGATCTGCGGGCTCGTCGAAGCCACGAACGGTGCCGTGGTGTTCGACGGCCGCGACGCCACCTACGCGCCTCCCGACGAGGTGGCCGGGCGCGGCGTGGTGCTGATGCCGGGCGGTCAGGGCACGTTCCCCGGGCTGAGTGTGGCCGACAACCTGCAGCTCGCGAGCTGGACGCGCCGCAACGAGAAGGAAGCCGTGGCCGCGGCCACCGAGCGCGTGCTCGACCTCTTCCCCGTGCTGCGCGAGCGTCACGAAGAGCTCGCCGGCAATCTCTCGGGCGGCCAGCAGCAGATGCTCGCGTTGGGCATGTGCTTCATCATGAAGCCGCGCCTGCTGATGATCGACGAGCTCTCGCTCGGCCTTGCGCCGGCAGTGGTCGACCAGTTGCTCGGCATCGTGAACGACATCCGCGCGCAGGGCACCACGATCATCCTCGTGGAGCAGTCGGTGAACCTCGCGCTCGCCATGGCCGAGACCGCCTACTTCATGGAGAAGGGCGAGATCCGCTTCCACGGTCCCACCAAGGAACTCCTCGAGCGGCCCGACATCCTGCGTTCGGTGTTCCTCGAAGGCGCGGCCACGGTCACCAAGGGCGCAGCCGCGAACGACGCACGCGCCGAGGCCGCGCTCGAAGAGGTCGCCGACGAAGTGCACGCCGACGCGCCGGCGCCCGCACTCGCCAGTCCGAACGGCGCCAACGGCGCCAACGGTTCGGACGTCACCGAGATCCGTTTGCAGGTTTCAGGCGTCACCAAGCGCTACGGCGGCGTCGTTGCGCTCGACGACGTGACGTTCACGATCGCCGCCCACGAAGTAGTCGGCTTCATCGGCCCCAACGGTGCAGGGAAGACCACACTGTTCGATGCCATCGGCGGTTTCATCCCGCTCGACGGCGGCACGGTGCTGCTCGGAGCGGGCGACGACCGCCGCGACGTCACCGGGCTGCCGCCGCACCAGCGCGCCTGGCTCGGCCTCGGCCGCTCGTTCCAAGACGGCCGCTTGTTCCCGAGTATGAGCGTGGCCGAGACGCTGAAGATCGCGCTCGAGCGCAAGGTGGAAGTTCGCGACCCGTTCGCGGCCGCGGTGTGGCTCCCCGCGGTGAAGGAGTCGGAGGCGAGGCTGCAGCAGCGCGCCGACGAGCTCATCGAGCTCACCGGCATCGGCGACTTCCGCGACAAGTTGCTGCGCGAGTTGTCGACCGGCAGCCGCCGCATCGTCGACCTCGCCTGCGTGCTCGCCCACGAACCGACCGTGCTGCTGCTCGACGAGCCGTCGAGCGGTATCGCCCAGCGCGAAGCCGAGGCGCTCGGCCCGCTGCTGCTCCGCATTCGCGCCGAAACCGGCACGAGCCTGCTCGTGATCGAGCATGACGTGCCACTGTTGCTGTCCATCTCCGACCGCCTCATCGCCATGGACCTCGGTGAGGTCGTCGCCGACGGGGCGCCATCGGCCGTCGTCAACGACCCGCGCGTCGTGTCGTCGTATCTCGGCACGTCGGGCATCGCGGTTGCCCGCTCGGGAGCCACCGCAAACAGCTAGAACACACCAACCGCCACATCCACCACCGACCAGCACGCGACCGGGGGGTCGAACATGGCAGCACAGACTGGGCCGAGGAACAGTGCGCTGAAGCGTTACGCGCCGTTCATCGCAGTGGTCGCGGTGATCGCGATCGTCATCGGCATCCTCGTCGCCACGAGTGGCAGCAACAAGAAGACCACATCGACCACGGCGCTACCCGCGGCGTCGAAGGCGCCGTGGCCGTCGTACAGCGAGGCCAAGGCCGCCGGCACGCTGAGCAACTACAAGTGGGACGCGAACTGCGACCAGACGCGTGCTCAGGTGAAGCTCCCGTCGTGGGACGCGCCGCCGTGCATGGCAACCCCACCGGCCGGCACTGCACTCAATTCCGACGCCGCACACGGCATCACGAACACCACCATTCGCGTGGCGTACTACTCCGCGCCGCCTGACGCGCAGGCCGACGCGCTGGCCAAGAGCGTGGGCGCGTACGACTCGCCTTCGCAGGTGGGCCAGACCACACAGGGGTTCATCAACGCGTTCTCCAAGCGCGTGCAGCTCTACGGCCGCAAGGTGCAACTCGTGAAGCTGCAGGGCACCGGCACGTCGACCGACGAGCAAGCCGCGCAGGCCGACGCGGTCACTGCGAAGAACATGCACGTGTTCGCGGTGCTCGGAGGCCCGTCGCAGACGAAGTCGTTCTCGCAGACGCTCGCCAACGAGGGCATTCTCTGCATCGGATCGTGCGAGCTCGCACAGCCGGAATCGTTCTACAAGGACAACTCGCCTTACATCTGGGCCGGCATCGAGCCCGACCAGACCTCGCAGATCAACGTGCAGTTCGTGAAGAACCAGCTCGTCGGCAAGGACGCGATCTACGCGGGCGACTCCAAGTTCCAGAAGGAGAAGCGCACCTTCGCGGTGTTGAGCTACGACACCTCCGACGGTCAGTACACCGCGGTGTGGGACAAGTGGATCAACGAGCTCAAGAGCGCGGGCGTCGACGTGAAGGGGCACGTGAGCTACTTCCTCAACCTCCCGACCGTGCAGGCCGACGCGCAGACCATCGTGCAGAAGCTCAAGGCGATCAACGCGACCACCGTGATCTTCACCGGCGACCCGGTCGCCCCGATCTACTTCACCAAGGAAGCCACGAAGCAGAAGTACTTCCCGGAGTGGGTGATGTCGGGCACCGTGTTCGCCGACACCGCGGTGTTCGCCCGCAAGTTCGACCAGACCCAGTGGAAGCACGCATTCGGCTTGTCGCTGATCCCGCCGCGCATCCCGATCACTCAGCAGGGTTACTACGCGATCTACACCGACTGCGGTGACACCGCGGCGCCGACGGCGTACAACACACAGGGCATCATCTACGGCAACGCCCTGCTCTTGTTCGACGGGCTCGAACTGGCTGGACCGCATCTGTCGGCGCAGAACTTCTATGCCGGCATCACGAGCTATCCGTTGCTCCCGCGCGACTCGTCCGACCTTCGTGAGGTGATCAGCTACGGCGACCACGGCATCTGGCCCGACGGCACCGACTACGGCGGCCAGGACACGGCCGGGTTCGTGTGGTGGGACCCGACGGCCAAGGGCCAGGACGAGACGGGCACCGTCGGCACCGGCGAATACCGCTACATGGACAACGGCAAGCAGTTCCTGCCCGGCGACGTGCCCACCACGCCGATCGGCCTGTTCGACAAGACGAACACGGTCACGTATTACGACAGCTCAGGCAAGTACACGGGAACCAAGCCGGTGCCCGACGTGCTCAAGCCGCTTTCCTGCTCGAGCTAGGCGGGAGTGTCAGCCAGCCCCTCGGGGCGCGAAGACGACGAGCGCGCCCCGGAAGCGCAGCGCGCGGGGCGCGGAGAAGGCGAGCGGGGGTGGAGTCGCTTGCGAGACGGCGTGGATCGCGTCCTCGGCGACGTGATCCACGCCGGGTGGGCGCGCGCGCAGCACTTCGGCGCGATCGGGCCGCGCCATCGCGTGGCCCGGCGCTTTGCTCGCTTCGGCGACGGCTCGATGATCTCGTTTCCGGCCACGGTGATCTTCGGCGAGGGGCGCATCGACATCGGCGAGCGCAGCACCATCGGACCGAACGCGTCGCTCTCGGCAGGCATGCCGATCCACGCCGACGCGCAAGGGCCACCGATCATCACGATTGGTGACCGGTGCATGCTCGGCAAGGGCATCGGCATCGTCGGACATCGGCGGATCGAGATCGGCGACGACATCTGGACCGGTCATTACGTGTACATCACCGACCAGAACCACGGTTACACCGACGTCGACGAACCGATCGGCACGCAGATGTGGCACGACGAAACGGTGTCGATCGGATCGGGGTCGTGGCTCGGCCACGGCGCGGTGATCCTGCCGGGCGCGCAGATCGGCCGTCACGTCGCGGTGGCCGCGGGCGCAGTGGTGCGCGGCGTGGTGCCCGACAACTGTGTGGTCGCCGGCGTGCCGGCGCGCGTGATCCGCCGCTACGACGCCGAAACGCGTACCTGGGTCAGCGAGTAGCGAGCGCGGCCGGGAGCGGCTCGGTGTGGAGCAGCACGAGGTGTTGCACGGCGCGGGTGAGGGCGACGAACAGCAAGCGGGGACCCTGCGGACCGTCGGCGTGGATGGCGGCGGGCTCCACCACGATCACACCGTCGAACTCGAGCCCCTTGGCCGTGACCGCGTCGAGCAGCACCGCGCCGGAGCCGAGCGCTGTGGCCTCGCCGAGACCGGCGTCGCGCAGCGGTTGCAGCAGCGAGCGCGGCGCGATCACCGCGACGGTGGCGAGCTCTGCCGTCAACTCGTGCGCCAGTGTGACGGCACGCGCCACGAGCGCGTCGGGCGCGCACTCCTCGAGCACCGGCGGGTCGCCGTCTTCACGCGCGCTGCGCGCCGGCGTGACGTCGGGTGCGGCTTCAGGGAGTAGGCGGTTTGCCGCCTCGAGGAAGGCGCCGGGTAACCGGTAGCCGACCGTGAGCTCGGCCCGACGGGCATGCGCGGGCCGGCCCAGATGCGCGAGCGCAACGTCCCAGTCGGTGGTGGGATGCGGACCAGTGGCCTGCGCGAGGTCGCCGAGGATCGTCATCGAGCCGCGCAGGGCGCGGCGAGCCACCATGTGCAATGCCATTGGTGAGTAGTCCTGGGCCTCGTCCACCACCACGTGGCCGAAGCGGCGCACGTCGCCGCCGATCAGGGCTTCGGCCTCGTCGAGCAGCGGCAGCTCGTGCACGCTCCACAACTCCTCGCTGCCCTCGCGCTCGCGACGCCGCAGAATCGCGCGCTGCTCAGCGGCGTCGAACAATCCGGCGGCAGTGCGCGCCAACGTTGCCTTCGACGTGAGCAGTCCGCGCGCCATCGCGATCGCGTTCACCGTCTTCCAGCACCGATCGACGGCCGCGCGCGACTCCTTGTGCGCGAGCACCTCGGTGGTGAACTCGTCGATCGACGTGGCCTGCAGCTCGCCGCCGCTCCAGTCGTCGTAGGCGAGTCGAAACAGCCGGGCTCGGAAGCGCTCGCGCTGCTGGCGCACCGGCATGTCGATCCCGCCCAACGGGTTGCGAGCGGAGTCGATGAGCTCGACGACCCGCGCGGGATCGACGCGCATCACCCGCGACCGGAAACGCAACTCGAGCGGCGCCGTCGGAGGCGTGATCGCTTCGTCGGCCGCGCGCCGGATCACGTTGGACCAGCGCGCGTCGCCAAGAAGGCGCGCGCGCTCGTCGGGGTCGACCAGCGTGCAGCGGAAGCGCAGACCGAGCAACTGGTCGAGCGTCGATTGGGTGACCGACGTCTCGCCGAGCGACGGCAGCACCTGCGAGATGTATTCGAGGAACACGCGGTTGGGGCCGAGCACGAGCACGCCTGTGCGTGCGAGCACCTCGCGTTCCTCGTAGAGCAGGAACGCGGCACGGTGCAGGCCCACCGCGGTTTTGCCGGTGCCGGGGCCGCCCTGCACCACCAGGCACTCGTCGAGCGCCGCTCGGATCACCACGTCCTGTTCGGCCTGGATGGTGGCGACGATGTCGCGCATCTGGCCGGTGCGGGCGCGGCTGAGCTCGGCGAGCAGCGGGTCGGGCACGCCGTGCGCACCGGTCTCGGAGAGCAGCGACTCCGGATCGTCGAAGTCCTCTTCGAAGATGTCGGCGAGCTCACGACCGGCGAAGGTGAAGCGGCGCCGCCGGGCCAGACCCTGCGGGTCCACCGCGGTGGCCCGGTAAAACGGGATCGCCACCGGCGCTCGCCAGTCGACCACCACGGGGTCGCCGTCGGGGTCGTCCACGTGGCGCCGGCCGATGTAATAGATCTCGGGACCTGGCGGTGCCGATCTACTCGCTCTGACCTGCGGTGTTGCCGCCCCTCGGGGCGCGAGCCGCAGGCGAGCGGGCGTGGAGGCGTCGATGCGGCCGAAGCACAGCAGGCCGCCGTCGTCGAGGCTCTTCAGGCGCAGTTCGAGCTGGTGGCGGACCGCCTCGGTGTCGGCCTCGTTGGCCGCCAGGATGTCTTCCTGACCGAGGAACGACTCGGTGCGCCTGCGCATCTCGTCGAGGCACTTCCCGAAGAACGCCAGGCGCGCGCGTTCCGCCTCCACATCGGGATGGGGCATTTCGATAACACTACCGACCATGGATCTCCGACCGACCCCAATTTCCGTAGGCGTGCTGTACGACTTCCCGCAAGGCGACGACGGCGCCGGATTCGAGCGGGCGCTGCGTCTCGGCCTCGCCGTCACCGACGCCCGTCGCACGCGGCCCATCGAGCTGACCGCCGTGCACGGGCGCGGACTGCCGATCGGCAGCGAGCACGAGATGAAAGAGGCGTTCGCCGAACTCGAAGCGAAGGGCGTGGTTGCGATCATCGGCCCGTCGATCTCCGACAACGCGCTGATCGTGGCACCGTTGTGCGACGAGGCGCGCGTGCCGGCCATCAACTACAGCGGCGGCGAGCGCACGCGCTCCGACTGGATGATGCACTACCAAGTGGGCTCGCTCGAAGAAGAGCCGCCGTTCCTCGCGGCGCGCGTCGCCGAGCGCGGCTTCGTGCGGTGCGCGGTGCTGTTCGACGAGTCTCCGGTGGGTCGTCGTTACGCGGAATGCTTCGACGCGGCGCGAGCGCGCTTCGGATTGCGCACCACCGCGACGGCAGGGATCTCACCGCTCGCCGAGACCGTGGAACCCGAAGTGGCGCGCTTGCGCGACTCCGAACCCGACGTGCTCGTGTACTTCGGCCTCGGTTTGTCGTCGCGTGCCGTGTGCCTCGCACGCGAGTCACTCGGTTGGGACGGGCCCGTGATCGCCAACTCGTCGCTGATGTTCGGATACGCGCGGCCCGACTGGCGCGATGGTTACGCGGGATGGGAGTACGTCGACACGATCGCCGACGACAACCCCGCACGCGTCGCGCTCGCCAAGGAGGATGCGGCCAGTGCCGCCGGACCCGTCGGTTGCGCCGCGTACGACATGGGTCGCCTGCTCGGCGAGGGCCTCGTGCGCGCGCAACACCTCACCCGAGAGGGCGTCCGCGAGGGGATGCGGGCCGTGAAGTGGCTGGAGGCGACGTCGGGCGAAGCCGGCACGCTGATGGGCTTCGGCAACCAGGACCACGGCGCGCTCAAGGGCCACTTCCTCGTGCTGCGCGAATGGAAGAACGGTAAGACCGTCCAAGTCCAGCGCTGACGCGCCGGGCGTCGACTGGTTCAGCTGGCGGCGGCGCGGCGGCGGCGCTTCGGCTTCGCTTCTTCCGCGGCCGCGCCGTCGTCGCTCGACCCAGCTGCGCCGTCACTCGTCTTGCCGTCCTTCGCCTTGGCGAGGCTCGCCTCGAGCGCGGCGACGAGGTCGAGCACCTTCGCGGGCGGCTCGCTCGTCGGCTGGGACACGATCTTTTCGCCCGCGGCCTTCCGCTCGATGAGGTCGAGCAGCTCCTCGCGGTAGGTGTCATGGAACTCGTCGATGTCGAACTTCTCCACCGCGAGCGACTCCACGAGCTGGCGCGCCATGAGGCGTTCCTTCTCGGTGGGTTCGGCGCTGTCGTCGGGCACGATCGTGTCGCGGTCGAGCACCTCGTCGGC
>DASXZO010000166.1:0-2783 GCA_036501845.1 Acidimicrobiia bacterium | reverse complement strand
GTTTGACTTGCAATATGCAAGTCAAACGACGCACTACGCGATGAGTGCGGGGGCGAGGCGGCGCCATTGTCCGAGGGGCACGCTGGCGCGGCCTTCGCCGAGCACTTGCACACATACATGATCGGCACCGGCATCGTGGTGCTCGCGCACGCGGGCTGCGATCGCCGCCTCGTCACCGCACACGACGATGGCGTCGACGAGTCGATCGGAACCGCCGCCTTGGTCGATCTCCTCGGCCGTGAAACCGAGCCGCAACAGGTTGTTCCGGTAGTTCGGCAGCGTGAGATACATCTTCATCGCCTCGCGCGCGATCGCATGCGCGGCGTCGCGATCGGTGGACAGCACACACATCTGCTCGGGCATCAACAGCGCGCTGGTGCCCATCACCTCGCGCGCTCGATGCGTGTGCTCGGGCGTCTGGAAGTAGGGGTGCGCGCCGGCGGTGCGCTCCGCGGCGAGTGCAAGCATCTTGGGCCCGAGCGCGGCGAGGCAACGCTGCGGCTCGACGGTGGGCGCGGCGCCGAAGAACAGACCCTTGTCCATTGCGTCGAGGTAGGTGCGCATTGCCTGCAGCGGCGGCCCGTAGTCGTGCCCGCGAATGCCCTCCACCATCGGTTGGTGGCTGACGCCGAGGCCGAGAAGAAAGCGGCCGGGGAACGCTTCGCTCACCGTGCGCCAGGCCGAGTTCGCGGCGAAGGCGTCGCGCGCGTAGATGCTGGCGATGCCGGTGGCCACGTTGATCCGGTTGGTCGCGCCGAGCAGCAAGGCCGCGTGCACGAACGGGTCGCGGCCCACGGCTTCGGGCAGCCAGATCGCGCTGTAGCCCAGCGCGTCGAGCTCGGCGGCCAGCTCACACGCCTTCGCCGACGGCTGCGGATCGAGCGATCCGGTCCAGATTCCGACCTTGCCGAGACTGTCGCGATCCATGGCGGGCGACCCTAGTGAGAGAAAAGTAGAACGCGTTATAGTTCGCGACATGCCCGAGGATCGCAAGTACCAGGTTCTGATCGGTGGCGAGTGGAGCGACGGCGCCGACGGCAGTTACGAGATCGTGAACCCCGCCAACGGCGACACCGTCGGGTACGCGCCCGAGGCGTCGGTGGCGCAGGCGAACGAGGCCGCCCGCGCCGCGCAGGAGGCCTTCCCGATGTGGTCGCGCACGTCGCCCGAACAGCGCGCCGAGCTGTTGCAGAAGGCGGGCGACGCGGTGCGTGCGCACGCCGCCGACCTCATCCCGCTCGTGATCTCCGAAACCGGATGCACCGCGACCGTCGGCAAGCAGATGCAGGTGCCGCAGGTGTTCGCGCGCTTCGACCGCTACGCGCGCGGCGCGCTCGAGTCGAACGTGATCCCGCTTGCGCCCATGGAGATGCCGGCCACACCGCTCGCGCCCGGCGGCATCATCGGCGCGATGGTGCGCCGCATCCCGGTGGGTGCGGTCGCGTGCATCACGCCCTACAACTTCCCGATCGTGAACATGGCCGGCAAGCTCGGTCCGGCGCTGGCGATGGGCAACACGGTGGTGGTGCGGCCGGCGTCGCAGGACCCGCTCGCGGTCGTCGAGCTGTGCCGCATCCTCAACGACGAGGTGGGTTTCCCGCCCGGCGTCATCAATTGTGTCACCGGTTCCACGCCGCCGAGCGGTGAGGCGCTCGTGGAGAGCCGCGACATCGACATGGTGTCGTTCACGGGATCGACATCGGTGGGGCTGCGCATCGCCGAGGTGGCCGGGCGCACGATGAAGCGACTGTTGCTCGAGCTCGGCGGCAAGGGCGCGGCGCTCGTGCTCGAAGACGCCGACGTGAAGACGGCAGTGGGCGCGATCGGATCGGTGTGGACGTTCCACTCCGGACAGATCTGCACCGCGCCGACCCGGGCAATCATCCATCGCGACAAGTACGACGCGGTGGTGGCCGGTCTGTCGCAGATGGCGAAGGTGTTGAAGGTAGGCGACCCGCACGAACAGGGCGTGGTGGTCGGACCGCTGATCACCGAAGCGCACCGCGCGCGCGTCGAGAGCTACGTGACGTCGGGCCGCGACGAAGGTGGCACCGTCGTCACCGGCGGCGCCCGACCCGAGGGGCTCGACAACGGCTGGTACCTCGAGCCCACGCTGATCGCCGACTGCCGGCCCGACATGAAGGCCGTGCGCGAGGAGATCTTCGGACCGGTGATCGTGGCGGTGCCGTTCGACGGTGACGACGAGGTGGGCATCGACATCGCCAACAGCAGTGATTTCGGCTTGTACGACTACGTGTTCTCGGCCGATTCGGCCCGGGCGATGCGCGCCGGCAAGCAGTTGCGCGCCGGCAACATCGGCATCAACACGGTGCAGCGCAACCACGACACCCCGTTCGGCGGCACCAAGTACAGCGGCGTCGGTCGCGACGGCGGCAGCTTCGGCCTGCACGCCTACAGCGAGCTCCAGAGCATGGTCTGGCCCGGATGATCCGCCACGGGCGTCGTTTCACTGCGCTATGTGATGGTCAAACGACGCCCCTGGAGGCTTCGTGACCGTCAACATCGTCCCCGACGGGACGATGCCGTACGGCATCCAATTGCCCGTGCAGGCGAAGTCGGTGCGCACGGCGATGGCATGGGAGCGCGAGCCCGGTGTCGGTCCGGCGGAGCTCGTGCGCGCCGCCAAGGCGTGTGACGACGCGGGCTTCTTCTACGTGGCGGTATGCGACCACGTGCAAGTGCCGCCCGCGGCCGCGAACGAGGGCGGCATGTAGAACACGTGGTACGACCCGGTGGCGACGCTGTCGTATCTCGCAGGGGTC
>DASXZO010000165.1:0-4423 GCA_036501845.1 Acidimicrobiia bacterium | reverse complement strand
CTCGATGAGCTTGGCCACGGCCGTGTCGGGCGACGGCAGGTCGGGGTTGCCGAAGCCGAGGTCGATCACGTCCTCACCTGCTCGCCGGTACTCCATCTTCAACGCGTCGATGGGCGCGAACGCATACGGCGGCAGCGCGTTGATCCGGCGAAACTCCATCTCACCAGGCTACCGGGGCCGGCAGCGGCGACCGATCACGTTTCGCTACGGTGCGGCGCCGTGGACGAACGGGCGCGGCCTGCTGCGGTGTTGCTCGATGTGGGCGGGATCTTCCATCTCCCCGACCACGACGTGGTGGCCGGTGCCTGTGAGCGCGCGGGTGCAGCACTCGATCGCGAGCGCGTCGACATCGACCTGGCGCACTACACCGCCACCACCGCGTTTCGCACCGACTACACGGGCGAGATGCCGTGGGAGGCCTACTGGAATGCGTACATCGACATCTACGCGACCACGCTCGGCGTCGACACCGATCACGACTTTCGGGCCGACGTGGTCGAGCACCTCCACAGCGAGTTCTCGACCGCGGCCATCTGGAAGCGCATCATCCCCGGTTCGGTCGACGGCCTGCGCGCGCTCGTGGCCACGGGTGTGCGCGTCGGTGTGATCTCGAACGCCGACGGGTTCGTCGCGCAGCGCCTACGCGAGCAGGAGGTGCTGCAGGTGGGCCCGGGTATCGGTGTGGACGTGGAGTGCATCATCGACTCGGGCGAGGTGGGCGTGAGCAAGCCCGATCCGCGGATCTTCCACATCGCGCTCGACGCGATTGGTCTCACGGCCGCGCAATGCTGGTACGTGGGCGACATGCCGGGCATCGACGTCGTCGGCGCACGCGCGGCGGGAATGTCCGTACTGGTGATGGACCCGTTCGGCGTGCACCCCGCCGACTCCGGTTTCGACACCGTCGCGTCGTTGCACGACATCGCGAAACTGGTCGACGCGCCCGCCGGCTAGAAGAACGCCGCGCGCACGGCAGCTCCATCACCACCTCGTCGTGGAGGTGGCGCGCGAGGCCGTCGGTATCCATCGCGCCCGCGAGCGCGAGGATCTCGCGCACGATCGCCTCGGTTGTGGAGGTGCGGCTCACTCGTTCCGGCGCGGAGACCGGAGCAACGCAGGAGCGACGGAGGAGCGAGATGCGTGCGCAGCGAGGCAAATAGTCACGGCTTGTGATCTCCGACCACCCACATGCTGAAGAACTGCGCGCCGCCGCCGTAGGCGTGGCCGAGCGCGCGACCGGTGGTGCGTTCCACCTGGTAGTCGCCGGCGCGCCCGCGCACCTGCTGCGCAGCCTCACCGAAACGGATCATGCCCGACGCGCCGATCGGGTTCGACGACAACACACCGCCCGACGGGTTCCACGGGATGTCGCCCTCGGGCGCTGTCGCACCGTCCTTGGTGAGCTTCCAACCGTCGCCGTCGGCGCAGAACCCGAGGTTCTCGAGCCACATCGGCTCGTACCACGAGAACGGCACGTACACCTCGGCGCAGTCGAAGTCGTTGCGCGGGTCGGTGATGCCGGCCTGCGCGTACAGGTCCTTGGCGCATTGGCGGCCAGCGAGCGGGTTCACCTGGTCGCGCCGGGCGAACATTGTCGGCTCCGAACGCATCGCCATGCCGTGCACCCACGCCACCGGTCCGGGCGCGGCGTCGGCGACCTTCTCGGAACCGATCACCATTGCCATCGCGCCGTCGCTCGACGGGCAGGTGTCGAGGTAGCGGATCGGGTCCCACAGCATCGGTGATGCCTCGACCATCTCGAGGCTGATGTCGGGGATGTGCAGGTGCGCGCGCGGGTTGCGCAACGCCGCCTTGCGGTCCTTCACCGCGACCATGTGTCCGACGTTGCGCGGCGAACCCGACCGCGCGATGTAGGCGCGAATGATCGGTGAGAAGTAGCCGCCTGCGCCGGCCGCGAGTTGTGCCGAGAACGGCATGGGCACCGAAAGCCCCCACGTGGCGTTGCTCTCCGACTGCTTCTCGAACGCGACCGTGAGCACTCGTTCGTGCACGCCGCCGGTGACGAGCTTGGTCGCGACGATCGCTGTGGAGCCGCCGACCGAACCTGCGGTGTGCACGCGCAGCATCGGCTTGCCCACCGCCCCGAGCGCGTCGGCGAGGTAGAGCTCGGGCATCGCGACGCCTTCGAACATGTCGGGCGCCTTGCCCACCACGACCGCATCGATGTCGCTCCACGTCATGCCTGCGTCGGCGAGCGCTTCGGACGCGGCTTCGCGCACGAGCCCGGCAATCGACACGTCCTTGCGCGAAGAACGGTGATGTGTTTGACCGATGCCGACGACGCCGGCGAGCTGCCCGCTCACTTGTCACCCTCCAGGACGCAAACCAGGTTTTGTTGCAAACACGGACCGCTCGTGGCGTGGGCGACACCGCGCCCGGCTTCGCCTCCGGAGATTCGCTGCGCCACCTCACCGATACGCGCGAGCCCCGCGCCCATGATGACGTTGGCGGCAAGCGCGCCGCCCGACGGATTGACCTTCGTATCGGAGTGGGCAATGCCGAGCGTGTCGGCGAGCAGCAGCTCCTCGTGACTGAACTGCGCGTGCAGTTCGGCCACGTCGAACCCACCCTTTGCGCCCGCACGCTCACCGGCGAGGCGTGTCGACTCCGACGTCGAGAGATCGCGTACCCCCAGACCGTGGGCGTCGATGCGATGGTCGATGCCGCGGATCCATGCGGGTCGCTCGCACGCGTTGCGGGCGACGTCGTCCGCCGCGATCACCACCGCAACGGCACCGTCCGACACCGGGAACACGTCGCACTCGCGCAGTGGGTCGCTCACGTACGGCGACGACGCCAGCAATGCATCGGCGTCAGCTTTGGCGTCGGCGCGCACGGCGTTGGGATTGCTTGCGCCGTTGCGCTGCGCGCGGGCCGCGACCTCCACGAGGTCGCGCTCGCTCTTGCCGCTGCGGTCGAGGTACGCGCGCGCCGCGAGCCCGGCCATGTCGGCCGTCGACGGCCAGAGCGGGATCGTGTAATAGGGGTCGGTCTGCATCGTCATGATCTCGATCGGGTCGCAGATGCTCGCCTTCGAGAACCCGTATATGAGCGCCGAATCGATCTCGCCGGTCTGGATGTAGCACCAGGCCTCGTAGAGCGCCCAGGCCGCGTCCATCTCCACGTGGCTCTCGCGAATCGGCGGCACCGCACCAACCGCGTCGACACCAGCAACGAACGCGAACGGCCCGCCGAACAGGTAGTCGATGCTGCCCGAGCACACGAAGCCGATGTCGCTCTTGGCGATGCGCGACTTCTCGATCGCGTCATGGATCACGGGAACGATGATCTCGACCTCGTTGCGGTGCGGCTCACGCGCCACCGAGAAGGTCGAATAGGAGACGACTGCAACGTCGCGCATCAGAGGTATTCCTTGTAGGTCTCGAAGTCGGCGTCGGGTTCGCCGGTGGGCTCCCACCACTCGATCGAGTTGTGATCGGGTTTGAGCACGTCGGCCCACTTGGCCTTCACGCGCATGCCCATGCGCACGTCGTCGGTCTCGATGCCGCGGATCAGTCCGAAGAACGTGTTGTTGGCCCCGTCGAGCAGGATGTGCGCGCTCACGAACGGCACCGGTGGCGCGAGCGCCGACAGACCGGGGATGTTGACCACGCAGTACGTGGTGATCGTGCCGCGGTCGGCCACCTCGACCTCGATGGAGGTGGGCTCGCCGGTCTTGGGGTCGGTGCCGCGGCTCGCCGCGTACACCTCGTCGCTGCTCGGCGCGCGGCCGCCGATGATCTTCCCCTCGCCCAGGCCCTCGAGGTAGCGCGTGAGGGCGCGACCCGCGGTCACGGTGTACTCGAGACGGATCGGTTGCACCACACCCGTGATCGGCACATCGCCATCGCTCGCCGGACGCGCCGGCGCCTCTTGCGGCGCGGCACCGTCGGGCAGTGGCACCCACGCCTCGATGTCGCGCAGTGTGCCCGAACGGTTGACGGCCCAGTGCGGCACCACGCGCATGCCGGTATGCATGGCGTCGGGACCGCTGGCCGCCACCGCGCCGAGGATCGCCGTGTCGGCGCCGTCGGGACGGATCAGCGCGAACGCGAACGGGTGGTCGAGCGGCTGCTTGGTAGGCCGCACGTTGCGGACCCACGTCCACGTCGTGACGGTTCCGGCCGGCCCCACCTCCACCCAATCGTCGTCGTCACCGCCCATCGCGGCCGATGTCTGCGGGTCGTACTCCGTGGGCGGCACCACGACCTGCCCCGAAGGGGCGCGCACGCCGAGCAGCTTGCCGTCGCGCAATCCGGTGAGGAAACGGCCGATCACCGGGCCCACCGAGCGCGTGTAGCCGCCCGGATACTCGAGCGCATGGCTCGACTCGAACGTCACCGTGTCAGTGTCACTCAAGGCATCACTCCAGGTCAGCTATGCGTCGTTTGACTTGCAATAT
>DASXZO010000164.1:0-33874 GCA_036501845.1 Acidimicrobiia bacterium | reverse complement strand
GCTGCTGATCAGCTCGTTCTGCGCGTCGGCGGCGACGATGGCCGGAGAGACGGCGCTCGGCAAGCAGGTGTTCGACATCACCGGCCGCGAGCTCGACCTCGGCTGGCTCGGACTGCTCGAGTTCGCCCCGGCTTTCGTGCTGGTCCTGGTCGCGGGCTCGGTGGCCGACCGCTTCGACCGCCGCTACGTGGTTGCCGTCGCCGCGAGCGCCGAGGCAATGGTGGCGCTCGGGCTCGCGGCCTACGCCCACGCTGGGCACCACGCAGTCGCGCCCATTTTCGAGCTCGTACTGGTGCTGGGCATCGCGCGCGCCTTCGTGTCCCCCGCCGAGCGCGCGCTGCCTGCCGACATCGTGCCGCCCGAACGTCTGCCGTGGCTCATCGCTCGGTCGTCGGGCACGTTCCAGGTGGCCATCATCGTGGGGCCGGTGGTCGGCGGCGTGCTCTACGCGATCGCACCGGCGGCGTCGTTCATCGCGATGGCGGTGCTGCTCGCCGTCGCCGCAATCTCGATCTTCGCGGTCGACGCGCCGCAGCCGTACCGGTCGACGCTGACCCAAGCCGAACAGGCCGAGCCGGCCGGCAACGTCGCCGCGGCGGCGCTCACGGTCGAACACGATGCGGATGAAACCGACGACGGCAAGGCCGGTGCGCTCGAGGGTGTGCGCTTCATCCGTTCGCACTCGATCGTGCTCGGTGCCATGGCGCTCGATCTGTTCGCGGTGCTGTTCGGTGGCGCGGTCGCGCTGCTGCCCGCCATCGCCGAGACGCGCCTCGGTGCCGGCGCCGTCGGTCTGGGCCTGTTACGCGCCGCCTACGGCATCGGCGCCGCGCTCGTGACCGCGTGCCTCGCCTTCCGGCCGGTGCGCCGGCGCGTCGGTCGCACGTTGCTGATCGCGGTCACGATCTTCGGCGCGGCCACGATCGTGCTCGGCATCACCCACGAATACTTCGTGGCGTTCGCGGCGCTCGCCGTGCTCGCCGGCGCCGATTCGGTGAGTGTGTTCATCCGCGCCACGCTCGTGCCGCTCGCCACGCCGTTCCGCCTGCGCGGGCGCGTGCTCGCGGTGGAGAACGTGTTCATCGGCGGTTCGAACGAGCTCGGCGCGTTCGAGTCGGGCGTTGCGGGCCAGATCCTCGGCCCAGGCCCGGCGGTCGTGCTCGGCGGCGTGGCCACGATCGTGATCGCGGCGTCGTGGACGCAGCTCTTCCCCGACCTTCGCCGCATCGACTCGTTCCCCGAACCGAACGACTGACCTACCCGTGCGGAGGAATCGCGTGCCTCACGGCCGCGATTCCTCCACACGGTCGGCGGGCCTAGCCCTGGATGGACTGGCCGGTTTCCAAGAACGTCTTGAGGTCGCTGAGAATCCAGGCCCAGCCGCCGCCACCCTCGTGCAGCTTGGCGTCGCCCGTGGTCGATGCGGCCACGTTCGGCGCGTTCTCGACGTCGTGCGTCACCGTGAGACGCGTCACGCCCGGGCGCTCTTCGTCGAGCTCCCACGTGAGGCGCGTGAAACCTTCGGCCACGGTCTCGGGCGTGAACAATGCCCGCCAGGTCTGCACGAGACGCGTCGGCGGCTCGCTCTCGATCACTTCACCGTCGATGAGCAACTCCGGCGCGCCGTGTGCCTGCATCTCGGGCGTCGAGCGCACGGCGTACAAGCCACCCGGTCGCAGGTCGTACTGGCTCGGAGCGTGGTACGCGTAGCGACCGTTCCACGCGGGATCGGTGATCGCGTCCCACACCTTCTGCACCGGAGCGTTGATGTAGATCCGGTGCACCTTCACGGTCGTCTGGGTGCTGATTGTCATTGCGTGTCCTCCAGCGTGTTCTTGAGATCCGTCAACGCAGCCACTTGGTGCGCCGTGAACTTGTCGATCCACCGGTCGTGGATCAGCCGGATCGGTACGGGATTGAGGAAGTGCAACTTCTCGCGGCCCGACCGCCGGGTGACCACGAGACCGGCGTCTTCGAGCACTCGCAGGTGTTTCATGACGCCGAAGCGCGTCATGTCGAGCTCCGACTCGAGCTCGGTGAGCGTGCGCCCGTCGCGCGTGAAGAGCGCGTCGAGCAAGAAGCGTCGAGTGGGATCTGCGAGTGCTTTGAAGACGAGGTCGTCGTCGTGCACCACCGCAGGATAGGTGACCAAATGGTCACATGTCAAGCGGCGCGGTCAGGCCGAGCTCGTGACGCGGTCGATGAGCTGCAATACGACGGCGCGCATCGATTCCACGTCGGCGCCGTCCGCCACCGCAGTGGCCGCTTCGTGCAGCGCGGCCAGCAGCACCGGCGCGAGCGCGTCGACCGGGTGCACCAGGAGGCGGCCCTCCACGTCGATCGAGCGCAAGGTCTCGAGCACCATGCCGAGGCCGTACTGCTCGGAGAGCGCGCGGCGCGTCTCCACCGGAATCACCGCCGGCGCGTCGAGCAACGAGATGCGCCGCACCTCGGGCGTGGCCGCGGCATCGAGGAACGCGAGCGCGCCGAGGCGCAGCATCTCCACCGGGTCGGACGCCTGCATCGCCGACGCCGCGATCGCGTCGAGCAGCTCGCGCTCCACCACCTCGTACACCGCGATGAACAGCGCGTCCTTCGAAGCGAAGTGGTGATACATCGCGCCGCGGGTGACCCCCGCCCGTTCGACGATCTCCTCGCGCCCCGCTCCCGCGTAGCCGCGCTCGGCGAACAGCGCTCGCGCCGCGTCGATCAGGGCCCCGCGGGTGCGGGCCGTGCGCTCGGCCTGGGTGCGCGCGGGCCGAGATGTCGGCGCGGAGCTCTCGGGTACGCGATCTTCGGGATTTGGGGTCTTGACGATGGCTCGCTCCTGTGCGACAACGGTACCAGAAACATGCAGCCTGCACGCATGTTCCTGTGCGCATATTCCTGTCCCGCCGCCGCGACGGTCGACTTCCGTCAGATCGTACGAAACTCGAGGTGAACGATGGCCCTTCCCCGCACCCAAGTGTCCGATGGTCTCGTCGAGGAGCTCGAGCGCTTCGAAGCGCTCCTGCTCACCCTCAGTGCCGCCGAGTGGGAGCGGCCCACCCGCTGCGCCGGTTGGACGGTGGGCGACGTGGCCCGCCACACCGTCGGCAGCATCGCCGACGTCGTGGGCGGCCGCCTCGACGGCCTCGGCACCGAGGCGGTGACCGCTCGCGAGGTGGCCGAACGCGAGGGCCGCACCTCGATCGCGATGGCCGGCGAGTGCGCCGAGGTGCGCAAGGGCGCCGCCGGCATGCTGCCCCTGTTCGACGACGCGGCATGGGCTGCATCGGCTCCCGGTGGCTACGAGGGCACACTCGGCGACGGTGTCGAAGCGCTCTGGTACGACACGTGGATGCACGGCGACGACATCCGCGCCGCGCTCGGCCGGCCCGTAGAGCTCGGTCCGGCGCTGCCCGGCGCGCTCTCGCACATCGGCTTCGAGCTCGCCAAGCGCGGGTGGAACGGTCCGATCCCCGCGGCCGGCGACGCCGACGCGCACGCCTTCCTGATGGTGGCCACGGGTCGCGCCGAGACAAGTGCGTACAAGGGCGACGCGCCGCTCAACGTCTACGCGTAACCCAGTCGTCCAAGCACGACGCGCAACGCGTCAGCGACGACCGCCGCGAGCCGCGCATGGCGACTCGCGGCGGTTGCGCGTTGGCGATTGCTGCACTCGCCTGCTCAGCTCAAGAGGCCGGAGCGCCGCGCGATGGCGACGGCTTCGAGACGCGACCGCGCGCCGAGCTTGCGGAACACCTGTTGCACGTGCGTGCGCACGGTGTTCTTGCTCACGAAAAGGCGCGCCGCGAGATCGGCAGTCGCACAGCCCTCGGCCATCAGCTGGAGCACTTCGTACTGGCGGCACGTGAGACCGGCGCGGTCGACACCGTTGTCGGCCGCACGCGCTCCACTGAACAAACCGTCGAGCTCCGCCACCGAAGCGAGTGCATGGCCGCGCGCCGCGCTGCGAATCGCGTTGCACAGGTCGGCGGCACCGCGGTCCTTCGAAATTACGCCGATGCAGCCCGCGGCGATCGCGTCGAACGCCGATGTGGCACTGGTGTCGTCCAGCAGCATCACCACCTGCGTCGCCGGCTGCTGCTCGCGCACTCGTCGCGCCACGCCCACGCCGTCACCACCGAAGTCGGCACCGAGCACCACCACATCGACCGCCGCAATGGCGACGACGTCGAGCAGCGCCACATGACACGTGAATGCACGCGTCACCTCCAGGTCCGGCTCGGCGTCGATGACGCGTTGCAGCGTTTCCGCCACCATCTGCCGTTCGTCGGCGACCAGCACCGACGTCGTGTCCCCACTCATGCGCACAACCCTCCCCCCACGAAAGGATCAGCGTGTTCATCCGATCCGGCGGTCAACCAGCGAGCGCCGTCACGAGCGTGTGATCGTAACGGCTCCCCACGCGTGTTGTGTGCGTTCGCGCGTCGGGGGTGTGCGCGGTGATCCCCACTGCTGCCCGACTTTCACCGGCACACCCCTTCGACGCGACGCCTCACGGACTCGCGTGCCGTTTCTGTCGGCGGGCGCACGGTGTGTCCGGATCGTCCGTCCTGCGCATTTGTGTGGCATCCACCTGCACGACGGCTCATCCATCTGCATGAGGCGCGCTGCTCCAAATGGATGACGGGAAACGCGCGTCGGGCGCTTCCCTACACTGCGGCGATGCAGCACGTACGGCTTGGTCGCAGTGGTCTGCTCGTGTCGCGCATCTGCCTCGGCACGATGACGTTCGGTCTCCAGGTGGACGAACCGGGCTCGGTGGCGATCCTCGACCACGCGGCCGACCTCGGCATCACCTTTCTCGACACGGCCGACGCCTACCCGCTCGGTGGTGACCTCACCACAGTGGGGCGCACCGAGGAGATCGTCGGGCGCTGGTTGAGCGGACGGCGCGACCAGTACGTGCTGGCCACGAAATGTTTCATGCCGATGGGCCCGCGCCCGTGGGACACCGGCAACAGCCGGCGCCACATCATGGACGCGGTCGACGCGTCGCTCCGCCGCCTGCAGACCGACTGGATCGATCTCTACCAGTTGCACTTCGACGACCGCGGCGTGCCGCTCGAGGAGACGCTCAGCGCGCTCGACGACCTCGTGCAGTCGGGCAAGGTGCGATACATCGGTTGCTCGAACTTCCTGGCGTACCGCATGGCCCTGGCGCTCGGCCGCAGCGACACGCTCGGCGTGTCGCGATTCGCATCGATCCAGCCGCGCTACAACCTGATCTTCCGTGAGTTCGAGCGCGAACTGTTCCCGCTCTGTCTCGAAGAGGGCGTCGGCGTGATCCCGTACAACCCGATCGCCGGTGGCCTGCTCTCGGGCAAGCACGACCGGGCCAAGCCGCCCGAAGAGGGCACGCGCTTCACGCTCGGTACCGCCGGCCGCATGTACCAGGATCGCTACTGGCACGACAACGTGTTCGACACGGTCGACAAGCTCACGGCACTCGCGGGTGAAGCGGGAACGCCGCTGCCGACGCTCGCGATCGCGTGGACGCTCCGCAACCCGGCAATCACGTCGCCGATCGTGGGCGCGAGCCGTCCGGATCAGCTCGACGCCACCGTCGCGGGCGCCACCTACGAGCTCGACGACGACCTCGGCGCTCGCCTCGACGAACTCACTGCCGAATACCGCCGCGGCGACGCGCCGCGTTGAGCCCGCTCACGACGCCGCTCGTGCGCGGCGACGACGGCAAGCGCCGGTGCGCGTGGAGCGGCAGCACGCCCGACTATGTCGAGTATCACGACGCCGAATGGGGTCGGCCGGTCGTCGACGACACCAAGCTCTACGAGAAGCTGTGTCTCGAAGGCTTCCAGTCGGGGCTGTCGTGGCTCACGATCTTGCGCAAGCGCGAGAACTTCCGCCGCGCGTTCCGCGGCTTCGATGTGGAGCGTGTGGCTCGTTTCACCGAACGCGACGTCACGCGGCTGCTCGGCGACGCCGGCATCGTGCGCCAACGGGCCAAGATCGAAGCCGCGATCGCCAATGCCCGGGCCACAATCGCAGTGCAGGACGCGCTCGGGTCGCTGGCCGCGCTGATGTGGGCGCACGAACCACCGTCGCGCGGTCGGGGCGTGCCCAAGCAGTTCAGTGACCTTCCCGCGGTCACGCCAGAGTCGACCGCGCTCGCGCGCGAGCTGAAGCGCTACGGCTTCCGCTTCGTAGGCCCCACCACGGCGTACGCGGCGATGCAGTCGCTCGGGCTCGTGAACGACCACTTCCAGGGCTGCCACTTCCGGCCGGAATGCCGGAACGCGCGCCGAGCGCTCGACCCGACGATCAAAGAGCTTCGTAGTCCGACGGGTTGAACGCACGCGTCTGCTGCCAGTACTCGAGCAGCGAGAACGGCCAGTTCTGGGTGACGTGACCCTTCGCGTTCTTGTACCAGCTGTTCACGTCGGACGCGCCCCACGCGCGGGCGCGGTTGCCGGCGTCGATGCGCACGTTGTACTCGTCGTGCACGTCGCGACGGCAGTCGATCGCACGCGCGCCGGATGCCAGCATCCAGTGCAGGCTCTCGAGGATGTAGACGACCTCGCACTCCGAGAAGAAGATGATGCTCCCGTTGATGACGATGTTCGTGTTCGGGCCGTACATGCAGAACAGGTTCGGGAACTCGGGAATCGTCACACCGAGATAGGCCCGCGCATCGCCGTGCCACTGCTCGTGGAGGTCGACGCCGCCGCGGCCGGTCACGCGCATCGGCATCAGGAATCGCGACGCTTCGAATCCGGTGCCGTACACGATCACATCGACGTCGTGTTCCACGCCGTCACGCGTGCGCACGCCGCTCGGGGTGATCTCGGCGATCGGCTCGGTGATCAGCTCGACGTTGTCGCGCTTCAATGTGCGGGCCCAGATGCCGTTGTCGCGCAGCACGCGCTTCGCCGACGGCGGGTACTGCGGCACCACCTTGGCGAGAAGATCCGGCCGGTCGGCGAACTCCATCTCGAGATACGCGGTGAACAGTTGACGCAGCAGATCGTTCATCGCGCTCACCGAACGATCCTTGGGCTCCCACTCCGGGTCGACGCCCACGAGCGGCAGCATGCCTTCGGCGTTGCGCCAGAACAGCCAGAAGCGACTCCACTGCGCGTACGACGGAAGATCGCAGAGCAGTTGGCGCTGCCGCGGCGACACCGCGTCCTGGTAGTCGGGAGTGGGTGCGAGCCAGTTCGCCGTGCGCTGGAAGATCGAGAGCTTGTCGACCTGTTCGGCGATCACCGGGATCAGCTGCGCCGCGCTCGCGCCCGTGCCGATCACTGCCACGCGCTTGTCGGTGAGGTCGACGTCGTGGCGCCAGCGCGCGCTGTGGAACGCCGGCCCCGCGAACGTGTCCATACCTTTGATGTCGGGCAGATTCGGCCGGTTGAGCTGGCCGACTCCGCTCACCACCGCGTGGGCGTCGATTGTGTCGCTGCTGCCGTCGCCGGCGCGTAGCTCGGCGCGCCAGTGTGCGGTCGTCTCGTCGAACGTGAGCGAGACGACCTCGGTCGAGAAGCGAATCAACGGTCGGATGCCGAGCTCGTCGGCGCAGCGCCGGAAGTAGTCGAGCAGCGTCGCCTGCTGCGAGTAGTGCTGCGGCCACTCGGCACTCTGCGCGAACGAGTAGCTGTAGAAGAGGTTGCCCACGTCGACGCGACAGCCCGGATAGGTGTTCTCGAGCCAGGTGCCGCCGACGTCGCGGTCCTTCTCCACCACGATCACGTCGACGCCGGCTTGCTGCAGCCGGTGCGCGGCAAGGAGACCGGACATTCCCGCGCCGATCACGAGCACGCGGAAGTCGGTATCGGGCGCGATGTCGTCCTTGTGCCACGCCGGCGCGCGCAGGTCGGCGCCGTCGAGGCCCAACTCCTCGAGGAACAGCTCGCGGTAGTCGGCCATCGGCACGCCACCCACGACGAACTCGAGCATCTCGGTAAGCGCCTCGGCCGACGGCACGGGCGGCGCCGGTCGACCCGCGTCGCGCCAGCGCCTCAGCGTCTCGAACGCAAGGTCGCGCGCCTCGGCCAGTTGCTCGGGCTCGATGCCCGCCGTGGGTTCGAGCATGCGCATCGGGTCGGGGCCCAATTCCGGTCGCAGCACCGACAGGTCGCCGGTGAGGTAGGCGACGGTGGCCATGAGCGGAGGCACGTCGGCCTCGGTGATCGCGTCGCGCAGCGTCGCGTCCGCGCCGGCCAGCAGGTCGGGCTCGGTGGTGCTCGTCATCGCGATCCGTCACGTGGAATAGCCCCCGCCACGCGCGCGAGTGTACGACTGCCTCTCAGGTGGCTCTCGGCGAGCGGCGCCGTTCTCAGGCGTTGCTGAGCGAACTCGCTTCGCATCCCCAGAGAACGCGGCGATCCTTGTCAGCGAACGGAATCATCCGGCGCACGGATCACGGCGCACCCACTCCGATCGATTCACACTGGGAGCCTCTCCTCATGTTCGACGACGGCACCGCCCACGACCAGCAATTGCCGAAGCCGTGGTGGGAGCCGGCATCCGTGCCGAGTAGTGGCGCGCCAGCGCCCCTTTCCACGAGTGGCCCGTCGAGCGAGCCGGCGACCCGAACAACCCCTGCCGTGCGGAACCGCAGGCGCGTGCGCGCCACCACCGCCGTTGCCGCGACCGTCGCGCTCGCGATGGCCGGCATCGGCGGTGGCTTCGTGGGCGCGCGACTTGCCGGGCACGACACCAAAGTGATCATCGAGAAGACCGTGCCAGCGCCGGAGCACACATCGACGGTCGCGGCGAGCAATGGCGGCGATTCGATCAACGTCGAAGCCGTCGTCGCCGAGGTGCGCACGTCGGTGGTGCGCATCCAGTCGCAAGTGGTCGAGAACAACGGCTTCTTCCAGCAGACCGGAACCGAGGTGGGCACCGGTGTGATCGTGTCGTCGGACGGTTACGTCGTCACCAATGCACATGTCGTCGACGGCGCCACGTCGGTGGTGGTCACACTCGACGGCCAGACGAAGCAGCGACCCGCGCGTGTCATCGCGGCCGACACGAGCCAAGACCTCGCGGTGCTGAAGATCGAGAACATCAGCGGGCTCACGCCGGCCACGTTCGCGAACACTACGAGCGTGCAGGTGGGCCAGGACGCGGTCGCGATGGGTGAGGCGCTCGCACTCGCCGGCGAGCCGACCGTGACGCGCGGCATCGTGTCGGCCCTCGACCGCTCGGTGCAAGAAGACACCGGCGCGACGCTGAACGGCATGATCCAGACCGACGCGGCGATCTCCTCCGGTAACTCCGGCGGCCCGCTCGTGGACGCGTCGGGCCACGTGATCGGGCTCAACACCCTCGTCGCATCGTCGAGCGACACGACCGCGGCCAACAACATCGGCTTCGCGATCCCGGCCGACCACGTGCTCGCGTTCGTGCACTCGGCCCGCGCCACCGGCCAGACGAAGTCGTAAGCGGAACGTCGCGGGCGCGCGCGTCAACCGGCTGCGCGGGGGCGCTTGTCGTCGCGGGCATCGAGCAGCGCATCGATCACCCAGAGGATTCCGAGCCAGAGGCCGACGCGTAACTGCACCGACGCGAGCAGCGAATGACGCGTCACCTCCAGCGCGTCGCTGATCCACACGATCCACAGATGCACGTACACGAGCAGCACCATGATCGCGGCGATCGTGAATGCGCCCCGGCGCCAGCGAATCCACAGCACCACACACGATGCGAGGAACAGCAGCGACACGACCAACACACCGGTGGGGTCGAACACAAACACGATGGTGTCGAGCACATGCGAGATCGGAGAACGTTCGAGCGTGCCGTTGCCGAGCCGCGCCTCCACCTTCACTCGCGTGCCGATCGAGGTGCCCAGATGTTCCGTGGGCTCGGCGATCGTGGTGCCCGGGAACGCGAGCAGCAGGTGTTGATATACCGAGCGACCGTGCTCGTCGATCCAGCGGTAGAACCGCGGGTTGCGGATCGTGGCGCAACCGAGCGTGGGCGTCGTCGTCACGCACATACCGCGTGCCATCTTGATCTCGTGCGCGGTGAGCGGCATGCCGTGGCGCTGGAGGTATGCGGTGCGGGGCGGGCTCTCGAGCAGGCGCTCGGTGATCACGTCGCGCAACGGCGCCTGCCAACGCTTACCGCCGCTCGCGCTGAGCGACGCAAGCACGGTGCCGCACAGCAGGACCGCCGCGATCGCCAGCCACGGACGTGGGAGCCGGCGCAGCAGCACACCGCCGATGACCACCACCGCGACCGCCGCGAAGAACACACCCGTGCTGTCGCGGTCGATCGCGGCGAGGAGCGCGATCACCGCGAAGGCCACGGCGCGCGGCACGGTGAACCGCTCGACGAGCCAGAGCAGCGCGGCAAGGAGCGCGACGCCAAGCGAGATCGACAACGAATCCGAACCGATGATCGGATCCCACTGGATCACCACGAGGCTGCCGCCCAGCGCGAGCACCACGAGGAAGCTCGCAACGCGGATTGTGGTGTGACGAGCCGCCCGCGCCGCCATCACTGCCAGCCACACCCACGCGAGGATCGCAACGATCACCTGCACGACCATCGCCGCGGTGCGGTTGTGCACGACCGCCTTCAGGAACAGCGGGTATCCCGCCGGCCACGCGCCGGCCACAAAGTCGTGCGAGAAGATCGGCAGCTTCGACTGGGTCTCGTAGCCGATCGTGTCGAGGCCGCCGCCGATCCGCGCGCCCACGAGCGGCAGAATTCGCAGCAGCGCGAACCCGACGGCCGCGACCACACCAAGCATGGTGAGCCAGCGTCGAGAGGAGCGTGCCGAGGGCTCGCCGGTTGCGGTGCGCTCCGTGCCAGCGGGTTGGGCCGGCGTGCTCAGCATCCAGGCACAACCCACTCCATACCGGGAACGCGCCAGCGGCGCATAGCGGCCGGAACACTACCGATGCGCGGCCACGGTGGTGCGAAGTCGCCGCCTGGCAAGCTGCTCTTGGACAATCCTGTGGGTTGTCTGATGAGCCAAGGCAAGGAGTCGGTTCAGATCTGAGATTCCTCTTCGGGTGACCCGTTTACCTGTGCGACCGAGTCGGTAAGAAGGCAAGGTGCCCGACAACGACGATCGCTCCGCTCAGACGCAGGTCTCTGATCGCACCGTGAACTCCACGGAACGCGCCGGCAAGGATGCGCTCAGTTCCCGACAAAGACCGCCCCGCAGACGCTCGACACGAGTGGGCGCCGCAGTGAACAACCACCTGCGCGTGCGCTTCGCCACCGCCCGCTTCCTCGGCTGACGCGCCTCCTCTGTTTGGCAGATTTCGGGGCGATCGCCCCGGAAATCGCCAAACAGAAGTGGTCGCAGGCTCACCCGTAACCTGCGCGAGTGAGCGTGCTCGACGGTGTGCTGCGGCAAGCCGCGACGCGGCATCCGGCCCGCCGCGCGGTGGTGCACGACGGTCGCGAGCTCACGTACGCGCAGCTGGACGCGCTCACCGAACGGGTGGCCGCCGGACTCGCGCAACGCGGGGTGCAGGCCGGGCACCTCGCGGCGCTCGTGCTGCCGAGTAGCGCCGAATACGTGGTTGCCTACCTGGCACTGGCGCGGCTCGACGCAATCGGTGCCGGGGTGACGCCGCGGGCCACCGCCGCGGAACGCGGTGCCGTGCTCGAGCGCGCCCGACCCGACCTCATACTCGCGACGCCAGAGCTCACCGACGGGGTGCCCGGCGACATCGCAACGGTGACCATCGAGCAACTCGGTGCCGCGCACATCCTCTCCGAGTTGCAGAGCGACCGGCCGGCGCCGCTCAGCACAACTGTGGTCCGCGACGACCATCCCGAGACCGTCGTGTTCACCTCGGGCACCACGGGCACGCCCAAGGGTGCGCTGTTCACCTCGGCGCAGATGGCCGCGATCACGCGGATCGACACTGGTGGTGCATGGGGCACGGGCGGTGCCCAGCTCGTGGCCACCGGTCTCCCTCACGTGGGCTTCATGACCAAGCTGGCGGGCTACCTGCAACTCGGGTGCACGCTCCATGTGCTCACGCGCTGGCGCGCCGCCGATGCGCTCGCAGTGATCGCGCGGGAGAAGATCGAGTTCATCGGCGGTGTCGCGGCACAGATCTCGTTGCTGCTCGGCGTGCCCGACTTCGACCACCACGATCTCGGCGCGGTGCGCGGGTTGATCGTGGGCGCGGGTCCGTCGCCCGCGGCACTTGTGCAGGAGGCGCGCCGCCGCTTCGACGCGGGCTACTCGGTGCGCTACTCGTCGACCGAGTCGGGCGGGCTCGGCACACTCACCGCGTTCGACGCGCCCGACGACGAGCTGCTCCACACGGTCGGACGGCCGCGGCCCGGCACCGAAGTGGAGATCCGCGACCCCGAGACCGGCACCCTCTGCGACGTCGATGCGATCGGTCAGGTGTGCCTGCGGTCCGACGCCGTGATGGCGCGCTATTGGCGCGACCCCGAAGCCACCGGACGCGCCCTCGACGCCGACCGATGGCTGCGCACCGGCGACCTCGGCGCCATCGACGCGCACGGACGATTGCGGATCACTGGGCGCATCGGCGAGATGTACATCCGCGGTGGCTACAACGTGTTCCCGCTCGAGGTGGAGGCGGTGTTGCTCGACCATCCCGCCGTCGCCGCGGTGGCGGTGGTGCCCCGTCCCGATCCGGTGATGGGCGAGATCGGCGTGGCGGTCACCGTGGCCCGCGATTCGAGCGCACCCCCGACGCTCGACAGCCTGCGCGACTTTGCGCGGCAACGGCTCGCCGCCTACAAGTTGCCCGAGGCGATACGCGCCGTCGACGCGCTCCCGCTCACGGCAATGGACAAGCTCGACCGGCGCGCACTCGCCCGCCACGAGGCCGAGCATCAATACTGACCGGGTGACCACCCCTCAGCTCTCCATCGGGATTCCAAACTTCGGCACATGGGCCGGCAGCGACTGGCGCGCCATGATCGACGTCGCTCGCGTCGCCGAACACGCCGGCGCCGACCGCGTGGTGGTGGTCGACCACCTCGTGATGGGTCCGAGCACGGGGGCGTACCGCTGGGGCCGCTTCCCCACCCCGCCCGAGTCGCCATGGCTCGAGCCGCTCACCGTGCTCACGGCGATGGCCGCGGTCACGTCGACGGTGCGCCTTGCCACCGGCATTCTCATCGCTCCGCTGCGACCGCCCGCGTTGCTCGCGAAGACTGCGGCGACGCTCGATCAGATCTCGGGCGGCCGACTCGACCTCGGCGTGGGTTTCGGTTGGCAGCGCGAGGAATACGCCGCGGTCGGACGGTCGTGGGATGAACGCGGCGCGCTCCTGTCCGACGCGCTCGCGGTGTGCCGTGCCCTGTGGACCGATACGCCGGCCTCGGTGCGCGCCACCACCATCGAGTTCGACGACATCTATTGCGAGCCGAAGCCGGCCGACCCTGGTGGCATTCCGATCCTCGTGGCCGGCACCTTGAGCGAGCGCAACATCGAACGGATCGTGCGGTGGGGCAACGGTTGGATCCCGATCATGGGCGCATCGGGCGGCGATGTGGCTGGCGGCATCGAACAACTTCGCGACGCCTTCACAGCCGCAGGACGCAACCGCGACGATCTGATCGTGCACACCGCGCTGCCTCTCGCGCGCGGTGATGGCGGCGTCGATCTCGAAGCATCGTTCGCATCGGCGGCCACGCTCGCCACGGAAGGCGTGACGTCGTTCAACGTTCCGCTCCAAGCGTTCGCGCCCACGATCGCTGACGCGCCGAAGGCGATCGCCGAGATCGTCGATCGCCATCGCCGAGCCTTCGCGTGACCGACGTCGGCAATCTCACATTCGATCGAGCCGACGACCGCGCGACGCTCGCCGCGCTCGTCGCCGCGTATGCACGCCACGCCGACGGGCGCGACTTCGACGCGCTCGCCGAGCTGTTCGTCGCCGACGGCGTGCTCGCCATGTTCAACGGCCATCCCGACACCACAGAGCCGCTGCGCCAACGCCGCGGTCGGGCTGAAATCGTTGCCGCGCTGGCCCTGCTCGGCACGTACACCGTGACGCATCACATGCTCGGCCAGCACTCGGCATGGTTCTCGGCGACCGACCGTGCGCGCGCCACGGGCGAGACCTACTGCATCGCCTCCCATGTGCGCCCCGCTGCACACGACGCCGACCAGCAAGGCGACAAGCAAGGCACCGGCAGCAACGACCATTCCGTCATGCGCATGATGGCGATCCGTTACTTCGACGACTACGTGGTGGACGGCGGCACTTGGCGCATCGAGCGACGGCGCCTCGCGATCGACTGGATCGACGAGCACCCGATGGGCTGAAAGCGGCCGGGCAGTACGCTGCCGCAGTTTTCAGAACAGGGGGCGCGCGATGAACACATACGCGACGCACACTCGTAGGCGCATCGGCCGCAGCGCATTCGCGATCGCATTCGTCGCGATCGCCGCGAGCGCATCGACGCTCGTCGACTCTGGGCACGCGAGCGCGCTCGGGCGATCGACGACGCACGTGAAGTTGCTCCCGCGCAACCAGACCGTCGGCAATCCCGAGGTGTTGCAAGCGACAGTCGGCGGCCACCCCGCGGCCACCGGCATGGTGCAGTTCTACGAGGACACGACGCCGCTCGGCGGGGCGGTCGAAGTCACGAACCGCGTCGCCACGCTCACCGATACGTTCGACCTCGGGTCGCACACAGTGAGCGCGCAATACCTGGGCGACACAAAGCTCGCTCCGAGCACGTCGGCGCCGGTCACGTTCTTGGTCGGCGAACCATCGGACACGAGGTCCGACTTGCAGTACCACTCGATCCCGCCCATGCCGGTGAGCGCGTGGAGCGCGTCGACGCCCGTGTTGCTCGTGACGAACATCGGCGTCGTCGCGAAACAGACGAACTACGGGGCCCGCACCGGTACGGCGACCGTGCGGATCGACGGCACCACCAACTATGTCGTCACCGTCACGAAGAATCGCGTCGTACTCGAGCTGCCGAACGGGTTCGGGAGTGTCGGTGCGCACACTGCTGTAGCCACCTACCACGGCGATAGCCACTACAACCCCAGCTCCGCGATAACCCGCCGCATCGCGATCACGCATCCCTGATTCGCCGCCGGCGTCGGCGCGCGGCTCAACTGGCCTCGTGGCCACCTCGGCGATCGAACGCATTGAAGGCCGCGGCGTCACGCTCGCGGTCGACGTCGCCGGTCCCGACGCCGGACCGGGAGTCGCGCTGTTCCACGGCGGCGGCCAGACCCGTCACTCGTGGCACCACACCGCGGGCGTGCTCGCCGACGACGGATGGCACGCCTACAACACCGACCTGCGCGGCCACGGCGAGAGCGACTGGGACCCGCGAGGCGATTACTCGCTCGATGCCTTCTCGGCCGACGTGCGAGAGATCGCACGCACGATCACCCAACGCGATCCTGCGCATCGCCTGCCGGCGCTCGTCGGCGCGTCACTCGGTGGCGTGGCGTCGCTCGCCGCCATCGCCGAGACCGACGAGCCCGTCGCGAGCGCGCTCGTGCTCGTCGACGTGGCGCCACACATCGAGCGCAACGGTGCCGACCGGATCGGCGCCTTCATGCTCGAGCACATGCACGACGGCTTCGCCGATCTCGACGCGGTGGCCGACGCCATTGCCGCGTACAACCCGCATCGGCCCCGACCTCGGAATCTCGACGGTCTGCGCAAGAACCTGCGCCAGCGTGACGGTCGTTGGTACTGGCACTGGGACCCGAAGTTCATCAGTGGCAAACGCAGCTCGCCCGACGAGACCCGTTCGATCGTCGACCCCGATCGGCTCGACGTGTCGGCTCGCGTGATCTCGGAACGCAAGCTGCCCACGCTGCTCATCCGCGGCCGCCAGAGCGACTTGTTGAGCGAGGAAGGCGCGCAGGCGTTCCTGGCGCTCGTGCCCCACGCACAGTTCGTCGACGTAGCCGATGCCGGCCACATGGTCGCCGGTGACCGCAACGACCTGTTCAACGACGCCGTCGTCGGCTTCCTCGATTCGACGCGCTGACCCGGGCGTACGCTGGTGGGCATGACCACCACGAAGACGCCCACCTCGTTCACGCGCATGGACGAGTCGACCGCCGAGCAGTGGATGGTGATCGGCACCGAGCATGCCGCCCACGCCGACCGCGTGGCCGAGCGGGTGTTGATGCTGCTGCGCTCACTCGCGGAGATCACCGACGGCTTCGCCACCGACCAGCTCACGCATTGCTTGCAAACGGCCACGCTCGCCGAGCGCGCCGGCGCCGACGACCAGGTGGTGGTGGCAGCACTGTGCCACGACGTCGGCAAAGCGGTGAGTGTTGCGAACCATCCTGCGATCGCGGCGTCGATCCTGCAGCCGTACGTGCGTCCCGACGTGTACGAGATGATTCGTGTGCACCAGGATTTCCAGGGGCGGCACTACTACCACCACTTCGGTGGCGATCCCGACGCCCGCGAGCAGCATCGCGACGCGCTGACGCCCGAGCAGTTCGAGCTCGCAGCCCGCTTCGCCGACGAGTGGGACCAGATCGCGTTCGATCCCAACTACGACACGTTGCCGCTTGAACATTTCGAGCCGAAGGTGCGCGCGGTATTCGCGTTCAAGTCGGCGGTGCCCGAGAAGTGAGCGACGCGAGCCGGCCGCGAGCCGAGCTCGCCGCGCATTTCCTCGCGCTGCACCACGGTGACGCGCCGTTCGTGATCCCGAACGCCTGGGACGCGGGGAGCGCCAAGCTGTTCGAGTCGCTCGGCGCCGCGGCGATTGCCACGACGAGTTCCGGCTACGCCGCCACGCTCGGACGGCTCGACTACGACATGACACGCGCCGAAACCGTGGCGCACAGCCGCGTGATGGCGGGTGCAGTTGCGATCCCGGTGAGCGCCGACTTCGAGAACGGATTCGCCGACGATCCGGCCGACGTGGCCGAAGCCGTGCGCGAGGCCAAGGACACGGCACTCTGCGGCTTGTCGATCGAAGATTTCACGCGCGATCACGACCAGCCGCTCTACGAGACCACACGGGCGGCGGCTCGCGTCGAAGCCGCGGCAGAAGCCGCCCATGGTGGCGACGTATCCATCGTGCTCACCGCGCGCGCAGAAGGCGCGCTGCGGGGCCACGGCGCGCTCGACGGTCCCGGCGGCATCATTGCTCGGCTGCAATCGTTCCAGGACAACGGCGCCGACGTGCTCTTCGCTCCGGGCATCACCGACCTCGACGACATCGCCACGATCGTGCGCAACGTCGACCGCCCGGTGAACGTGATCCTTCCGGCCGGCGTCACGGTCGCCGAGCTCGGCCAAGCAGGCGTGCGCCGGGTGTCGGTGGGTGGCTCGCTGGCGTTCACGGCGCTCGGCGCCGCCGCCAATGCCGTGCGCGAGCTGCTCGAGCACGGCCGCAGCGACTACCTCACCGCCGCGGTCGAGGGCCGCAACGCGGCACGCGCCGCGTTCAGCGACTGACACGAGCCAGCGGCAGCGGCCGTGCGCGCCAGGTGCTTGTCCCGGTAGCCTTGGATCGTGCACGTCGACCTGCGAACGAGGCGCGACGAGCCCCGCGCCGCCGTTGACCCCGAGCAATTCTTCACCGACGACCTTCCCGACGCGATCGCTCGCCACGCCGAGCTGATCCGCCCGGGTGTCGACTGGATCCGCCCGAAACCGTTGACGATCGCGGTGAACGGCCACGAGTGGACGCTTGCCCACACGCTCGACGCACCCCGCGGGATCGCCGGGAGCGGGGTGACGCTCAGCGACGGCGGTGGCGGGCGCACGCGCATCGTCCTCGACCCTGCGCACCTCGACGACCTCGTGAGCGACCAGCAGTCGATGATGGGACTGTGGGTCGGCGGCACGATCGGCGGCGATGGCGAAGGCAAGCTCGGCGACGCGCTCAACTGGTGGCTCGTGCTGCGCGCCGCACTCGACGGCGCGCCCGTGTACACGCCCGGATCGGTCGACCTCAACGACGCCGACGGCCGTCCGCTCGCGCTCGACCGCACGTTCCGGTTCGGCGTCGACGATCCCGCAGAGATGCACGAGTTCCTCGTGCGCGCCGGCTTCTTGCACATCGGCGGACTGTTCGAAGACAGCGAAATGGACGCGGTATCGGCCGACATGGACCGAGCCGTACCGAACTACTCGCAGGGCGACGGACGATCGTGGTGGGCACGCAGCGCCGACGGCACCGATCACCTGGTGCGCATGCAGGGCTTCGACCACGAGAGCGACGTGGCACGCGATCTGCTCGGCGATCGTCGCTTCCTCGATCTCGCCGACCTGTCGCACGCCGGGCATCGCTTCGCGCGCAAGCGCAGCGACAACTGGATCGAGGCACTGTTCAAGCCGCTGGGGATCGTCGCGGGCGTCTCCGATATCGGCTGGCACAAGGACTGCGGCATCGGCCGTCATTCCTACGACTGCTGCGGCATGACCGTGGGCATCTCGGTGACCGGCGCGGGGCCCACGTCGGGGCAACTGCACGCGCTGGCCGGCTCGCACCGCGCGCTCGTGTGGTCGGGCTCGTTGCAGCCGCACGTCGGCCTACCCGACGTGCCCCTTGCCACCGAGAAGGGCGACGTGACGATCCACCTCAGCTGCACCATGCACATGGCGCAGCCACCCGAGACCGACGTGCGCCGGGTGATGTACAGCGGCTTCTCGCTGCCGCCGTTGCCCGCGAACGACGGCGCCGGACCCACGAGCGACGAGCGCGCAGCCGCACTCGCCCGCAACAGTGCCCTGCGCGAGCAGGCCCCGCTCACTGCGCTCGCCCGCAACGTCCACAGCTGAGCGCGGCGATCGGCCGAGCGGACAAGAGGTAAGAAGCGTGCAGCGCTGCGTCGCCGTCGTCGAGGAATACCTGCGCAGCATGGTCGACCACGACTGGGACGCGCTGGCAGCGACGCTGGCGCCCGATGTGGTGCGCAGTGGTCCGTATCTCGACGACTATCGCGGCGCGCCCGCCTACGTCGGGTTCCTGGCCGAGACCGTGCCCGCGCTCGACCACTACGAGCTCGAGGTGGCGCGGGTGTGGGGCGACGGTGACGGCCGAGTGTGCGCCGAGCTCAGCGAGACCGTCACCCTCGGCGGCGGCCGCCTGCGCACCGACGAGGCGATCGTGTTCGACGTGGACGAGTTCGATCGCATCGTGGCGGTGCAGGTGTTTCTCCGCAAGAGTTACGACCCCACCGAAGTCAACACGGACATTTGAGATCGGGGAGCTGACGTCATGGTCGCACCGCTCGCTCCGCCCTCGCTCTGGTCGCTCTGGAGCGAGGGCTCGATCCTCTCGATCGGGTCGAAGGGCTCGATCCTGTCGATCGGCAGTGTCGGCTCGATCCTCTCGGTCGGGTCGATCGGATCGGCGGGGTCGGTCCTGTCGATTGGCTCGTTTTTCTCGATTGGCAGCGCGATGGCGTCACGCTCGCGCTGGTCGATCATGTCGGACCGCGCTCGCCGAGCCGTGATGGGTGGCAGCCGCTGACGGTCGGTGTTGCCCACCGGTGCGCCGTTTTGGCGGGTCGCGCCTCGGGCTGGTCGTATGGCGGTATGAAGACACGACGGATCGGCACACTCGACGTCTCGGTAGTAGGGCTCGGGTGCAACAACTTCGGTGGTCGAATCGACCAGGCGGCCACCACCGCGGTGGTCGACGCCGCGCTCGACGCGGGCATCAACTTCTTCGACACCGCCGACATCTACGGCGGCACTCAGAGCGAGGTGATGCTCGGACAGGCGCTCGGCAAGCGGCGCGACGACGTGATCGTCGCCACGAAGTTCGGCGTGCCCCTCGACGACGAGCGCAAGGGCGGCGCGTCGGGCGCGTACGTGAAGCGCGCGTGCGAAGACAGCTTGCAACGCCTTGGCACCGATCGCATCGACCTTTACCAATTGCACTTCCCCGACCAGGCGACGCCGATCGACGAGACCCTGGGCGCCCTCGACGAACTCGTGCGCGCCGGCAAGCTGCGCGAGATCGGCTGCAGCAACTTCTCGCCCGAGATGCTCGACTCCGCCACCGCGATCAGCAACGAGCAGCGCGAGGCGCGCTTCGTGAGCGTGCAGAACGAATACAGCCTGCTGCGCCGCGCACCCGAGCAGGGTGTGCTCGAGGCGTGCGAGCGCGACGACGTGGCGTTCATCCCGTATTTCCCGCTCGCCAGCGGCTTGCTCACCGGCAAGTACCGGCGCAACGAGGCGCCGCCCGACGGCACTCGCCTCGCGTCGATGCCCGACGACCGTCGCGACCAACTCTTCTCCGACAAGAACTTCAATCGCGTCGAAGCGTTGGAGGGCTGGGCGAGTGACCACGGCCACACCTTGCTCGAGCTGGCCGTGTCGTGGCTGCTCGCACGCCCGCAAGTGGCGAGCGTGATCGCCGGTGCCACCAAGGCCGACCAGGCCCGTGCCAACGCCGTCGCGGCCGACTGGGAACTGTCGGCGAGCGATCTCGACGAGATCGACACCCTCCTCGCCGCGTCCAGAGGCGCCTGACAACCCTGTGGTCCCACAAACAGTCGACTTGTCGACTGTTTGTGGGACCACCGACGAACACCGGTCAGCGGAGTAGGGCTTGGACCGCTTCGATGGTGTCGGCCTCACTGGCCGACTTGTCATTGCGGTAGCGGCGCACGCGAGCGAACCGCAGCGCGACGCCACCGGGGTAGCGCGTCGACACCTGCACGCCGTCGAGCGCGATCTCCACGACTTGTTCCGGCCGCACGTGGACGGTGATCCCCTCCTCGCCGATCGCGAGTTCCTGGAAACGTTCGGTCTGCCACTGCAACAACTCGTCGGTGAGCCCCTTGAAGGTCTTGCCCACCATCACGAACTCACCGTCGTGGCCGCGCGCACCGAGATGCAGGTTCGACAGCCAGCCCCGCCGGCGGCCGTGGCCCCACTCGGCCGCGAGCACCACGAGGTCGAGCGTGTGCACGGGCTTCACCTTCCGCCACCCGCTCCCCCGCCGGCCGGCTTCGTACGGCGCGTCGAGCGCCTTCACCATCACGCCCTCGTGACCACGCGCCACCGCGTCGTCCAGGAACGCCGCGGCCTCGTCCGGCGACGCAGTCACGATCGCCGGCACGCGCGGTACACCTGGGAGCGCGTCGAGCGCGGCGCGGCGTTCGGTGAGCGGCGCGTCGAGTAGGTCGGTGCCGCCGATGTGCAGCGCGTCGAAGAAGAACGGCGCGAGCGACCGCACTGCACGTTCTTGCGCGCCGAAGTCGCTCATCGTGTCCTGGAATCGGCGCGGCCGGTCGTCGTCCTCGTGGATCCCGATGATCTCGCCGTCGAGAATCACGGTCTCCTCGGGGAGCGCGCGGATCGCGTCGACCACGGACGGCACACGATCGGTGATGTCGTTCAGGTTGCGGGTGTACACGCGCACGTCGTCGCCGCGGCGGTGCACCTGCACTCGCGCCCCGTCGAGCTTCCACTCGACCGATGCCTCACCGGTGCGGGCCATGGCGTCGGCGATGTCGGGTGCGCTCGCGGCGAGCATCGGTTGCACCGGATGCAGCACGTGCAGCTGCACTGCTTCGAGCGCGCCTGCGCCACCGTGGAGCGCGAGCGCCGCCGCGCGGCCGCGATCACCTTGCAGCATCGCGGCCCGCCGCATCACCGCAACGTTCACCCCGGCCGCCTTGGCCACGGCATCACCGACGATCCCGGCGAGCGCGCCCTGGCGCAGCTCGCCCACGAACAGCCGGCGCACGAAGTCCTGCTCATCGGCCGTGGCCCGCGTGAAGAAACGCTCGAGCAAGGTGGCGCGCGCGGCCTGCGAGCCGGCACCGGTTGCATTCTCGACCGCGCTCACCAGCTCGTCGAGCTCACCCACCGTCAATGACGGCTCCAGCGCCGGCGCGATCGACGGCCGCCACACGGTGGCCCAGCCCACACCCACTCGGCCCTGGCGGGGCACGCCGACGAGGAAGCCGACCACCGGTTCGACCTCGTGGGGCGCGAGCCTCGCAAACAGTTCCGCGAGCACCGCGATCTTCGTGGTTCGTGCGCGTGTCTCGGCGACTGCATGCGATGCCGAGACGACATCGGCGAGCGGCGTCACGCTCGCACGCTACGCGTGACCGGTCAGACGAATCCGAAGAGGTCGTTGGTCTCCGACGCGCCCGGCACGCCGGGGGTTTCCTGCGTGAACACTTGCGTGTGCAGCGTGTCGAGCCCCGAAGGGCCGCCGTAGACCACGTAGAAATCGCCGGCGTCGACGATCGAACCGACGTCCTCGTACGGCACGCCGATCACGAGGTCGTCCCAGCCGTCGCCGTTGAGATCGCGCGTTTCGAGTGTCCAGCCCATGTCGTCGTCGAGCTCGGATCCGCCCGGAACGCCCGGCGTCTCCTGGGTGATCTCGCGCACCGCGGAATTGACACCGCCATTCAGGCGGATCTCCACCATGCCGCCCTTGAAGTTGATGTAGCCCGGGCAGCCGATGGCCATGCCGTTGCCGGCCGTGCCGCCGAAGTTGCCGAACGCCAGGCCGAGACCGCACTGATCGTCGGGATGGCTGCCGTTGGCTCGTACGAGCAGGTACACGGGTGTGGAGCTGTGCGGCACGATGCGCCAGACCTGGCCAGTGAAGTCGGGCTTCGGCGTGTACGCGAAGATGTTCGGCGGCGACACCGTGGCATCGACACCAACGGTCACGCCGAACTGTTCCTGCGCCGGCGCGTGCGGCGCCTGGTACGTGAGCGTGTGCGCAGGCAGCAGACCGCTCGGTTGCCCGTACACGATGTCGACTTCGCCGGTCGCCTGGGTGGACCCCGCGCTCTCGTTCGGCGTGCCGATCACCAGATCGGCCCGGCCGTCGCCGTCGAGATCGCCCGCCGCCATCGCGAACCCGAACTCGTCGCCATTCTCTGGAGTCCCCGTGAGGCCCGGCACGCCTTGGTGCAGCACCTGACCGGTCGGGGTCAGGCCACTCGGACCGCCCTTGAGGTAGGTGATGAGTCCGGCATCGTGTGCGGCACCGACGGGCGCGCCTTGGGCGGAGATCGCCAGGTCGGTGTGGCCGTCACCGTCGAAGTCGCCCGCGGCGACGGCACTGCCGAAGTACGAGAAGGCGGTCTGCGCGTCGGGAACGCCAACCGTGTCACCGGTGAACTCGACGCTGCCCGTCGTGGTGATCCCTTGCGCGGAGCCCCACAGGATCGTGACCGCGCCGGCCCGCGCTACTGACCCGATCGTCTCGACGGAGCCCACCGCGAGGTCGGTGAAGCCGTCTCCGTTGAAGTCGCCCTCGGCGTGCGTGTAACCGAACTCAGCCCGCGGACGCGCGGCGTCGGGAACACTTGGCGTGTCCTGGTCGATCGTGACCGAGCCCGTACCCGTGAGTCCCTGCGCCGAGCCGTACATGATCGTGACCGCGCCGGCCTCGGAGATCGATCCCACGCTCTCGTTCGGTGCCGGCACGACGAGGTCGTCGAAGCCGTCGTGGTTGAAGTCCACGTGGCGCTCACCGCTGGCGTGCGCGGACGGCACCGCCACCGCGCCGATGATCGTGCACGTTCCGGCAAGCAGCATCGACACACAGGCAGCGGCACGAACTCGCATCGGGAACCCCCACGTCGAGGTCAAGGCGCCTTCTCTTGTAGCACCGCGCTCGGAACGCGGCGCGCACCCCTGCGCAACTCCCGCACAACGCAGTACCGTCGCGCGGTGTGGCGGCCGACATGAACCAGCGCGACGCGATCGACGCGTTACGTGCCGCACTTGGTGCCGACGCGGTGACTTCTGGCGAAGCGATCGCCGACGACTACACGCACGACGAAGCCCTGGGCGCCACACCTCAAGTTCCTCTCGCGGTGGTGCAGCCGTGCACCACCGCCGAGGTCGCCGCAATCGTGCGCATCGCCCGCGACTACGCGTTGCCCATCACTGCACGCGGATCCGGCACGGGGCTGTCGGGCGCGTGCATCCCGCGTGCAGGCGGCGTGGTCGTGTCGTTCGAACGCATGCACCACATCGTGGAGCTCGACCTCGACAACCACGTGGCCGTAGTGCAGCCAGGTGTCACGCTCGAGCAACTCGACGAGGCCACGAAGGAACACGGGCTCGTGTATCCGGTGTTCCCCGGCGAGAGCTCCGCGAGCCTCGGCGGCAATGTCGCGACCAACGCGGGCGGTATGCGCGCCGTCAAATACGGCGTGACGCGCCACCAGGTGCTCGGCCTGGAACTCGTCACCGGGGCTGGCGAGGTGCTGCGCACCGGCGGCAAGTTCGTGAAAGCAACCACCGGATACGACCTCACGCAGCTCGTGGTCGGCTCGGAAGGCACGCTCGCGCTCGTCACCGAAGCGACGGTGCGGCTCTACCCGCGCCCGCAGTTCGCATCGACGGTGCTCGCGCCCTTCGCCACGCTCGAGGACGTGACCAACGCTGTGCCGCGCGTCGTGGTGAGCGGCATCGGACCGTTGCTCGTGGAGTACATCGACACGATCACGATGGATGCGATCGTCAAGAGCAAGGGCGTCGAGCTCGGCGTGGCCGCCGACGTGAAGGCGGCGGCGCTTGCGTACTTGGTGATCGTGCTCGAGAACCGTCGCGACGACCGGCTCGAGGCCGACGTGGAGGAGCTCGGTGAGGTGCTCGCCAAGCTCGGTGCGCTCGATGTGTACGTGCTGCCGTCCGCGGCGGGGACACAACTGATCGAGGCGCGGGAGCAGGCGTTCTGGACCGCGAAGGCAGCCGGCGCCGACGACATCATCGACATGGTGGTGCCCCGCGCCGCGATGGCCCGATACATGGCCGAGGTCGCCGACGTCGCCCAGGCGAGCGGTTCGTTCGTGGTCGGCTGCGGGCACGCCGGCGACGGCAACGTGCACCTTTCGGTGTTCCAGCGCGATCCGCAAGCGCGCCACGCGCTGCTGCACGACATTTTCGCCGCCGGTATGCGCCTCGGCGGTGCGATCTCGGGTGAGCACGGCATCGGCGTGCAGAAGAAACACCACTTCATGGCGCTCGAAGACCCGGCCAAGATCGAGCTGATGCGCAGGATCAAGGCTGTGTTCGATCCCGACGGCGTGCTCAACCCGGGCACCATCTTCGACGATTTCGACGACGTGTGACGGAGACAAACCCATGAACGGTGCGCAAAGCCTGATCCGCACGCTCGTCGCCAACGGCGTCGATACCTGCTTCACGAATCCCGGAACATCGGAGATGCACTTCGTTGCCGCGCTCGACACCGTGCCCGAGATGCACGGCGTGTTGGCGTTGTTCGAAGGTGTCGCCACGGGCGCGGCCGACGGGTACGCGCGCATGGCCGGCCGGCCGGCGTGCACCCTGCTGCACCTCGGACCCGGGCTCGGCAACGGGCTCGCGAACCTGCACAACGCACGCAAGGCCTCGACGCCGGTCGTCAGCATCGTCGGTGACCACGCGACGTACCACAAGCAGTACGACGCGCAGCTCGAGTCAGATATCGAGACGGTCGCCCGCAACGTGTCGTCGTTCGTGCGCTGGTCGGCGAAGCCCGACGAGGTAGCCGCTGACGCGGCCGACACGATCGCGGCCGCGTACGGACCTCCGGGCCAGGTGGCCACGCTCATCCTTCCCGCCGACGTGTCGTGGAGCGACGTCACCGACACGCCGGGCGTGTTGCCGCGAGCGTCGCGCCAGGTTGCGCGCGCCGTCGCTGACGACACGGTCCGCACGGTTGCCGAAGCGCTGCGCTCGGGCGCGCCCGCGGCGATCCTCGTGGGCGGGAGAGCCTGCCGGCGAGGAGAGCTCGAACAGGCCCGAGCCATCGCCGACGCCACGGGAGCCAAGCTGTTGTGTGAGACGTTCCCCGCGCGCCTCCAGCGCGGGGCCGGCATCCCCGGCGTCGACCGCATCGCCTACCTCGCCGAGTTCGCCGCGATGCAGCTCGACGGGCTCACCCACCTCGTGCTCGTCGACGCCAAGTCGCCGGTGTCGTTCTTCGCCTATCCCGGAAAAGCAAGCGACCTCGTGCCCCAAGGCTGCAGCGTGCACACGCTCGCGGGCCCGGCCGACGACGTCACCGGTGCCCTCGCAGCCCTGGGCAACGAGCTCGGCACCGACCCGCGCGCCGCTGCAGTGGCCCCTGCGGCCCGACCCGACGTACCCACGGGTCCGCTCGACGCCGGCTCGCTCTGTGCGGTGCTCGGCGCGCTGTTGCCCGAGGGCGCGATCGTGTCGGACGAAGGCAACACTTCCGGGCTGTTCGCACCGGGCGCCACCGCGGGCGCACCGCCGCACGACTGGCTGTGCCTCACCGGTGGCGCGATCGGGCAGGGGCTCCCCGTGGCGCTGGGCGCGGCAGTCGCGTGCCCCGATCGCCGCGTGATCGCGCTGGAGTCGGACGGCAGCGCGCTCTACACGATGCAGTCGTGGTGGACGATGGCCCGCGAAGGACTCGACGTCACCACGATCGTCTGCAACAACGGTGCCTACGCGGTGCTGAACATGGAACTCGGGCGCGTGGGCGCCGAAGCCGCCGCGGGTCGCGTCGCGCGTTCGATGTTCGAGCTGCACCGACCCGATCTCGATTTCGTCGCGCTGGCGCGCGGCATGGGGCTGCCGGCGTCGCGTGCGACCACCGCGGAGGAGCTGCACGACCAGCTTGCGCGCTCACTCGCCACCGAAGGCCCGTGCGTGATCGAAGCGATGGTGCCACCGATTGCCTGATCGGTCGCCGGAGCTCAGTGTGGCAGCGCGGGACCGTCCCAGAGCCGGATACCGCCGAGAATGCCGGCCGTGTTGTCGACCAACGACACGTCGGGCTCGAGATCGATCTTGAGCTTCTTGGCGTTGCCACCACCGATGTAGAGGTGGTCGAAGTTCGCGAGCACGCGCAGGTTGATGATCGCCTTGGCGACGCGATTGTTCCACCGGTCGATGCCCACATCCTTGCGCGCGGCGTCGCCGAGCTGTTCGTTGTAGGTCTGGCTCTTGCGGAAACGGTGATGGGCCATCTCGAGGTGCGGGCCGAGGCGGCCGTCTTCGAAGAACGCCGAACCGAACCCGGTGCCGAGCGTGATGACCACCTCTACGCCCTGACCCTGCACCACATCGAGACCTTGCATGTCGGCGTCGTTCAACGCTCGCGCCGGCCGTTGCAGCGCGCCCGCCAGGCCACCGGCCAGGTCGAAACGATGCCACGCGGCAACGAGCGCAGGATCTTCGTCGCTGCCGAGACCGGCGACGGTCACGAACGCGGGCGCGGTGATCACGTGACCGTTACGCACCACGCCCGGGAAGGCCGCCGAGATGCGTTCGAACTCGGGCAGGCCCGCGCAGAGCTCGTGGACCGCGGCCACGAGCGAATCGGGCGGCATCGGATACTTGGTGAGCGCGCGCACACGGTCGTGCAGCATTGTGCCGTCGGCGCCGAGCACCGACGCCTTGATGCCCGTGCCGCCGATGTCGATCGACAGTGTTCGTGGCTGATTGCCGTCGCTTGCCTGCGTGTCGGTCACGACCGGAGAACCTAGGGCTCCCGGCTGCGTGTCGCCCGGTCATGGCGCGAACCGCGCACGCTCAGTGCGAGGTGTAGTCGATGTCCGGTGCGTCCTTCACCGCCACCGCGAAGCAGAAGCAGTGGATCGCGCCACCTCCAGTGGGCCGCAGGCTGTGCACCGTGTCGGGCGGGATGTACACGAGGTCGCCGGGCACTACGTCGCGGTCCTCGCCGCCGATCGTCATCACGCCGCGCCCGTTCATCACGAAATAGAACTCGTGCGTGGGGTGCTCGTGCGGGAACACCGCGCCACCGGCGGCCACCTCGAACTCGTTGACCAACTCGAGATACCCGCCGTTGGTGAGCTGCTTCATCTCCCGCGGATGCACGAGATACCACACCGGCACGGTGCCGTTGTGCTCGACCTCCGGCTCCACGGTCGCGATCGATCGGACGTCCATCACACCTCTTCCTGAAGGCACTCTCGCGCGGTGCCCGAGACTACGGCGCAGTGTGCGATCGTGTCACCGTGAGGTTGGCGACTCTCGACCGCGGCCGCCGTTCGTGCGTGGTAGTCGTGTGCCTCGCGCTGCTGCTCGGCGCGTGCAGCAGCGCCAGTAGCAACAGCAAGAAGCAGGCGGGCCACGGTTCGACCACTCTCGGCATCCCGACGCTGCCGCCGCCCACGGCGCCGCATCCGCCGGGCACGGTGTCGCTCGCAGCCCAGGCGTACGTGTGGGGATCGCCACTCGTGATCACCGAGCGCACGCTGCAGACGTTCGCGCGACTCTTCGGCGTCAACCGGGTGTTCTCGCAGGGCGCGTTGTCGACTCCGGCCAGCCGCACGGTCGTAGCACCCAACGTCGACACGCTGTACTCGATCGCTGTGGTCGACCTGCGCGACGGTCCCGTGGTGCTGCACGTGCCGCAGATCGCGTCGCACTACTGGACCTATCAGTTCGTCGACGCCTGGACCGACTCGTTCGCCTACATCGGCACGCGCGCAACGGGTGGGCGCGGCGGAACGTGGCTCGTGGCGCCATCGAGCTTCCACGGAGCAACGCCGGCCGGCATGTTGCGCATCACCGCCCCGACACCGCAGCTCCTGATGCTCGGCCGCTGGCTGCCAGCGAGCGCAGCCGACGTGCCGCGCCTCGCGAGCGCGATCCGCACGGTCACGATGCGTCCGTTGTCGGCGAGCCAGGCAACGCCGGTGATCGGCGCGCCGGCTGGCACACCGCAGACGGCGGCCGCGGCCGGGGCGCGCTTCTTCGACCAGCTCGGCGATGCGCTCGCGATCAACGCACCCGCGACCAAGCGGGACACACGATTGCTGGCCCGCTTCTCGTCGCTCGGCGTCGATGCGGGCCGCCACCCCGGTTCGAGCGGTACGGCAACGCAGCAGCAGGCGCTGGCGTCGGGCGTTGCCGCGGGCGAGCGCGAGGTGCAGTCGGCTGCGCGCCTCAACAACGGTGCCACCAAAGGCTGGCTGATCCATCTCGACATCGGCACCTACACGAACGCGCTGGTACGCGCCGTGACCGCGCAATTCGGCTGGGGTGCCAACATCCCCGCCGAAGCCGTGTACGCACGCTCCACGACCGACGCCAACAATCGCGCGTACAACGGCAACAACCTCTACGGCATGCATTTCGCGGCCGGTCAGAGCCCGCCCGTGAAGGCGTTCTGGTCGCTCACGGTGTACGGCCCCGACCAGTTCCTCGTGGCGAACGCACTCCACCGCTACGCGATCAGCACCCGCACGCCGGGTTTCAAGACCAACGCCGACGGATCGTTCGACATCTGGATCGGCCACACGCCACCGGCGAGCGGCACCGCGAACTGGTTACCGGCACCGGCCGGGCCGTTCCTGCTCTCGATGCGCATGTACCTGCCCGGTGCGTCGGTGCTCAACGGCGACTACACCCCACCGGGCGTGACGAGCGCCGCGAGCTGATCAATTGTGCACGGCAGTCGTGCACCGGCGATCGTCAGCGCGACCGGAAACCGTCGGGGTGCGCGCCCACCGCGGGAACCGGTGCATCCTCGGCGCGGGGGTGCACATCGAGCCACGCCGGGAGCAACGGTGACGGCACGCCTCCCGCGTCGCCGAGCGTGTGGCGCGCGACGAACTGTTCGTGGGTCGAGGCCTCTTCGGGCGTGAGCACGGGCGCGACCGGCGCGCCGGTGCCACGCAGGCGTGCGAGCGCCTCGTCACGACTCAACGCCGCGATCGCGGCCGCGACACGATCGTTGATCTCGCCGACTCGCGCGATGCGCTCGGCGAACGTGGTGGCCGCGAGCTCGTCTCCGAGTTCGAGCGCCGACACAATCGCGTGCCAGAGGTGCGGCTCGTTGAGCGGCGCGAGCGCGACGAACGCACCATCGGCCGTGGCGAACACGCCGTAGCCCGGCGATCCCGCGGGGCGCTCGTCGCCCGCGCCACCGTGTCCGGTGTCGACTGCCACGCCGCTACGCGGACCGATCCACCACGCCATCACGTCGGCCATCGCCACGTCGATGCACTCGCCCTCGCCGGTGGTGAGCCGCTTCGCCCACGCCGCGCACACGAGCAGCGCGGCGAGCGTGCCCGCCTCGAGATCGGCGGCCGGTAGGCGCGGGATGAGCGGCGCGCCGACGTCGCCCGGCCGCGGCGCGATCGCACCAGCAAGCGCCTGGTAGTTGAGGTCGTGCCCGGGCATGTCGCGCCATGGCCCGTGCTGGCCGTAGCCCGAAATCGAGCAGTAGATGAGTTCGGGACGTTCGGCGCGCAGCGTTTCCGCATCGAGCCCGAGCCGTGCTGCCACCCCGGGTCGCCACGACTCGCACAGCACGTCGCAGTCGGCGACGAGCTCGGCGAGCCGCGCCCGTCCGGCGTCGGACTTCAGGTCGAGCTCGACGCTGCGCTTGCCGCGCGCGAGCGCCGCGAACAGGTCGGGGTACGACCGCATCGGGTCGCCGCCGGGCCGCTCCACCTTGAGCACGTCGGCACCGAGGTCGCACAGGATCTGCGTGGCGTGCGGCATCGGCCGCCACATCGACACATCCAACACCCGCATCCCATCGAGCAACCCAGCCACGCCCGGCAGCTTCGCGCGCGCCGCGAATCGCTACCGCGTCTGCACACGTGCGGCGGTCGCAGTCGCGCAGGAGCGTCAGCGACTAAGCCACGGAGACCGCTCGCCGCGAAACTGAATGAGTGGGACCGGCAAGCGGAGCGCCAGCGGAGCTGTCGGTACCGCGACTGAAGTGGAGCAAATAGTCACGCGGCCGCACGCCAACGCGCCCGACCGCGCCTCTTCGCTTCGTACATGGCGGTGTCGGCGCGGTGCAGCAACTCCTCGGCGGATTCGCCGGACCGGCTGGTGGCGATGCCGATGCTTGCCGTGATGGCGGCGTCCTCGGGCCACGGCGCACCGAGCGCCTCGAGGATCGCGTCGGCCGTCACCGATGCAACGAGCTGTTCGGTGCTCGGAAGGATGGCGAGGAATTCGTCGCCACCGAGCCGGCCGATCGTGGTGGGGCTGCCGAGCGCGGTGAGCAGCCGGGCCGCGGCCTCCACGAGCACCGCGTCGCCACGCTCGTGGCCGAGCCGGTCGTTCACCTGCTTGAAGCCGTCGAGGTCGATGAACAACGCGGTCGTGACCTCGCGGGTGAGCACCTGCTCGAGCCGCAGCGTCACTGCGGCACGGTTCATGAGGCCGGTGAGCGCATCGGTAGTCGCTTGGTGGCGCAGTTCGGTCTCGAGCGCCCGACGCTCGGTGAGATCGTGGATGTTGGCGGCGAGGAGCGTGTCGCCGAGCCGAGTCATCGTGACCTCGATCACTCGTGGCGATCCGCTGCGGTGCTGCACCGCGGCTTCCATCTTGAACAGCGAGTCGTCGGGATTACCGAGCCGTTCGTGCAGCGCCGCGAGGCCGGAACCCCACTCGGGCTCTTGCAGGATCTCGCTGATCAAGGTTCCTTGGCAATCCTCGGGCGCGAGGCCGAGCAGCCGCTCGATGGCCGGACTCACGTACTCGACGCGACCTTCGAGATCGAGCACCGCGATCACGTCCTGCGCGTACTGCACGAGCGTGCGGAAGCGCTCTTCGCTCTTCTCTACTTCGTGGCGCGCCTCATGTGCGGCTCGGGTCGAGATGGCGAACAGTCGCAGCAGGATCGCGGCACAGAGCAATCCGCCGAGCGCCACCACATGGCTCACGCTGCGATCGATCAGCGACGGCGCCAGGTGCACACCCACGAGCACTTCACCGGTCGCCACTCCCAGGGCCGTCCACATCGTGGCTGCGAGCCAGGCGTCGTCGCTGCCGTTCTCCGACGTGATCACGTCGGCGATGCCGAGCGCGTATCCGATGATGAGCATCGGGCCCCAGCCCGTCGCGTACACGAACGCGGTGGTCGTGAGCGCGGCGACGGCGGAACGCACGTGAGCGCGCACCCGCGGCGACCGGTTGCGAGTCCACACGAGCGCCGTGGCATTCAGCACGGCGCCCGCCACGAGCAGCGCGCCGAGCACGTAGAAGGGCGTGTTGGCCATGAACCGCGTGTGGCCGAGCCACCAGAAGACGCCGAGCGCGAGCGGTGTCGGTGCGTATGGCAGCAGCCACCCCACGTGGAATCGCGCCCGTTTCACGAGAGCACTTGTCGGCTGGCACGGCCTCGTGCTGTAGGACGAGTCCCCCAGAATCTCCCCTGGTGAGGGGCTACGAGAGGCGCACCGGGATGGTGCGCGGCCCCCGGACCTGGCCCGCCGACCAGGTGACCGCCGCCGGGTCGGTCAACTCGAACTCAGGGAAGCGGGCCATCCACTCCTCCAGGGCCACCCGCAGCTCCATACGGGCCAGGTTCGAGCCCAGGCAGCGGTGGATGCCGAGGCCGAACGCCGCGTGGCGGTTCTCGGCCCGGTCGAGCACCACTTCGTCGGCCCGTTCGAACATCTCGGGGTCGCGGTTGGCCGCCGGGAAGGGCAGGAGCAGCCAGTCGCCCGCCTTGAACGGGCAGCCCTCGAACTCGAAATCCTCGGCCACGAGCCGGGCCATCGTGACCGGCGCGTAGGCCCGGAGGAACTCCTCGACCGCAGTGTCCATGAGCTCGGGTTCCCGCGCGAGCCGGCGCCGGTCCTCGGGATGCTGGGCCAGGTGCCAGAGCGACGCGCCGATCGCCGACCACGTGGTGTCGATGCCGGCGATCATCAGCAGCACCATCGTGCCGAACACGTGCTCTTGTTCGAGCTTGTTGCCGTCGAGCTCGGCTTCGAGCAGGAAGGTGGTGAGGTCGTCACGCGGCTCGGCGAGATGCTCGGCCACCCGTGCCTCGATGTAGGCGTCGAGCTCGCCCGCATCGATCTGCTCCTGGCGTTGCTCCTCGGTGCTGTCGACTTCCTCGAGAATCATGCGGATGAAACGCCGGAAGATGTCGGCGTCCTCCTGGGGGAAACCCAGCATCTTCACGATCACCCGGAGCGGGATGTGCTGCGCGTATTCGATCGCGGCATCGCAGGTGGTGCGGCCGTCGATGCGATCGAGGAGCTCACGACACAGTTCGCGCGTGAAGCCCTCGTACTCGGCGATCTTCTTCGGTCCGAACGCGGGGAGCAACAGGCGGCGCGCCAGATTGTGAAACGGCGGATCCGACGTGATCGGCGGCGCGATGCCAATCGGCGCGGGCAGGTCGTTCGGGCCCGGCCGAACGTTGCTCACCACCACCGAGCGCGACGTGAAGTGCTCGGTGTCGTACGCGACGGCGGCGACGCCGGCATGTTGCACGGGAAGCCACGCGCCGCCGTAGCGGTTCGTGTGCGCCACTGGGCAGCGCGTGCGCAGGTCGTCCCAGATCGGGTACGGGTCGTGCACCCACTGCGGATCGGTGTGGTCGAAGTCGGTCGCGAAATCGCGGACGGGAACGCGCCCCGTCTGATCGGCGGTCTCTTGGTCGATCGTCATGCGTCCTCCCTGATCTCGATCGCGAGCTCTGGGCAGTTGGCCACGGCGAGGCGGGCCTTCTCCTCGAGGCCGGGAGGCACGCTCCCGTCACCGAGCTCGTTGGCGTAGCCGAGCTCGTCGACATCGAACAGCTCGGGCGCGATCGCGTAACAGCGGTTGTGACCCTGACACTTCTCGCTGTCGACATGCACGTGCATTTCTTGCCTCTTGTTCGCTTCGCTCACGGCCCGGCGGGGCTTCCCTCGCTCCGCGAATGCGTTGGGTAGTCGGTGGCTTGTTGTCGCTCGGCTGTTCTTGCCTCTTGTTCGCTTCGCTCACGGCCCGGCGGGGCTTCCCTCGCTCCGCGAACGCGTTGGGTCGTCGGTGGCTTGTTGTCGCTCGGCTGGTCTTGCCTCTTGTTCGCTTCGCTCACGGCCCGGCGAGGCTTCCCTCGCTCCGCGAACGCGTTGGGTCGTCGGTGGCTTGTGTCGCTCGGCGGGTCGTGATCTTGCACCAGGAGCACGGCCGAGCGCACGATGGACGTCGTGGCCAGGATTGACATTCCCGATGGACCGGGTGGGGAC
>DASXZO010000163.1:0-26992 GCA_036501845.1 Acidimicrobiia bacterium | reverse complement strand
AAGTCAAACGACGCACTGCGCGGCGGCTTGGGCGTAGTAATTGCGGACGGCGGCGGCGTGGTCGGCGTCGATCGACGGCTCGGTGACGGTGCCCTGGTCGAGCGACCACGCGGCCGCCACCGTGGCGGCGTCGGTGCCCTGCAGCACCGCGGCGGCTTGCACTGCTGCGCCGCACGCAACGTGTTCGACACCAGCCGGAACCACAACTGGTGCCTGCGCGAGGTCGGCCACCACCTGCCGGTAGGCGCGCGACATCGCGCCGCCACCGATCAGCGCGATCTCGGTGGGTGGCGTCACGCCGCACGCGAGCAACGCGTCGAGCCCGTCGAGCAAGCCGCAGGCCACTCCTTCGAACGCAGCCCTCGCGAGCTGCGCGGGCGCGGTGTCGGAACGCAACCCCACGATGGTTCCGCTGGCGTCGGGACGGTTCGGCGTGCGCTCACCGTCGAGATACGGCACGAGGGCCACACCGCCGGCGCCGGCTGGTGTCGCCAGCGCCATCGCGTCGAGCGTGGCCAGATCGACAGCGCACCAGCGGGCGACCGCATCGGTCACCTTCGTGGCGTTGGCCGTGCACACGAGGGGCAGGAAGCGACCGGTTGCGTCGGCGAAGCCGGCAACCGATCCCGATGCGTCGGCGGTGGGCGCGGCGGTCGACGTGAACACGGTGCCCGACGTGCCGATCGACACGACAACGCGCCCTGTCGCGGCACCCACCGCGAGCGCGGCGGCCATGTTGTCGCCCGTGCCCGGAGCCACGATGGTGCGCGCCGAGCCACGTGAGGGCAGCGCGTCGTACGGGTCACACACCTTGGGCAGCGCCGGCATCCAATCGCGTTCGGCATCGACGATGGCGAGGAGATCGAGCGCCCATTCGTTGTCGCGAGGCGACCAGTAACCGGTGCCCGACGCGTCACCGCGATCGGTGACGTGCTCGCCCGTGAGCCGCAAGGTCAGCCAATCGTGGGGCAGGCACACTCGCGCCACGCGAGCCCACGACTCCGGTTCGGTGCGGTGCAGCCAAGAGAGCTTCGTGATCGTGAATGCCGCGAGCGGCACGCTGCCGCACGCATCGGCCCACTCTTGCGCGCTGCGCTTGCTCAGCAGCCACTTCGCGTCGGCCGCCGATTCCGTGTCGTTCCAGAGCTTGGCCGGGCGGATCACCTCGTCGCGGTCGTCGAGCACCACCATGCCGTGCTGCTGGGCGGCGAACGAGATGGCATCCACATCGGTCCACCGCACCTCCGCACGTGCGCAGGCGTGGTCGAACGCTTCCCACCACGCCGATGGGTGCTGCTCGCTGCATGGCGGCGACGTGGACGGATGCGACGCGCGGCCGTTGGCGAGCAGTACGCCCGTGTCGGCGTCACGTAGCTCGATTTTCGTGGCCTGCGTCGACGAGTCGACGCCCAGGACGCGCGGCACTACAGCAGCGCGCTCAGCGCGCGCCGAGCAGCAGCTCGGTGACGAGCTGGTCGAGGCGCTCCAAGCCATAGGGCCGCGCACCGAGTTCGGCCGCAGTGTCGTGCGTGTGCGGCGCGGCGAGCAGCGCGCTGATCGCTTCGGGCGTGATGCCTCCGGGCAGCGTCGGCTCGGTGAGCTGATCGGCACCCGCCGCGAGCAGCGCGTCCTGGATCTCGCGATCCTCCGCGAAGCGGCGCGCCTTCTCACGCAGGATGAGATAGCTCCGCATGCAGCCGCGCGCGAAGTCCCACACACCATCGACGGTCTCGGTGCGATACGCATGCGCGTCGAAGTGGCGGCATCCGTCCCACTGCGCGTCCTCGAGCAACTTCACCGTGTAGAACGCGTCGCGCACGCCCTCAGAAGCGAAGCGATAGTCCTGGTCGAACTTGCCGGCGCGCTGACCGTTGAGGTCGATGTGGAACAGCTTGTGCGACCACAACGTCTGCGCGACCGCGTGGTGGAAGTTGAGGCCGCTCATCGTCTCGTGCGCGAACTCGGGGTTGAGGCCCACCATCTCGGGCCATTCCAGGTGCCCGATGAACGCGAGCGCGTGACCGACCGTGGGGAGCAGCATGTCGCCGCGGGGTTCGTTCGGCTTGGGCTCGATCGCGAACCGCACGTCGTAGCCGCGGTCGCGCACGAACGCGCAACACGTGTCGACGGCTTCCTTGTAACGGTCGAGCGCGGCTGCAACCGGCTTGGCCGCATCGACCTCGCAGCCTTCGCGGCCGCCCCACATCACGTACACGGTGGCGCCGAGCTCCACCCCGAGCTCGATGGCATCGAGCGTCTTGGCGAGCGCGTAACGACGCACGGCGGGGTCGTTCGCCGTGAACGCGCCGTCCTTGAACACCGGCTGCGAGAACAGGTTGGTGGTGGCCATCGGCACGTGCATGCCGGTGCCGTCGAGCGCGCGCCGGAATCGTTTCACGATCGCCTCGCGTTCGGCTGCCGACGAGCCGAAGGGCACGAGATCGTCGTCGTGGAAGTTCACGCCGTAGGCACCGAGGTCGGCGAGTGCGCGCACTGTGTCGACGGGGTCGAGGAGCGGGCGCGTCTCGAACCCAAACGGATCGCGGCCACGGTTGCCGACGGTCCAGAGCCCGAACGTGAAGCGGTCTTGCGGTGTGGGCGTGTAGGGATCGTTCATACCGGGTTATGTTCGCGCTCGTGCAGGTCCATGAGTACTCCGTCGTCGTAAATGCGCCACCCGAAGAGGTTTGGGACGTGTTTTGGTACCGGGCGCCCGACCGGCCCCAGCCGCGCGACGTGAGCACCCGGATCGACATCCTCCACCCCGGCGACGAGGTGGGCGAGGGATTGGTGCGCCACTGCACCTTCCCGGTGCCGAAGTGGCTGATGTCGGGCGGCGTGGGCAACTCGTGGGAGTGGCTCACGCAGGTGAAGCTGTACGAGTCGTGGCGCTACGACGCGGTTGGCAAACCGTTGTGGTCGCGGGCCGAGGGTTTCACCCGGCTCGAGAACCTCGGCGACGGGCGCACCCGCGTGCACTTCACCGAGAAGTACGAGGCGTTCAACCCGGTGCTCCGAGTGCTGTTCGAAAAGCGCGTGCACCAGAGCCTGAGCCGCGACAACGACACGATCCTCGCCGCGCTCGAGGGCGGCGTGCGCTGGCACCAGAAGCGCCGAGCCCGCGAGGCCAAAGCCGCAACCGCGACCGCGGCTGAAGCGGGAGCCGGCGACACCGCTTGATCCGGCGGCTCTTCGTGTACGGCACCTTGATGCTCGGCCACGAAGCGTGGCCGCTGATCGAGCCGTATGCCGAAGCGACCGTTCCCACCACGGTGCGCGGCCGACTCTTCGACACCGGCGCGGGCTACCCGGCCGCCGTGTTCGCGACCGACGGGCCCACGATCACCGGGAGTGCGGTCACGCTCCACGCGACGCGCGTGGCACACGCGCTCGACGTGCTCGATCGCTACGAAGGCCCGGAGTATCGACGCATCGTGGTGGACGACGACCACGGTCCGCTGTACGCCTACGAGTGGATCGCGGCGCGTGACAGCCTGATCGAGCTCCCGTCGGGCTGTTGGAACGCGCCGATCTGACGATCGAATCCCTGTGAGTCTCGACGCGATCAGCGACGTACAGGCGCGCATCGCGTCGATCCAGAGCCGCTTCGACACTGCGGCGAACCCGCTGGGTGCAACGAGCCCGTCGTCGTCCACTTCGTCGACGTCGTCGGCGACGCCTACATCGGCTGCGACTGCAGTGACCAACGCGTCGTTCGCCGACATGCTCTCCGCGCTGCAGGTCACCGACGACACGGGGACCGACGGCACCGACGGCAGCTCGAGTACGGGAAGCACCGATTCGCTGAGCAGCCTCGAATCGCTCGTGAACGGCAGCAGTGGCACCGGTAGCAGCGACACGCTGAGCAGCCTCGAATCGCTCGTGAACGGCGCTGGCGCCGCCGGCAGCAGTACCGGAAGCACCGACGCCTCGAGCAGCCTCGAATCGTTGATCAACGGCGCGAGCGCGACCGGTGGCAGCGGCCTCACCGCGCCTTCCGGCGCGACCGGCTCCAACTTCGTGAACACCGCGGTCGCCGAGGCCGGCAAGCAGTACGTGTTCGGCGCCACCGCGTCACCGTCCAACCCGAATCCGACGGCGTTCGACTGCTCGGAGCTCGTGCAGTGGGCCGCGGCCCGCAACGGCGTCGCGCTCCCCCGCACCGCGGGCCAGCAATACGCGACGTTGGCCGCGAACGGCGATTCGATGTCGGTGCAGCAAGCGCTGCACACGCCGGGCGCGCTCCTGTTCTCGTTCTCGAGCACGCCCAAGATCGGTGGCGGCGAGCCGAGTCACGCGCACGTAGCGATCAGCCTCGGCGACGGCCGCACGATCGAGGCTCGAGGCCGCGCCTACGGCGTCGGCATCTTCCAGGCCGGCAATCGCTTCAACTACGCCGCCTCGGTGCCCGGCTTGAGTTGACGAGGCTCGCCCCACGTAACTTGCGTGGCGTGCCCGACCATTCATTCGCGCGCACCTGGAACACGGTTGCCGAGCTCGCGCCCGACAACCTCGCGGTGGTGTGCGGCAAGCGGCGCGCCACCTACCGCGAGTTGCATGAACGAGCCGCGGCGCTGGCGCGTGCCTTCGCCGATGCCGGCCTCGTTCCCGGTGACAAGGTGGCGATCGAGCTCATCAACGGCATCGAGTACATCGAGTCGTTCTACGGCGCGCTGCTCGCTGGTTGCGTGCCGGTCAACGTCAACTATCGCTATGTGGGCAGCGAGCTCGCGTATCTGCTCGACAACTCCGACGCTCGGGCGCTCGTGTTCCACGACGACTTCGCGACGACGGTGGGCGAGGCGCTCGCCGCGCTTCCGCCGGGTCGCCAACCCGCGCTGCTCCTGCGCGTCGCCCACACCGGCGCGAACGATCCGGTTGCCGGCGCACGCGACTACGACGAGGAGCTGGCGCGCCACGCCGCCGCCGTCGACGGCAGCACAGCCGGGTCCGGGCTCGCGCACGAGCCCTCCGGCGACGACCTGATCTTCATCTACACGGGCGGCACCACCGGTTCGCCGAAGGCGGTGATGTGGCGCAACGACGACCTCTACCGGGCGCTCTGGCAGATGGCTCGCCCCGGTACCGAGCCGCCCGACGTGGCCGACACTCTCGGTCGAGGGCGCCGCGCCGCCACGGTGCTGCCCGCGTGCCCGCTGATGCACGGCACCGGCTTGTTCATCGCGCTGTCGACGCTCTCGGGCGGCGGCAAGGTGGTGCTGGTCGACAGCGCCCGGCTCGACCCCGAACGCACCTGGCACGAGGTGACGCGCGAGCAGGTGGAGGCGCTCACGATCGTGGGTGACGCGTTCGCTCGCCCGCTCGTCGACGACCTCGACGCGCATCCAGGGGCGTACGACCTGTCGTCGTTGCGTGCCATCACGTCGTCGGGCGTCACGTGGAGCCCCGAGTGCAAGCACGCGATGATGGCGCACCTTCCCGGCGTGACGTTGATCGATTCGCTCGGCGCCTCGGAGGGCGTGATGACGCGCAACGTCGCGCGCTCGGGTGGCGACATCGCGCCGGCGCGCTTCGCAGTGTCAGCGCGCGTCGCGGTGATCGCCGACGACGACACCTTCGTGCAACCCGGCGACGAGCGCGTCGGGATGCTCGGTGTGACCGGCCCGATCCCGGTCGGCTACTACAAGGACCCCGACAAGACCGCGCAGACGTTTCGCACCGTGGGCGGCGTGCGCTATTCGATTCCCGGCGACTACGCGACCGTGGGCGACGACGGCACGATCACCTTGCTCGGACGGGGTTCGGCGTGCATCAACACCGGCGGCGAGAAGGTGTATCCCGAAGAGGTCGAGCTCGTGGTGCGATCGCATCCCGCCATCGACGACTGCGTGGTGGTGGGCGTGCCCGACACGCGCTGGGGCGAGATGGTGGTGGCGCTCGTCGCGGTGCGCGCGGCCGTAAACGACGGCGAGCTGCGCGAGCACGCTCGCCAAGGACTGGCGGGGTACAAGGTGCCCAAGCATTTCGTGGTGATGGATTCGTTGCAGCGTTCACCAGCCGGCAAGGCCGACTACACGTTGCTGCGCGGCCTGGCGGCGGCGCGACTGGAGGAGTTGTCGACATGAGCGTTCCTGAAGTCACACCCACCGAGGCGGTGTCCCTCACCGAGGCGGGCGCGCTGCTGCTCGACGTGCGCAACGACGACGAGTGGACCGCGGGGCACGCACCCGGAGCCCAGTACCTCACCCTGCGCGAGCTGCCCGCGCGCACGGGCGAGTTGGCGAAGGACCGCAAGATCGTGGCCGTGTGCCGCGTCGGCGGCCGCTCGGCCAAGGCAGTGGAGCTACTGGCCGCCAACGGCTTCGATGCCGTGAACCTCGCCGGTGGGATGCGGGCGTGGGCTGCGGATGGCCTGCCGGTGGTCACCGACGGTGGCGACGAAGGCCGTGTGATCTGATTTCATTGGCCTTTCGCCAACACCATCCACCAATTTTTACCGACCTTTCGTACGATGAGACCGCGGGCGGGGTACGGAGGTTGTCATGGTGGACCCCGACCGATCGCACCAGCCCGCGCGGCCCACGCCGTCGGAGCGCGACGTGGTCGATCTCCGCTCGCTCGACGAACAGCCCATCGCCGAGACGGTGCGCACAGTGCTCGAGTCGGCCGCCGACGTGATCTTCAGCGACGGGGTGTCGGCCGAGTTCCTCGACCAGTGGACGTTCGAAACCACCCAGCTCCTCGAGACACGGGCGCGCGCCGCAGCAGAAGCGACGGCGCGAAAGGGCGCCAAGCGCACGCAACGGCCTGTGAGCGCCGGCCGGCGCTGAGCCTCGTCAGCGTGCGGCGTGTCCGGCGTGCCCGGCATCGATGCCGGCGCGCCTCGAGCCGGGCGCGGCGGTTGCGGCGCGTCCCGACCGCAAGGCCGCGAGCGCGCGGCCCAGCTCGCGCACCTGGGTGCGCGAGAGATGATCGAAAAAGCAACGGCGCACGCTCTCGACGTGGTCGGGCGCGGCCACCTCGATGCGCCGGCGACCTTCAGGCGTGAGCACGGCCCAGATCACGCGCCGATCCTCGGGCGCCTGCTCGCGCCGGACGAGCCCGTTGCGCACGAGGCTGTCGATCCGGCGAGTGAGCCCACTCGGTGAGAGGTGGAGACGTTCGGCCAGGTCACACATGCGCAGCCGGCCGGATTCCTCTTCCGACAGGTGCACCAGCACGCCGTAGTCGCCGCTCGTCATGCCGTGGGCGCGCTGGAGGTCGGCGTCGAGATCGGCCTCGACGTCGGCGAACGTCTCGACGAGGCCGCGCCACGCCGACATCTCTTCGTGATCCAGCCACCGCGGCGTGGGCGTCGTCATCTTCTTCATGCTACGGCCGTCCCGCTCCAAGAACTATTGCATCTGCAACCATTATAGAGTAGGTTGCTTGCATACGCAACAGTTCTGGCATCACGACATGATGCGAATCGAGGAGACAGAAAATGAGTGATCTGAGCCAGCTCGCCCCCGGCACCTGGAACATCGACCCGTCGCACTCGACGGTGGGCTTCACCGTGCGCCACCTCATGATCAGCAAGGTCCGCGGCCGCTTCGGCACCTTCTCGGGCAGCCTCACGATCGACGCGGACCCGCTGCAGTCGAGCGTGCAAGCGACGGTCGACCTCGCGTCGGTGAACACCGACGACGAAGGCCGCGACGCACACCTGCGCGGCGCAGACTTCTTCAATACCGAGACCCACCCTGAGATGACATTCTCGAGCACCGGCGTGAAGGAGAAGGGCGACGACTACGTGCTGCTCGGCGACCTCACGATCAAGGGCGTGACTCGTCCGGTGGAGTTCGAACTCGAGTTCGAAGGCGTCGGCGCCGACCCGTGGGGCGGCACCCGTGCCGGCTTCAGCGCGCACACCGAGATCGCCCGCAAGGACTGGAACATCGACTTCAACATGCCGCTCGAGACCGGCGGCGTCGTCGTTGGCGAGAAGGTGAAGATCGAGCTCGAGATCGAAGCGGTCAAGGCCTGACGCGACGGGGAAGGCGCAAGGGCGCCTTCCCCGTCACTGCGTCAGGGCTTGCAGGTGAACGTGCTGCCCGACTTCACCGGCGCGGTGCAGAGCGGGCCGAGCGCGGTCTTCGAGTTCGGGCGCGTGATGAACGCCACGGGGCCGGCGTGGTGCTCACCGTTGAACGGCGTCGGCGCGAGCGTGGTGGGCGAGCACGGCTGCGCCTCGGCAACCGAGTCGAACCAGAAGCCCACATGGAACGTGTTCGTGGGCGCCAGCGACACGTCGGGATCGAAGCCGAAGATCTGGTCGAGCAAGATCGACTTCACCGTGACGGTTGCGGCACCGCTGCTGTTGGTTTCCACGTCCGACTGGTACCAGGCCATGCCGAACGTGGTGAAGTTCGGGTTCGGTGTGCCCGATGCCAGCTGGTTGCTGCGCTGCACCGTGAACAGGTCGAAGCCGAGGTTCGGCTTGAAGCCGGCCAGCTTGAGCGTGAGCGTGTCGTTCTGCGCGCCGCGCTGCACCGTCGCAGTGGCTGTCGGCGTGGTCGATGCGTTCTTGCGCATGCAGTTGACGAACGACGCGTTCGGGAACAACGAGAAGCTCGTCGACGACACATTGCTGTTGGCACCGAACGCCGCCTGCACTCCGAAGGCGCCTGCAGCCAGCACGGTTGCCAACGCGACCGCTCGAGTCAATTTCCCCATGAGATGAGTCCCCTTTCTGTGGGCACGGACCCAGCTGCCGCGCCCCTCTCAGCACCATCAGCGCAAGCGGGGCGCGGTGTCAAGCCCCGAGGTGGATCGCGACTGCCCACCAGCCGCACCCCAGTACCTGAGCAACAGCAGCCGCAGTACGCTCGCCGCGACAGTGAGCACACCGGCGGCGCAGGGCGGAGGTCTGACGGCGGTCGCGGTCGTGACGCGGCTCGCCACGCGGCTCGCCGAGGGTGATCGTCCGCTCGGCGTCATCGCCGACGCGCTCACCGAGCTCGCTGCCGTGCTCACCGCCGAGCGAGTGGTGGTGGCGGTCGACGACCAGCGGCTCGGGCGGCAGGTGTTCACCTCGGCCCGCGCGCCACTCGGCGTCGAACCCATCGGGCTGTTCGGCGCGCCCGGCGTGTGGACCGAGCCCGCCGAACTCGTGGCCCGGCTCGACCGCGACCAGACCGAGCTCCTGCGGGCAAGCATCGGCGCCGCGGTGCACGCGCTGCACGACGACCTGCCCGCGGCACGCGTCGCGTCACCCATTCGTCGCGAACCGACTGAGGCGCTCGTCGGCGCGGCCGCCCGGGCGCGCGACCACGGTTGGGCCTTCACGCTCGCTCTGGTGCGCTTCGACGACGGCGACCACTCGCCCGCGCGGATCGCGGGAGTTTGTTCGGGTTTGCGCCCCGGCGACATCGCCGACGTCGCGCCTGCGGGGTTCGACGCGATCACGGTGTTGTTGCCCGCAACGCGCGACGACGAAGCCGCCGCGCTGCTCGCGACCGCGATCCGCAGCACCGGGCTGCCGCGCTGCGCGTTCGGGTTGATCCGCTGTCCCGCCGACGCCGACGACGCGCACCGCTTGCTCGACCTCGCGCGCCAGCGCCTTGCCGAGGCGATCGCGGCGCGGGATCCCAGCACGCCCGACGAGTGAGCGTTAGCCTCCGCAACGGTGGAGTTTCTCTGTTGTGCGTTTCGAGGATGACGGGTGTTTCGGCGCGCCCGCGCCTGGGCGAGCACAGAGATCTCCCGGCTTCTGCACGCTGAAGTCGTCGAGGCGCGCGCCGAGATCGAGACATCGGTGCAGGCCCGCGTCGACGATCTCGCGACCGGTCTCGACCGCGACGCACGCGCACGCGAGCAGTCGCTGTCGGAATCGCTCGACCGTGTGGCCACCGCGCTCGACGCCATCGCCGAGCAACTCGCGGCCGACGCGCGCGATCACCGCGCCAGTCTCGCCGCCGTCGAGTTCGTCGCGCGCGAGATGGCGCTCGCGTTCATCCGGCCGGCCGGCCCCGGCGTCGCGACCGTGCTGGGTGGCACCATCGAGCCGCACACGGTCGACCTCACCTTCGACGCACTCGCGCACGCCGAGGTGCAGCCGCGCGACGGCATGGGGCCGCAGGCCATCGCCGCGCCCACCGGCGAGAGTCGCGAGAGTGACGACATCGAGCTCCGGCCCGGTTGCATCGTGGAAGTGCGGTCGCGATTCCAGAACCGCTGGGTCGACGGCTTCGAGGTGGTCGAGATCGTGGAGCGCGACGGCATCGAGCACTACCGGCTCGCGCGGCATGCCGACCACGTGCAGCTCCCGGTGCTGTTCGACGCCTGCGATCTGCGGCCACTCGACGTCGTCGGCGAAATCGTGATCGACGCCGTGGCAGAGGACGGCGTCAGCGCGGTACTGGACGACCCTGGAAGTCGCCGATGAGCGATACCGGAACGTCAGCTGCGCGTGCGGTGCCATCCGCGAACTCGGCCTGCTTGCGCTCGTAGTACGCGGCGCGTAAATCGCCGGCCGACCGCGCGTTGTACGTGGGATACAAGGCTCGCCGGTCGCGGGCGGTCGTATTCGGACCGCTGCGATGCGGCGTGAGCGAGTGGAACCACACGGCATGGCCCGGCTCCACCTCGACCGGCGTCCAGTCGAGTGAAGCGACCACCTCCGGCGCGATGCACTCGCGCGCGTCGGTGGGCAGCACCTCGTGATGCATCCCCGACACCACTTCGAGGCAGCCGTTGTCGAGTGACGCGCCGTCCACTGCGACCTGGCACGACACGAGCGAGTCGACGAAGCGATACGCCAGACCGTCCTGGTGCGGCGCGTAACCCGCGCCGCCGGCGAGCTTGTAGTTGATCTTCTCCTTGTAGAGCACCGCCGGCTCGTCGAGCAGCGCCGATGCCACCGTCATCATCGGCCCGTCGGTGAGCAGCGCGCCCAGCTCGGCATGGAACGGCACGAAATTCTCGGTGCGGCACAGGCGCGGCCCGTGCTCGGTGAGCTCGCGATAGTGCAGCCAACCGTTGCCGTGGTCGGGCCATGCCGCGATCTCGTCGACGGCGCGCCGGATCGTGGCCACTTGGGCGTCGTCAAAGGGCGCGGTGACCACCCAACCGTGGTCGGCGAAGTGCCTCGTGGCCGCAGCATCGCCGGCCGCGAACACCGCGTACATGTTCGGGAGCTCCGCCGGCACGCACGCCAGGCTACGACGCGGGGCACGGTTTTGGATCAGAGCGACGCGCGCCGCGAGGATGGCGCCATGGCCGACTTCGAGCGCGTCCCGTACGACGAGATGTCGATGTTCCGCGACAACGCCGACGAGTTCGGCATTCCCTGGCGCGGCCAGCCGGCCGTGCGGCGGGTCGCGACACCGATGGGCGACGGCCGCAACCTCAGCGCGCTCGTGTGGGGCAACGGTTCACCCGAGATCGTGCTGCTGCACGGCGGCGCGCAAAACGCCCACACCTGGGACACGGTGGCACTCGCGCTCGATCGACCGCTCGTGGCGATCGATCTCTCCGGCCATGGGCATTCCGACGGGGGCAAAGCAGGATCACTCGGGGTGCGGGAGAACGCCGACGATGTGGCTACCGCGATCCGCGCGCTCGCGCCCGATGCACGCGCAGTCGTCGGCATGTCGCTCGGCGGTGCCACCACCATCGCGCTCGCCGGCGCGCATCCCGACGTGGTGCGCGCCGCGGTGCTCGTCGACGTGACGCCCGGCGTGAATCAGACGAAGGCGGCCGCGATCGCCGCGTTCGTGAACGGTCCCGAGAGCTTCGACAGCTTCGACGACCTGTTGCAACGAACGATCGAGTTCAATCCATCGCGTACGGAGTCGTCGCTGCGGCGCGGCATTCTCCACAACGCCGTGCAGCGCGACGACGGCAGCTGGGTGTGGCGTTACATGCGCTTCCGGATGCCGACCGCCGACGACGCCGCGAGTGCCGCACAGCACCCCGACTTCGGATGGTTGTGGGATGTGGTGGGCAACCTCGAGGCGCCGTTGATGCTCGTGCGCGGCATGACCGCGCAATCCGTGGTGGACGATGACGACGAGGCCGAGCTGCTGCGCCGCAAGCCCGACGCGCGCGTCGAACACGTGGAAGGCGCGGGCCACAGCATCCAGGGCGACAAGCCCGTGGAGCTCGCCGCGCTCATCGCCGACTTCGTGAGCGGGTGAAGCTCAGCGGGGTGTGAGCGTCGACTCAGGCAGGTGCAACGACACTCGCATCGTGACCTTCCCGCCAAGGCGTGGAGTGGCGTAGGCCACCGTGGTCGCGACGATCTGCAGCGTGAGGCGCGCGCCGTTCTCGAGCGTGAACGCGATCGTCTCGAGCGGCACGGTCAACGAGTGCTGCTTGCCGTCGAGGGCCAACGGGATCGGAGTGACCTGGTTGCCGACGACGAGACCGGTCGTGTCGTCGACGAGCTGTCCGAACACCGCGGTTGGCCTTGTGCCCGCGGGCGCCGTGCCGGAGTAGGCGAGCTGCACGGTCGGCGCGCCGGCAATCACAGTGCCGTTGTGATCGCCGACCACTGTGACGTTCACGGCGTTGGTAGCCCGTGCCGGTGTGATGCCTCCGGCAACCCCGGCGAGCTGGTCCTTGGAGCCCTTCGTGGTCGCCGGGCCCGAGCCGCCCGAAGCAACAAGGTTCAGCGTGCCGTGCACCACCGCACCGAACGACGCGTGGGTGTCGACCGGATAGTCGGACGCGGTGTAGGTGACGCCTCGCTGGTCGACCATCGAGAAGCGCGGGCCGAGGTCCACGGCCTTGTGCTGCAGGTAGTGGTCGAGCCACGCGAGCGTGTCGCGGTTGGGTGCGCCCGCATCGCCCTGCGGCGTGAGGCACACTCCGTGACCGCCGCAGTACCAGAGCATCGCCGTGGGCACGTTGCGGTTACGTAGCGAGTGATAGTTGGTTATCGCCTCGTCGAGCGTGAACAGCGTGTCGACGGTGCCCTGCACGAACAGTGTGGGCACGTCGACCTTGTCGATCGCTGCACCGGGGCCGTGGCTCACGAACCACGCGTGATCGGCCGCGCTGATCGCGCCGACGGTGTTCGACGCGCGCCACGCGCTGCGAATGTGCGGATCGAGGTTGCGTGACGCGGCGATGCCATAGAGGAGATTGCCCCAACCCGTCTTGGCCACGCCTGACTTGTAGAGGCTCGTGCCGAGCGAGTTCCATGCGATCCACGGCACGATCGCGTCGACGCGGCAGTCGATGCCCGCAACCACGAGCTGGATACCACCGCCGTACGAGCCACCGGCCATGCCGACGCGCGGATCACCGGGTCGATCGAGCTCCACACCAGGCTGCGTCGCGATCCAGTCGAGCATGCGCTCCACGTCCCGGCCCTCGCGCTGCGGATCGTCGATGGTGACCGTGCCGCTCGACACGCCGAACCCGCGCGGGTCCCAGGTGAGCACGTTGTAGCCGTGCGCGTGCAAGCCGTCGATGCTCAGGGCGCCGAACACACCTTCGCCGCCACCGCTCGGCGTGACGTTGGTGTCGCCGCCCGAGCCCCAACCCGGACCCATCAGCACCGTGGGTGCGGGGTGCGCGGCACTGGCACCGGTTACGGGGAACCAATGCAGGCGGATGCGCGTGCCGTCGAACGACACCATCGTCTTGTCGCTCGCCGACCCCGGAACCGCCGTCACCGTGGGCGGTGCCACGACCGGGTGGTTGCATGGGTGGCCGTCGGAGGTCGCTACCGATGCGCTCGACGGGGGCGAGGGAACCGGCGCGTTGTGTGCCGATGTCGTACTCGAGCACGCGGCGGCGAGCAGGGTCGCGGCGAGCGCGACCGTGATTCCCCGTGAACTCTTGAGCGCGCTGTAGCCCCGCATAGCGGCGCGCAACCTACTGCGCCACTCAACGGCGAGCACAGCACGCAGCGCGATCGAGACGTTTCAGTAGGCGCCGACGCCGGCGCCCACCGCGGCTTCGAAGCGCGCGACCGACTCGGCGAACGGGCCGTCGGGGCGCGGCCAGTGCACGACGAAGTCGGACACACCGACCGCTTCGTACCGTGCTACCGCGTCACGGAACGACGCGGGCGACTCGAAGCACGGCGAGAGTTGCGGACCGGTCAGCACCATCACGTCGATCGTCGACGGATCACGCCCGACGCGCTCGCACGTGCGATGCAGCCGCTCGACCATGTCGCGCACCATCAACGCGCCGGCGGCCGCGCCGATCGGTCCGGTGCTGCTGCGATCGCCCGTGGTCACCCACGCCTGCGCGTGCGCCGCGGCGACCTCCATGCCTCGCCGACCCGTCGCGGCGATCACGAACGGGGCTCGCGGCTGCTGGATGCAGCCAGGGATCGACCGAGCCTCGTGGGCGCGGTAGTAGCGCCCGTCGAAGGTCGTCGACGGCTGGCGCAGCAACTGGTCGGTGAGCGCCACGAACTCGCCGAAACGCTCCCCGCGCTCGACCGCCGACCACGCCGCGCCACCGAGCATCGTGGCGTCCCAGCCCTCGCCGCCGGCGCCGATCCCCACCGTGAGCCGTCCGCCCGACACGTCGTCGAGCGTCATGAGCTCCTTGGCGAACGGCACGGGATGACGGAAGTTCGCCGACGCGACGAGCGGACCGAGCCGGATCCGGCTCGTCACGATCGCGGCCGCAGTCAGCGTCGGGACCGCGCCAAACCATGGCGCGTCATGCAGCGTGCGCCACGCGAGATGGTCGTACGTCCAGGCGTGGTCGAAGCCCAGCGCCTCGGCGCGTCGCCATCGGGGCTCGGCCTCCTGCCAGCGCGCGTCGGGAAGGATCACCACTCCGAAACGCATGCAGGAAGGTTGACGGCTGCGAACCGGTGTGCGCCAAGCGCGGCCGGACGACTGGCGGTTACGCGCCGCGTGACGACTGGCGACGTAACGCCGGTGCGCCGCTCGACTCATCGGCGAAGCGCTGTTCGGCACGAGCGAGGTCGCCATGCTCCTCGTCGATGAGCTCATCGGCGAGGTCCATGTCGGCGTTCACCGCCTGCCCGAGGGATTTGTCCTCGTAGCCGGGCTGGTCGTACTTGGCGTCGGGGTCGGTGCCGGTCGCCGTATCCATCGCTGGCGCACTCGCTGCACGGCGGTTGCGCAGCAACCAGAATGCCAGGCCTCCGAGTCCGGCCGCGGCCAACAGGAGGAGTGGCCAGCGCGAACGGCGAGCCTTGGGCTTCGCCATCGAGCGCGGGTCGAGCTTGTGCACGACGGCACGGGGGTCGACCTTGTCGACCAGATCCACGAGCGGGCGGGGGTCGAGCTTGTCCATCACCGCACGCGGATCGAGATGCTCGGTGACCGCGTCGATCCCGGACCCCATCGCGGACAGCGGCTTCGTCATCGCCGACATCGACTGCCTCCTGGTCGTCATCTTTACGTGGGCGAAGGAGGTACCCGGCCGGTGACCAGGTGAAACGGCGGGCGCATCACCAGGCCTGATGGTGAGCGGACGCTGAAGCGAGCGCGCAGATTGCCCCGATTCGGACGGAGATAAACATGTGACGTCGACAACATCGCTAAAAACGGACAAACGCCGCTTAAGGACTTGGTAAAGGCGATCCGATGACATCCCTGCCGGCGCCCCAGCCGGCATGGACGAGGCGCAGAACTGCCGGCTGTACATGGTCGCCTGGCCGGCAGGGAGCCAGTGGCGAAACCCGCGTCCGAGATCATCGACGCGCCGTTCGGCGCGCAGCTCAGGAGCAGGGTCATCACATGAAGGGTTTCACACGAGGATCGGGTGCGCCGGGGGACGCGCCCACGTCGAGGGGGAGGGCCTCGACCCCGCGCGGCATCGAGTGGGCACACCGGCGCGTCGGCGCCGCGGCCGGCGTCGTGGCGTTGAGCGGTCTGCTGATGGCGTCACCAGTGTTGTCGGCGAGCGCAGGCGCGTCGGCACCCGTAGTGCCCGGGCCGGCGATGAGCCAGCCCGTGCGCGTCGTGATCAGCGCGGCGCAACGGCCCGACCAGTACAACCCGTCGACGGTCGGTGACCCGCTCGTCGCGATGTTGAACGCCGGGAAGCGGGCTTCACTCACCCACCGTGTCCACGACATCGTCGCCCAGTCGGGCACGGTCGAGAGCGACGTCGACGCGTCGGACGCGGTCGTCGCCGATGTGAGCCCGCAGCAGTTGGTGGGCCTCGCCGCCGACCCGAGCCTCGTGGTCACGCCCGACGTCACCGTGACGATGGCCGACGCGGGTCCGTCCTCGACGCCCGGCCCAGCGGCCACGCCGACGCCGCCCGCGCCGACCCCGCCCGCGCCTGCCGCCCCAGCGACGCGTGCGCCAGCCGCAGTGTTCCCGCAGGCGTCGAACGCCAACGCGCTCTGGAAGAACAACGTCAACGGCAACAACGTGACGGTGGCAGTGCTCGACACCGGCATCGACAAGCTGCCCGACTTCGGCAACCGCATCATCGGCGGCGTCGACCTGAGTGGCGAAGGCAACCCGTATCAGGACAGCTTCGGTCACGGCACGTTCGTGTCCGGGCTGATCGCCGGCAACGGTGCGTCGTCGAACGGCAAGTACGAGGGTGAGGCACCCAACGCCAACCTCGTCGCCATCAAGGTCGCCGGTGCGAGCGGCCAGACCGACATCGCCACGGTGATCCAGGGCGTCAACTGGGCCATCGCCAACAAGGCGGCCTACAACATCTCGGTCCTCAACATGTCGCTGGGCGCCATCCCCACCTCGTCGACGGTGACCAACCCGCTCGACCAGGCGGTGGAGAGTGCCTGGGAGGCCGGCATCACCGTCGTCGTCTCGGCCGGCAACTCCGGCCCGTTCAACGGCACGATCCTGTCGCCCGGTGACGACCCGCTGGTGGTCACCGTGGGCGCCATCGACGACAACGGCACGGCCAACTCGAACGACGACGCCGGCGCGAGCTTCAGCAGCGTCGGCCCGACATCGCCCGACGGTTGGCTGAAGCCCGACCTTGTCACCTCCGGTCGCTCTGTGGTGAGCCTGCGGGCACCGGGTTCGACAATCGACACGCAGAACCCGACGGCCGAGATCGGCAGCGGCAACTTCGTCGGCTCGGGCACGTCGTTCAGCGCGGCGATCACCAGTGGCGCCGCGGCCCTCGTCATCCAAGCCGACACCAACGCCAAGAAAAGCGGCGGAGTTCCGTCGCCCGACAAGGTGAAGGGCCAACTGCTCGGCACCGCGTCGCCCGGCCCGGTCGGCAACCCGCTGGTGGACGGCCACGGTGTGCTGAACGTGCAGAAGGCGGCCAACCAGACCGGCTTGCAACTCAACCAGACGGTGCCCACCACCGCCACCAATGTGGGCGACACCGTCAGCCTCTACCAGGCCTGGCAGAACTCCACCTGGAACCCGGCGGCGTGGTCCGGCTCGACCAACCCCAACGGTCAGTCGCTCACGCTCAACAACATCGTCAACCTGCTCGGCGTGAGCATCAGCACGATCACCGGCAACAACAACGCGATCGTGAACGGCTCCACTTGGAACGGATCGAGCTGGAACGGATCGAGCTGGAACGGTTCCAGCTGGAACTAGCTCCACCGCTCCTTCACACAACGCATAGTGAACGGAACTGCCACCCTTCGGGGTGGCAGTTCTGCGTTGCGGGCCGTCGTCAGGCTGCGCGCGCGGCGCGGGAGATGCCGTAGCGGGCGACGAGCTTGTCACCGTGCACAAGCGTGCCCTGCAGCCGCTCGCCCACCTTCTCGGCCACGCGTATCGATCGCGCGTTATCGGGATCGATGAGGCTGATCACCTCGTGGGCACGCACCACATCGAACGCAAATTGCAGCGCCGCTCGTGCGCCTTCGGTCGCGAACCCGCGACCCCACGCCTGGCGGCCGAGTAACCAACCGACCTCGATCCCAGGCCAACCCTCGGGGTTGTACAGACCGATGCGGCCGAGAAACTCACCGGTGGCGCGCTCCTCCACCGCCCACCAGCCGTAGCCGCGCAGCGCCCAGTGCCCGATGAAGAGCGCCATCCCGCGCCAGCACTGCACGCGATCGATCGGCTCGCCATCGTCGATGTATCGCACCACCTCGGGATCGGCAACGATCTCGCAGAAGGGATCGACGTCGTCAGCTGTGAATCCTCGCAACACCAGTCGTTCCGTGTGCACGTCGGGGATCGTGAAGGTCGTCATGGAGCTCCCACCATTGTTCGTTCGACCGACTCCAGCCATGAGGTCAGCTGCGCCGCCGGCAACGGCCGGCTGACGAAGTAGCCCTGCGCGATGTCACAGCCCATCTCCCGCAACGCATCCCATGCGCTCGTGGTTTCCACACCTTCGGCGACGACGCGCAGGCCGAGGTTGCGACCGAGGTCGATGATCGACCGCACGATCACTGCGTCGTTCTCGTCGTCGTGCATGTTGAGCACGAACGACTTGTCGATCTTCACCTCGTTCACAGGCAGACGTTTGAGGTACGACAACGACGAGTAGCCGGTGCCGAAGTCGTCGATCGCGAGTCGCACGCCCATGGCCGACAACCGGTTCAACACCCGCATCGCGTATTCGGCATCGGACATGACGCTCGTCTCGGTGATCTCCAGCACAAGCTTCGACGGGTCGACGCCCGATTCGCTCAGTGCCCGCGCGATGTCACCCACGAGTTCGGCATCGAGCAGGCTGCGCGCCGACAGGTTCACCGCTACCGACATTGCATGACCGCTGCGCTCCCACTCCTTGCACTGGTCGAGTGCCGCGCGCAACACGAACTCCGTCATGGGGCCGATCAATCCAGTGCGTTCGGCGATCGGCACGAACTCGTCGGGCGGGATGAGGCCTTCGTGTTCGTGGGGCCAGCGCACCAGCGCCTCCACACCGATCACCCGACCGGTCGCGATCTCGACCTTGGGCTGGTAGTGCAGCACCAAACCGTGATTGTCGATCACCGTGCGCAACTCGCCGACGAGAGCAAGCTTGCGCGGGCTGTGCTCGTCGAGGTCTTCGCCGTACATCGCCACACCCACTGAGGTGCCCTTGGCTGCGTACATCGCGACGTCGGCGCGCCGCAGCAGCGTCGACGCGTCGCGCCCGTGCACCGGCGCGACTGCGATCCCGATCGAGGCCGACACTTCCAGGTCGAGGTCCTGATACGCGAACGAACGCTGCAACTCGTCGCGCACGCTCCGCGCCACCTCGAGCGCGTCGTCGGGCAGGTTCACGCCGGGGTGCAACACCGCGAACTCGTCACCACCGAGGCGGGCCACCGTGACGCGCTCTCCGACCGCGCGCCGAAGCCGCCGCGCCACCTCCTGCAGGAGGAGGTCGCCGGTTGCGTGGCCGAGTGTGTCGTTGATCTCCTTGAAGCGGTCGAGGTCGATCAGCATCACCGCGGTGAGCGGGTCCGACGGGCGCCGGCGCGCAAGCACGTCGGTGACGCGCTGCTGGAACAGCACCCGGTTCGGGAGCTTCGTGAGGTTGTCGTGCAACGCCTCGTGGCGCAATCGGTCGACGAGCCGGGCGTTTTGCAGCGTGATGCTCGTGTGGGCGGCGATGGTTTCGAAGAAGCGCCCGTCCTGGGCGTCGAACGTGGTCACGTTGCCGAGCCGGTTCGCCACCGTGAGGATGCCGATCATGCGGTTGTCGGCCACGAGCGGTGCCACGATGCAGTCGCGCTCGCCCCGCTGAGCAAGGTGCGCACGAATCTTCGCGTCGCGCGTGTTCTTCGGCCCCACAACCGGGCGGCCGCCTTCCACGAGCGCGGCGAGCGACGGATGGATCGACGGCTCGACCGAGCGAGTGGGCGCGTCGGTCTCACCCTCCAGCGCGATCCAGTCGATACCGTGGCCCTCGCCCGACGGCAGCACCGCGAGCTGCGCGGTCTCGGCCCGCAACATCCGGCGGGTCTGGGCGAGCACGTCGGTGACGATCTGCTCGGCGTCACCCGATCCGCGCACCGCCTGGGTGAACTCGTAGAGGAGCTCCAAGCTGGCATGTCGTTGCCGTAGCGATGCGTACTCGCGGTAGGCGGCGCACAGCACCATCCCGATGACGATCAGGAGGATCGCGCCGCGCGCGTCGACCCACAGCACCGTGACGGCCACCAGTCCGACACACGCATTGAAGATGGCGCCGACGAACGCGACGCTCACCACGGCGCGGAGCTGGCTGACGTCGACGCGGCTCTGGTTCACCCAGATCACCACGCTCACCGTGACGACGCTCACGGTGGCGGCCGCGATCGTGGCCGCGATTGCACCGACCCAGAGCGACGGCCCGAGTTCGAAGTGCCGCCCGACGATCGCGTCGAACACCGCCAAGGCCACGCAGTCTTCGAGCGCGAAGTGCGCCATGTTGAACACGAACTTGAGTGCCGCCTGACGGCGGTGCAACACGAGCACGGCGCCCGCACCTATGAGCTGCGCGGTGATCAGGTGTGACGGGCTCGCGTACACCAGGGCGAGCACGAGCGGGATTTCGTTCAGCGACACCGAGTGCGAGTCGCGGCGGAACTCGATGTGCACGACGGTGAGCTCCGACGCCGCGTATCCCACCGCGAGCACGGCCCACGGCAGCATGAACGGGGCGAGTGGTTTGCCCACATGCCGCACGGTGGTCGCGTACAGCAGCACCGCGAGCCCGCCGATCAGCACGGAGAGCGCGAGCACGCGCAACTGCGGGCCGCCTCGGCGCGCGCGTCGCGGAGGTGCCACCGCGTCGCTCGTAGGCCCGTCGGCCTCAGAGTCCACGTATCCCCATCGACGCCGAGCGTTCGGTCCTGAGCTTCCACCACGCACCGTGTTCGCGTGGGTTTGGTTGCGCACACCTGCGCATGGGCAAGGATCAGCGGTGAAACGTGCGCCGTCGGTGTTGCGGATGATCGCCGCCCTCACCGCGGGGATAGTCGTGGGCGGCGTGCTGGCGGGCTTGGCGGCGTGGCAGCTCGCGCTGCTTGCGGGCTGGTCGGCGGCATCGCTCACGCTCGTGGGGTCGGTCTGGCTCGTCGTGCACGGCTTCGACGGTGCCGCAACGCGATCCCACGCCACGCGAGAGGATTCCGCGCGTGCGGTGACCGGGCTGATCCTGGTGAGCGCCGCGGTCGTGAGCCTGCTCGCAGTCGCGTTCGCGCTGGTGAAGGCCAACAGCAGCCAGGGCGCCGGCAAGGGCGTGCTCACCGGTTTGGCGCTCATCACCGTCGCCGCGTCGTGGGCCGTCGTGCACACCACCTTCACGCTGCGTTATGCGCACGAGTACTACTCCGATCCCAAGGCCGACGGGATCGACTTCAAGGGCGGCGACGACTACGAACCCGATTATCGCGACTTCGCCTACGTGGCGTTCACCATCGGTATGACGTTCCAGGTGTCCGACACCGATCTGCGGTCACGGACCATCCGCCACACCGCGCTCACACACGCATTGCTCGCGTACCTGTTCGGCGCGGTGATCCTCGCGGTCACGATCAACTCGGTGGCGTCGCTCCTTGCGTGAACGAGGCGAACGCCTCGTCGGGATACGCCTTGAGCTCGATGACGTTGCCGCTCGGGTCGGCGATCTTGGCGCTGACCTTGCCGTCGAGCGTGCCCTCGGTGTCGGTAGTGAGCGGTTCCAGCCAGCGAACCGGCTGCGCATGAAGGCGCGCGACGAGCGCGTCGAGCTGCGTACGCGGCAGCGTGACGCCGAAGTGCCGAACGCCCTGCTCGCCGTCGACCGCGACCTCTTCGGGTCGCTGCTGCAGTGTGAGCTGCATGCCGAAGAACCACACGTCGATGAACTGATCGCGTTCACGGCCGAGGCGGCAGCCAAGCCGCTCGACATAGAAGTCGCGAGCCGCGTCGAGATCGAGCACGGGCAACGACAGGTGGAGGATCGGCTCCACGTGGTGGGCCATCCACCGCTCAGCCGCTGAGCCGCCGGCCGGTGAACGCGAGCGCGTGGATCCGGATCCACTGCTGGCGCTCACCCGGTGCCCACGGCGTGACGAGCAACTCGCGCGCCCGCTCCGAGGCCGGGTCGACGGCATCGGTGATGTCGTCGCCCACGCCGTGGGCAACGACGCTCCACGAGCACGCCGGCGGGGCGTGCTCGATCTCGTCGATCTCGAACGCGACGCGCCGCAGGGTGGCGCCCCGCAGCTTCGTGCCGCCGTCGGTGCGCACCACGATGCTGTCTTCGTCGAAGGCGTAGTTCACGGGGAACACGTGAGGCTCGTCATCGACGACCACGACGAGCCGGCCGACCTCATGCGCGGCGAACAACCCACGGCACGCGGCGTCGTTGAGCACCTCGAGCATCGGTTCCGGAGCGGCCATACCAACTCAACATACCCGGGAGGTGTCGGCGGCATCACAGTGTCTATGGTCGGATTCGGCGGCTGTACTCGATGCTCGCGTCACGAGTAGGGGCCGCTCTGGGTGTTCGTCAGTGGTGAGGCGCCACCGGTTCGTTGACGTCGCGGCGCGTGTCGACCCAAGCGAGCACCGCGAGCCCGCTGGCCGCGAGCGCGGCGACCACAGCCGGAACCGGGCGTCGCGGATCGCGGCGCGTGAGGAACACCGCCTCGGCCGTCCACGTGACCGGCACGAGCGCGGTACCCGCGACCGCCTTCACCGTCGCCTGCCAACCTTCCTCACACACGCGGTTCGCGACCCGTCCCACCAGCAGGGCGGGCGCGTGAGCCACTGCACCGACCGCTGCCGCCGGCGTGAGCACCGCGAGCTTCACCGCGCGCCGGCGCGGCGACGCCTCGGACTCGATACGGCTCGGCTGCAGCCGACCCACCGCGTCGAGCGCGGCCCGCAGGTCGTCGGTGAGCACTCGCACCGCGGCCTTGGCATCGTTGTTGTAGTCGTCGAGCCTCGGCGCAACCGCGATCGGCGTACCAAAATGGATCGCGGCGTCGGAACGGAACCGGCCCCGGCTTTCGTAGACGATGCCCACGGGAACGATGGCCACGTCATGCACGCCCACCGCAGCCGCGCCGAGCGCGATCCGTGCGGCGCCGGTCTTCAGCGGCCGGCCGTAGGCGTCATGGTGCATCACGCCCGCGGGAAAGATCGCGAGGTGCTCACCGGCGCGTAACGCGTCGTTGCAGGCCGCGAACATCTCGGTGTTGTCGGGACGCCCGAGCGCGTCGGCGGCGCGGTGTACAGGCAGCACACCGCCGAGCCGGAAGAGCGCGCGGGCGTACCCCCGCTTCCACCACGACGATGCCGCGAGGAAGTGCGGGAAACGCGGCGCGACCGCAACGATGACGGCCACGTCACCAAGCGCGTTGGTGTGCGACGCCGCGAGGATCGTCGGCCGATCGGTGCCGACGTGCTCGAGGCCGACCACTTCGACCCGGCGGTAGAACACGCGGATTGCCGTGCGCGCCCATGCGATCAGCACCCGGAACGACCATCGACGGCCTTGCCGCTCCAACCCCGCTTCTCGGTGCATACGCCGCGCATTATCACGCCCGCGCGCACCGGGAGACGATACGAGCGCCGGGTGAATTACAGACGGGAGCCACGATCGGTCGATACGCCAGCGTGGTGGCGCTCGTCGACGACGACTTCGAAACCCTGGCGCAGCGCGCCAAGCAGGGTGACGACCGCGCGTTCGCCGAATTGGTGACACCCCTGGTGCCGAAACTCCGCGGTTACCTGCGCGCGCTGGCCGGCGACGAGCTCGACGATCTGGTCGACGAAGTGCTGTTCACTGTCTACCGGCGGCTCGACCACTTCGAGGGCAGCGAGCCCGGGTTTCGTTCGTGGGTATTCGCGATCGCGCACAACCTGGCGATCGATTTCTACCGGCGCCGCCAGCGCCGGCCGGAACCCGTCGACACGAGCGATCCGAAGTACGCGGCGGTGCTCGGCGTGCTCGAGGGCGTCGACGCCATCGTGACCGACCAGGTGGTCGAACACCGCCTTCGTGAGGTGCTCGACCACTTGCCCGACACCCAGCGCCGAGTGTTGCTGCTCCGCACGGTCGCCGATCTGAGCGTCGAGGAGACGGCCACGGTGATCGATCGCAGCCCGGGAGCGGTGCGCGTGCTGCAGCACCGCGCCCTCGCGGTGCTGCGTCGCCGGATCACGATCGATCCGAGGTGATCGCGATGATCGCGGCGTGCGCGTAACGCGTCGCGCGGTTCGAATCGTTCACGAAACGATGCGGTGGCACGAGCGGTCGTCGAAGATCCTCTCCGGAAGCGCGGAAGCCGCGGGCCGCGACGCCAAGCCGCTCGCGGCGTTCTGCGCAGATCTGCGGTCGACGTTCGGCGGCGATCCGATCGATCAACCGGGGCGCGCCCGCTGGCGCCCACGTGACTCGGCGCTCCGCTCTCGGCTCACGAGCACGGTGGCGAAGCTGGGGGTCGGCGCGGTGGCTGCTGCGCTCGGCTTCGGCGGTGTCGCGGCTGCGGGCGCGCTCCCGGCGCCTGTGCAGCACGACGTGGCCAAGGTGGCCGGGCGCGTGGGACTCGGCTTCGTTCCCGACACGCACCATGCGCGCGGGGCACACGACGCTCACGACGGGGTGCATGCTCGCGGTGGGCCTGGCGATGGCGCGACGACCAGCACCACCGTCGGCCTGCCGGACGTTCCGACGCGACCGAAAGCCGTCGCTCCTCACCACGGCCCGCAGCCGCCGAACAGTGGCGCCCACGATGGTGAGACGCATCGCCCCGCGATCGAAGGCATCGCACCGCCGAGCGCCGGGAACGACAACGGCGGCGACAACGGCGGCGACACCGACCACGGCCACCACCGCGGCCCGAGCGTCACAGCTCCTCACGGCCAAGGCAATGGCCATCACGATGGTGACGGCGGTGTTGGTGGCGCCGACGACCACGGCGAACAGCAGGGAAGCGGTGGACGCGGCGGTCACCGGCATCGCCACGAGCACGCGAGCGCGTCGTCGAGCGTTCCGACGACCACCGCGCACTCGTCGGTCGATCCTTGAGACCGACGTGCGGGGCCTCGGCCGGGAGACGCTGCTGGGCTCCCGGTCGGGGCACTCCGGCGCGCCCGTGAGCGACGGCGCGACCTGACGAAGCCGGAGGTCAGGCTTCGGGCGTCTTCACTCCGAACAACGCGCCAACCTTGGCGATCGTCGCCTGCTCGTCGGCGTTCACGCTCTTCGCCGACTGGGCGACAGCCACGGCGATGTCGACGAACCACTCACCCACGTGGGTTGCCTCGTCGGCCGGCAGCTTCTTCGCAGCCTCGGCGGCAGGCTGGAGCGACTGGAGGATCTCGTCGATCGCGGCTTGGGGTGTTGGGCCGCGGTGCTCCTTCATCTCGTGCCGAGCGTCCTTGCTGTTGGCTTCGGCGACGATCTCACCGATCAGTGCGTTCGCCGAACCGCGCTCCCCTGGTCGCGACACCGCGCGGGCACTGGCACTCGCCTCCTTGACCATCGAGATCGGACCGTGCTCGCCGGCGTAGAACAGCGCCGCCGTGATCATCAGCGGGGCGTCGACCAGCGCGTGCCATTCGCTCTCGGTGAACGTCGACTTGTCGGTCATGGTTCCGTCGCCTCCCGGCCGTGTCACGAAACGGCCCCGCGTGGTGTCTGAAACAGTGATGGGGCCGGCTGGCGGCGAGCGTAGCGACGCGGAGATCTTCCGTTCCCTCTACCCGGCGTTGCACCGATTCGCTGCCGCGGTTCGAGCTCCCGGCTCCGATGCCGACGACCTTGTGCAGGAGGCACTGGCTCGCACACTGGCTACACGACCTCTCGGCTCGATCGACGAACCGCTCGCGTACCTGCGCACCGCGGTGATGCGGGTCGCGATCAACGCGGCCCGATCGAGCCGGCGCGAAACGCAGCGCATCGCACGCGCCGGGGCATTTACCGGCGACGCCGTCGACGCGTACCCGTCCGACCTCGACGCGCTACGCGCGCTCCCGCCAATGACGCGCGCCATCCTCTACCTCACGGTGCTCGAAGGTCGCTCCTATCGCGAGGCCGCGGCGATTGTCGGGTGCAACGAAGCCGCGGCGCGCCAGGCCGCGGCGCGCGGCCTGGCCCGGCTGCGCAATGAACTGACCGATGAACGAACCATCGGAGAGCGCACGTGAGTGATCTGATCGAACTGCTACGCGAGATGACCGACGACGGCAGCGCCGCACGCGGTGACGCGGTCGTGTTCGAACGCGCTGCCGCGGCAGCGCGTCCACTTCGTCGCCGGCGCCGAGCTCGCCGCGCCATCGCCGGCGCGACCGCGCTCGCGGTCGTCGTTGCCACCGTGGTTTTCGTGGTGGGCGGGAACCACTCGTCGAGCAACAACGTGCGGGTCGAGATCACGTCTCCACCGGCCACGGTGCCCCCGCTCAGCGCCGCCGCGGTGCGTGCCGGTCATTGGGGTTTGATCCCGCAGGCACCAGTGCCAGGAGACGGTGTGCCGGTGTGGACGGGACGGGAATTGATCGAGTGGGGAGGCGAAATCGGTGGGCCGGGCACGATGACCGACACCGGCGCGGCGTACGACCCCGCGACCAACAGTTGGCGAGTGCTTCCATCCGCGCCGATCTCGGCGCGAGCAGACAACGCCGCGGTCTGGACTGGGCGCGAGATGCTCGTGTGGGGCGGCGACACCAGCGACGCCGGCGCGAAGACAAACGACGGTGCGGCATACAACCCCACGACAAACCGTTGGCGGCGACTCCCATCCGCGCCGCTTCCCCCGCAAGCGAACACTGTCGCGGTGTGGACCGGTAGCCGAGTGTTGCTGCTCGACAACGGCGACGCACGCGCCGCTGCATACGAGCCGTCGACGAATCGGTGGACCGCCATTTCCGCGCCCGCGTTGCCACGCCACACCGACGTGCGATGGACACAGGCCGTCGCACTCGGAACAAGTGGTAAGGCACTCGCCTGGCTGGACTGGGAGAACTTCGTTCACACCGGCCCGAACTCGTACGGTGGCACGTCGGGTGCCGCACTCGTGGACTACGACGCCGGTAGGAACCAATGGCGTGCGTTGCCGGTGGCCAACGGCGTCACAGACCCGCACGAGGCGATCTGGACGGGAAGCAACGTACTGGTCCGCGGCGACGATCGAACGTGCCTCACGTGCACGGGGCCGCCTGCACGGGAA
>DASXZO010000162.1:0-6738 GCA_036501845.1 Acidimicrobiia bacterium | reverse complement strand
TCGGCCGGATCAGCGAGGGCGCCGCAGCCGGCGCGCAGCTCGCTGCTGCTTCTGCTTCGCCTGCAGGTTACGGCGGATGGTGTCGCGCCGGTCCTGCACGTCGCGGTAGTTGAGCCGCTCCACCGAGGTGTCGATCCCCAGTGCGGCCTTCATGGCGTCCGGGTCGTAGCTCACGGCCGTCGGGTCGATGCCCATCTCGGCCGCGAGCCGCTCTCCATGGCGGATCGCGATCTCCCGGTGCACCGATTCGATCTCGCCGAGGATGTCGAGGTCGGGCGCGAGCGTGGCTATCGCGCCGTCGAGGAACATGAGGTTCTTCACGAGCAGCATCAGCACCTTGGGGATGCGTGCGCCGTAGGCCATGAGCTGCTTGGTGAGCTCACGCAGCTCGAGCAGCAACTCGTCGGCCGAGAGCTGCGTGGGGTCGATCGGCGGACGGTCGAGACCGAGGTCGCGGAACACCGCGTCGAGGTCGACATCGTCCGGGAAGGCACCGAGGTCGCGCAGCGCGCGCAGTTGGCCGTGGACGTCGCCCGACGTCGCGCCCACCAGCAGGAACAAGAATGCGAGGCGTTCCTTCAGGTTCATGCGCCCGGTGATGCCGAAGTCGACGAGCACCGTCCGCCCGTCGGGGCGCACGAAAAGATTGCCGCCGTGCAGATCGCCGTGGAAGACGCCGTACACCATCGCGCCCTCCATGAACGCGACGAGCCCGGAGTGCAGCACGCGTTCGGTGTCGACGCCGGCTTCTTGCATGCCGGCCACGTCGTCCCACGCGAAGCCGTCGAGCCGTTCCATCACGAGCACGCGCCGCGTCACGTAACGCGGATGGGGTCGCGGCACGACGATCGCGCGTTGGTCGGTCTCCGCGAGCACTGCGGCAATGTCGAGCATGTTCTCGGCTTCGAGCCGGAAATCGAGCTCCTCCACGATCGTCTCGGCGAACACCTCCACGAGCGCAGGCGGATTCGCGAGCGCGGCCACAGGGATGCGACCGATGAGCCTCGGCGCGAGTGACGCCATCGCGCGCAGGTCGTCGCGCACCAGACGTTCGATGTCGGGCCGCTGCACCTTCACCACGACCTCTTCACCGGTGCGGAGTTGCGCGCCGTGCACCTGCGCGATCGACGCCGCGGCAATCGGCTCACGGTCGAAGCGCAGGAAGATCCGGTCGAGCGGGAGCCCGAGGTCGGCCTCGACCACCCGGCGCACGTGCTCGAACGGTTCGGGCGGCACGCGGTCGCGGAGCAACTTGAACTCGGTCACCAACTCCTCGGGAAACAGCCCCTCGCCCGACGCGATGATCTGACCGAGCTTGATGTAGGTGGGGCCGAGCGCGGCGAAGGCGTCGCGCAGTCGCGCCGAGAGCGCCGTGCGTCGCGGCGACTGCTCGCGGCGGCGTTCGAGCACCGCCCAGATCGCGAGTGCCGACCCGACACGACCGGCAACTGATGCCAACCGTCCGAGCGGCGGAAAGCGATGCGGGTCGATCAGGCGGGGGACCGACTCGCGCGCGGCATTGCGCACATGGTCGAGCCCGCGGCGCCACACGAGCTGGTCGAGCTCGACCTCCCACGGGCCGTTCTCGACGAAGCCGAATCGTTGGACATCGGCGTCCACGGCGACGACCGTACGTGTGGTCCCATCAGGATGAAGAAATCGTCATCCTGATGGGACCACGACGGGTTACGACAGGCCCGCGCAGCGGCCCATCCACGGGGCCGCGCCGCGCTCCTGGAACAGCGTCATCGCCAGGAGGTCCTGGTCGGTGACGCTCGCGCCGGCCGGGTTCACGCCGATGAGGTCGGCGCGGCCGGCCACCGACGCGGCGCTGTTCCACGTGCGCTGGTCGAACTGGTACGCGCCGAAGTACGTGTGGCTCGGGTTCACCGCTTGGTAGCCGTTGTCGAAGGCGGGAGCGGTGTGGCTCGACTCGTGCGAACGCGTGCAGGTGAGGAACGCGTCCATGTGGTTCACGATCGCTGCGCCCTGCACGGTCCAGTAACCCGCGGCCGACGCCGCGATGCCCACGGTGGGGCCGCTCGTCCAGTTGGCCAGGTCACTCGTGCCGGCGAACGGGGTACCGAACGACGCCACGGCGCCCGTACGGCGAGCGACCAGGTAGCCGTGGTCCGACGCGGTGATGCCCACGGCGTCGTTGCCCGGCGCGTAACCGAACAGCGAACCCCGGTACGGAGCGTCGCCGAAGGCGAAGACGCCGCCGTCGGCGCTGAGCAGCCAGTAGCCGCGGCCCGTGGGCGACGACGCGATGCCCACGATCGGTGCGGTCGGGTGGAACGGCTCGGCGCTGCCGTGGAAATGAGCGTCACCGAAGCTGAACACGCCGCCGTCGGCGCCGACCAGCCAGTAGCCGTGCCCCGTCGGCGTGGCCGCGATGCCCACAATCGGCGCGAACGGCCGGTACGGCGCCGCGCTGCCGTGGAAATGCGCGCTGCCGTAGCTGAACACGCCGCCGTCGGAGGCCACGAGCCAGTAGCCCGTACCGATGGGCTCGGCCGCGAGGCCCACCACCGGCCGCGCGAGCGGGATTGCACCGGCGCTCCCGGCGAAGCGGGCGTCACCGAAGGAGAACACGCCGCCGTCGGCCGCCGCGAGCCAGTAGCCGTGACGGGTGGGAGTTGCCGCGATCCCAGTCATCGCGGCATGGAACGGTGTGCCCGGTGTCGGGCCCACCCCGATCGCGCCCGAGTACGACTTCACCGCGTTGGCCGCGGCGGTCGCCGCGCCGGCGCGGTCCATCGAGACCATGCCCGTTGTCGTGGCCGCGACCATCGCGACCGCGGCTGCGCGCGTCGCGTGACGCACGCGCATGCCGCGCCGCGCGCTGCGCGTGCGCACGCCTTCTTTGTGCTGCCCGGTGTTGCGAAGCCCCTTCCGAGCGGCATGCCGCTCGCTGCCCGCGATCCCGGCGGGCACGGTGGCAGTCGTATCGCCCGGAGGTGCATGTCCGTTGGTTCGTGTGTGCTCGATGCGCGCGCGCGTCATCAGGGGATTCCTTTCGGAGGAGTGAAACGAGGGAAGCTCTCTGCCCATTGGCCCAGGTCAGGACACAACGACGGTAGGAAGACCCCCTAGCGTCTGTCGAAACGGGCGCGGGGAATGTGGCAGTCAGACTGTCGTCATGTTCGGTCAGAACCCGCGGCTGCCAGGGGCCGTAGCGGGATCGGAACGGCTTCAGGTTTCTTCTCGCGAATGGCGCGAAAGGTGCAGGTGGAGGCCGGTCCGGGCGCCTGGCGCGCGCCAGACTCCGGCAGTGGCGAACGAGTACGAGGCGGTCGTGGTGGGCGCCGGTCCGAATGGTCTCACTGCCGCGGCACGCATCGCGCGCGCCGGCCGTCGGGTGCTGGTGCTCGAGGCCGCAGCGCGCATCGGGGGTGGCGTCGCGTCCGACGTGGACGCGCTCGACGGCGTGGTGCGCGACGTGTGCTCGTCGGTGCATCCCTTCGGTGCCGCGTCGCCCGCCTTTCGTGAGCTCGGTCTCGATCGCCACGGGCTCGAGTGGCTGCATGCCCCCATCGCGCTCGCGCATCCCCTCGAAGGCCGCGGCGCCGCGGTGCTCGACCGCGACCTCGACGCGTCGGCCGCCACGCTCGGTGCCGACGCGGCGCGATGGAAGCGCCGCTTCGGCCGGCTCGCGCGTCATTGGGACGCGCTGGTCGATTCGTTCTTCGCGCCGCTGTGGCCGGTGCCGCGCCGACCCCTCGCCGCTGCTCGCTTCGGGGCGAGCGCGATCCAGCCGGCCACGCGCCTCGCCGCGAACTTCGACGGCGACGCCGCGCCGGCGCTGTTCGCCGGTGTGGCGGCCCACACCGCCATCCCGCTCGAACGGCTCGGCACGAGCGGGCCCGGGCTCTTACTCGGGGCGGCCGGGGTGGCGGTGGGCTGGCCGGTGGCCCGGGGCGGTTCGCAGGCGATCGCCGACGCGCTCGCCGCGATCGTGCGAGAGGGCGGCGGCGAGATCGTGACCGGCAACCGGGTGACTGCGCTCGAGCAACTCCCGCCGGCCGGCGCGGTGCTGTTCGACGTGAGCCCGCGCCAGCTCGTCGACCTCGCCGGCGACCGCCTCCCGGGTCGCTACCGGAGCGCGCTCCTGCGGTTCCGGCCCGGTGCCGGCGCTTGCAAGATCGACTACGCGTTGCGCGAGCCGGTGCCGTGGGCCGATCCCGCATGCCGCACGGCCGCCACCGTGCACCTCGGCGGCACGCTGCTCGAGATCGCCGCCGCCGAGCAGCTCGTGGCCCGCGGGGTGGTGCCGGAACGGCCGTTCGTGCTGTGCGGTCAACCGAGCGTGGCCGACCCGAGCCGCGCGCCCGACGGCCGGCACGCGTTCTGGGCGTATTGCCACGTGCCGCAGAGCGTCGATTTCACCGGCGCCGCGCTCGACGACGCGGTCGCGTCGATCGAAGCACAGATCGAAGCCGCCGCGCCAGGGTTCAAGGATGTGGTGGCAGCGCGCGCGGTGCTCGGCCCGGTCGAACTCGAGCGCCACAACGCGAACCTGCACGGTGGCGACTTCTCCGCCGGCGCGCTCGACCTGCGGCAGTTGCTCTTTCGCCCGGTGGCACGCCGTGATCCGTATCGCACTCCGATCGACGGCGTGTATCTGTGCTCGGCATCCACACCACCGGGCCCGGGCGCGCACGGTATGTGTGGCTGGCACGCAGCCGGCCGCGCGTTTGCGCAGTCACTTCGCGAGTAGGCCGATCAGATGGACCTCACTCTCGATGAGCTTGCGCCAGTCGTCGAGGTGGAGGCTCTCGTCCTCACCGTGCGCGCGTGAGCGCGGGTCTTCTGGACCGATGAGCAGCGCCGGGATCGGCACGCCGTCGCGCGCGAACGCCGACACGAACGGTCCCACGAACGGCACCGAGCCACCCATGCCCATCAGCACCGGTTCGGTGCCGAATCCCGCGGTGAGTGCACGCACGCACGCCGAGAACGCGGGCCCGTCGGGTTCGCACGTCCATGCCGGCACGGCTTCGTGCACAGTGGCGGTGGGTTGCAGCCCGAACGGCACGTGCGCGTCGATGTGCGCCATCACCGTGCGCGCCACGCGATCGGGATCCTGACCCGGCGCGAGCCGGAAGCTCAGCCGCGCGGTGGCGGCGGCGACGATCTGGTTCGAGCTGCCCGCGATCGGATGCGAGTCGAAGCCGATGATGGTGAGGGCGGGCTGCATCCAGAGCCGTTCGAACATATTGCGCTCGGGATCGCCCGCCCGTGCGCCCGGCATCGCTCCCGCGCCGCGCAGGAACGACTCTTCGTTGGCCGGGAGCGAGTTGATGCGCGCGCGCTCGGAGTCGGTGAGCGGGCGCACGTCGTCCGAGAACCCTGCGATCGCGATGTCGCCGTATTGGTCGACCATCGAGTCGAGCAGCCGGGCCATCCCCATCGCCGGGTCGGGCACCGCGCCGCCGTGCAGACCTGAGTGCACCGGGCCGGCGAGCGCGCGCAACTCCACATCGATCGTGGCCAGCCCGCGCAGCGACCATGTGATTGCGGGCACGCCCACCTTCCACTGGCCCGCGTCGGCAAGCACGAACACGTCGGCTTCGAGATCGTCGGCGAACGTCGTGAGGTAGCGCTCGAGGTTGGGCGAGCCGATCTCCTCCTCGCCTTCGATGAACACCTTCACGTTGCACGGCAGCGCCTCGCTCGCGTCGAGCCAGGCGCGTACCGCGGCGGCATGCGCGAGCACACCGGCCTTGTCGTCGCACACGCCGCGTGCGTAGAGCCGGCCGTCGCGCTCGTCGGGCTCGAACGGATCCGCGGTCCAGTTCGCGAGTACACCCGGCGGTTGCACGTCGTGGTGCGCGTAGAGAAGCAGTGTCGGCTGGTCGTCGCCCGCGTGCAGCCACTCGCCGAGCACGCTCGGGTGGGCACCCTCGAGCCTGAGCACGCGCACATACTCGAGCCCGTGCCGTTCGAGGATCTCGACGGTCCGCTGGGCGCTCGCCTCCACCTGCTCGCGGTGCTCGGGCGAGGCACTGATGCTCGGGATGCGCGCCAGTTCGACCAGTTCGCGCCGCGTGTCGTCGAGGCTTGCGCGCGCGGCAGCGATTGCCGCGCCGACGTGGGTGTCGCTGGGGGCCATGCGCTCATTGTGCCCCGAATCGTGGTTCGCATACGTTCTGTGGTCGTGGCAGTGCGCTACACGATCAAGGCGTTGGACACTTCTACTTGGGACGCGTTCGCGGCGCTGGTCGAGTGCAACAACGGGATCTTCGGTGGGTGCTGGTGCATCGCCTTCCATCCGGAGGGTGGCGACAGGGATAATCGCGGCGCCGCCGTCCACCGCGAGCAGAAGCACGCCCGCGTCGTCGCCGGCACTGCACATGCCGCGCTCGTGTTCGACGGAAGCGACTGCGTCGGCTGGTGCCAATTCGGCCCGCCCGACGAGGTGCCGCGCATCAAGAGCCGGGCCGCGTATGAGCGCGGCGTGACCGAGCTACCCGACTGGCGCATCGCCTGCTGCTACGTGGGCAAGGGACATCGCCGCCAAGGTGTTGCGACGGCCGCGCTCGCAGGCGCACTCCAGCTGATCGCGGGGCTGGGCGGCGGCACCGTTGAGGGCTATCCAGAAGCCGCGGACGCAGTGCCGGCCGGCTTTCTCTTCAACGGAGCGCTCAGCACCTACGAGCAGCTGGGTTTCGAGCGCGACCGCAAGATCGGCAAGCACCGATGGGTGATGACCAAGGTGGTCGCGCCCAAGCGCCG
>DASXZO010000161.1:0-42362 GCA_036501845.1 Acidimicrobiia bacterium | reverse complement strand
TCAAAACGACGCGCTACGAATCGGGGGCTCGGAACAGGCGTTTGGCGATGACGTCGTTCATGATCTCGTCGGCGCCGCCGCCGATGCGGTTGAGACGCGCGTCGCGGTAGGCGCGCGCGATGCCGGTCTCTTCGAGGTAACCGGCGCCGCCCCACACTTGGAGGCACGCGTCGACCACTCGTTGTTGCACCTGCGCTGCGTACTTCTTGGCCATCGAGATCTCGGCCACGGGATACTCACCCTGCTGCACCCGCCACGTGGTGCCGTAGAGCAACTGGCGCGCCGCTTCGAGCTCGGTGGCGGCATCGGCGAGCTTGTGCGCGATCGCTTGGTGACCTGCGAGCGGGCGCCCGAACGTGGTGCGTTCTTGCGCGTAGGCGATGGTGCGTTCGAGCACGTCGGTCGCGTGGCCCACGCTCGCGGCTGCGCCGGCCAGACGCTCGTGCTGCAGTTGCTGCATCAGCTGCGCGAAACCCTGCCCGGGCTCCATGCCGATCAGCGCCTCGTCGGGCACCCGCACGTCGTCGAGCGAGATCAGCGCGGTGTCGCTGGCGTGCATACCGAGTTTCTCGAGCGTGCGCGAAACGTGCACGCCGGCAAGCGCGGTGTCCACTGCGAACAGCGAGATGCCGCGATGACCCGAATCGGCCGAACTCGTGGTGACGCGCGCCACGAGCGTGAGGAAGTGGGCGCGCGCGCCGTTCGTGATGAACATCTTCGAGCCGCGCACGAGCCAGCCCCCACCGTCGCGCGTTGCCCGTGTCCTGATCGCGGCGACGTCGGAGCCGGCGTCAGGCTCGGTGATCGCGATGGCGGCGATGCGCTCACCCGCGAGCGCGGGACGCAGCCAGCGGTCCACCTGCTCGGGCGTCCCGAAGGTCGCGAGTGCCGGTGTGGCCATGTGGCTCTGCACCGACAGGGCCATCGCTACGGCAGCCGCGCCGCAGCGTGCGAGCTCCTCCACGAACACGATGCCCGCGGCGAGGTCGCCACCGCTGCCGCCCACCTCCACGGGGTAATGGAGTCCGAAGTAGCCGAGCTCGCCGCAGCGCCGGAACAGTGCGTCGGGCAGGCCGCTGCGCTCCCATTCGTCCACGTAGGGGCGGATCTCGGCGTCGACGAAGCGCCGGATCGTGGCACGCAGCTCCACGTGCTCGGCCGTGAAAATTGGATGAGACGGGCTGAATACTCCCTCGGCACGACCGGCAGGCACACACGTAGAATCGCGCGTGTGCCACGCTCGGCGTTGGAACGCCGACTGTTCGAAAACAACGACCGCTTGAAGCGGCTGCGTGCCGACCTTTCGGTGGCACGTGAGCAAGTCGCGTTCCTCGACGCCGAGGCCGACGACGCGCGCTTGCGGGCGCTGGTGTCGGAGACGCCGATCACCGACGCCGAGGCGCGGGAGGCCCAGCGTCACGCCGACGCCCAGCGCCAGCAGCTCGAACAGCTCGCGGGTTCGATCGCCGAGCTTGAACGGGAGCAAGATGCGTTGCTCGACCGCATGACTGCCGAGCTGACATGATCGCCGATCCGCCGGTTCCCAACCCCGTATCCAGCCCCACTGGCACCGACCCGAAAGGGCCGTCCCACTTGACCAACGCCCGCGTCGTCATCGCCGAGGACGAGGCCATCATCCGTCTCGACCTCAAAGAGATCCTCGAGGAGGAGGGCTACGTGGTGGTCGGCGACACCGGCCGCGGCGACGTTGCCATCGATCTCACGCGCGAGCACAAGCCCGACCTGGTGATCCTCGACATCAAGATGCCGGGCATGGACGGCCTCGAAGCCGCCAAGAAGATCGCCGAGGAGCGGCTCGCGGCGGTGCTGATCCTCACCGCGTTCAGCCAGCACGACCTCGTGGAGCAGGCGCGCGACGCCGGCGCGCTCGCGTATCTGGTGAAGCCGTTCCAGAAGTCCGACCTCATCCCCGCGATCGAGATGGCACTCGCTCGCCACGAGCAGATGCTTTCGCTCGAACGTGAGAACGCCGACCTGGCGGCGCGGCTCGAGGCGCGCAAGCTGATCGACCGGGCCAAGGGCCGATTGATGGACGAGCACGGCATGACCGAAGCCGCGTCATGGCGGTTCCTGCAGACCACGGCGATGCGCACGCGCCGCACCATCGGTGCCGTGGCCGGCGACGTGATCGCGGGAACCCTTCTTCCCGAATCGTCTTCGTGAAGCTCCTGCTTCTCGACGGTCACTCGCTCGCGTACCGCGCGTTCTTCGCGCTGCCCACCGACCTCGTCACCACGTCGGGCACGGTCACCAACGCCGCGTACGGCTTCACGTCGATGCTGGCGAAAGTGGTGGCCGACGAACAGCCCGACGCGCTCGCGGTGGCGTTCGACGCCCCCGGCGGTTCTACGGAGCGCTACGCGCTCGACCCCGAGTACAAGGCCGGCCGCAGTGCCGCACCCGATCTCTTCCGCGCCCAGCTCCCACTGATCGACGGAGTGCTCGACGCGCTCGAGATCACGCGCCTGTCGGTGTCGGGTGTGGAGGCCGACGACGTGATCGCCACACTGGCCACGATGGCCGCCGACAACGGCGTCGACGTGGTGATCGTCACCGGCGACCGCGACTCGTTCCAGCTCGTGCGCGACCCTCACATCAAGGTGCTCTACAACAAGCGCGGCGTGTCCGACTACGCCAAGTACGACGAGGCTGGCATCGTCGAGCGCACAGGTGGCGTCACGCCACTGCAGTACGTCGACTACGCGGCACTGCGCGGCGACAGCTCCGACAACCTTCCCGGCGTTCCCGGAATTGGCGAGAAGACCGCAGCCAAACTGATCACCGCCTACAACGACCTCGAAGGCATCTTCGAGCACCTCGATGCGCTGCCGCCGAAGCAGCGCGAGAACCTCGGCGCAGCGCGCGAGCGTGTGTTCAAGAACCGAACGATGAGCAGGTTGCATCTCGACGTCGACTGCGCGGTCACGCTCGACGAGCTGACGTTGAAGCCGTTCGACCGCGAGGCCGTGCGCGTGCTGTTCAATCAACTCGAGTTCCGCACCGTGCTGCCGCGGATCCTCGACGCCTTCAGCGGCGAAACGTCGGAAGCGCCCGAGGCCACCACACTCGACGTGGAGGTCACGGTGGCGCGCGACGCGGCGGCCGCGGCAGCCGTCCTCGCCGTGGCCGCAGAACGCGACGGCCATCTCGCCCTCGAGCCGAGCTGGGCCGACCCGGCCCATCGCGTGTTGCGCGGGATCGCGCTGGCGTGGACCGCCGACGAAGCGCACTACGTGGCCGCCGAGCAGTTGCGTGACACGGAGGTTTCGGCACAGTTCGAGCGCATCGTCGAAGGCCCGGCCCGTCTCGTTGTGCACCACGCCAAGGAGCTGATGCACGGGCTCGACGGCATCGTGTTGCCGCTCGCGCACGACACCGCGCTGATGGCGTACCTGCTCGACCCGGGCGAGGGGAAGTACCTGCTCGAGGATCTGGCGCTGCGTTACCTCGGTGTGGAGCTTCGCTCGCCCGACGTCGAGGAAGGCAAGCTCGACTTCGGCGGCGACGAGGTGCCGTCCGAGGCCGGCCGCAATGCCGCGGCAGTGCTGCAGCTCGCGGAGACGCTCGAGTCGGCGCTCGTCGCGCGTGAGCTCGTCGATCTCTACGAGCGGTTCGAGCTCCCGCTGGTGGGCGTGTTGATGACGATGGAGCGTGCCGGGGTGCGCATCGACGTGCAGTTCCTCGGCGAGCTCGGCAAGGACCTCGGGGACCAGGCTCGCCAGCACGAGGCGCAGATCCATGCCTACGCGGGTGAGCCGTTCGCGGTGAACTCGGTGCCGCAACTGCGCCTGGTGCTGTTCGAGAAGCTCGGCCTCACGCCGGTGAAGAAGACCAAGACCGGGCCGTCCACCGACGCCGACTCGCTGCAGAAGATGGCCGAGGAACACCCGATCGTCGAGGAGATCCTGCGGTATCGCGAGGTCGAGAAGCTGCGCGGCACCTACGCCGACGCGCTCCCGCCGCTCGTGGCCGCCGACGGTCGCATCCACGCGAACTTCAATCAGCTCGTGGCGTCGACGGGCCGCATCTCGTCGGAGAACCCGAACCTGCAGAACATCCCGGTCCGTTCGGCGTCGGGTCGCGAGATGCGTAAGGCGTTCATCGCCGACGACGGCTGTGTGCTGCTCACGGCCGATTACAGCCAGATCGAGCTACGGGTGCTGGCGCACGTTGCCGAAGACCCCGGCCTCATCGACGCGTTCGAGCGCGGCGTCGACGTGCACACGGTGACCGCGTCGAAGGTGTTCGGTGTGGAGGAGGCGAACGTCGACGAGTTCCAGCGGCGCTTCGCCAAGGTCGTGAACTACGGCCTCGCCTACGGCATGGAGGCCTACGGCCTCGGCCAGCGCCTCGACATTCCCACCGACCAAGCACGCGAGATCCTCGACAACTACTTCGCCGGGTTCCCGCGCGTGGCCGACTACATGCGTGGCACCGTCACCGAGGCCAAGGCTCGCGGCTACACCGCCACGATGTTCGGCCGGCGCCGCCAGCTCCCCGAGCTGGCGAGCGACAATTTCCGGATCCGCCAGATGGGGGAGCGGATGGCGCAGAACGCGCCGGTGCAGGGTGCCGCGGCCGACATCTTCAAGCTCGCGATGATCGACTGCGACCGCATGTTGCGCGAGGGCAGCTTCCGCACGCGCATGATCCTCACTGTGCACGACGAGCTCGTGTTCGACGTGGAGAAGGACGAGCTCGACGAGGTGTCGCAGAAGGTGAAGACCACGATGGAATCAGTCTGTGAGCTGCGCGTGCCGCTCGTGGTCGACCTCGGCTCCGGCCCCACCTGGGCAGACTGCAAATAGTGCCAGTTCGCGGCGGGCACGGCATGCGGCATCACACCGCCGTGATCGGATTCATGGTGGTCGCGCTGCTCGGGGTTGCGAGCGTGGGCGTCGGCGCGGGCGCCGCCACGGCATCAGCTCGGAGTAGCCGCGTCGCGACGCCGTTGGCCGCGTTCAACTACGCGGCGAACACCGGGCTCAGTCCTCTGCCGCAAGCGTGCGGGAGCACGTCGCCGGTGTACGCAGCAGCCGCGATGTACGAGGCGGCGCAGCTCGGCGTCACCCGTATTCGCTGCGACCTGAGCTGGTGGACGGTGCAGCCGACGAATGCCACCACCTACGACTGGACCACGTACGACAATGCGGTCGACGCCGCCGCGCACTTCGGAATCACGATCTTGTTCACCGTGGCGTGGACACCACCGTGGGCGCGCCCCAGTCCGTTGCCGAAAGGCGTCACCGATCCGTCGCACGCGGCGCCGAAGAAGGCGAGCGATTACGTGCGGTTCGTGGACGCGGCGTTGAACCGTTACTCGCCCGTCGGCAAAGCGCGCGTCAAGAGCGTGACCGGCTCGGTGACCGACTGGGAGATCTGGAACGAGCCGAACATCGCGAGCGGGTTCACGCCCGACGATCCCGTCGCCTACGGCACGTTGCTCGCTTCGGCGGCAAAGAGCATCCACCAGATCGATCCGAACGCGATCGTGGTGAGCGGCGGTATGGCGCCGGCCAACACCACCAACGGCAACTGGTCACCGCAGGATTTCCTCAACAAGATGGCGCCAACCGGAGCGTTGAAGCTGATCAACGCGGTGGGTGTGCACCCCTACGGGTTCCCGTCGTGGCCGACCGAACAGATCAACTTCAACCCGCTCTTCTCGATGGTGCCGTTGCTCCATCAGGCGATGGTGAACAACGGCGTGGGGAACGAGAAGATCTGGTCGACCGAGGACGGCTGGCCCACGTCGCCGCAGTCCACGCAGACGGTGCGTACCTGGGACCACAACCTGCAAGTTGGCACCGAGGCCTACCAGGCGACCGAGCTTCCGCTCACCATCGCCACTTGGTTCAAGCTTGCGTACGCAGGCCCGTTCTTCATCTACGACGAGCGCGACACGTGCGCGAGCAACACGAGCTGGCTCTGCAAGATGGGCGTCGAGCGAACCGACGGCTCCCACAAGCCCGCCTGGACGACCGTGCACACCCTGCTCACGAACGGCGCTTCGGTGGCGCCATTGGTGTCGGAACAGCCGGTGGGCGACGCGGTGCAGGCGGGTCAGCCGTATTCGTTCACTGCCGCCGCGTCGGGCGTGCCTGCGCCGTCGGTGCAGTGGCAGCGTTCGAACAACAGCGGGAGCTCATGGTCGAACGTCGCGGGCGCGACGTCGGGCACACTCACGGGTACCGCCGCGATGGGCGACGATGGCGCGCTCTTCCACGCGATGTTCAGCAACAGCGCCGGCGGCGCCACCAGCGCAAATGCGCAGCTGACCGTCAGCACGGGTTCGGTGACACCATCGGTGTCGATCGGCGACGCGTCCGTCGTACGCAGCACCACTGGGAACACCACGATGGACTTTGCCGTCACGCTTTCACAGCCGGCGCACACGGCCGTCACGGTGAACTACGCCACCACCGACGGCACTGCGAAGGGCGGAAGCAAAGCGGCCGGCGGCGTCGACTACCGGTCGACGTCGGGCACAGTCACCTTCAAGCCAAACGCGAAGACTGGGCTCACCCCGGTCGACTCGACGATCACGGTCACCGTGTATCCGCAGGCGGCGAGCACCAAGGTCGCGACGCTGCAACTCGGGCTCTCGGCACCCACCGGCGGCTACGCAACCAAGCGGGCCAGCGCGACGGGAACCATCGTGAACGAGACAAGTGCTGGCACCGGCGTTGCGATTGCGCCGAACGAGAGCGTGCCGCTCTCCGCCAGCGGTGTACTGCACCTCGACGTACCCATCACGCTCAGCGCACCGCTCGGATCGAGTTTGACGCTCACGTACACGGCGACGCCGGGCACCGCGACGTACAGCAAGAAGTCGGGCGGAGGTGACTACGGCGGCTCCACCAGCGGCACGATCACCTTCACGGCAACAAATACCGAGAAAGAACTGTCCATCCCGATCTGGCCTCACGCCAACGCAGCACCCACCAAAGCGTTCACCATCACGATCGCAATCAGCGGCCCGGCCGGCACGGCCCAGATCACGAACGCGACGACTACCGCGACCATCATCGGCAGCGCATAGCGCAGCGCAGTCTGGATCGACTGCGAGCGGCCGGCGCTACTTGATCTTGTTCGCGAGCGTGACGGCCTGATCCACGGTGACGTTCGGGCCGCCGAGTGCATACTCGATACCGAAGTTCCCGTAGTCGACGTAGAGCACCACGTTCTTCGTGCTACCGCTGAGGGGCACCACGCCGCGCGACCACGCGCCGTTGCCGGCGCCCTTCACCGCGGGGAAGGCGACCTTCCAGCCGATCTTCTTCGTGGCCAGATCGGAGCCGGTGAAGGCCGTCGCCTGCAACGATGTGCTCGGACCGAGCATGCCCCACAGGCAACTGGGCTCGTTGTCCTCGTCGCCCATGCTGCGCGTCGCCGTGATCTCCGGCGCGTTGAGCGTGCTGGACACCGTGCTCACGTCGAGGAGCGTGCAGATGTCAGCGGGCAGCGATGCGGTGGTCGCGGCCGTCGTGGTGGGGCCCTTTGGGTTCGAGGTGGCGCTCGAGACCTTGGCCGCCGTTGTCTTGGTCGTGGCGTTGGAAGCGGGCGTGCTGGTCGCCGCCTTCGAACCGCTGCTCCCGCAGCCGGCCGCAAGCAGCGCAGCGCACGCCGCCAACGCGACCAGCACCGGCGCATGCGCTCGGCGCGACACCTTCGAAGACTCCCGCACCATCGTTGCGGTCATCGGACCCACCTCCGACTTGGTTGTAGAGATCGAGCGTACGCCCGTACGCAAGCGCGCTCGAGGGTCGAATGCCCCCGGCGAAGGCGCAGAGCTTGCCGTCGCGGCCGTACGAAGGTCCGCCGACCCGCGTCGATTTCGCGCCGTCTCGCTTCTTGCGACGATTTCAACACGCATACAGCAGAAATGTTCGCAAGAATGCGGTGCTTCGTACGCTGAATCGCATGCCGGAGCGAACGGACCTGTGGTTCAACTCCGTAGCGGAGTACCTCGGCACTGCTTATTTGCGGAATGCGTTCACGAAGGGCACTGAACAGGAAGTGGAGTTCCTCGTTGGCGAGCTGGGGCTCGAGACGGGGATGCGGGTGCTCGATGTGGGCTGCGGACCGGGTCGGCACAGTCTTGCGCTGGCGCGGCGGGGGATCGTGTGCCACGGGATCGATGCCTCGCCCACGTTCATCGAACTGGCTCGCGACGCCGCCGCGGCAGCGTCGCTCGACGCCACCTTCGAGCTCGCCGACGTGCGCGACCTCGCGTACGACGGCCAGTTCGACGTGTTGATCTGCCTGTGCCAGGGCGGTTTCGGGTTGCTGCGCGGTGAGGAGGACGGCGATCTCATCGCCCGCTTCGCCAGGGCCGTCGTGCCGGGCGGCCGCGTCGCCATCAGCGCGTTCCACGCGCCGTTCGCGATCCGCCACCTCGAAGCGGGCGAGAACTTCGATGTGGTCACCGGCGTGTTCCACGAAACGGCCACGCTCCGCGACGATTCCGGCCGCGAAGAGGGCCACGATCTCTGGACGACGTGCTTCACGGCACGCGAATTGAGGCTGCTCGCGCACGCGGGCGGCCTGCGCGCAGACCTCATCGCGGGGGTCACGCCGGGCGCATATTCGACACGCCCGCCCACCCTCGATGACCCCGAACTTCTGCTCCTGGCCACTCGCGCAGCAACCGGGTAGTGTCGACCGGTCGTCCTACTGGGGCGTCCGCTCGGCGCGCCCGCGCCGGTGACCCAATCCAATATCGAAGATCAGGTTCCATTGTCCCCCGACGAGAGCACCCCGGCCGTGTCCGACGACGCGGCAACCACCGCAACCGCCCTTGCAACTGCACCGGCACCCGAGAGCGACAGCGCCACTGAGGCCGTCGCCGCTGATGTCGAAGAGAGCTTCGAGAGCATGACGCAGATCACCGAGGACGACCTCGGTGGCATGTCGCTCGAAGACGCAATCGACCAGACGATGGTCAATTTCGACGACGGCGACATCGTGCGCGGACTCGTCGTCAAGATCGACAACGACGAGGTGCTGCTCGACATCGGATACAAGTCCGAGGGCGTCATCCCGAGCAAGGAACTTTCGATCCGTAACGACGTTGACCCCCACGAGGTGGTCGCGCTCGACGACGAGATCGAAGCGTTGGTGCTCGCCAAGGAGGACAAGGACGGTCGCCTGCTCCTCTCGAAGAAGCGCGCGCAATACGAGCGCGCGTGGGGCTCGATCGAGAAGATCAAGGAAGAGGAAGGCGTCGTCGAGGGCCCGGTGATCGAGGTGGTCAAGGGCGGCCTGATCATCGACATCGGCCTGCGTGGCTTCCTTCCCGCGTCGCTCGTCGATCTGCGCCGTGTGCGCGACCTGGCGCCGTATGTGGGCCGCACGCTCGAGTGCAAGATCATCGAGCTCGACAAAAACCGCAACAACGTGGTGCTTTCGCGCCGCGCCTATCTCGAAGAGACCCAGCGCGACCAGCGCGATCGCTTCCTCTCCGACCTCAAGCCCGGCGAGGTTCGCCAGGGCGTGGTCAGCTCCGTGGTCAACTTCGGTGCGTTCGTCGACCTCGGCGGCATGGACGGTCTCGTCCACGTGTCCGAGCTGTCGTGGAAGCACGTCGACCATCCGAGCTCGGTCGTGCAGGTGGGCGACGAAGTCACCGTGCAGGTGCTCGATGTCGACCTCTCGCGCGAGCGCATCTCGCTGTCGTTGAAGGCCACCCAGCAGGATCCGTGGCAGGAGTTCGCCAACAGCCACGCAGTGGGCGAACTCGTGTACGGGCGCGTCACCAAGCTCGTGCCGTTCGGTGCGTTCGTGCAGGTGGCCGAGGGCATCGAAGGTCTGGTGCACATCTCCGAGATGGCCGTGCATCACGTGGAGGCGCCGGAGCAGGTCGTCCAGCCGGGCGAAGAGCTCTGGGTGAAGATCATCGACGTCGACCTCGAGCGGCGCCGCATCTCCCTGTCGATCAAGCAGGCCGCCGAGGGCGGCACCGTGTCGGCCGAGTACCGCGACGTGTACGGCGAAGAGAGCTTCGACGAGCACGGCAACTACATCGGGCCCGAGTTCCACGGCGAGGCACACGAAGAGGGTGCCGAAGGCGCCGAGCCGGCAGCTGAAGGCGGCGAGGCCGTCGTCGGCGAGGCTGGCGAAGCCGGCGAGCCGGAACTCGTCGACGCCGGCGAGCCCCAGGCTGTCGAAGCCGAACCCGAGGCCTGACCCCCTCGATCGAGTCGCTCCGCACTGACTTCAGGCCCGTGCGTACCTCCCAGAGGTACTCACGGGCCAAAAGTCGTAGTCAGGCCGTCCTCAGCCGCGTCACATTCCGCGTGCGTGGTCACTTTTCTGTGACCTGAACGCGCTCCGCGTTCAAGCGCGGGTGCAACGCGTGCCGATCAATATTTCGGATCGGTGCGTCGCGCCCGCGAAATCGGGCCGGGCCGCCTCACAGGCGCCACGTACGTGACGATCGGAGGTGGTGAACCTGTCGAGCCGTGAGTGCGGCGGATGAGGGGAAAGACCACGTGCGCAATTGGCGAGTGCTGACGGCAGCGGTCGCGGCGGTAGCCGCCGTGCTGGCCGCGGTCGGCGTCTACTTCTATCTGAACAAGGCGGATCAGCGCGCCGAGAGCAAGGTGGCCCAAGTGCCTGTGCTCGTGGCGTCGCAGCCGATTCCGGCCGGCACGTCCGGAGCGACGGCCGCGCAGCGGGGCTGGCTCACCACCAAGAAGGTGGCGCGCGACGCCGTGCCCCCGGGCACGCTCACCTCGTCGACGGGGCTCAACAACCTCGTTGCGGCCTACGCGATCGACGACGGCGGTTACATCACGCCGGGTGCGTTCGTGCAGAGCACCCAGCAGAACGACACCTCGACCACGCTCGACAAGGGCTACGAGGCGATGACGGTGTCGGTCGACGACCAGCACAGCGTCGCCGGGTTCGTGTCGCCGGGCGACCGCGTCAGCATGATCGTGAGCGTGCGCGTCGGCCAGAAGATGGTCACGGCGTACCTGATGCCCGGCATCAAGGTGCTCGGCGTCGGTGCCACGACCGTCGCCACGAACACGCAACCGGCCGCCGCAGTTCCGTCGGGCGACAACACCACGCCCACGACGCAAGCGCAGACCGGCAACAAGGGGCTCATCACCGTCGAGGTCACACCGCACGAGGCCGAGCAGATCGCCCAGTCGTACGCGCTCAACTCGCTGATCTACCTCACGCTCGACCCGACGCACTTCGACCCGAAGTCGTTCAAGACCCCGACCGAGATCGTGGAGACGACCAACCTCTTCGACCAGCCGCTGACCGAGCTCAACAAGGGCGGTAAGTAGACCCGATGACACACGAAGGTCCGAGCACGATTGCCAACGCAAAGGCGGCTCGCTACATGGTTGCGGCCGTCGACCGCGACCATCGCATCCGCACGAAGCTCGCGATCGAGCTCGCCGGCGTGAGCGCGGTGCCCTACGAGTCGGTCGACGCCGCGCTCGAGGCGCTGCCTACCGATCAGCCCGCGGTGGTGGTGTTCGGCCCGAACGAGGGCAACGACGCGAGCCTCGCCGCGGTCGAGCGCCTGAGCCGGACGCACCCCACGTGTGGCGTGATCCTGCTCGTCGAAGAGCTCTCGATGGACATCCTCCAACGTGCGTTGCGATCAGGTGTGCGTGACGTCGCCGCGATCGATGCCGGCGAGGCCGCGCTGCGCCAGACCGTCGAGCGCGTCGGCGATGTGGTCGGTGCACTCACCGCACACGCACCGCAGGCATCTTCGGGCACGGGCAAGCGGGGACGCGTCATCGTGGCCTTCTCCACTAAAGGTGGCGTTGGCAAGAGCATGATGGCGACGAACCTCTCTACGGGTCTCGCGATGCGCGGGCGCCCCACTGTGATCGTCGACTGCGACTTGCAGTTCGGTGACGACGCCGTGTTGCTCGGCATCCCGCCGCAGCACACCACAGTCGACGCCGCCGGTGCGATCGAGCACGCCGACCTGGCGATGATGGCCGACATTCTCGCCGTGCATCAACCGACGCAGCTTCGTGTGTTGCCGGCCCCGATCGAGCCGTCGGCCGCCGACACGATCACGCCCGAAGCGATGTTGAAGATCGTGGCGATGCTGCAAGAGATGCACGAGTTCGTCGTCATCGACATGCCGCCGCACTTCGACGATCTCGTGCTGGCGCTGATCGAGCACGCCGACGACGTGTTGCTCGTGGCGAGTATGGACATTCCGAGCATCAAGAATCTCAAGGTCGGACTGCAAACGCTGAACCTGCTGTCGCTCGCCGGCGACAAGCTCAAGCTCGTGCTGAACCGCGCCAACGCGCGCGTCAACCTCGAGGTGAGCGACGTGGAGCGCGCGGTCGGGCTTCCGGTGTTCTTCCGGGTGCCGTCCGACATTGCCGTTCCCCAGGCCGTCAACCGGGGCACGCCCGTGATCCTCGACCGCCCGAAGTCACAGGCCGCGATCGCGCTTGCCGAGATCGCTGACTACTTCGTGCGGCTGGCCGACGCCGATGCTGTTGCCGAGGCCACCGACACGCAGGACACGCCGCGCCGCCGCTGGCGCCCCTGAGGAGAGGTTCGATGTCGCAATTCACGAAGTGGCAGGACTTCCAGAAGCCCGCGTCCACGCAGCGGTCCGCGCAGCTCGAGGAGTTGCGCCAGCGCGTGCACGGCAAGGTGATCGAAGTACTCGGCCCGCTCTTCGAAGAGCGGAAGATGTCCGACCGCGATCTACGCCGGGTCGTCGCCGACACGATTCACAGCGCGCTGAGCGAAGAGCCGCTGGTGCTTTCGGGTACCGAGCGGGCCGAGCTCGTGCGCGAGATCACCGACGACTCGCTCGGCTACGGCCCGATCGACCGCTTCATCAAGGACCCGACCATCACCGAAGTGATGTGCAACGGCCCGCACGACGTCTTCATCGAGCGCGAGGGACGCATCGAGCGCACGTCAACGCGCTTCGCCGACGACGCGCACCTCCGCCGCATCATCGAACGCATCGTGAGCGAGGTAGGCCGTCGCGTCGACGAGTCGACGCCGCTGGTCGACGCCCGACTTCCCGACGGTTCTCGTGTGAACGCGGTGGTGCACCCGGTGGCGATCGGCGGACCGTTCCTCACCATCCGAAAGTTCTCCAAGGTGCCCTACCAAGTGGGCGACCTGATCAACTTCGGCACCTGCACGCCCGCCGTGGCGCACTTCCTCGACGCGTGCGTGCGCGGTCGCCTCAACATGGTGATCAGCGGCGGTACCGGCTCGGGCAAGACGACGTTGCTCAACGTGATGTCGTCGTTCGTGCCGCCCACCGAGCGCGTCGTCACGATCGAAGACGCCAAGGAGCTCCGGCTCCAGCAGGACCATGTGCTCTCGCTCGAGGCCCGTCCCGCGAACATCGAAGGCGCGGGCGCCATCTCGATCCGCGATCTCGTGCGCAACGCCCTGCGTATGCGACCCGACCGCATCATCGTCGGTGAGTGTCGTGGCGGCGAAGCCCTCGACATGCTCCAGGCGATGAACACGGGCCATGACGGCTCGCTCACCACGGCGCACTGCAACTCGCCGCGCGACGCCCTGTCCCGCCTCGAGACCATGGTGTTGATGGCGGGCATGGAGATCCCGATTCGGGCCATCCGTGAGCAGGTGGCGTCGGCACTCGACATGATCGTGCACGTGAGCCGGCTTCGTGACGGCACGCGCCGCATCACTCACGTGTCCGAGGTGCTCGGCATGGAGTCGGACACGATCATCCTGCAGGACATCTACCTGTTCGACTACGGCATGGGCGTCGACGTCGACGGCCGCTTCGTCGGGCACTTGAAGAGCACCGGGATCCGGCCGCGCTTCACTGAACGCCTCGGCGACCACGGCATCCGGCTCGAGCCGGAGCTGTTCACGCTCGAGCCGTTCGCCCGGCGCGCCGCGAGTGTCCGATGAGCGTCGGCGCAGCCACGGTCGGCCTTCTCGGCGCGTTCGTCGGGTCGAAGGCGAGTGCGGTTCTCATCGCGGTCCTCGCCGGTGTGGCCGTCGCGGCCGCGGTCGCGGTGATCGCGATCGTCGTGTCGAAGCGGCAGCGTCGCCTGGAACGCACGCTGGCTGGTTACGACCGGATCGGGCAGACCAAGGGCGGCGACCTCGTCGACTTCTCCACCGACAACAAGATGGTGGCCGGCGCGGTCGAGATGACGCGCGACATCGCCGAGCGTGCAGGTGTGCTGCTGAAGGTCGAGCACATGCTCGAGCAGGCCGACTTGCCGCTCCGCGCACCAGAGGCGCTGTTCTATCTGCCGGTCCTCACGCTCGCGATCGGAGCCGTGTCGTTTCTGCTGTTCGGCGCGCTCACGGCGCTCGTGATCATGGTCGTGGTTGCGGCATTGCCGTTCGCCTACGTGCGCCAGCGTCAGTCGCGACGCCTGTCGGCGTTCGACGCGCAGCTGCCCGACACGCTGAACCTGCTCGCCGGTTCGATGCGCGCCGGTTTCTCGTTCATGCAAGGACTGGAAGCGGTGGCGAACGAGGCGCCCGATCCGATGGGCCGTGAGCTCCAGCGGTCCTTTTCGGAGGCGCGCCTCGGCCGCGACATCGACTACGCGCTCGAAGAGTGTGCCGAGCGTATGGAGAACAAGGACCTTCAGTGGGTGGTGCTCGCGCTGCGCATCCAGCGCGAGGTCGGCGGCAACCTCGCCGAACTGCTCGACACGGTCGCGGCCACGATGACCCAGCGCGAGCGCTTGCGCCGCGAGGTGAAGTCACTTACCGCCGAGGGGCGGTTCTCCGCGGTCGTGTTGAGCATCATGCCGTTCTTCTTCCTCGCCGCGTTCCAGGTGCTACAGCCGAACTACGTGCCCGAACTGTTCAAGGAGACGATTGGCATCGTGCTCCTCATCGGTTCGGGTATCGGCGTGGTTGTCGGGTGGTTCTGGTTGCGCAAGATCGTCAACATCGAGGTGTAGACGTGGACATCGTCATTGCGCTCGGATTCGGCGTCGCCGCCGCGCTCGCGGCCGTCACGGTTCTCGCGATCGTGGGGGAGCGGGCCGAGACGCGCCGCTCGCTGCGCGCGCTCGAGGGCTACCAGATCGCCGTGCAGCGTGACCAGGAGATGCTGGCCAGCTTCGGCGACCGCATCCTCAACCCGCTCAGCAAGTCGCTTACCGGTTGGCTCGACCACTTCACGCCGAGCGGCTACCGCGACAAGATGGCCAAGAAGGTGGTGCACGCCGGCAGCCCGCCCGGCCTCGAGGTCGATCGGCTGATCATGCTCAAGGCCGTCGGCGCGGCCGCCGTGATCGCGTGGTTCCCGCTCGTGTTCATCGTGCTCGCCATGAAGGGGCTCATCGGATATCTCTTGTTCGGTGCGCTGTCGTACGGGTCATTCATGCTCCCCGACATCACGCTCGACCGCAAGATCGACGAGCGCAAGACCGCGATGGCGCGCCAGCTTCCCGATCTTCTCGACCTGCTCGTGATCTCCGTGGAAGCAGGCCTCGCGTTCGAGCAGGCACTCGAGCGCACTTCGAGCACGGTGCCCGGTTACCTCTCGGAAGAGTTCCGACGGATGCTGCAAGAGAGCCGGCTCGGCGCAGGACGTGCCGAGGCACTGCGCGCGCTCGACGAGCGTTGCGACGTGCCCGAGTTGCGCTCGTTCATCATGGCGTTGCTCCAGGCCGACACCTTCGGTGTGTCGATCGGCAAGATCCTGCGTGCGCAGGCCGACGAGATGCGCGTGCGGCGTCGCCTCGTCGCCCAGGAGAAGGCGCAGAAGGCACCGGTGAAGATGCTGTTCCCGTTGGTGCTCTGTATCTTCCCGTCGGTGTTCGTGATCGTGTTGGGCCCGGCGCTCATCACCATCACGAAGGCCCTCTAGCCGCAGCGGCCCGCCATGGCGCTCATCGACGTCGATCCGCGCGAGCCGGCGCGTCCCACGCCGGAACCCACTGACGCGCCGGCTGCGGCCCCGAGCCGCGCTCGCGGCGTGACGATGGCCGCCGCATTTACTGCGGCGTTCGCTGTGGGCGGCTGGAAGATCGGCATACAGCGGTTGCACGACAACTCGTTCCTCGTGCACCTCACCACCGGACGGTGGATCCTCGACCACGGCATCCCGCGCCACGACGTGTACTCGTTCACGGCACCGGGCACACGGTTCGTCGCCGAGTCGTGGCTGGCCGAGTGCGCCTACGGCGTGCTCGAGCGGAGCGTCGGTGCGATCGGCATTCGCGTGCTCATGGGCGTGTGCTGCACGCTCGTGATGGCGATGGTGTACCGACTCGCGCTGCGCGGCTGCGAGGACCGCGTGCGCGCCGCCGGCCTCATGCTGCCGGCGTTCATGGTGATCGCGTCGATCTGGTCGGAGCGACCGCTCGCGTTCGGGATCCTCACGCTCGTTGCCGTGGTCACGATCGTGGAGCTGCCGTCGTCGTGGCTCGGCCGTCACGTGATGGTGACACTCCCGATCGTGATGTGGGTGTGGGAGAACGTCCACGGGTCGTTCGCGCTCGGCTACCTCTACATCGCGCTGCATCTCGTTGGCCGCGCCCTCGACGGCGAGTGGCCGCGGCCGGGTACGCGCGAACGCACGTTGCTCGTTGCTACTGCGATCTCGATCCCGTTCTTGTTGGCCAACCCCTACGGCCCTGGGCTCGTGCTGTTCCCCGTTGCACTGCTCGGGCGCAGCAAGGTCCTCGCCAACGTGTCGGAGTGGATGTCGCCAACGTTCCACGCGCCGCTCGGGATGGCGTTCGCGGCGTTCCTCGTGATCGGGTTCGCGCTGATGTTGCGGTCGGAACGCCGGCCGAGTCGGCGTGACGTGCTCGTGACGTTGCCGTTCGTGCTGCTCGGTCTCTGGGCGATCCGCAACCTCGCGATCGCGGTGGTCGTGATGATGCCGATGGTTGCCCGCGCCGCGCGACCCAAGGCCGACCACGAGGCGACGCGTCGCCTCGACACCACCGACCGGATCGCCGGATGGTTCATCGCCGGGCTCATCGGCCTCGCGGTGATGTTCGCGCTGCAGGCCGTCACCGAACCGAACTACGACCTGCAGGGCTTCTCCGTGAAGGCCTACGCCGCGCTCGAGGCGCATGGCGGTGCGGGGAGCCGCCTGCTCACCACCGACGCCAACGCCGGCTGGATGCTGGCGGCGCACTTCCCGCAACAGCACGTGTTCATGGACGACCGCTTCGACATGTATCCGATCCCGTTGATCGACGACTACGACAAGCTCGAAGCCGCCGATCCGCAGTGGTCGAAGATCCTCCACAAGTACGACATCCAGTCGGTGATCTGGCCTCGCACCGGGCCGCTCACGCAGGTGCTCGCCGAGAGCCCGCAGTGGAAGCGGATATACGGCGACAAGGACTGGACGGTGTTTGTGCGCTCGGGAAGCCCTGCCGCCCGATAGCCGTCTGCTGCGACGCCGGTCACGTTCGCGATGAATGCGCGCAGCCTCCAGTGCGGGCCCGCCGATGCATCGGTTGGCCACCAGAGCCGCACGGAACAGCAGCGCTGCGAAGTCGGGACAGATGGCCCATGGACCACCTCACGCACCGTGGCGATACTCCTGCATACGCAGCCAAGCTCCACCAAAGGAACCGACACCGACATGGACTTCATGATCTTCCGCACCTGGATCCAGGCGAAGCTCGCCCACCGCAGTGAGCGTGGGGCGAACCTGGTGGAGTACCTGCTCCTCCTCGCCTTCATCGCCATCATCGTGCTCGTCGCCGTCAAGACACTCGGTGGCACCGTTTCGAGCAAGTTCAGCTCGGCGAACGCCGCGGTCAGCAGCAGCTAGCACCCCAAGCACAGCGCACAACGAAGCCCCGTTGCTACGGCAACGGGGCTTCGTCGCGTTCACAGGTGCATTGCCTGCGCGTGTCGAGGGCGGTCGACGTACGTCGACGTTTGTCGACCTGTGTCGATGTCAGTCGAGGCGCACGATGCCGCTGCGCACCGCGTAGAGCACGGCTTGGGTGCGGTCGCGGGCGTCGAGCTTGGCGTAGATCGAGGCGAGGTGGTTCTTCACCGTCTTCGCCGAGATGAACAGCTCACGCGCCGCCTCGGTGGTGGAGCGGCCGTCGGCGATGAGTTGGAGGATCTCCTCCTCGCGCGGCGTGAGCGGCGACGCGTCGTTCTTGTTGTTGGTGTGCGCCGGCGCGTGTCCGTTACCGTTGTGGGCGGCGTGGGCATGAGTTGCGCCCACACCGGCCAGCGGCTCGAACTCGCGCACGATCTGCGCGGCCACATCGGCCGACATCGTCTCGCCACGCGTCACTGCGTCGACGGTGGCGACGAGCTCGTGCATGGCCGAGTCCTTGGTGAGGAACGCTGCGGCGCCGGCGCGTAGCGCCTCGGCCTTGAGCGCGTCCTCGGCGTGCATCGTCAGTACGACGATCGACGTCTCGGGCCACTCCGAATGGATCCGACGTGTGGCCTCAACGCCGTCAAGGACGGGCATGGTCACGTCGATGACTACGAGGTCAGGGTGATGCTCGGCCACGCCGTGCATCGCCTCCTCACCGTCACCGGCTTCGGCAACCACGTCGTAACCGGCGTCCTCGAGGGCTCGCCGAAGCGCCTGGCGCAACAACTGGTGGTCGTCGGCGAGAAGCACCCTGGTCATGCTGCTACCTCCATTTCGACTCGGATCACGGTGCCGTGACCGAGCCGGCTGTCGATGCGAAGTTGCGCCCCTATGGCATCGGCGCGTTCGCGCATACCCATGAGTCCGAAGCGGTCTCCGGGAACGCCGAGGGGAACGAAGCCACACCCGTCGTCGCGCACCTCGAGGCTCGCGGACTTGGAGTGGACGGAAAAGTCGATCTCTACGCGGCCGGCGTCGGCATGGCGGGCCACGTTTTGCAGGCCCTCCTGCAAGATGCGCCAGAGCTCCTGTTCCACCGACACGGGGAGCCGGTGGTCGCTGCGGCTACGGAAGTCGACGTCGATGTCGTAGCGGTCCTCGAAGCGCTCGAGGTAGCGGCGGGCGACGTCCTCGAAGGGTTCGTCGTCGGTGACGCGGGCGCGCAGGTCGTAGAGCGTGTCGCGCAGCTCGATCACCACGCCGTGAATCACTTCGCGCAGCTCGGTGAGCACGTCGGGTCCGGCCGGCTTGCCGCCGACGGCGTGGCGTTCGAGCTCGAAGCCCACGTAGGCGAGCGACTGGGCGATGCGGTCGTGCAGGTCGCGAGCGATGCGCGCGCGCTCGGTCTCGGCGCCGAGCGTCTTCAAGCGGCCGAACCACAAGGCGTTGTCGAGCTGCAGCGCCACCGATTCGCGTAGCGCATTGAGCCGTTGCGCTTCGGCGACGGTGTACTGCCGCGGCTCGTTGTGTTCGACCGCGATGAGACCGACCACCTGCCCGCGAGCCCAGAGCGCGCCATACATGCCACTGCGCGCGAACGACGAGACGCCCTGAAAGGATTCGCGCAAATAGTCGTCGACCCGAACCACATGACGGTCCTCGATCGAGGTGCGCAGCGGCGCCGGCAGCTCCTCGTCGCGCAGCGCGCCCGCAATGCGCGCGCCTTCGGCGATTTCAGGTTGCCAGTGTCCGGTCGCGGCATTGCGTACGAGCACGCACAGCGCGGAGTGCGAGAACGAGCTGTCGAGACGGTTCCGCACCGACATCATCACTTCGTCGAGGTCGAGTGTGGCGGGCATCGTCTGCGTGAGTCCGTGCAGCGCCACGAGGAGACCGTTCGCCTCTTCGAGACGTGAGAGCTCTTCGAGCACCTCGGTGCGCTGCGCGCCGATCTCGCGCACGAGCCGGCGGGTGAACGCGCCGAGCGCGCCGCAGATGAGATACACCACACCCACGAGCGCGGCGGCGCGTGGCGACGTGCTGCCGTCGTCCTGGATCACCACCGCACCCGAGGTGACCGCGATTGCGATGCCGGCGAGCACCACCGAATAACGCTCGTCGAAGCGGTAACCGGCGAGGAGCATGGGCACGGCCGGCGCGAGCACGAGTGGGCTGCTGAGACCACCGGTGAGCAGCACCGCGGCGGCGGTGGCCGCGAGCTCGAGGGCCACGTAGCGCGTCGGTACGGTCATCGACGCTTGGTGGCCACGCACCGTGTAGGCGAGGGCCGCCGCCGCGAGGAGCGCCGGACCGGCGAACTGGTAGCGCGCCACGTCGTCGCGCAGGAGCACCACGAGTCCGAGCATCACGTTGAGCCAGCGCGCCGCGGTGAGCAGCAGCGCCAGGCGCTCGTCGAAGCCGCCTGGGCTCGGAGGCTCAGTGGCTGCAGCGGCGCGCGGTTCGTCGTAGTCGGTACGTGGCATAGGGATGATGGGCCGTCCGGCCCAACTCCCGATCGGCGTCGCCGAGCCTGAGTGAAGAGAAAGACCTATGCGCTCACCTAGGGTCGTTGATGTGGCGATGGTCGGGCTGACCGGGGGTATCGGGTCGGGGAAGTCGACGGTGGCCGGCATGCTGGCGGCGCGAGGCGCGGTGGTGGTCGACGCCGACCAGATCGCGCGCTATGTGGTGGAACCGGGGATGCCGGCACTCACCGCGCTCGCCGAACGCTTCGGCGCCGACGTCATCGGCCCCGACGGCCGCCTCAACCGTCCGAAGCTCGCCGAGCGGGCCTTTGCCACACCCGAAGATCGCAAGGACCTCGAAGCGATCACGCATCCGGCGATCGGCGCCGAGTTCCTGCGCCTGGTGGCTGAGGCACCCGAGGGCGCGGTGGTCGTGCACGACGTGCCGCTGCTCGTCGAATCGACCAAGGGCTACGACTACGCCGCGGTGATCGTGGTGGAGGCGCCGCTCGAAGTGCGGCTCGACCGGCTCGACGCTCGCGGCGTGCCGCGCGACGACGCACTGCGGCGCATCGCCCAGCAGGCGAGCGACGAGGAGCGCCGGGCCGTCGCCACGCACCTGCTCGACAACGCCGGCAAGCTCGCCGACCTCGAACGTCAGGTGGAGGCGATCTGGCCGGACCTGGAGCGGCTCGCAAGAATGCCTGCGCCGGAATAGGCGCAGCGGCCCTGTTCAGGGCACTCGTGGGCGCCGCGGCGAGCGGGCACTTGTGCGGGACGGCGCGGTGCAGGAGCGAGCTCGCCGCGAAGCGGAGCGGAGCAAGTAGAAGCTGTCGTCACCCGTCTCTATCCTGGACCCATGGCGGCTCAGGGCACGCGGCAGGACATCCAGTTCCAGCTGGTCACCGAGATGTCGCCGTCGGGCGACCAACCGCAGGCGATCGCGGCGCTTGCCGAAGGACTGGAAGCGGGGGAGCGCCACCAGACGCTGCTCGGCATCACGGGTTCGGGCAAGAGCTTCACGTTGGCCAACGTGATCGCCAAGGTGCAGCGGCCCACGATCGTGCTGGCACCCAACAAGAGCCTCGCCGCGCAGCTCGCGGCCGAGTTCCGCGAGTTCTTCCCGCACAACCGCGTCGAATACTTCGTCAGCTATTACGACTACTACCAGCCCGAGGCCTACATCCCATCGAGCGACACCTACATCGAGAAGGACAGCTCGATCAACGACGAGATCGACCGGCTGCGCCACTCGGCCACGAGCGCGCTGCTCACCCGGCGCGACGTGATCATCGTGGCATCGGTGTCGGCCATCTACGGCCTCGGCTCGCCCGAGCAGTACGCCGAGAATCTGATCCAACTGAACGTGGGCGACACGATCGACCAGCGCGACGTGCTCGCGCGCCTCGTCGACCTGCAGTACGAACGAAACGACTTCTCGTTCCAGCGCAACAAGTTCCGCGTGCGCGGCGACACCATCGAGGTGTTCCCGGCCTACGAGGAGAAGGCCATCCGCATCTCGATGTTCGGCGACGAGGTCGAGCGCGTGTGCGTGGTCGATCCGCTCACCGGTGAGCTCGTGCAAGATGTCGGCGCGATGGCGCTGTTCCCCGCGTCGCACTACGTCACGAACATGGAGCGGATGTACAAGGCGATCGCGGGCATCGAGGTGGAGCTGCAGGAGCGCCTCGCCGAGCTCGAAGCCAACAACAAGCTGTTGGAGGCGCAGCGCCTGCGCATGCGCACGCAGTACGACCTCGAAATGATGCGCGAGGTCGGGTCGTGCAGCGGTATCGAGAACTACTCGCGCCATCTCGACGGCCGTACCGCCGGCCAGCCGCCCTACACCCTGCTCGACTACTTCCCCGACGACTACGTGATGGTGCTCGACGAGTCGCACGTGGCCGTGCCGCAACTCCACGGGCAGTACGAAGGCGACCGCAGCCGCAAGGACACGTTGGTGGAGCACGGTTTCCGCCTGCCGAGCGCGCTCGACAACCGGCCGCTGCGCTTCGAGGAGTTCACCGAGAAGGTCGGCCAGGTGATCTTCATGTCGGCCACGCCGGGCGACTACGAGCGGCAGTCGTCGTCGAAGCTCGTCGAGCAGGTGGTGCGGCCCACGGGCCTGCTCGACCCCGAGGTGATCGTGCGGCCCACGAAGGGTCAGATCGACGATCTTGTCGGCGAGATCCGCAAGCGGGCCGAAGGCGATCAGCGCGTGCTCGTCACCACCCTCACCAAGAAGATGTCGGAGGACCTCACCGACTATCTGCTCGAGCTCGGTATCCGGGTGCGCTACTTGCACAGCGAGATCGACACGTTGGAACGCATCGAGATCCTGCGCTCGCTGCGGCTCGGCGAGTTCGACGTGCTGGTGGGCATCAACCTGCTGCGCGAGGGTCTCGACCTTCCCGAGGTGTCGCTCGTCGCGATTCTCGACGCCGACAAGGAAGGCTTCCTGCGCTCGGCCACGTCGTTGATCCAGACCACCGGCCGTGCCGCCCGCAACGTCGACGGTCAAGTGATCATGTACGCCGACAACTACACCGACTCGATGCGCAAGGCGATCGGCGAGACCACACGCCGGCGCAAGAAGCAGATGGAGTACAACGAGGCCAACGGCATCGACCCGCAGACGGTCCGTAAGCGCATCACCGACATCCTCGAGATGCTGCGCGGCAAGGAGACCGACGATCCGAGCCGGTCGGGCGGGCGCGGCCGCGGTCGGGGTGGTGGCAGCCGCCGCGTCGCGGCGAGCACGCTCGACCTCCCGCGTGACGAGTTGGGCCGCCTGATCCTCAGCCTCACCGACGAGATGCACGACGCCTCGCGCGACCTCCGCTTCGAAGAGGCCGCGCGCCTACGCGACGAGATCCACGACCTCAAACGCGAACTCCGCGACGTCGGCTGACCGACAGTCGTGGTAGAGCGCGGGCGTCGCGCCGCGGTGTCCGAACTATCACGCTTTCGAGAGGCGCTTCCAGGCGAGCGACGTCAGCGTGACGCCGATCGTGGTGACGATCGCGATCGCCAGCAGCGCCTTGAGCACCACCGTGCCGGCTGGCCAGCCGAGCGCGAGCGCGCGGTTCGCATCGGTGAGGTAGGAGAGCGGGTTCACCTTCGCGATCGCCTGCATCCAGCCCGGTAGCGCGGCCACGGGTACGAAGGCGCTGGCCGCGAACATCAGCGGGAAGAGGAACATGAAGCCGGCCACTTGCGCGGTCTCGGCGTTCTTGGTGGCCACGCCGAGGGCCAGGAAGATCCACGTGAGCGACCATGCGAACAGTGCGGCAAGCGCGATCATCGCCACCGCGCCGAGCAGGCTGCCGTGGAAACGGAAGCCGAACACGGCCATGCCGAGCGCCACCATGATCAGCCCCTGCACCGTCGATCGGAGCACGTCCGACATCGACCGGGCCACGAGCACCGACCCGCGGCTGATCGGCAGCGAACGGAAACGGTCGATCACGCCGGTGTTGAGATCGGTGGCAATGCCCACGGCCGACTGCACGGCGTTCTGCGCGACGGTCACGATCAGGATCGCGGGGAGCAGATAGTCGATGTAGTTCACGTGCAGGCGCTCGATGCCGGGCGTCTTCGCCAGACCCTGGAACACCTGGCTGAACAGCGTGAGGAACAGGATCGGCTGCACGAGTGAGAAGAACGCGAGCTGCGGCACGCGGATCAGCTTCAGCAGGTTGCGCTGCGTGAGCACGAGCACTTCGGTGAGCTTGCTGGCGCGCTCGTCGCGGGCGCGGGCCGCCAGCGCGATGGGCGCGTCGGTCGCGGCAGTGATGGCGGTCATGTCGTGGTCCTTGGATCGAAGGAATTGGCTGCGACGTCGAACGACGTCACGCGGCGGGGGAGACTTCGTCGTCCACGTGGCGCGCGCCGGTGAGCGCGAAGAACACGTCGTCGAGCGTGGGCTCGTGGAGTTGCAGCCCGGTGAGCGTCACGCCGCGATCGTCGAGTGCGCGCACGATCGGTGCGACGTCGCCGGCGCCTTCGACCGGCACGGTCACAGTGCGCGTGAGCTCGTCGATCGCAGCCGAACGGTTGCCGAGCGCGGCACACGCCGAGCGCAACGCCTCACCGTCGCCGACCGTCACTTCCACCACATGCCCGCCGACCTTCGACTTGAGCTCGGCCGCGGTGCCCTCGGCGATCATGAGCCCCGCGTCGAGCACGCCGATCTGGTCGGCGAGACGGTCGGCCTCTTCGAGGTACTGCGTAGTGAGCAGCACCGTGGTGCCGAGGTCGACGAGCTGCGCGATCACGTCCCACAGCTCCACGCGGCTCGACGGGTCGAGACCGGTGGTGGGCTCGTCGAGAAACAACACCTCGGGCTGGCCCACGAGCGACGCCGCGAGGTCGAGGCGGCGGCGCATACCACCGCTGTAGGTGGCGGCGCGCCGTTCCGAAGCGTCGGCGAGGTCGAAGCGCTCCAACAGCTCGCGCGAGCGGGTGTCGGCCGTGCGCTTCGGCATACCGAGCAGGCGCCCGATCATGCGCAGGTTCTCGCGGCCGGTGAGGTCTTCGTCGACCGCGGCGTACTGGCCGGTGAGGCCGATGCGAGCGCGCACCTGCTTGGCGTCGCGCTCCACGTCGAAGCCGGCAACGGACGCGCGCCCGCCCGCGGCGGGCACGAGTGTGGTGAGGATGTTGACGAGCGTGGTCTTGCCGGCACCGTTGTGGCCGAGCAGGCCGTACACAGTGCCGGCTTCGATCTCGAGGTCGACGCCGCGCAGCGCGTGCACGGCCTTGGGACCCCTGCCGAAGCGTTGCTCCACGCCCGTGGCGCGGATCGCGTAGCCGGAGGATTGGTGAATGATGTTCACGGTGTGCTGACTCCAGGTTTCGGTGCGACTCATCGCATCCCGTCGACCACGACGGCGACGGTGCGTGCGATGCGGTCGTGCGGGCCGAGCGGCATCTCGATGCCCGGCTTGACGGTGTCGAGGAACGCGGCGTTGAACGGGATGCTCATGAGCAGCCACGCGGCCGCGTCGGTGTCGAGGTCGGCGCGCACGCGCCCGATCGCGCGCTCGCCTTCGAGGTAGGTGGCCACCAGCTTGTGCGGCCCGCCCCGGAGCTCTTCGGGGATCGCGGCGTGCATCGCTTCGTGGGCGTCGTGAAGGTGCGTCTCGGGCGGGGCCAGCGGGTTCTTGCGAACCGCGCGTGCGTACTCACGTGCCTGCTCGCGCGCGGCCATTGCGTGCTCCTTGGCAGCTTCGGCGTGCTGGCGTGCCGCGGCCACGTGGTCGGCACTCGCCCACGTGGTGAGCAGCACGGGAACGAGGCGCTGCTGGAATGTGAGCATCGCCTCGAGCATCTCGGTGAGGTTCTCGTCGACGGTGGCCTCGCCCACCCGGTCGGGGAGCGAGGTGAGGCGGTCGAGCAGTCCGGCGTTCTGGGCGAAGGCACACTCCATGAACAGCGCCCGCTTGTCGGGGAAGTAGTTGTAGAGGGAACCCTCCGAGCAGTGGGCGGCCTTGGCGATCGCCTTGGTGGTGGCGCCCGCGTAGCCGCATTCGGCGATTACCTGCTCGGTGGCGGCCAGGATCTGTTCGCGGATCACGGTGCGGGGCGGGACCATGCGGCCTTCTTCGGCGTTACTGCGGGCGACACTTGAGTGAGTACCCACTCAATATGAGCGTCCGCTCAGTGACTGTCAACGTGACAGCCGTCACGGGCAGGCCTTGCGACCCGGCTCGCTCTAGCCGATGAGCATTCGTGGTGGCGCTCTCTTCGCCCCTGCCGTACGAGGACCCCGACCTCCGCGAGCGGCCGCAGCCGGGTAGCGCGGACGCCGTGCTGGCCGGAAGCCGTGCCGCGACCGTGTACCAGCGGCGGGTGGGACGTGCGGTGTTCGTGGCCGTGCTCGTGGCCTTCGGTGCCTTCGTCGCGCCGCGCACCGCCCAGCCGGCCTCGCGCTACGCGCTCACCGCTTCGCTCGTCGACCAGCACACCGTCGACATCGGCCATTACCAAGCCATGCTCGGTGTCGACCGGGCCCTGTTCGAAGGCCACCTGCGCTCCGACAAGGGCCCCGGCCAGCCGGTGCTGGCGGCGCCCTTCTACCTGCTCGCCCGAGCGGTGGGCGCGCCGGCGATCTCGGCCAAGCCGCGCAAGACCGACGACCTGATGTTGTGGTGGCTCACGCTCACCACCTCGGTGTTGCCGTTGGCGCTGCTGTGTTCGCTGATGTACCGGCGCTGCGCCCGGGTGGCCCCGCGTGCGGCGCTACCGGCGGCACTCACGTTGCTGCTCGCGTCGATCGCGTTGCCCATGTCGACCAGCCTCTTCGCCCATTCGTTGTCGGCGCTGCTCGGCTACGCGGCGTACGCGCTGATCGTCGACACGTGGCCATCGCGGTGGCGGATGGTCGCTGCGGGTTTGCTCGCAGGCGCGGCGATCGCCACCGAATATCAGCTCGTCATCGTCGCGGCGATCGTGGCCGCGCTCGCGCTCTGGCGCGCGCCGAAACGCTTCCAGTTCTTCGTGCTGGGCGCGATCCCGCCGCTCGCCGGTCTCGGCTGGTACCAATGGCGCGCGTTCGGGTCACCCTGGCAGACGCCCTTCAAGTACTACGCGGGTGTGATCGACGGCCAGACCCACGGCGGTTACACCGTGCCCAAGTTGGCGTGGTTGTACGACTCGACGCTCGGCAACCGCGGCCTGCTGCTGATGTGCCCGATCGTGCTCGTGGGCGTGCTCGCCGCGATCGCAGTGGTGGCGAAGCGGCCGGCCTACCGGCTCGAGGCCGTGACGGCGCTCGTCGTGTTCGTGCTGTACCTCGCGCTCGTGTCGGGCTGGTCGGGCACGCCACTACTCGAGGACCCCGGACCGCGCTACATGATCGCGGCGTTCCCGTTCCTCGCCGTCCCGCTGGCAATTTCCTGGCGCCGGCTGCGGCTCGTCGCGATCTGTGCCGCACTGTGGGGTGGCTGGCTGATGATCGCCGCCGCCACTACCGACGAGCTGGTGGGCATCGGCGAGTCGCCGATCCGCCAGTACGTGCAGGACGTGCGGCACCACCAGTTCCTGCCCACGGTGTGGACGCTCGAGCTCGGCCCGAACGGCGCGTGGGTGTACGCCGCGTCGGTGGTACTCGTGTCGTGGTGGCTCGTACGCACGTACCGGCGACGCTCGCGCCACACACGCGAGCACGCTTGGGTCCACTGACCCGTAGTCACTCGCGATTGCGGCCGGCAGTCCTAGCGAACACTCGTTCGCTCCTGTAAACTGCCTCGAGATGAACGACGAGATCGTCATTCGAGGCGCGCGCGAGCACAACCTCCGCGACGTCGATCTCACCTTGCCGCGCGACCGGTTGATCGTGTTCACGGGTCTGTCGGGGTCGGGCAAGTCGTCGCTCGCGTTCGACACCATCTACGCCGAGGGCCAGCGACGCTACGTCGAGTCGCTCTCGGCCTACGCCCGGCAGTTCCTGGGCCAGATGGACAAGCCCGACGTCGACTTCATCGAAGGCCTCTCGCCGGCGATCTCGATCGACCAGAAGTCGGCGTCGCGCAACCCGCGCTCCACCGTCGGCACGATCACCGAGATCTACGACTACCTGCGGCTGCTCTACGCGCGCATCGGCAAGCCGCACTGCCCGACCTGCGGCCGGCTGATCACCCGGCAGACGCCACAACAGATCGTCGATCGCGTGCTGCAACTCGAGGAGGGCACACGGTTCCAGGTGCTCGCGCCGGTGGTGCGGGGACGCAAGGGTGAGTACGAAGCGATGCTCAAGGAGCTCGCCGCGCAGGGCTACCAGCGCGCCCGCATCGACGGCGAAACCGTCGATCTCACCGACGCCATCAAGAACCGCCTCGCCCGCTACGAGAACCACACCATCGAGGTGGTCGTCGACCGGCTCGTGCGCCGGGCCGGCATCGAGCGGCGCCTCACCGACTCGCTCGAGACCGCGTTGCGTCTCGCCGAAGGCGTGGCCGAGGTGGAGATCGTGCCGCCCAGCGACACCTTGCTCGAGAGCGAAGCCGAGGTGCTCACGTTCAGCGAGCACCTCGCGTGCACGCACTGCGGCATCTCCTTCGACGAGCTCGCACCACGCAACTTCTCGTTCAACTCGCCCTACGGCGCGTGCGAGACGTGCGACGGCCTCGGCACCAAGTTCCAGGTCGACCCCGAACTCGTGGTGCCCGACGACGAGCTCTCGATCGACGAGGGCGCGATCGCGCCCTGGACCGGGTACCGCGGCGAGTTCTTCAGCCGCGTGCTCGCGGCCGTGGGCGCCGATGCGGGTTTCTCCACCGCCACCCCATGGAAGCGGTTGAAGGCCGCGCACAAGAAGATCGTGTTGCACGGCACCAGCGGCAAGTCGGTGACCGTGCGCTACAAGAACCGTTACGGGCGTCAGCGCCAGTATCAAACGCGCTACGAAGGCGTGATCCCGTGGCTCGAGCGCCGCCACGGCGAAGCCGACTCTGATCGCTCGCGCGAGCAGATCGAGGGCTACATGCGCGAGGTGCCGTGCCCGGCGTGCGAGGGCGCGCGGCTCAAGCCGTTGTCGCTCGCAGTCACGATCGACGGGCACAGCATCCACGCGATCGGCGACATGTCGATCCGCGAGTCGGCCGAAGCGTTGCGCAAGTTGCAACTGTCGGAGCGCGACCGCCTGATCGCGGAGCGGGTGCTGAAAGAGGTGAACGAGCGCCTGCAGTTCCTGCTCGACGTGGGCCTCGACTATCTGTCGCTCAACCGCTCGTCGGGAACTCTCGCCGGCGGCGAAGCCCAGCGCATCCGTTTGGCGAGCCAGATCGGCAGCGGTCTCGTAGGTGTGCTCTACGTGCTCGACGAACCGTCGATCGGGCTGCACCAGCGCGACAACCAGCGCCTCATCGACACGATGGTGCGCCTGCGCGATCTCGGTAACACCGTGATCGTGGTCGAGCACGACGAGGAGACCATTCGCGTCGCCGACCATGTGGTCGACATCGGGCCGGGCGCGGGCGAGCACGGCGGCGACATCGTGTACGAGGGCAACGTCGCCGGGCTGCTCAAGAGCAAGCGTTCGGTGACCGGGCAATACCTGTCGGGCGGGCGCTCCATCGAGATACCCGAGCTGCGCCGGCAACCCGGCGACGCGTGGATCGGCGTGCGCGGCGCGCGCGAGCACAACCTCAAGGACATCGACGTCGAGATCCCGCTCGGTTGTTTCGTCGCGGTCACGGGTGTGAGTGGTAGCGGCAAGAGCACGCTCGTGAACGACATCCTGTATCGCGCGCTGATGCAGAAGATCTACCGGTCGCGCGAGGTGCCGGGTCGGCACAAGCGCATCGACGGTTTCGAGCATCTCGACAAGGTGATCGACATCGACCAGTCGCCGATCGGTCGCACACCCCGCTCGAACCCCGCCACCTACACAGGTGTGTTCGACAAGATCCGCACCCTCTTCGCGCAAACGCAAGAAGCGAAGGTGCGCGGCTACCAGGCCGGCCGCTTCTCGTTCAACGTGAAGGGCGGTCGCTGCGAGGCGTGCCAGGGCGACGGCACGATCAAGATCGAGATGCATTTCCTGCCCGACGTCTACGTGCCGTGCGAGGTGTGCAAGGGCGCGCGCTACAACCGCGACACGCTCGACATCACATGGAAGGGCCACAGCATCGCCGACGTGCTCGACATGACGTGCGAGGCCGGGCTCGAGCTGTTCCGCAACCAGCCGCCGATCGCGCGCCAGCTGCAGACGATCGTCGACGTGGGTCTCGGCTACGTGCGGCTCGGCCAACCCGCACCCACGCTGTCGGGTGGTGAAGCGCAGCGCGTGAAGCTGTCGACCGAGCTCGGCAAGCGCGCCACCGGCCGCACGATCTACATCCTCGACGAGCCGACCACCGGGCTGCACTTCGACGACGTGCGCCGCCTGCTCGGTGTGCTGCAACGCCTCGTCGACACTGGCAACACGGTGCTCGTGATCGAGCACAACCTCGACGTGATCAAGAGCGCCGACTGGGTGATCGACCTCGGTCCCGAGGGCGGCCACGGTGGCGGCACGATCGTGGCCGAAGGAACTCCCGAAGCGGTGTCGAAGGTGGCGGAGAGCCACACCGGCCGTTTCCTCGCGCCGATGCTCGGCCTGGCGCCACCAACGCGCACCAAGTCGAACGTGAAGTCGCGCGCGCCCAAACCTGCAGCGAAGCGCGTCCGCAAACCCGCGTGACCGATCCCTGGGAGCAACACGCCGGGTGGTGGCAGGACGGTTTCACCGAGGGCGCCGATCCCGAGTACGTCGAACAGATCGTGCCGCTGTGTGTGGAGCTGCTCGAAGGACGTACCACCATCGTCGACATCGGCTGCGGTGAAGGTCAGCTCGCGCGAATGCTCGCCGCGCGAGGCGCCGGCGTCGTCGGTCTCGATCCCACCGCTGCGCAGTTACGCGTCGCTCGTGCGCGCGGTGGGGGACCGGCCTACGCGCGGGCCGCGGCCGAGCGATTACCGGTCCGCGACGGTGCGTGCGATGCCGCGCTGGCGTGTCTCGTGTTCGAGCACATCCCCGATCACATTCCGCCGATCCACGAGGTCGCACGCGTGCTCGCACCGGGCGGGCGCTTCGTGTGGTTCCTCAACCATCCGCTGCTGCAGTGCCCGGGAAGCGGCTGGATCATCGACCACATCCTCGAAGATGAGTACTGGCGCGTCGGGCCGTACCTCGTCACCGATGTGGTGATGGAGGAGCTCGCGCCCGGCGTCGAGCTGCCGTTTGTGCACCGCCCGCTGTCCCACTACGTGAACGCGCTCGCCGATGCCGGACTCACGATCACGCAAATGCTCGAACCCGCGCCCCCGCCCGGCTTCATCGCCAAAGCCCCCGAATACGAAGCCGCGTCCACCATCCCGCGCCTCCTCACCCTCGTCGCCGAGAAACACTGACCGTTGGGCTGGATTCCGGGCGATCGCCCGGAATCCAGCCCAACGGTCGCTGGACGGTGTCGGTTCACGACGTGACCGGGATCGACGACTTGTACTGCAACGTGTGGCCGCCGTCGGTAGTGGCGATGATTTCGGTGAGCAGCTGCGGCAGCCCTTCTCGCCGCTGCAGAACGCGCTCTCGACTGATCCAGATCGTCGCTCAGCAGTCCTTGACGGCCGCTCCGTGAGCGGCAGTATGTCGCGGCGGCGCGCAATTTCCGACAACGCTGATCGTTCGCAGGGCGCGCACGGGTAAGCCAGCGCCGTGCCGGACGACGACGTGATCAGCGGGCGCTATCGGCCTCCCACTTGGACGAAGCTGTGGCTCGGCGTCATGCTCGCCTTCGTCGTCGTCACGTGTCTCGGCGGAAACGTCGGGCTCATACTCACCGCGCTGTTGGTGACGCTCGGGCCCGCGCACCGGGTCTGGTACTACACGCGGCACCCCGCCAAGCCCTGGGGCAGCAGTACCTAGCTGTAGTGCAGCCGCAAATCCGATCGCGAGACCAGCCGCCCGTTCATGACGCTCGGAGCATCACGGTGTCGTCGCTCAGTCCGCAGCCTGTGTGCGCCAGTAGGAGAGAGCGAGTATCGCTGACTCTCCCATGTCGACTCGACGCCAGTTCACGAACGCTGCGCACTCGTTCAGCGCATCGAAGATCTCGCGTGGGATCGACGACGCGTTCGTGATGTGGAGCACCACTACGTCGGCAGCAGTGCCACGCACGGTCGTCATTCCGTCCGCCGGGGAGTCCAGCGAGGTCATGCAGTCGATCCACGCGTTCATGTTCCGCCCGTAGTACGAGGGAAACCCAAGTTCCGCCGCGAATGTGTCGTGAAACGATTCCCAGTCGGTGAGCCGGCTGCCGTCGATCCGAATGCAAGGCATGCCAGGACCGTAGGTGGTAGCGCCCGACTTACCGACCGGCGCGGCGCATCACGGCAGCGTGTTTGGTGGGACCAACTCGATCAGCCGATTCTCGAGGTCGAGGAAGTCACGGCGACCGTTGTGGTCGAGATTCGCAATCGGCCGCAGCTTGTCAAGCGCAACGATGATTGCGTCGACCTCCGCCGCTTCCATCGAAGAGAGTCCCATCGGAAACAAGCTTCCTCACCCACTCTCGTAAGGGCGGCTCAAGTGATCGCGAGCATGCGCTCGAGGGCGACCTTGGCCCACTCGCTCGTGTCGGCGTCGACCACGATCTGGTTGACGGGGTCGCCGGCCACGATGTGATCGAGCGTCCACGCGAGGTGCGGCTCGTCGATGCGGAACATCGTGCTGCACGGGCAGATCAGCGGGTCGAGCGAGAACACCGTCTTGTCGGGGTGCAGGCGCGCGAGGCGGTTCACCATGTGGATCTCGGTGGCGATCGCGAGGGTCGACCCCGCGGGCGCGCGCTCCACCCATTCGAGGATGCGCTCGGTGGAGCCGACCTTGTCGGCCATCGCCACCACGTCGTGCGCGCACTCGGGATGCACGATCACCTGCACATCGGGGTGCTCGGTCCGCGCCGCGTCGACGTGCGCGGGCCGGAAGCGCTGGTGCACCGAGCAGTGGCCCTTCCACAACAGGAACGTCGCGTCCTTGACGTCGCGCTCCTCGAGCCCGCCACAATCACGACGCGGGTCCCACACTCGCTCGTCGTCGGCGTTGTAACCCATCGCGTACGCGGTGTTGCGACCGAGATGCTGGTCGGGGAAGAACAACACCTTGTCGCACTTGGCGAGCGACCATTCGAGCACGGCCCGTGCATTCGACGACGTGCACACCGCGCCACCGTGGCGACCGACGAAGGCCTTCAGCGCCGCGGCTGAGTTCATGTAGGTGATCGGCACCACTCGTTCGATGTCGACGAGCGCGGCGAGGTCGTCCCAACACTCTTCGACCTGATCGGTGTCGGCCATGTCGGCCATCGAGCAACCCGCGTTCAGATCGGGGAGGTACACGTGCTGATGATCGGCGGTGAGCACGTCGGCCGACTCGGCCATGAAGTGCACGCCGCAGAACACGATGGCGTCGGCGCGCTCGTTGTCGGCCGCGAACCGGGCCAGGCGGAAGCTGTCGCCGGTGGCGTCGGCCCAGCGGATCACTTCGTCACGCTGGTAGTGGTGGCCGAGGATCACCAGGCGTTCGCCGAGCGCGGCCTTGGCGTCGGCGATCATCGTCTCGAGCGCCTCGGGGGCGGCGGCGGTATAGCGGTCGGGCAGCGGCGTCTGGAGTCGCACCATGGTGTGGCACTCCTGGGTGACGGGTCACTGGGTGACAGCGACTGGCCGGTTGTGCGGGTTCGATGTGCGTGGTGTTGGGGTTCTTCGTCGGCCGGCGGGTGACAGCCCGGACGCCACACCGCGGGGTGTCGGCCTCGGAACCATGGTGGGTTCACCGGCCGGATTCCGGGCCGACCGGTTCCCAACACTCTAACACTCGGAGTGAGTGGAAAGCATCCAATGAATCATCCCGGTGAACCCGATGAACTGAAGTTGACGCCAAGGCGAACCGAAGGAATGAGTGATGGCCCAATCCGGCGGCGCCGTGAGCCGCCTGGTGCCCCGCGACTCGCCGCTCCGTCACTGGCGGGGCCTGGCCGCGGTCGCCCTCGTGCTGTTCCACCTCTTCATGGTGGTGAATCCGCTCACCGAGGCGAGTTTCGGCCACAACGCGGTGGCCCAGCACAGCGATCCGATCCGCTTCCAGGAGATCGCGCTGGCGCACGGCACGCCGGGCCGCGACTTCCGCGTGGAATACCCGCCGCTCGCGGTACTCGGCATGCGCGCGATCGGCCGCGACGGTCTGGCCCCGCTGATGAAGCACCTCGTGCTGATCGACGGTCTGGCCGACCTGGCGATCGCGCTGGCGCTGCTCTGGGCCTGGTCGAAGCGCGCGTCGTTCGCGTATCTCGCGATGACGGTGCCGATGCTGCCCATCCTGTTGAGCGGCTTCGACCTCTTCGCGCTCGCGATCGCGGTGGTCGGCCTGGCGTGCAGTCGCCGCGGCCATCAGACGATCGGCGGTGTCCTGATCGCCGCGGCCGCGTTCGTGAAGGTGTGGCCCGCACTGCTCATCGCGGTGTTACTGCTCTGGCGTCACCGCCGCGCCGTCGCGGCCGCGGTGGCATCGCTCGTGGCAGGTGGCGCGGTGTGGCTCGCGTGGTCGGGCACGCGCGGGCCCATCGACGTGCTCACGTACCGCGGTGCGCGCGGCTGGCAAGTGGAAAGCAACGCCGGCACGCTGCTCGCCCTCGTGCGCGGCCTGCACTCGCACTACGAAACCGGGGCCTATCGCGTCGGCGCGCCACCATTCATCGCTGGTGCCGTGCTCTCGCTCGCCACCGCGGGCGCGCTCGTGTGGTGGTGCTGGCGGGCACGGCGCGCGCCCGGTGACCCGGCCGGACTGGTGATGCTCGGAGCGGTCGCGATTCTCCTCACCGGCGCGACGCTGCTCTCGCCGCAGTATCTCGTGTGGGGGATCCCGTTCGCCGCGATCGCCGCGCATGAACGGCGCTACGCGGCGGCGACCACCTACTTCGTCGCGATCGTGCTCGACATCGTCTACATCACCACGACGAGCCTCACCCGGCCCGACGGAATCGGCGCGCACATGCAGGTGCTGGTGCGCAACGGCGTGCTCGCCGCCGTGATCGTGGTGGCGTTCCGCTCGCTCTACTGCGTGAGCCAGGCGCGCCGCACTTCGGCGTCGACGTCGACGTACGCGGTGCCGCTCACGTCGACGGTGACCGAGTGCAACGTGCCGGTGAAGGGATTGGGCGCGGCATAGTCGGCCACGGGCGTGCCGTCGTCGTAACCGCAACACAGTCCTTCACCCGCGAGCGCGAAGCGCATCAACGACGTGCGCGGGAGCTCGGTGCTCGCCACCGTCTTGCCGTCGACGTGGAGCGCGAAGGTCATCGCGGTACCGGCGCTGCCCGAGTCGGCCTCCACGCCCACCAGGTGGCGGCCGGGCGCGAGCGGCGCATCGCCAGCGATGGTGACGGTGTCGATACCGGCGAAGTTGTACGACCAGCACGGCACACCGTCACGCAACCAGAGGCTGAAGCCGCCGAAGCGCCCGCCTTGCGCGAGCAGCACACCCTCGGCGCCGCCCTCCGGAACGTCGCATGACGCGATGATCGAGTGGGGGCGCAGCTTGGTGTTCGGCGCGACCTCTTCCGGAACCGCCGCCGCGCCCACGTGGTACTCGTAGCGCGTGCGTTCGGGGATCTGGTGTGGGCGGCCCACCGAGAACGCGCGGTCGGAGTGCAAGGGGAGCGCGCCGTACTCGCGAGCGAGCGACCACCACAGTTCCTGCAGCTCGGCCAACTTCTCGGGATTGGTCGCGGCGAGGTCGTGGCACTCGGCCGGGTCGTCGGCAACGTGGTACAGCTCCCACACGTCCTGGTCGAACGGACGGCGCGGGTCGTCGGCCTCGGTGTAGCGCGCGATGCCCATCGGGTGGAACGTCACGGCCTTCCATCCCTCGTGGTAGAGGGCGCGGCACGCGAACTGCTCGTAGTACTGCGTGGTGCGATGCTCGGGCGCGTTGCCGTCGCCCAGTGACGCGTTGAAGCTCGCGCCCGCGATCGGCTCCTGTTCGACGCCATTCAGCAGCTTCGGCGCGGCGACCCCGCACACGTCGAGGATCGTCGCGGCCACGTCGACCGCGTGCACGTACTGATGCCGCACGTTGGCGCGGTCGTTGCCATCCGACGCGCTCGACGGCGCCTCGACGCCGCGGCCCGCGACGATCAGCGGGTCGCCGATGCCGCCCTCGTGCGTTTCGCGCTTCCACCGCTTGAACGGTGTGTTGCCTGCGTACGCCCAGCCCCATGGGTAGTGCCCGTAGCTGTAGGGACCACCGAGCTTGTCGAGCAGGCGCATCGTGGTGGCGAGATCGTGCGGCATGCCGTTGAAGATGAAGTTCTCGTTGAACGTGCCGTTCGGCCCGCCTTCTGCGCTCGCGCCGTTGTCGGACAGCAGGAGCACAAGCGTGTTGTCGAGCTCGTCCGAGCTCTCGAGGAAGTCGAGCACCCGCCCGATGTGGTGGTCGGTGTGGGTGAGGAATCCCGCGAACACCTCCATCATGCGCGCGTAGGCGCGCTGCTCGTCGGCCGGCAGCGTCGCCCATTCCTGCACCCACTCGGGACGGGGAGAGAGCGACGTGCCGGCAGGAATCAGCCCTGACGCGAGTTGACGAGCGTGGGTCTGCTCGCGCCACACATCCCAGCCCGCGTCGAAACGTCCGGCGTAGCGGTCGATGAAGTCACGCGGCGCGTGGTGTGGTGCGTGGCACGCGCCGAGTGCGAGGTAGCAGAAGAACGGCTTCCCCGGATCGACGGCGCGCAGGTCGGTGACCATGCCGATCGTGCGGTCGGCGAGGTCTTCCGTGAGGTGATACTCGGGCGGGAACTCGGGCGACACGATGCTGTTGTCGGTGACGAGGTCGGGCGCCCAGTGGTTCGTCTCGGCGCCGATGAAGCCGTAGTAGCGCTCGAAGCCCTGGCCGAGTGGCCAGCGGTCGCGCGACGCCGCGGCGTGCAACTCGTCGGACGGCGCGAGGTGCCACTTGCCCACCGCGAACGTGGCCCAGCCCTCTTGGCGCAGCACCTCGCTCACGAAGCCGCACGACTTCGGGATGCGCCCGTTGAATCCCGGGAAGCCCATCGCCAGGTCGGTGATGCCGCCGATGCCGCACGTGTGCGAGTTACGGCCGGTCATCAGGCACGCGCGTGTCGGCGAGCACATCGCGGTGGTGTGGAAATTGCGGTAGCGCAGGCCGCGCTGGGCGAGCCTGTCGATGTTCGGCGTGTCGATGTCGGAGCCGAAGCAACCGAGCTGCGCGTAGCCCACGTCGTCGAGCACGATGAGCAGCACGTTCGGCGCGCCCTCCCGAGCACGCGGGCCTACCGGCCAGGCCGGCGTGGAGTCGTGGAGCGTGGTGCCGATGTTGCCGGGAAACGGTTCGCCGTCGCGATACACAAGGGGCATGAGCTCAACGTAAAGGGTTGTACTGTCCCGCCGCATATCTGCGGACCGGCCCCTCAGCGAAGCTGATCGCGTCCCCCACGGCGCAGCCGATCCAGTCGTGGTGGGGTGGCGGCGGATCCGCCGGCACGACGTCGTCGCCGTGCTCGCGCCCTTCATCGTGGGCCGCGTGCTGGTCATCGGCGCGCTCGGCGCGGTGCACCAGATGCGCGATCACTTCAACAGCGTGCACTCCCCGGTGCAGACGGTGGGATTCTTCGGTTGGGACGCTTCGTTCTACGCCGCGATCGCCCGCCACGGGTACGCCGCGGTGGAGACCGCGCAGATGCGCGACGGGCTGCGCTTCTTCCCCCTCTATCCGCTCTTGGCTCGCCTGCTCGGCGGATCACACCTCGCGCTGCTCACCGTCACCAACGTGACGATGCTCATCTCGATCATCTTGGTGCGCGAACTCGCGCGCGCCTGGACCGACGAGCGCACCGCCGACACCGCGACGTGGCTGTGGGCGATCGGCCCCGGCGCGCTCGCGTCGGTGATGGCCTACGCCGAGCCGCTGTTCGTGATGCTCGCGTGCGTGGTGTTCTTCGCACTCGAACGCGTCGGCGCACGCCGTCACGACACGTGGACCGGAACCGAATGGGCGTGGCTCGCGACTGCGACGGTCGCGGGAGGGCTCGCGGCCCTCACCCGCCCCGTCGGTGTGGTGCTCATGGCGGCGGTCGCCGTGTACGCGTGGCAGTGGCGCCGCCCGTTCGCACTCGTCGCCGCCATCGGGCCGCTCGTGGGATTGGCATCGTTCCTGCTGTGGGCAGGCAGCCTCGATCCGCTGCGCCTCCAGTCGAAGTCGAATCTGCGGGGCAAGTTCGTCGACCCCGCACGCGCGGTGTGGAGCGCCATCCACGACTCGATCCGCGACCATCGCACCGGCCCGATCCTGCACGTCGGCTGGGTGGCGATCGCCCTCGTACTCATCTTCGCGGGCTGGCGCCGCCTCCCTCCCGCGGCCACGGCCTACGCGCTGGTGTCGATCGCGGTGGCGCTCACCTCGTACAACCTCGACAGCTTCGAGCGCTACCTCTTCGCCGCCTTCCCAGTAGCCATCGCCGGCGCCCTCGTCGTCCGTCGCCGCCCCGTGGAATACGCAGTCATCGCAGCCCTTGGCGGCGCGCTCGTCGCCTATTCAATTTTGGCGTTCACGACCACCTACATCCCGTAGCCGCGAAAAGCCAAGCGGCGGAGGAGCGAAGCGACGGCGCCGAGGCCGGAGGCGCCGGACGTCGTGGAGTGAGCCCCCAGGCGAGCGGAGCGGCGGTGGGTGGGTGGGGTCCGGCGCCACGGCATCGGCGCCGTCGTGAAGCGGGCGCACAACCCGCGCCGACAAGTGCAACAGAACGGTTTGTGACGACTCGTACTCTGGTTCGTATGCCCACCGGATCGGCGAGTCGACAGCGGTTGGCGCCGCCGAGCGAGGGCTCGATCCCCGACGCGCCCGGGTCGTACCAGTTCTTCGACGCCGACGGGCGCGTGATCTACGTCGGCAAGGCCAAGAGCCTGCGCAGCCGGCTGTCGAACTACTTCGCCGCACCGCACACGCTGCCCGACCGCACCCGCCAGATGGTGGAGGCCGCGGCCACGGTCGAGTGGATCGTGGCTCAGAACGAGGTGGAGGCGTTCTTCCTCGAAGCGACGCTGATCAAGCGGCACAAACCGCGGTTCAACGTGCGGCTGAAGGACGACAAGAGCTATCCGTTCCTCGCGGTCACGCTCGACGAGGAATGGCCGCGGGCGATGGTGCTGCGGGGCAAGAAGCGCAAGGGCGTGCGCTACTTCGGGCCCTACGCGCACGCCTACGCGATTCGCGAGACGCTCGATTTGTTGCTGCGCACCTTCCCGATCCGCACGTGCACCAACGCGAAGTTCGACCGCCACCACAAGCTCGGACGGCCGTGCCTCTACGCGCACATCGAGAAGTGTTCGGCGCCGTGCGTCGGCGACATCGAGCGCGAGGACTACGACCATCTCGTCAGCGAGCTCGTCGAGTTCCTCGACGGCGAGAGCGACGAGATCGTCAAGCGACTCGAGAAGCGCATGGCCGACGCCGCCGATGCGCTGGAGTTCGAGCGGGCGGCGCGTGTGCGCGACCAGCTCGCGAGCGTGCGCAAGGCGATCGAGCGCCAGCAGATGGTGGGCGCGCGCGAGGAGGACTACGACCTGCTCGGCATCGCCGACGACGAGCTCGAAGCGAGCGTGCAGCTGTTCTACGTGCGAAAGGGTCGCGTGGTCGGGCGCAAGGGCATCATCGTCGACAAGGTCGAGGATCTCGACCGTTCCGGGCTCGTCGCGCGCATCATCGAGTTGCTCTACGCCGATGCCGCGCCCTCCGACATCCCGCGCGAGATCCTCGTGCCCTTTGCGCCCGACGACCTCGATCTCTACGAAGAGTTCCTGGCGCTGCAGCGTGGCACCAAGGTGCACATCCGTGTGCCGCAGCGCGGCGGCAAGCGCACGTTGCTGCACACCGCCAACTTGAACGCCACCGAGAGCTTCACCCGGCACAAGCTGCGGCGGGCGAGCGACCACAACGCGCGCGCCCGTGCACTGCTCGCGCTCCAGGAGGCGCTCGACCTGCCCGACGCGCCATTGCGGATCGAGTGCTTCGACATCTCCAACCTCCAAGGCACTGACATCGTGGCGTCGATGGTGGTGATGGAGGACGGTCTGCCGAAGCGCAGCGACTACCGCCGCTTCAAGATCAAGACGCTCGACGGCCAGGACGACTTCGCGTCGATGGAAGAGGTGCTCACTCGGCGCTTCCGCAACTACCTGCGCGAACGCGACGAGGGTGCGCAGGCGGGCAAGCGGTTCAGCTACCCACCGAACTTGCTGCTGATCGACGGCGGCAAGGGCCAGTTGAACGTGGCCGTGCGCGTGCTGGAGGAGCTCGGCCTCGAAGACATCTGTGTGGCGAGCCTGGCCAAGCGTTTCGAAGAGGTGTACATGCCCGGGCTCGCCGAGCCCATCCGCATCCCGCGTGACTCCGAGGCGCTCTATCTGCTCCAGCAGGTGCGCGACGAGGCGCACCGCTTCGTCATCACCTACCACCGGCAACTCCGCGGCAAGCGGATGACCAAGAGCCTGCTCGACGAGGTGCCCGGGCTCGGCCCCACCCGCCGGTCGCGGCTGCTGCGCGAGTTCGGCAGTCTGAAGCGGATCCGTGAGCTGTCGAAGGAGGAGCTCACCGCGTTGGCGTGGCTCCCCGACGCGGTGGCCGACTCGACCTACGCTGCACTCCACCCGATGCCCTAGTCGAGGGATCAATGGAGCAGGCGCTCGACGTCACGATCATCAGCGGGATGTCGGGGGCGGGCCGTTCCGAAGCGGCGCGCGTCCTCGAGGACCTCGGCTTCTTCGTGATCGACAATCTGCCGCCCGAGCTGATCTCGAAGGTCGCCGAGCTGGCTCGGGGCCAGGACCAACCCACCCGTTACGCGCTGGTCGTCGACGTGCGCTCGGGCGACTTCCTCGACGCGCTCGGCACCGAGATGGCGCGACTCCGCAACGACGGCGCCACCGTGCGCACGCTGTTCCTCGACGCCTCGGACGACGTGCTCGTGCGCCGCTACGAGGAGAGCCGGCGGCGCCATCCGCTGTCGGAGAGTGATCGCGTCGGCGACGGCATCACGCGTGAGCGCCGTGCGCTCGAAGAGCTGAAGGGGCTCGCCGACGTCATCGTCGACACGTCGGCGCTCAACGTGCACCAGCTCCGCGATCGCCTGCGCGAGCTGTTCGACGCCGACGGCGACCAGGGCTCGGTGCGGTTGCAGACGAGCATTCTTTCGTTCGGCTACAAGCACGGCCTCCCGATCGACGTCGACATGGTGCTCGACTGCCGATTCCTGCCGAACCCGCACTGGATCGAAGAGCTGCGGCCGAAGTCGGGCCTCGACCCGGCCGTCCGCGACTACGTGCTCGCGCAACGCGAGTCGAAGGCATTTCTCAAGGAGCTCGACCGCCTGTTCGCGCTGCTGATCCCCGCGTACGAGCGCGAAGGCAAGTCGTATCTCGCCATCGGCATCGGTTGCACAGGCGGACGCCATCGCAGCGTGGTGATGGCCGAGGAGCTGGCGCGGCTGCTCGCGCGCCGCGGCACGCATGCACGCGTGCATCACCGGGACGTCGATCGTGGCTGACCCGACGTCGATCGACATCACCGACACGTTGAACGTGTCGTGGATGAGCGCGTTCTCGTCGGGGCCTGTTCCCGGCGGCCCGAAGGTGGTCGCGATCGGTGGCGGGCACGGCCTCGCCGCGGCGCTGCAGGCTGCGCGCCGTTACGCCGGTTCGGTCACGGCAATCGTGAGCGTGGCCGACGACGGTGGAAGCTCCGGGCGCCTGCGCCGCACGCTCGCGGTGGCGCCGCCGGGCGATCTCCGCAAGGCCATCGGCGCGCTCGCCGCCGAAGGCAGCATCTGGCCGGGCGTGCTGGAGCATCGCTTCGAGAGCGGCGAGCTCGAGGGGCACGCGCTCGGCAACCTCATCCTTGTCGGCCTCGTCGAGTCGCTCGGCTCCATCGCGGCCGCGTGCGCCGAGGCCGCCCGCATCGTGAACGCGGTGGGTTCGGTGTTCCCGGCCACCACCGACGCCGTCACCCTGCGGGCCGAGATCGGCGGCACCGACGTAGACGGTCAGGTGGCCATCCAGCAAGCCGCGCCCAGCGGGCGGGTGCGCGACGTGCGAGTGGTACCCGAGAACGCGCCCGCGAGCGCCGGCGCGCTCGGCGCCATCATGGAAGCCGACCAGGTACTGATCGGACCGGGCTCGCTCTACACCAGCCTCGTTGCCGCCGCGGTGGTGCCCGAGATCCGCACCGCGATCGCGTTGTCGGCGGCGCGCGTCATCCAGGTCGCGAACCTTGCGTGCGAGGAGCCGGAGACCACTGGGCTCGACGGCACCGGTCATCTGCTCGCAGTGCTCGAGCACCACGTGCGTGTCGACACCTTGCTCTACGACCGCCAGGCCGCGCTCGCGGTGAACGAGGGCTACGTGTTCGAGCACGGCGTGATGCCGGTGGGCGCCGACCTCGGCGCATCCGACGGCGCCCGCCACGACCCCGACCTCCTCGCCAAGTCCCTAGCCGACTTGCTGTGAACCACGGGCGTCGTTTGACTTCGATAATCGAAGTCAAA
>DASXZO010000160.1:0-3577 GCA_036501845.1 Acidimicrobiia bacterium | reverse complement strand
GATGGTCGAAGCCGATGATGCGCACTTCCGGCGCCAACACGACGCCGCTGCCGTCGGCCACTCGGCGGCGTACCAACTCGATGAGCGCGTGCACATCGGCCGCGGTCGCGCCCGGCTGGGTCTGGATGAAGTTGGCGTGCTTCTCGCTCACCGACGCGCCGCCCACTCGCGTGCCTTTGAGGCCGGCAGCGTCGATGAGCCGCCCCGCGCTGTCGCCGGGCGGGTTGCTGAAGACCGAGCCGGCGTTGGCGCCGCCAGGTTGGTTGGCGCGCCGCCAGCGCACGATCTCGTCCATCCGGGCCACGCAGTCGGCTGGGTCGCCCGCCGCGACCGCGAACGCTGCGCCCACCACCACTTCGCGCGAGCCGATCGAGCTGTGCCGGTACGAGAGGTCGAGCGTGTCGACGGGGCGCCAGCGCGTGCTCGTGATCGCGCCGTCGAGCGTCACCACCTCGGCGCGCCGGAGCACTTCGAGCGTCTCGTGGCCGTGCCCGCCCGCGTTCATCCGCACCGCGCCGCCGACCGAGCCTGGGATGCCCACGTAGAACTCCAGGCCACTCCATCCCGCGGCCGCGGCCTGGCGGGCGAGCACCGGCAGGGCTACCGCGCCGCCGGCGACCACGTCGGCAACCGCGGGAGACCCCGCGGCGGGAATGCTCAGGGACTCGAGGTCGCCCTCGAGCACGATGCCCACTCCTGCGAACCCGGCGTCGGCCAGCAGCAAGTTGGAGCCCCGCCCGATCGTGAGCACCGGCAGCGACGGACCGAGGGCCTTCCCGACCGCCTCGACGTCGCCGACCGACGCGCAGTGCACCACGAGCGCGATCGGGCCGCCGACGCGCCACGTGGTGAGCGTCGCCGCCGGCACATCCTGCTCGCAGCGCAGCGCCGGCGAGAGCGCTCGTTCGAGCGCGTCGAGTTCAGCGCCCGCCACGACGATCGGCCTCTTGCTCCCAGAGCCCGTGGGCGTCGGTGATCGTGCCGCAGCCGAGCGTGATCACCACGTCGCCCGAGCGCGCGACGCGCCAGGGCACGTCGGCGAGCGCGTCCCACTCGGGCAGGTATTCGAGCTCCGCGTCGGGATGCGCGGCGCGCACGGCATCCACCACGAGCTGCGCGTCGACGCCGGCAATCGGCACCTCGAACGCGCCGTCGAGTGCGGTGATCACCACCACGTCGGCGTCGCCGAACGCGTCGGCGTACTCCTTCCAGTGCTGCGAGACGCGCGAGTAGCGGTGCGGCTGGCACACAGCGATCACACGCGACCAGCCGCCTTCGCGGGCGCGCACCAGCGTGGCCGCGATCTCCACCGGCGTGTGCGCGTAGTCGTCGTAGAGGTCGACACCGTCGTAGGTGTGGCGATATTCGAAGCGGCGCCCGACGCCGGCGAAATCGCCCAGCGCGCCGGCGATCGTGGGCCACGGCACTCCGAGCTCGTGCGCGAGGGTCGCAGCGCCCGTGGCGTTCTGGGCCATGTCGCGCCCACGCAGCCGCAGGTCGAGCCGGGCGACCTCCTCGCCATCGCTCACGAGCGTGAGCGCCGAACCGCGGGCGCCCGCCACGTACTCGCGCGCCTGCACGTGCGCGCCGGGCGCGTAGCCGTAGGTGCGCGCGTCGGCACGGCTCGCGGCGAGCGTGGCGGTGACCGGATCGTCGAGGCACAGCACGCGCGTGGTGGCACCGTCGACGAACTCCTCGAACCCAGCCACCAGCGTGTCGAAGCGGAAATCCCAGTGCTCGAGGTGCTCGGCCTCGATGTTGGTGACGATCGCAGCGTCGCGCCCGTACGCGAGCACCGAGCGGTCGCTCTCGTCGCCTTCCACCACGAACCATTCGCCGTCGTCGAAGGCGGCGTTGGTACCGGCACCGGCTGGCGTACCGCCGATGAAGTAGCTCGGGTGCATACCGGCATGCGTGAGGATCGCGGTGACCATCGACGTCGTGGTGGTCTTGCCGTGCGTTCCGGAGATCACCGCCGCGCGCGGGCGCTGGGCAACGAGGTAGGTCATTGCGTCCGAGCGCCGCCACACCGCGATCCCGAGTGCGCGCGCGGCGACGAGCTCGGGGTTGTCGGCGCGTACCGCGGTGGAGTGCACCACCACCGCGGCGTCGGGCGGCACGTTCTCGGCGGCATGACCGACGCTCACCTGCACGCCTTCGCGCCGCAGCGCCGCGAGCGTGGCGCCGTCCCGCACATCCGACCCGCTCACGATGTGCCCGAGTTGCAGGAACAGGCGGGCGATCGCGCTCATCGCAGTGCCGCCGACCGCCACGATGTGCACGTGACGCGGTCGAGACAGGTCGACGGTCATCGCAGTGCCGCCTCGGCAAGCGCCGCAACTGCGTCGGCGGCGTCGGGTCGTGCGAGCGTGCGCGCCGCGGCCGACATGCGATCGAGAGCGCCGGCTTCAGCGAGCAGGCCATCGATCTCACGCGCCACCCGCTCGGCGGTGCATTCCGCTTCGGTGAGCGCCAGCGACGCGCCCGCGCCGGCGAACGCCCGCGCGTTGGCGCTCTGGTGGTCGCCCGCCGACGCCGCCCACGGCACCAGGATCGACGGCGCGCCCGCCGCGGCGAGCTCGGCCACGCTGCCACCCGACCGGGTGACCATCAGCGAGGCCCGTGCGTACAGACCCGCCATGTCGTGCTCGAAACCCACGAGGCGATAGCTGAGGCGGTCGCTGGGCAGCACCTTCACTCGCGCCTCGCACTCCTCGAGAAAGCGCGCACCGGCAACGTGCTCGATCGCGATGTCGTCGCGCGCGCGCCACAGGTCGTGCAGCCCGAGCGCCATTTCGTTCAGCAAGCCCGAGCCGAGCGATCCGCCTGCGATCCCGATGAGGGGCGGTGCCACCGGAGCGCGCTCCACGCCCACGATGTCGGGCCGCACCGGGTTGCCGGTGACGACCGCACGGCGCAGCGGCGTGCCGGGAATCGAGATCGCCGCCGACGCGCCGAGCCGAACCGCGAGCCGGTTCACCACTCCGGGATGCGCGTTCTGCTCGTGCACCACCACAGGGATTCGGGAGAGGCGCGCCGCGAGCACGGGTGGGAGGGTGGCGTAGGCGCCGAAACCCACCACCACGCGCGCGCGCTTCGCGGTGATGATCCGGCGCGCGACGCGCGTAGACCGCAGCGCGGTCCACGCGACGCCAAGATTGCCGCGCGGGTCGCCACGGCGTACCCCGCGCTCGAGCGGCAACACGTCGCAGCCGAAGCCGGCACGGCGAATCGCCTCAGCTGTGGCCGGGCGGGCATCGGCGATGAACCAGATGTCGTCGGGCGCATGCCCGCGCGCCACCAGCGCCGCGGCCACGGCGATTGCGGGGAACACGTGACCGCCCGTGCCGCCCGCGGCGAGCACGAAGGTGGACCGCGTCGTGTGATCGGTGGTGGGGCCCACGGCCTACACACTCGAGCCGCTGGACACCCGCTCGCGCTCGGGCGCGCGCTCTGGCGCGCGCACGGATTCCGGCGCGGGCGTGGCGGCGCGCGCCGGCACGGTGACCTCGCAGTGGCGGGCCACGTTGGCGAGGATGCCGGCCGCGGCCATGAGGATCACGAGTGACGAGCCGCC
>DASXZO010000159.1:0-51306 GCA_036501845.1 Acidimicrobiia bacterium | reverse complement strand
GACTTGCATATTGCAAGTCAAACGACGCATAGGCAGACCGTCAGTGGAGCGCGGGGAGTACTTCGCTCGTCAGCAGGTCGTGGTGCACGCGGGCTGCGTCGCGGTCGGCGCCGAACGACGGGCCGGTGATCACGAGGCGTTCGAGGCCGAGCGCAACGAGTTCCTGCAACCGCGTGATGCACGTGTCGGGTGGGCCGAGGATCGCGAAACGGTCGACGAACTCGTCGGGCATCGACTGGGCGTGCTCGGCGCGGTTCTGGAGATGGAGGTTGCTGTCGTAGCGACGGCCCACCTCGGCGACCACCTCACGATCGGTGGCGTCGAGACCCGCGCCCGTCGAACCCGGCATCGCCGAGAAGTGCGCGAACGCGGCCACGCCCCCGCGCACGAGCTCGCGGGCGGTAGCGAGGTCGGGATGGCACGCCACCGTCACGTACGCGCCGAACGACACGTCGCCTGACGCGCGCCCGGCCGCGTCGGCCGCGCGGCGTGCGAGGTCGACGCCCCACGCCAGGCGCTCTGCACCAGCACCGAGCGCGAAGGTGATGCGCTCGACGGTGCGCGCCGAGAACTCGATCACCTTCGGCCCCGACGCGGCGACGTCGACAGGAACCGCGGGCTGGCGGGCCCGGTCGAGCCACTGGATCCGGCTCGGATGACCGTGCAGGTGGATCGTGCCGCGCTGCAGGTAGGTGTGCAGCTCTTCGGTGCGGGCGAAGAAGTCGGCGAGCGCCATCGGTTTACGGCCGAGATGGAACAGCGCCGTGTCGCCGCGGCCGAGCCCCAGCGCGACCCGACCGCCGCTCTCCTCCTGCACCGTCGCGGCAACGGTCGCGAGCGCGGCTGGATGCCGGGTGGCGGGATTCGTCACGCCGGTCATGAACTGCAGCCGCTCGGTCACCTTCGCACCGAGTGCCATCGCCACGAACGGGTCACCCACGAGGTTCTGCGAGTCGGTGAAGGTGATGCCGTCCCAACCGGCGTCTTCGGCGCGCCGCGACAACAGCTCGGCGAGCCCGGTCTCGGGAATGCTCATCGTGTACAGCACAACCATGTTGAGGAAGTCTGACAGGTACCTTGAGCCGCGTGCCTGACACGCGCGACACGAGTCGGTCCGTGCGCATCGCGAACTGTTCGGGGTTCTTCGGCGACCGGCTCTCGGCGCTGCGCGAAGTGGTCGGGGGCGGACCGGTCGACGTGGTGACGGGCGACTACCTCGCCGAGGTCACGATGTTGATCCTCGCCCGCACCCGACTGCGCCGCCCCGGGCAGGGCTACGCGTCGAGCTTCCTGCGCCAGCTCGAACCAGTGGCGGCCACGATCGCGGCGCGCGGCATCAAGGTGGTCGTCAACGCCGGCGGCCTCGACCCGGAACCACTGGCCGCGGCAACCCGTGAACTGGTCGCGAGCGCAGGCGTCGAGCTCGCAGTGGCCCATGTAGAAGGCGACGACGTCACCGGTCGGATCGACGAGCTGCTCGCCGCGGGTGAGACGCTCGCGCACCTCGACACCGGCGCGCCGTTCTCGTCGTGGGCACGCGAGCCACTCACGGCGAACGCCTACCTCGGCGGCTTTGGGATCGCCGCCGCATTGCGCGGCGGCGCCGACATCGTGGTCACTGGTCGCGTCGCCGACGCATCCCTGGTCACAGGCGCGGCGGCGTGGTGGTGGGATTGGTCGGCCGCCGACTACGACGCGCTCGCCGGCGCGGTGGTGGCCGGTCATGTGATCGAGTGCGGCGCGCAGGCAACCGGTGGCAACTACTCGGGCTTCCGTTCGATCGCCCACCTCGATCGCCCGGGGTTCCCGCTCGCCGAGGTCGCGCGCGACGGCAGCGCCGTGGTCACGAAGCATCCGGGCACCGACGGCGCGGTCACTGTCGACACCATCACCGCGCAGCTGCTCTACGAGGTCGGCCCACCCGGCTACCTCAACCCTGATGTGGTCGCGCAGCTCGACACCGTGTGCCTCACGCCCGACGGCCACGATCGTGTGCGCATCACCGGCGTACGCGGGAGCGCCCCACCACCCACCACGAAGGTGGCGATGACCGCCCTCGGCGCGTGGCGCAACGCGTCGACGGTGGTACTCACGGGCCTCGACCTGGATGCCAAGGCCGCGGTGGTCGAGTCGGCAATTCGCAGCGAGCTGGACGGCAAGCCCGGGGTCGACGATCTGCGCTTCACGCGCATCGGCGTGGCCGCCGACGACCCATCCGACCAGATGCTCGGCAGCAACCTCCTGCACGTGGCGGTCGACGGCACCCAGGAAGCGTGCGGCCGCGCCTTTTCCAACGTGGTGGTCGAGCTCGCGCTCTCCAGCGTTCCTGGCATCTACTTCACCGGCCCGCCCGGCGAGGGCGGATCGTTCGGCGAGTACTGGCCCACACTGGTTCGGCAGGCTACGCTCGTGCACGTGGTCGTGCACGCCGACGGTCGGCGCGAGATCGTGCCCGTGCCGAACACCGCACCCGTCGCTGGCGCGGTGCAGGCCGTGACCGACGCGTCGGACCTCGCCGCGTTCGGATCGACGGCGGAAGCACCGCTCGGCAGCATCGTGCAGGCGCGCTCGGGCGACAAGGGCGGCAATGCCAATGTGGGCTTGTGGGTCGATTCCGACGACGCGTTCGAATGGTTACGGAGTGCCATCACCGTCGACCGCGTGCACGAACTGTTGCCCGAGACCGCCGGCCTCCACATCGATCGCTACGAACTCGCGAACCTGCGCGCGGTCAACTTCGTGATCCATGGTCTGCTCGACGGCGGCGCCACCGAGGCACGCCGCTTCGACAAGCAGGCCAAGGCACTCGGCGAGTGGATCCGCGCCCGCCACGTGCCGATCCCCACACGTTTTCTCGATTGACCGAACCTACGGCCGCGGATGCACACGCGCGTCGGTGCGCCGGTCGGCCTCACCGAACACCCACGGACGCACCTCGTCGACGAAGTCGTGCGGGAAACCGAGCTGCACCGGTGCAGCCGCGTCGAGCCGGGCCATCGCTTCGTCGGGCAGCACCACGTCGAGCACGCCGAGATTGTCGGTGAGCTGCTCGACGGTGCGCGCGCCCACGATCGGGTGCACCAACGACGAGCGCTGGCGCGTCCATGCAATCGCGACTCGTGACGACGTGGTGCCGAGCTCGTCGGCCACCGCGTCGACGGCACGCGCCACCGTGAGCTCGCGCTGCGACAGCGAACTCGGGTCGCGGCGTGTCGCACCGGCCGCGGCGTCGGCACGAGTGAACTTCCCCGAGAGCACGCCACCGGCAAGGGGCGACCAGGCGGCAACGGACATGCCGTGCGCTTCGGCCAGCGGCAGCAGCTCGCGCTCGATGTCGCGCTCCACCAGGCTGTACGGCACCTGCAGACCCACGAATGCGGTCCAGCCCCGCCACTCGGCGAGGGCCTGGGCGCGTGCGATCACCCACGCGGGCGTATCGGACACGCCGACGTAGAGCACTTTGCCGGCGCGCACCACGTCGTCGAGCGCGCGCATCGTCTCGTCGATCGGCGTGTGGCGATCGTGGAGGTGCAGCCAGTAGACGTCGATGTAGTCGGTGCGCAGGCGCCGCAGGCTCGTCTCCAGCGAGAGCATCAAATTCTTGCGATGCCCGCCCGCCGCATTCGGATCCGACGGCCCGCTCGGCGCATCCGAGATCGACTTCACGTCGCGCGACACGCCGAACTTCGTGGCGAGCACGAAGCGGTCGCGTCGCCCCTGGAGCAGCTCGCCGAGCACCTCTTCGCTCGCGCCGCCTCGGTAGTTGATCGCGGTGTCAATCACGTTGCCGCCGGCATCGGCGTAGGCGTCGACCATCCGCCGGCACTCGTCGAGCGGCGCGCCGACACCGCCCTGTTCACCGAAGGTCATCGCGCCGAGAAACAGCTCCGACACTCGCAATCCGCTGGTTCCGAACGGCCGGTAACGCATTGTCATCTCTCCGTTCTACCTGCTACTCGGCGAACGTCGCGTCGAGGAACGCGCGCGCCGCCGGAGACAGCGCGCCTTCGCGGTGCACCACCACGACGCGACGCCGCAACGGTGGCTTGATGTCGCGCACGATCGCACCGAGGAGCGTCGCGTTCGACGCGAGTTGCGCGGGCAGCACGGTGGACCCGGCGCCGGCCAGCACGAGCGGCACGAGCGCTTCGCGCTGCGCGGTCTCGACCACGCAATTGGCGCGGCGGTCGATCGACTCCAGCGCGCGATCCACCACCACACGCAGCGACGAACCGGGCTCGGTGAGCACGAGCGGTTCGTCGGCGAGCGCGCGTAAGGAGATGGGGCGCATGCCGGGCTCGGTGGCGCGCCCCGGCGGCGACACGAGCATCAGGTCTTGGTCGTAGAGCGGCACCTCGTGCAGCCGTTCGTTGGCCGCGCCCTGTTCGGTCACGCCCACCTCGGCGTGCCCGGCCGCCACCGCGTCGGCCAGCTCCACGGGATCGGTGGGCGCCATGAGCCGAACGATCACGCCGGGGTGCTCGGAGCGGAAGCGGCCGATGATGGGGGCCACGGGATCGGCGGCGAGGGTGGCGAGCGACGCGACGTCGAGGTCGCCGGCGACCAGACCGGTCACTGCCGCCACCGCGGCGGCCGCGGTTTCGATGTCGCGCAGCGCCTGGCGGGCCGGCTCGAGCAACGCCTCGCCCGCAGCGGTGAGCGCCGCGCCGCGCCGGCCGCGCACGAAGAGGTCGGCGCCCAACTCGGTCTCGAGCTCTCGGATCGCCAGCGACACCGCGGGCTGGGCCACGTGGGCGGCCCGGGCGCCGGCGGTGAAGCTGCCGTGCTCGGCCACCGCGAGGAACAGGCCGAGACGCCGTAGATCCATAAGGAAACGTTATCCATTGTTGAGATCGCGCCGGTTGTCGGTTCACCCCGGATGGGTGATACTTCGCCGGTGGCCGTGGAGATCCCGCCTGCGCTCGACGAATCGGTGTTGCGGCTGCGCGACGGGCGGCGGCTCGGCTATGCCATCTTCGGAGCGCCCGACGGCGACGTCGTGCTGTGGTTCCACGGCACGCCCGGCGGCCGGCGCCAGGTGCCGCCGGGCGTGCGCGTCGCCGCGGCCGAGCGCAACCTGCGAGTGGTGGGCATCGACCGGCCCGGCACCGGCGCGTCCACGTCGCACCTCCACGGCTCGATCCTCGAGTACAGCGGCGACATCGAGGAACTCGCCGACGCGCTGGGCGCCGACCGTTTCGGCGTGGTCGGCCTCTCCGGTGGTGGCCCCTACGTGCTCGGCTGCGCCTACGCGATGCCGACTCGCGTCGTGGCCGGTGTGGTGCTCGGCGGTGTGGCACCGACGCTGGGCGACGAACGCGTGAACGGCGGTGTGGCGCAACTCGCACGACGCTTCGGTCCGTTGCTCAACGTGGTGCGCGAGCCGCTCGGCATGATGCTCACCGGGCTCACGCGCTTGGCGCGCCCGATCGAGAACCAGGCGTTCGACCTCTACATGCGCAACTCGCCACCGGGCGACCAGCGCGTGTTCGCCAACCCCGAGATGCGCGAGATGTTCATCGCCGACCTGCGATCGGCGGCGCGCACCGGACTCAAGGCACCGGTGTACGACGCGATCCTGTTCGCCAAACCATGGGGTTTCTCGCCGTCGGACGTGAAGGTGACGATCGCGTTCTGGCACGGCGACTCCGACAACATCGTGCCGTTGCACCACGCGCGCCATCTCCAGGCGCTCGTGCGCGGCTCCACGCTTTCGGTGCGCGCGGGCGAGAGTCATCTCGGTGCGCTGGAAGCCGGTGAGGAGATCCTCGACACCATCCTCGACCACTGGCCCGACCGCCAGCACCGGCCCGCCGAGGCGTAGCCCGTAGCTACTCCGTGAGCCGCCGCGTCACACGCGGCGAAGGTTCCAGTGGTCGATCACCGGCTGCTCACGCTCCCAACCGAGCACTCCGAACGCTGCCGCGCCCAGCACGATCACCCGGCCGGCATCGGGCGGTAGTCCGGTCCACCGCGCCGCGAACACTCGTAGGAAGTGCGAGTGCGAGAACACCACCACGTCGCGGTGCGCGGCGCGGCAACGCGCGATCACGCGGTCGGCGCGAATGCCGACATCGGCTGCGGTTTCGCCGTTCGGTACGCCGTCGCGCCACAGCGACCACTCCGGCCGCTCGGCGTGGATGTCGACGGTCGTGCGCCCCTCGTACGCGCCGTAGTCCCACTCCATGAGATCGTCGTCGGTGTGCACGTGCTCGCCCAAACCTGCGAGCCGGCACGTGTCGAGCGCGCGCGCGAGCGGGCTCGACATCACAACCGCGTCGCGGTATTCGCCAAGCGCGTCGTGGAGCTGCGCAGCGCGCGCCCGCCCGTCGTCATCGAGCGGGATGTCGGTGCGGCCGGTGTGCTTTCCGGTGCGCGACCACTCCGTGTCGCCGTGGCGCACCACCACCACGCAATGAGGCTCAGCCGGTTCGCTCACGTGCGCGTCTTGGCCACGTCGTCGAACACGTCGGCAACCACGGTCATCATGCGGCCGAGGTCGTCGCTGCTCAGCGCGTGGTGCGACGGCAACGACAGCGCCGAGTCGGTGACGCGATCGCTGTTCGGCAAGCCACCCGCGGGCTTGCGATGCTCGACCGACGCGAAACCGGGATGGCGCAGGATGTTGCCACTCCACACCATCAGGCTCGTGATGCGCTGCTTGTGCAGCGCCCGCTGCATCACGCTGCGGTCGATGCCCTCGCGCAGCAGGAACGGGTAGCGCATCCACACGGTGTCGGCACCGTCGGTGGTGCGCGGCCGGTCGACGATCTCGGTGTAATGCTCGAACAGACCGTCGAGACGCTGCCAGTGCGACTTGCGGCGCCCGTTGTAGTCGGCGAGTTTCTCGAGCTGCACGAGTCCGTAGGCCGCACCGATCTCGGAAGGCTCGAAGTTGTAACCGATGCGATCGAACAGGAACGTGAGGTCGTAGGGCGTGCCGTCGGCGAGCGGGCCGAAGTGCTCGCGTTCACCTTTGCGCGAGCCGAACAGATACGTCTCCGAGCGCCGGCCCCAACGCCGGAGCATCAGGCACAGGTCGAGTAGCTCCTCCTCGTCGACGCCCACCATGCCGCCGTTGCCTGCAGCGGTGATGGCGTGGCCGCGCGCAAAACTGGTCACCGAGATGTCGGCGCGCTCCCCCGTTCGGCGGCCGCGCAGGTGCGAGTCGAGCACGTCGCACGAGTCCTCGACCACACGCAGTCCGTGCGCGTCGGCCACCTCGCGGATCCGATCCCAGTCGGGGCAGTTGCCGGCGAGGTTCGGAGCGAGGATCGCCTTGGTGCGCGGGCCCACCATCTCGTCGATGCGATCGGCGTCGATCTGGAACGTGTCCGGAGTGACGTCGACGAACACCGGCACGATGCCCGACTGCACCATCGGCGCGATGTCGGTGGAGAATGTGAGCGCCGGAGTGATGATCTCGTCGCCGGGTTGCAGGCCGAGCAGGTCGATCGCCAACCGCAACGCCGACGACCCGGAGTTCACCATCACGCCGTGCTGCTTCGACAAGAGCTTGGCCACCGCGGCTTCGAATTCGGCGACCTTCGGGCCGATGGTGAGGTTCGAGGTGCGCAACACCTCGATCACCGCGTCGATCTCGCGCTGGTCGTGCACCGCGCCTGGGTCGGGCAGGGCCTTCGGCTCGTCGGGCATCAGCGCCCCTTCCAGATCGGTGGCCGTTTCTCGGCGAAGGCCTTCGGCCCTTCCTTGGCGTCGTCGCTGCGGAACACGGCAGTCGAATGCGCCGACTCCTGCTGGAAGGCGCTCCGCAACTCTTTCACCGCCTGTTCGGCGTCGGCGATCGCCAGGCGCGCCTCGGACGCGGTGTCGTCAGGCAGTGCATCGGCGACTGCGCTGAGCGCGTTGAGCACGCTGCGCAGCGCCCGCTTCGACGTGTGCACGATGTGGTCGTCCACGTAGAGGCCGGCGAGCGCGCTCGCCTTCGTGGCCTGTACCGCGAGTGGCGCGTTGGCGGTGATGCGTCGCGCGAACTCGAGCGCGGTGTCAATGAGCTCGTCGCGCGACACCACCGCGTTCACGAGCCCCATCTCGTACGCGCGCGCCGCGGGGATGAGGTCGGCACACAAGAGGAACTCCATCGCGACCGGCCACGGAATCTGGCGCGGGAGGCGCACGGTGGTGCCGCCGCCGGCGAACAGCCCGCGCTTGGGCTCCATCACCGCGAACTTCGCCTCCGGGCAGCACACACGCAGGTCGGTGCCGCCGAGCATCTCCATGCCGCCGGCGGTGCAGAAGCCGTTCACCGCGGCGATCACCGGCTTCGACAGCGGGAAGTCGCGCAGCACCGCCTTGGTGCCGTCGTCGAGGCGGTAACCGTCGATCTCGTCGAGCCCCTTCTCACCGATCTCCTGGGCGAGCTTGGTGATCTGCGGGATGTACGACTTGAGGTCGGCGCCCACGAAGAACGAATCGCCGACGCCGGTGATGATGGCAACCCAGGCATCGCCGTCGTCGCGCAAGCGCTCCCACGCCTCACGCAACTGCTTGAAGTGCTCCATGTCGGCCGAGTTGCGGGCCTCGGGGCGGTCGATCGTGATGAGCACGATGTGCTCCTCACGCGTCTCGTAGTGGACAGGCACGCCGTCATTTCTATTCTCCACATACTGTTGTTGTCATGTGCAGGAACATCACTGAGCTCAGAGGGCTCGAGCCCCCGGCAACGCATGAAGAGATCGACGCGGCGGCGATGCAGTTCGTCCGCAAGGTGAGCGGCATCACCAAGCCGAACGCCGAGGTCGCGGCGCTGATGCACGAGGCCGCGCACCAGATCGCGCACATCACGGCCGACCTGCTCGCGCAGGTTCCGCCGCGCCGCCAGCCGCCGGTCACGGTCCCACCGCTGCGCCGCCCCGAGGTGCGCGAGCGCATGGGTCTGGCACCGTTCCCCGGCTGATCCCACAACATGGCTGACATCTCGGTAGAGATACGGGATCACATCGCGACGGTCACGCTCGACCGGCCGCCAGTGAACGCAGTCGACACCGACACGTTCCACGAGATCCGCGACACATTCCGGTCGCTCGACGACAATCGCGACGTGCGCGTCGCGGTGTTCACTGCTGCCGGCACGCGGGCGTTCATGGGCGGCGCCGACCTGAAGACGATCAACAAGAGGCCGCAGAGCACCAAGGCCACCGAGATCACCGACCCGCCCGGCATCGCACGCGCGGCGATGTGGGCCATCACCGACTGCGCAGTGCCGGTGATCGGCGCGATCAACGGACCTGCACTCGGCGCCGGGCTCGCCTTCGCGGCGTGTTGCGACATCTTGTTCGCGGCTGATCACGCCACGTTCGGCACGACCGAGATCAACGTGGGGTTGCTCGGCGCGAGCTCGCATTTGATGTTGCTGGTCGGCCGGCACAAGGCGCGTGAGATGTACTTCAGTGGCGAGCGCGTTCCCGCGGCCGAGCTCTACCGGCTCGGCGCGGTGCGCGACGTGGTGCCGGCCGACGAGCTCATGCAGACCGTGTACGAGTTCGCGGGCGAACTCGCGAAGAAGAGCCCGATCGCGCTGCGCCTCGCCAAAGAGGCGATGAACCGCACCGAGTTCCTGCCGCTCAAAGAGGCCTACCGCACCGAACAGGATTACACGGCGCGCTTGCTCAAGTTCGACGACGCCAAGGAAGCCAACCGCGCCTTCCTCGAAAAGCGCGACCCCGAATGGAAGTGGCAGTAGCTACAGGATGGCGTTGTCGGTCTTGAGGCGGATGAGTTCGTCCCAGTCGAGGCCGAGCTCCTGGAGCACCTCGTCGGTGTGCTCGCCGTGGTCGGGTGCACGGGTGAGCGTGTTGGGCTCGTTGTTGAACTGCACCGGATTGGCCACCAGCTTGAAGTTGACGCCGTTCGACGAGGTGACGTCGGCGAGGTAGCCGTTGGCGATCGCGTCGGCGTCGTCGTGCAGCTCGATCGGCGTCTGCACCGGCGCCCACTGGCCTTTGATGTCGTGCAACGCTTGCTTCCATTCCACGAAGGTGCGCGTCGCGAAAATCTCGTCGAGCAGCTTCGTGGCCTCGGGCGCGTTCTGGTTCATTGCTTGGGGCGTGTTGAAGCGCGGGTCATCGGCGAGCTCGGGGTGGCCGATCGCGGCGACCACCTCGGGCCAGAAGCGATTGGCCTGCAGCATCATCAGCTGGATCATGCGGCCGTCGCTCGTGAGGTAGCGGTTGGTGAGCGGGTTCGGGAGCGTCTCACGCGTGAACTTCGGCAGCTCGACGCCCTCGTAGAGCTTCGACGACACGATGCCTGCGGCCATACACCACATGCCGAAGTTGAGCAGCGAGATGTCGACAATGCTGCCCTCGCCCGTGCGCTCCTTGTGCAAGAGCGCAGTGGCAACCGCTCCCGCGATCGTCTGGCCACCGGGCAAGTCGCCGAACGCCGGCGGCTGCGTGGGGCCGTACGGACCCGAGCCGCCACCACCAGAGATGCCGGCGAGCACGCCCGACCGCGCGTAGTACGACGAGCCGTCGTAACCGCCCTTGTCGGCGTCGGGACCGCGCGTTCCCTGGCCGTGACCGCGCACGTAGATGATGTTCGGGTTGACCTTGCGGATGTCGTCGACGTCGATCTGCTGGCGCTGGCGCGGACCGGGAAGCCAGTTCGTGAGGAACACGTCGGCGGTCTCGCACAACTTGTAGAGGAGCGCCTTGCCGTCGGGATGGCTGAGGTTGAGCGCCACGGAGCGCTTGCCGTGGTTCGGCTGCTCCATCATGTAGTTCACGCCATCGGCGCCCCCGGGGATCATCCCCGACGAGATGAGGCCACGCTGCGGGTCGCCCGACTCGGGATGCTCGATCTTCAGCACGTCGGCGCCCCATTCGGCGAGCACCGCGCCTGCGGCTGGCACGAACGTCCAGCTCGCGACCTCGACGACCCGGATGCCCTCCATTGGACGCACGTGTTGCTCCCTTCGGGTTCAGGGGGTGGGGCGACACCCTACATTCGGGCCCGAGCGACCCCTTTTGCCGCGTGACCACACCACCCGAGCCCCGTTACGAAATCGTCGACCCTGCGACGCTGCGCCAGCGGCTCGCGGACCACGACTGGGCCGAGGCACCGGCAACCGGCGGCGGGTCCCCACTCACCGTCGTGGATCTCACCGGCGCCGACGCCGCAACGCTCGGTGGCACGCCGTCGGCGACGATCCCTCGAGTGTTCGTGACCATTGGCGGCGAGGGCACGCACGCTCGCGGCACGCTCGACGTCGCGCTCGACGACGACGACGACGGATACATGGCCCTGCGCGAGATCGCGGCCACGTGCACCACAGCACCCCGCGCCGCATCCGTGGTCGCGCAACTACTGCGCACCGCCGACACCGGGACGATGGCGCAAGGCTTGTGGCGCGAGTCGGTGGCGTACTCGATGCTGTTGGCCGGACCCGAGTTCGCAGCTTGGCGCAGGAGGCGGCGGAAGAAGGCATCTGATGCGCCGGCCACCGAGCGCGACTTCCCGCTCGCGGTCGACGATCGAGGCGATGTCGTCGACGTGATCCTCGACCGGCCGCACGTGCACAACGCGTACAACGCCGCGATGCGCGACGCGCTGTGCGCGGTGCTGCGCCAATTCCTCAAGGCGGCCGATCCTCCGATCGTGCACTTGCGCGGGAACGGGCCGAGCTTCTGCAGCGGCGGCGATCTCGACGAGTTCGGCACCACTCCGGACGTGGTGTTGGCACACGGGATCCGCACGAACCGCGCGCCGGGCGTGCTGCTCGACGCGTTCGGGTCGCTCTCGACGGCCTCGGTGCACGGATCGTGCATCGGCGCCGGCACGGAGTTGCCCGCGTTCTGTGCGCGAGTGGAGGCCGCGGCCGACGCACAGTTCCGGCTGCCCGAGGTGGCGATGGGACTGGTACCGGGCGCGGGCGGCACCGTGAGCGTCACCCGTCGCATCGGCCGTCAACGCACCGCGCTGCTCGCGCTCACCGGCCGCACGATCGACGCCCACACCGCGCTCGAATGGGGCCTCATCGACGCCGTGGTCCCATAAACCGTTGACTTGTCAACTGTCTATGGGACCACGGGGGCTGGTCAGCTGGGGGAGGTCAGCTGCCGTGGGTGGAGGTGGCGGCGGTGTTCGACGGGGTGCCGGCCGTGGCCGTCGTGGTCGCGGTGGTCGACGGCGTTGCAGTCGTGCTCGTGGTGGACGCGCTGCCCAACGTCGACGGGGAAGCCGACGTCGATTTGGTCGCGGTCACCACGGTGGCCGAATGGCTGGCCGACTTCGTCGCCGTCGACGTGGTGCTCGCGCGAGCACCGAGCGCCATCGCGATCATGAGCCCACTCGCAGCGGTCACGCTGGCCACGCCGCTCACACGGCGAGCGAGCCGGGCCGGATGGCGCCGCCGGCGCCGACGCGCGTGGGGAGGTCGCGAGGTTCGTGCGACGCGCGCCGGGCCGGTGGCAGAGTCAGGTGGTTGCTCGTTCATTGCGTTCTCCCTGGATGAGCCTCGCGTCGCGTCACGCGACGCGGGCGAACGATTCGTGTGGGTCGTCGACGGTGTGCGTGAAGCGGGCGAAATCCGGGGTGGTCAACGCCTCGCCATCGCGGTCGATCGCGAGGCCTTCGACGCCTGCGGGCAGCACGTCGCGCCACCGCTGTGCGCCACGCAGCAGCGCGGCCTTGGCGAGCACTTCGGCCATCCAACCCGCGCCGGCGATCACGGTGACCGCCACGAGGTCGCTTGTCGATGGTTCACCGGTGGCGGGGTCGATCAAATGGTGGCGGGGAACGCCGTCGAGCGTCCACCGCCGGCGTTGCGTCGACGACGTGGCCACCGCGCCGTCACGGATGCCCACGTCGACGATGGCGTCGCGCGACCACGGGTCTTCGATCGCGATCGTCCAGTCACCGCCATCGGGTGCGCGACCGGCGACGCGCAGGTCGCCACCCAGGTTGACGCACGCACCGGCTGCGCCCGCGCTGACGAGATCGGCCACCACCTTGTCGGCGGCCAGGCCTTTGCCGATACCGCCGGGATCGAAGGCGCAACCGGCTGGGAGCCGCACCATCCCGGTGGTCACTTCGATGGCGGTGGCCATCGGCGCAAGCACGAACGCGGTCGGCGGCCTGGCATCGTGCAATGCGTTGTTCGCACTACACGCCTCGATCGCGTCGAAGCTGCGGTCGTAACCCGCGCGTTCGACGGCATCGAGCACGAGTGGATCGAAGCCACCGCCCGACACTCGCCATCCCTCCACCGCGAGCTCGACGAGCCGCTCGGTGTCGTCGGACACCGTCACCCAATCACCGGCACCGCGCCGCAACGCGCACACCTCGCTCGACTCGATGAACCGGCTCCACCGTTGCTCGAGCTGGGCAATACGTGCGTGGGCGTATTCGAGCGTGCCGTCCGGAGCGCCCACCACGATCACGAGGGCGTCGCTGCCCATCGCCCGGAATCGCATCTCTTCTGTGTCGATCATGCATTGATGATCGAGCGCCGGCCTCAGAGTGGCCTGGGTCGAGCGTGAGATGTTGCTGGAACTATTCCTTGATGCGCAGGCTGTATCCCACGCCGCGCACCGTGTGGATCAGCGGCGGGTCGACCACGTCGATCTTGTGGCGCAGGTAGCTGATGTAGGTCTCCAGCACGCTGGCGTTACCGGCGAATGTGTAGTCCCACACGTGCTCGAGGATCTGGTCGCGCGTGAGCACGCGGCGGGCGTTGGCGAGCATGTAGTGCAGCAAGCGGTATTCGGTGGGCGTGAGCTCGATCAGCTTGCCGGCGCGCCACACATCGCGAGTGTCCTCGTCGAGCTCGAGGTCGGCGAAGCTCAAGCGCTGCTCGCCCGGACCGAGGCCCGAAGATCGGCGCAGCACGGCCTTCACCCGCTCGATGAGCTCCTCGATGCTGAATGGCTTGGTCACGTAGTCGTCGCTGCCGAGCCGCAGGCCGTCGACCTTGTCCTGTGTGGTGTCACGTGCGGTGAGAAAGATGATCGGCAGGTGCGCACCGGCACCTTCGTTCTGGCGGACGCGGCGAGCCACCTCGAAACCGTCGAGGTCGGGCAGCATCACGTCGAGCACCACGAGGTCGGGCCGCGTCTGCGTGATCGCGTCGAGCGCGGCGCGCCCGCTCGAGGCCCGCTCGACGTCGAATCCGTTGTAACCGAGCCCCATCGCCAGCAACTCGGTGATGTGCTCCTCGTCGTCGACGACAAGCACTCGCGGTTGGCGCGCACCATCGGCCATGTGCTGACGATATCGGTGGCAGATCGGGCGCGTGCACTGGAAGGGCCGAAACGTGCGAATTCCCAGGGACTTCCCAGCTAAAGCCCAGCGCTGTAGCAGCGCCCGCGACGATCTTGGGACGTGTTGCACTTCGCAGGCACCGCCGATGCGGCAGACTCGAAGCGTGCCCGTCGCCTGCTGTCTTCGCCGCACATGACGCTGCGCCTCCGCCTCGTCATCGCGCTCGTGATGCTGACCGCCGTGGGCCTCGCAGTGTTCGGCGTGGCGACCTACTCGCTGTACGCGCGGTCGGAGTACCGGCGCGTCGACAGCGCGATCACCGCGTCGGCACAGTCCGTCGGCCGCAACCTCGACGGCCAAGCCGGGCTCACGAACGGGCCTGGCCAAGGCATCGACCCCGACCACGATCACGACACCGGCGGGCCTCCCGTGCTCGGACCGACGGGCAGCTACGCCGAGCTCCGCGGCGCGACGGGCAAGACGCTCGCCGCGGTGCTCTATGGCTCGACATCGAGTAGCCGGCCGAAAATCCCGGCGCACCTCCCCATGCACCAGGCGCGCACCGTGTCGTCGGTGAGCGGCGGCGGGCGCTGGCGGGTGATGGCCGTCCCCGCGGGACCGCCAGCCACCGGCGACACCGTGCTCATAGCGATTCCGCTCAGTAGCGTCGAGAGCTCGCTCCACCATCTCGTGTTGATCGAGACCATCGCCGCGCTCGCGCTGCTGCTCGCACTCGCTGCCGGCTCGTGGTTCGTGTTGCGGCGCGGTCTCCAGCCGCTCGAGACGATGGCCGACTCGGCCGAGAAGATCAGCGACGGCGACTTGTCGCAGCGCGTGACACCGAGCGACGGGCGCACCGAGGTGGGCCAGCTCGGCCTCGCACTCAACACGATGCTCGACGAGATCGAGTCGTCGTTCCGCGAGCGCGATGCCACCGAGCAGCGCTTGCGCCAGTTCCTTGCCGACGCGTCGCACGAGCTGCGCACACCGCTCACGTCGATCCAAGGATTCGCCGAGCTGTTCCGCCTCGACGCCACCAACGAACACGTCGACATGCCAGTGATCATGCGGCGCATCGAGGAGGAGTCGGCGCGGATGCGCACCCTTGTCGAAGACCTACTCCTGCTCGCCCGCGTCGACCGCACCCGCACGCCCGAGCAGGAGCCGGTCGACCTCACGGTGATCGCAGCTGATGCCGCGACCGACGCGGTCGCGACCGCACCTGATCGTCCGATCACCGTGATCGCGCCCGAACCGGTGATCGTGCGCGGCGACCGCGACCATCTGCGCCAGGCTGTCGCGAATCTCGTGGTGAACGCGCTGAAGCACACGCCCGCCGGCTCACCCGTCGAGATCGAGGCCAGCAGCGAAGGCCACGTTGCACGCGTCGTCGTGCGCGACCACGGACCGGGCCTCGACGACGAGGCGTTCGCGCACGCCTTCGATCGCTTCTGGCAAGCCGACGCAGCACGCGCGGGCACCGGCGTCGGTCTCGGCTTGTCGATCGTGACCGCGATCGCCGAAGAACACGGCGGCTCGGCGCACGTCGAGAACGCAACCGACGGCGGCGCCCGCTTCACCCTTGCCTTGCCCGCGGCCTCAGAGATCGATGCGACACAACCCGCGACGTCCGAGGAGCAGGTGAGCCCGCGCTGACGCGGGGGCGGTCAGGTGCCGGCGGGTGACCAGGCGATGCGAGGAGCGTCGGCCCAGAGGCGCTCGAGGCCGTAGAACTCGCGGGTCTCGTCGAGGAACACGTGCACCACGACGTCGCCGTAGTCGAGCAGCACCCATGTGGCGCTGTCGAGCCCTTCGACGGTGCGCGGCCGCGAACCGGATTCGCCCCGCATGCGCTCGTCGATGGTGTCGACGAGCGTGCGAACGAGGCGAGTGTTCGGCGCCGACACGATCACGAAGATCTCCGCGAGCGACATGATGTCACCCACGTCGAGCACCACGATGTCCTCGCCCTTCTTGCTGTCGGCGGCATCGGCGATGATGCGCGCGCGATCTCTCGAGGGATCGAGTTCGGTCAAGGATGCTGCTCCACGAAATCTTTTCCGATCACCACTGTGATGTCGACGCTATACAGCGGGATGGCGCCGCGCGCTACCGAGTTCGGGGCGAGGCCCAGCACCCGGGCGAAATGCTGGGCCGTCGCGTACTGGCTCGGGTCGTAGTACACGATCTTCGTGGTGCGCTGGCCGAAGCCATCTTTGTTGTCGGTGAGGGTCACGTCGCCGCCGGCGGGCACCACGATGCGGGCCATGCGCTGGGTGAGCCCGGCCTGACCCACGCCGTTCAAGAGCTCGACCTTCGGCCGCGGCCCGGGCCCGCCGAGGCGGGCGTATCCGAAGTCGCTCCGCGCGAGCTGGTCGAGCGCGGTCTGGTCGACGTCGTAGCGCTCACCGCCGGCCGCGGTGCTGCTCACCACGGGCAGCACGTCGTAATGCATCCCGGTGACCGACGCGAGCGCGGCGAACGGCGCGGCCGCGGGAATCTTCGCGGCCTGGTGCGCGGCGGCGGGCGAGGCGTGTAGGGCACTGAACCATCCCTCCAACACGGCCTGCACGGTGGCGAGGTGCACGAGCGAGCCGCCCGACTCCTTGTCGGTCATCACACGCACTGCTTGCGACGGCGTGATGCCCTTCACGCGCCCCGCGGGATAGGTGAGCGAACCGCCCGAGTCGCTCGCCGTGACCGCGTGCGGGAACGTGATCGCAATCGATGGCACCACCGCGAACACTCGCGCCAGCGCGGTGTCGTCGAGCAGCGCCATGCGGCTCACGTGCACGCCGGTGGTGTTCTCCATCACGTCGAGGAGGAGCGACTGATCACCCACCCGCAACAAGGAGCCCACGGGCTCCAAGTCGAGCGCGGGAACGTCGACGAACGTCGGCGGCGGCACGAACACGAACGAACCGGTGCGACCGCCCGCGTCGACACCGACGAGCGCGGCGAGATCGATGCTGTGGGCCGCGTCGTAGTGCACGAAGAGCACGGTGTGCGGTCGAGCGGCGGTCGGTATCGCGGAAGGCGCTCCCGAACGCTTCGGCGCGCTCGATGCGTGGCGTGGCGAAGTGGATAGTGCCGCGATCGCACCCACCACCAGCGCCACGCACACTGCCAGCACCTCGTTGCGGCGGTTGCGCGAACGCTTGGCCCGGCGCGCCCTTTCGCGCTGGGCGCGGCTGAGCGCGGGCTCCGGTTCGGTCTCGGGCCAGGGCTCGGTTGCGATGCCGTGGACGGCGTCCTCAACGGCCTCGTCAACCAGGCCGGTCGACGCCTCGGTCATCACGTTCGAGTGTAGAGACGGTGCTCTCGTATGTAGTGGACCACTGCAGCCGGCACCAGGCCGTCGAGAGGAGCGCCCGCGGCACACGCCGCGCGCAGCGCCGTGGACTCGATGTCGAGCCTAGGCATGCTCAACTGGGTGACGTTCCAACGCTCGCTCGGCGGCGCGGACGAAATGCGCGTGCCCTCGACCGACCAGCGCGGCAGCGCGGCAACCGACACCATCGCCGCCAGGTCGCCGGCGCGATGCCACGAGTCGAGGTTGGCCACTGCGTCGGCACCGAGAATGAGCGCGATCTCGCTGCTCCCGCGATCGCGCAGCGCCTCGACGGTGTCGATCGTGTAGGTGGGACCCCCGCGCTCGACTTCGATGCCGCTCGGTTCGAGCCCCGCGAGGCCCTCACACGTGAGCCGCACCATGTCGAACCGTATGGTGGGATTCGTCACGACGTGATCGCGCTTCTGCCAGGGATCTCCCGCCACCACCATCAGCACAACGTCGAGCGCAAGCTGACGACGCGCGGCCAGCGCGGCCACGATGTGCGCGTTGTGCGGCGGGTCGAACGTGCCCCCGAAGAGGCCGATGCGCTGGTGCGTCATCGCACCGGTGGAGCGCTGCGCTGAGCCCGGGCACGCGCCACACGCTCTTGCTGTTTCACCACACGACCGCGCGCTTCGGCTTCGGCATCGAGCCGATCGAGCTCGCGTTGCAGGTCGCGGTGGTTGCGCACCCGATCGGCGTCGAGGCGTCCGGCCGCGACGGCTTCGATCACGGCACATCCAGGCTCGTGGTCGTGCGCGCAATCCGAAAACCGGCATGAACGTGCGAGTTCCTCGATGTCGGAGAACGCAGCAGCGATGCCCTCGTCGCTGCGCCACATCCCGAGCGAGCGCAGGCCGGGCGTGTCGACGAGCACGCCACCGCGCGGCAACACGAACAGCTCGCGCGCAGTGGTGGTGTGGCGGCCCTTGCCGTCGGTGGCGCGGATAGGTGCGGTGGCCTGCACGTCGGCGCCGAGCAGCGCGTTCACCAGCGTCGACTTCCCCACCCCCGACGCACCAATGAATGCCAGCGTCAAACCGTGCGTTCCACAAGTCTCCAGCGTTTCGACGCCCGCGCCTGTGACCGCGCTCGTGACCACGATGTCGAGGTCTACGGCTGCCGGCCGGATCGCGTCGACGACACGGGTGACGCGGTCGGCGAGATCGGCCTTCGACAGCACGATCACCGGCTGCGCGCCACTCTGGAACGCGAGCACCAGCTCGCGCTCGAGCCGGCGCAGGTTCGGCTCGTCGCTCGCAGAATGCACCACGAACACCACGTCGATATTCGCCGCAACCACCTGGGCCTGCATGCGCGCGATGTCGCCGCGTACGAACATCGAACGGCGCGGCAACACGACGCGCACCACAGTGTCATCACCCTCGTGCGCGACCACCACCCAATCGCCGATGGCCGGGCGCACCACCGGATCGGCGGCGTCCTTGAACTCGCCGGCGAGCGACGCCGCCACCACCTCGGTGTCGGTGACCACCGCGTACACACCGCGGTCGATGCGGACCACCCGGCCCACGCCGGCCGGCGGCTGCTCCGGGATGGGGTCGGCGTGGGTGGGCGCGGCCGACCGCCAGGCCTCCCATCCGTACTCGTCGAGCGTCGCCGCCACGAGGGAACGCTATCGGTACGGGCAGCCTGGGCCTGCGCGAAACAACACCTGTAGGCGTAGCCTTTCTCCATGGCCGACACCGCCATCGAGCGCACGCGCGCTGCGCTCACGGAGAAAGCCGCGGAGGTCGACGCCGAGCTCGGCGAGCTGCTCGAACAGCCCGACGTGACCGACACGATCCAGTACGGAAAGCGCGCCGGCGATGCCAACGCGAGCGCCGCCGACCGCGCGTCGCGCGTTGCTGCCGCCGAGGCGCTCGCGGCGTTGCGCGAAGAGATCGACGCCGCGCTCGAGCGGCTCGACGCCGGCGAGTTCGGGCGCTGTCAGCAGTGCAGCGAACCGATCGCTCCGGCGCGCCTCGAAGCGCTGCCCTGGACCGCATACTGCGTGCACTGCGCAGCGGAGCACTCCACCCACCGCCACTGAGTCTCGCTCACAAATCCCTATGCGTCGTTTGACGGCCACTATGGCCGTGAAACGACGCATAGATGACTTGGGGTTATTGCTGCTGGTCGACCACCGCGGTCACGAAGCGCTGGAGTTGGCGCAGGTTGCGGCACTCGAAGGCGCCATCGCAGTGCACCGCATAGTCGGAGATGATCGAGTCGCCGGTGTCCCAGTAGCTGCGCGGCTCGGGGTCGAGCCAGTAGAGCCGGCGAGCACGCTTGCGCATCTCGGCGAGCGTCCAAGCCTGCGCGGCGTGGTAGTTGTTGCGCGCGTCGCCGAGGATGATCACCGACGTCTTGCGGGTGACCTCGGTGATGAACTTGTTGTGCCACACCTCGAACGCGTGGCCGTAGTCGGAGTGGCCGTCCACCCACACCACATCGGCCTCGGTGTTCACCCGTTGCACGGCTTCGCCGATGTCGTCGGACTCCTCGAAGAAGCGCGTCACCTCGTCGATGCCGTCGATGAACACCCACGACCGCACGCGTGAGAACTCGCTCTGCATCGCGTACACGAACTGCAGCGTGAAGCGGGCGAAGCTGGCCACCGAGCCGGAGATGTCGGCGATCACCATGATCTCGGGCTTGTGCGGCTTCGGATGCTTGAACCGCGGCTCGGCCGGCACGCCGCCGTAGCTCAACGAGTGCCGGACGGTCTGGCGGAAGTCGAGCGTGCCGCGATTGCGCCGGCGTCGGCGTTGCGCAAGCCGCGCCGCGAGCGCGCGGGTGAGCGGGTAGATCGACCGTTGCAACTGCTGCATCTCGTCCCGTGACGCGTGCATGAAGTCGACGTCTTCGGGCAGCGGCTTGCGCAAGGTGCGCGCCATCGCCTCCACACCGCGGTCGGCGACGAGCCGCCTGCGAATCTCGGCTTCGACGAGCTCCTTCAGCACCTGGAGGCGGGCCTCGAACTCCTCTTTCGCGAGCCGCTCGTCGAACTGCCCCTCGCCCACTTCGCCGGTGTCTTGCGCGCGCTGCATCATCTGGCCCACGAGGCCCTCGGCGTCGAGCTGGCGCAGCGTGCGATACAGGTAATACGCGCCGCCGACCGGGCGGCCCGGCTCCATCCCCGCGAAGCGACTCACCGCGGCGCCCGCGATCTGGCGCAGCATCTCGCGGTCCATGTTCATGAGCGCGTCGAGCAGCATGCGCGCGAGCTGCTCGTTGTCGACGTCGCCCATCGCGCCGCCGCCCTCCATGGCGGCCATCAGCTCCTCGAGGCTCATCGACTGCCCGTCGGCGTCGTCACCCTCGCCCTTCCCGCCGACGCCGGTGGAGTAGAGCGAGAAGTACACGTCGAAGACCGTCTCGAACACTTTCCAGTGCCCGTGGTGCTTCACGAGCGTGGCACCGAGCGCGGCCTTCAGCGCGGCCCGGTCGTCGAGCGGCACGTACTCGACGGCGCGCATGGCGTCGAGGTTCTCGGTCATGCTCACCGGCAACCCCGCCGCGCGCAGCTCGTGCACGAACCCCTGGAACGCGTCGAACAGCGTTGCCGTGTCACCCGCAGTCGTCATCTCCACCCCCGCTCGCCTGCGGCTCGCGCCCCCAGGGGCGTCTGGAGGCTCGCTGCGCTCGCACGGCTCCTACGCGCCCGTATCGCTCCTCCGTCGCTCCTGGGCCGCTCCGCTCGCCGCTGAGTCAACGCGCTGAGGCCGTACCCCGAAGCGGGGTGGTGGGGCCGTCGACGCCAAGTTCCTTGCGCGCCTTCTGGATGTCGCCCTGGTACTTGAGCAGCACGTGCAGCGTCTCGCCGATCGTCTCGGTGTCGATCTCGTTGCGGCCGAGGTAGAGCAGCGTGCGGGCCCAGTCGATGGTCTCCGAGATCGACGGCGCCTTCTTCAGATCGATGTTGCGGATCGAGTTGACGATCTTGGCCACCTGCACCGCGAGCGCCCCGTCGATCTCGGGCACGCGCACGCGCACGATCTCCTCCTCGCGCTCGAGCGTGGGGTAGTCGATGTGCAGGTAGAGGCAGCGGCGCTTCAGCGCTTCGGACAGTTCGCGGGTGTTGTTCGACGTGAGGAACACGATCGGGCGCACCGGCAGCGACGACTCGATCGTGCCGAGCTCCGGGATCGATACCTGGAAATCGGAGAGCACTTCGAGGAGCAGCGCCTCGGTCTCGATCTCGATGCGGTCGACCTCGTCGATGAGCAACACGACCGGATCGGTGGAGCGGATCGCCTCCAGCAACGGGCGGGTGAGAAGGAACTCCTCGGAGAAGATGTCGGTCTCCACCGCCGCCCAATCGCGCTCGTGCTCGCGGTCGGCCTGGATGCGCAGCAGTTGCTTCTTGTAGTTCCACTCGTAGAGCGCCTTGGCCTCGTCGAGACCCTCGTAGCACTGCAGGCGGATGAGGCGGCTCTGCGTGATCGCCGCGACGGCCTTGGCGAGCTCGGTCTTCCCGACGCCCGCGGGGCCTTCGACGAGCACCGGCTTGCCGAGCTTGTCGGCAAGAAACACGACGCCGGCGATACTCGCATCGCTCAGGTAGTCGGCGCCGCGCAGGCGCTCGATCACCTGCGTCACGGAGTCGAACCGATCGGCCATCAGCTTCGGACCTGCCCTTCACCCCAGACGAGGTATTTGTAGGTGGTGAGCTCGCGCAGCCCCATCGGCCCGCGTGCGTGGAGCTTCTGCGTGGAGATACCGATCTCCGCGCCGAAGCCGAATTGCTCGCCGTCGGTGAAACGCGTGGACGCGTTCACCACGACTGCCGCGGCATCGACCTCACGAGTGAACCGCCGCGCCGCGTCGACATCTCGAGTGATGATCGCCTCGGTGTGGCCGGTGCCGTAGTGGTTCACGTGCTCGATCGCGGCGTCGAGCGACGGCACGACCGCCACACTCAACTTGAGATCGAGGAACTCACGCCCGAAGTCGTCGTCGGTAGCGGGCTTGATCTGTGCGCTGAGCCGGCGCGCGGTGGCGTCGCCCACGAGTTCGACGTCCTCGGCGACGAGCGCGTTCGCCACGAGCGGCACGAACCGCTCGGCCACCGCGGCATGCACCACGAGCGACTCGGCTGCGTTGCACACGCTGGTGCGCTGCGTCTTGGCGTTGACCACCACTGCGAGCGCCATGTCGAGGTCGGCGTGCTCGTCGACGTACACGTGGCAATTGCCGTCGCCGTCGAGGATCACGGGAACAGTGGCGTGCTCGCGCATCGATTGGATGAGCGCGGGTCCGCCGCGCGGAATCAGCGCGTCGACATAGCCGTCGAGCTGCATCACCGCGACCGCGGTGTCGTGCGACGGGTCGTCGACGACGATGAGCGCATCGGGAGGCAGGCCGACATCGGTGAGCGCGTCGCGCGCGATCGCGCCGATCGCCACGTTGGAGCGCAGCGCCGAGCCGCTCCCCCGCAGGATCGCCGCGTTCGACGACTTGATGCACAGACCGAAGGCGTCGCTCGTGACGTTGGGGCGGTTCTCGTAGATGATCGCCACCACACCGAGCGGCACCCGCACCTTCTCGATCAGCAAGCCGTTGGGGCGGCGCCCACCCTCGAGCACCTCGCCGACGGGATCAGGAAGGCCGGCGACGTTGCGAAGGCCCGCGGCCATCGCGTCGACCCGTGCGTCGGAGAGCCGCAGCCGGTCGAGCGGGCTGCCGTCCACCCCGGCGCGCGTGGCGGCGTCGAGATCGGCCTGGTTGGCCGCGAGCAGCTCTCCACGGCGCTCGTGCAGCAGCACCGCGCACACTTCGAGCGCCGCATCCTTGGCGTCGGTGGACGCGGTGGCCAACACTCGGCTCGCCGCACGGGCTCGTGTGCCGAGCTCCACGGCGCAGGACATCGCATCAGCGTACCCTTGACCGCTCGGTCAAGGCCCATCGATATCGTGCTGCGATGCTCTCGAAGTTCGACGACTATCCGATCCACCAGACGCCGGCGCCGATCGCGCACAACGTCAGCGGCGATCGCAACGCCTACGACCGCTACTGGTTCAACGGCTTCTCTGCGCCGGAACAGGGAGCTGACGGAAGCTTCTACTTCGGCATCGGAGCCGCGCTCTACCCGAACCTCGGCATCTTCGACTGCGGCCTGAGCATCGTGCGCGACGGCGAACAGCACGCCTTCCACGCGTCACGGCGCGCGTCCGCGGAGCCCACCGACTTGAGCGTCGGACCGTTCGACATCGACGTGATCGAGCCCATGCGTCGCATCCGCGTGAGCATCGCCCCCAACGACACTGGCATCGCGGCCGATCTCACGTTCACCGCGCGCACCGCATGCGTCGAGGAGGGCCGTCAGACCACTACGGGCGGCGGCCGTCGCGTGGTGATGGACGCCACGCGTTTCGCGCAGTTCGGCCGTTGGGACGGTTGGATCGAGTACGGCGGCAAACGCGTCGACATCGATGCCGCGCATGTGCGCGGCGTGAAGGACAGGAGTTGGGGCGTGCGGCCGGTCGCCGGACCCGACCCGGCGTTCCCGCCGCCGCAGAACATCGACGCGCAGATCTTCTTCCTGTGGGCGCCGATCCATTGGAACGATCGCTGCACGCACTTCGGCGCGTTCGAGAACCGTCACGGACGCATGTGGCACTTCGACGGCGCGATCCTGCCCGTGTACGACGATCCCGCGGCGATACCAGGCAGCGAAGACCCGAACACGGAAGTGATGGCCGCGGGTGAGCACGAGATCGACTACCTCTCGGGCACGCGCCGCGCCGGCCACGCGCGTATCGCGCTCGTGCACCAGAACGGCACACGCGACGAGATCGACCTCGAACCGCTGCTCTGCTTCCGCATGAAGGGCATCGGCTACATGCACCCCGAATGGGGTCACGGCATGTGGAAGGGCGAACTGGCGATGGCCGGTGAGTCGTGGAAGTGCGACGACCTCGACCCCACCGCGTTCGAGAACCAGCACATCCAGCAGGTGGTGCGCGCCCGCTGCGGCAATGACGTGGGCCTCGGCGTGCTGGAACAGATCAGCTTCGGTCCGCACGAACGCTACGGATTCACCTCGATCCTCGACATGGCCCCGTAACCCGGTCGCCATTCTTCCGTTCTCGGTGCGTACGGGCGCCGCATTGACGCCGGCCTGCACCAAGAACGGGTCGTAGCCTCGGTCGGGCATGCCGGGGCTGATGATCGACACGACGCCGCTGCGCGTCTCGCGCGACTTCCGGTTGCTGTGGCTGGGTCAGGCGGTGTCGTTCATCGGCACCACGATGACCACCGCGGCGCTGCCGTACCAGATGTATCACCAGACCAATTCGTCACTCATGGTCGGCGTGCTCGGTGCGGTGCAACTCGGGCCGATGCTCGTGTCGTCGATCACTGCGGGCGCGCTCGCCGACAGCGTCGACAAACGCAAGCTCTTGCTCGTTGTCACACTGGGGTCGTTGCTCTGTTCGGCCGGTCTCGCGATCAACGCCGGTCTCACGCACCCGCATCTCTGGCTGTTGTTCGTGCTCGGCGCGCTCGACTCCTCGTTGCTCGCGATGACCTTCCCGGCCCTGCGCTCGTTGTTGCCCCTGCTGCTGGAGCCGGAGATGCGACCAGCGGGTTTCGCGCTGCAGGCCACGTACGGGTCGTTCGGCATGATGCTCGGCCCCGCGCTCGCGGGCGTGCTCATCGCTGCCATCGGCCTCTCACATACCTATCTCGTCGACGTCGCCACGTTCGTGGTCGCGTTTCCGTTGTTCTTCGGGATCGCGTCGGCACCGCCGATCGGAGAGGCACGGCGCGCGTCGTTCGCCACGGTCATCGAAGGCTTCAAATTTCTCCGCGGCCAATCGGTGATCATGAGCGTGTTCGGCATCGACCTGGTGGCGATGGTGTTCGGGATGCCGCGCGCGCTGTTCCCCGCACTCAGCGCACAGCTCGGCGGCGGTCCGAAGCTCTACGGCTTCATGCTCGGTTCGGTGGCCGCGGGCGCGTTCGTCGCCTCGGTCACGAGCGGCTGGACGGCGCGCGTGCGCCGGCAGGGCCGCGCCGTGATCATGTGCGTGGGCACGTGGGGTCTCGCCATCGCGCTGGCCGGTTTCTCGCACAATGCGATCGTGGTGCTCGTGCTGTTCGGCTTCGCGGGTGGTGCCGACATGATCTCGGGCGTCTACCGCTCGGCGATCGCGGCCGACGTCACCCCCGACGAGTTGCGCGGGCGGATCAGCGGCGTCGAGATGGCCGTGTACGCCGGCGGCCCAGTGCTCGGCGACGTGGAAGCCGGCGTGGTGGGCGGCCTCGTCAGCGTGCCGTTCGCGATCGTGTCGGGCGGCGTGGCCTGCGTGGCCGGCGCGGCGTTTTTCGCCACCAAGGTCCCGAGCTTCGCCAAGTACGAACGCCACTACGCCGAGAACGCCCCCATCGACGAGGCGACCGCGCCCGCCGACTGACCCCGGTCTTCGTTGCGTTCCGGGTGCACCACCCCCGCTCCGCCGGGTTGTTTGGCCCCAGAACGTGGGTTACGGGAGGAGTACCAGGTCGTCGCGGTGGATGACCTCGTTGGGCGAGCCGTCGGGAAGGGCGCTGGTGCGGAGGCCGGCGACGGCACGCAATCCCTCACCTGAGTAGCGCGCCAGGCCCTTGGCGAACACCTCGCTGTCGGGTCCGATCACCTCGACCGGTGCGTCGACCTCGAAGCTGCCTTCGACGGCGCGCACACCCGCGGCGAGCAGCGAGCGTCCGTCGTGCAAGAGCGCCTTGCGCGCGCCGGCGTCGACGACCACGCGGCCTCGTGCCGGCTGCGCGAACGCGATCCACAGCTTGCGCGCCGACAAGCGCACTTCACGCGCCTGCACGACGGTGCCCACACCGGCGCGCGCCGCGAGCGCGCCGCGCACCACGTCGGGTTCGGTGGCACTTGCGATCACGGCACGCACGCCCGACCAGGCGGCCATCTTGGCGGCCGCCAGTTTGCTCGCCATACCGCCCGACCCGTGCGCCGACCGGCTCCCGCCGGCAACCGCCTCGAGCGCGTCGAACTCCACGATCTCCTCCACGAGCGACGCCCGCTCGTCGATGCGCGGATCGGTGGTGAACAGGCCGCGTGTGTCGGTGAGCAAGGCCAGCGTTTCCGCTTGCAACATGTTGGCCACGAGTGCGGCGAGCAGGTCGTTGTCGCCGTAGCGGATCTCGTCGTCGGCGATCGTGTCGTTCTCGTTCACCACCGGCAGCACGCCGAGCTCGAGGAGCTGCTCGAAGGTCTGGCGGGCATGGAGATACTGCGAACGCTGGGCGAAGTCGTAGGGCGTGAGCAGCACCTGGCCGGTCACGATCCGGTGCTGCTCGAGCCGCGCGCCGATGCGCGCCACGAGGCGGGGCTGGCCCACTGCCGCAACTGCCTGCAACACGCCCATGTCGGTGGGCCGGCGGTCGAAACCGAGCGCAGGTAGCCCCGCAGCGACAGCACCCGACGCCACCAGCACGATCTGCCAACCGTCGATACGTGCCGCGGCAACGTCGTCGCACAACTTGCCGAGCGCGGTGTCGTCGATGGCGCCGCTCGCACTCGCGAGCGACGACGTGCCCACCTTCACCACGGCGAGCCGCTTCACATCAAGTCTCCGTGGTATTCGAACTCGAGCTCGGCGATACGCACGGTGTCGCCTTCGCCCACAGCGGCGCGCACCAGTGCACGGTCGACGCCGAGGCGACGCAGCCGGTCTTGCACGAACTGGATCGCGTCCGGTTCGGTGAGATCGGACACCGCGACGGCGCGCTCGGCGGCGCGCCCCTGTACTCGCCAGGCGCGCTCGCCTTCGCGCACGACCACCACGCCCTCCTCCAGCGGTCGCAGCACGGTTGTGGCGACCGGTGCATCGACATGCGGTTCGACCCGCGCTCGTTCGACGAGTTGCGCGAGGTCGCCGAGCATCTCGTCGAGACCAACGTGTGTGACCGCAGAGATGGCGCGCACCTTCACCGAATCGACCGCCGAGTCGTCGATGTCGATGGCGTCGATGCCGGCGTCGCTACTGGCACCGTCACGGTCGAGCGCAGCGAGTGCCGCGGCGGCGACGTCGGGACCGGCGACATCGCATTTCGACAGCACGACCACGCGCGGCCGGTCGAGAAGCTGCGGCCGGTAGGCCGATAGCTCGTGGAGCAACACCTCGAGCTGCTCCGCGGGTGTGCGCCCGTCGGTGGCCGCGAGGTCGAGCAGCAGCACGAGCACACGCGCCCGCTCGATGTGGCGCAGGAAGCGATGGCCGAGCCCGCGACCGTCGGCTGCGCCTTCGATGAGGCCCGGAATGTCGGCCACGACGAACTCATGATCGCGGTAGTGCACCACGCCGAGGTGCGGTTCGAGCGTGGTGAACGGGTAGTCGGCGATCTTCGGGCGCGCCGCGCTGATCGCCGAGATCAGCGTCGACTTCCCGGCGTTGGGAAAACCGACGAGCGCGGCGTCGGCCATGAGCTTGAGCTCGAGGCGCAGCCAGTGCTCCTCGCCGTACTCGCCCTGCTCGGCAAAGTGCGGCGCGCGCCGCCGGTTCGAGAGGAAGCGCGCATTGCCGCGCCCGCCGCGGCCGCCGCGTGCGGCGAGGTAGCGATCGCCATGGCCCACGAGGTCGGCCACGATGTTGCCCTCGTGGTCGCGCACCACCGTGCCTTCGGGCACTTCCACCACGAGGTCGTCGGCGGCCTTGCCGTGCCGCTTCTGCCCCTGGCCGTGCGTGCCCGACGTGGCTCGCCGGTGCGGGTGGTCGCGGAAGGCGAGCAGCGACGCCATGTTGCGCGTCGCCTCGATCCAGACGCTGCCGCCACTGCCGCCGTCACCGCCGTCGGGGCCACCACGCGGCACGTGCGCCTCGCGGCGGAACGACATACAGCCCGCGCCGCCATCACCACCGCGCACGTTCAGTTGAGCCTCGTCCACAAACGCCGCTGGCACGTAACTACCCCCGCTCGCCTGCGGCTCGCGCCCCTAGGGGCGTCTGGAGGCTCGCTTCGCTCGCACGGCTCCTACGCGCCCGTATCGCTCGTCCCTCGCTCCTGGGCCGCTCCGCTCGCCGCTGCACGACAACCAAACTACGGGCGGGGTTTGGTGGGAGCCTTCTTCTGCGCCTTGGCCGCGCGTTTTGCATCGCGAATCTCGCCGATGCGGGCGAAGGTGTCGACGTCGGCGATCGAAGCCCAGTCGGCGGCAGCTTGCTCCCAGCCCTTCGGGCGCACACCGAGCCGCTTCCCGAGTACGCCCACGAAGATGCGGGCCTTCGCTTTGCCGAACCCCGGCAATGCCTCGACGCGGCGTAACAGCTCGGCAGCGTCGGCCACGCCTTTCCACACGGCTTCGGCGCGACCATCGTGATGCTCCACGAGGTAGATGCAGAGCGCGTGCGTGCGCTGGCCCATCGATCCCGGGAAGCGATGGAGCGCGGGTCGCCGCCGGAAGATCTCGTCGACCTGCTCGTCGGAGAGCGCGGCAATCGCAGGCGCCTCGAGTTCCACGCCCACCTCGGCAAGCCGCTGTTCGAGCACCAGCGGCGCGCCGAATGCGAACTCCATCGTCACCTGCTGGTCAAGAAGCATGCCCGTAAGAAGCGCGAGCGGATTCTCGGTAAGCAGGCGATCGGCCTCTGCGTTGCCCGTGAACGGCGTCTTGATCTCGCTCACGTCAGCACCTCATCTCTGCAACCGAGGGACACGGACGGGTTCTCTTCCGGTCGATCTCGCGCACTTTGGGTGCGTGGGTTACCGAGGAGGTAATGGGTTCACCCAAAGTCACCGATTGCACCGTTCTCGCTGGTCCGGTCGCGACAATACCGAGCGAGATCTCGCAGGCGCAGCGGCGCGCGTACGCGAAGTCGCGCGACATCCTTTGCTGACGGATGCCGCGACCTCTGTCCCTTCAGTACCTCTGGGCGGTACTCATTGGCCAGAAGTGCCCTCGCCGAAGCTGCGCGGAGGGCATCACATGCCGACGCGGTAAGGGCGAACCCAGTTGATCGGTTCAGGGTCGTCGGGCTCGATCCAACCCGCGTTGCAGTCGGGGCACACGAACGAATCCGCGAGCCACTCCGTCTCGTGCCAGATCAGCGGATCTGCGTTCTCGCGATCGAGACCTTCGAAGGTCACGGCCCACGCGACCGCAGATGAGCCACAGGCGGGACAACTCGTTGGCCCCTTCGACACGACGGCCTGCTCTGGCAGCTTGACTTCGCGCCCGGCGAGCTTCGACAGACTCGCTTCGGCTTGATCGCGTGGAACAAACGGACGGCCGCGGGGGTCGCCAATCCCGGTCTCGCGCTCCATGGTTAATGCGCCTGCTGGTCGAGCAGCATGCCGATCATCAGCGCCAGCGGGTTCGACTCGAGCAGCCGATCGGCCTTGTCGTTGCCCGTGAACGGCGTCTTGATCTCCGGGCCGGCCACACAAGCAAGCTATCGACGGTGGCCGCTCGACCTTTTGCCCTGCACGTCCCGTGGCGGAAACTGAAGGGCGAAAGGTCGACACCCACCTTCGTGCTGCGCCAGCCGGAGCGCCGCGCGCCGCGGGCGATCCGGCGTACGTTTGCGCACGTGGGTGTCGGGAGGCGCAACTGACGTGGTCGAGGCGCCGTGACCGACAGGGCGCGGACATCGACGGCGGCGCGACGCGATCGCGCGCTCATCGCAGTGATCCTCGTGGCGGTTCTCGTGCCGTTCGTGATCGCGGACATTCGCATCGTGCTGATCAAGGGTGGTTACGCGACCGTCGGCGACATCTCGAACATCGAGCTCCGCGTGCGCGACGTGCTCACCCGGCACACGCCGCTGGTCGGCCCTTACTCGCGCTACGGCTGGAACCATCCGGGGCCGGCGCTCTACTACGTGCTCGCGATCCCCTACTGGTTGTCGGGTCGTCACTCGTCGGGGCTGGCAATCGGCGCGCTTGCGGTGAACGCGGCCGCGTGCGTGGGCGTGGTGTTGCTCGCGCGCCGCCGCGCCGGCATCGCGCTCGCCGCTGCTGCTGGCCTCGTGATGTTGGTGTTCGTGCACGCGTTCGGCTTCGCGGCCGCCGCGAGCAGTTGGAACCCCACCTTGCCGGTGATCCCGCTCGTGCTGTTTTGCATGCTGGCATGGTCGGTAGCGGTCGGCGACAGCGCGCTGCTCGCGTGCATGATCTTCGTGGGATCGTTCGTTGCCCAGTCGCATATCGGCTTGGTGTTCGTAGTGGTGGCGGTGGGCGGCTACGCCGGGATCGCGTTCGCGATACGGCACCGGCGCGGAACGGCCCGCGTGACCCGGCGCCAAGCAATCGCGGCGATCGCCGTGGCCGCAGCGATGTGGTTCGCACCGCTACTCGACGCGGCTCTGCACCAGGGCGGCAACGTGCGTGCGCTGTTCGATTACTTCACCCAGTCGCACGCACACATCGGGATGAGCGAGGCGTGGCGCATCGTTGCCGGCGAATTGAGCACGAACGCACAGTGGTTGCGCGGCTACGCGGACAACATCTTCACCGGTGAGCCGACGTCGGTGCTCCACGCACGACTCCCAAGCGTGGCCGCGCTCGTCGTCGTCGCCGTTGTGCTCATGTACGCGCTCCGCCGTCGCAACGCCAGCCGCGATGCGTTGCTGCTCGCGGTCGTAGCCCTCGTCGCGTCGTTGTTTGCGGTCGCGTCGATCGAAGGTGTGGCGTACGACTACCTGTCGACCTGGGTGTCGGCCGTCGCCGTGTTCGCCGTGGTGGCGCTGGCGGCCGCATTGTTGATGTCGGTGCCACTCGCACCGCGCCTTCTCGCCGCGATCGCGACGGTCTGCGTCGTGGCGGTGGTGGTGGCGAGCGCATACGACGTGCACGAGTCGCTCACGTTTCCCGACCCGAGCGACGCCGGCTCGCATCTCGTGGCTCGGGCCGCGCACGACCTCACAAAGATGACGATCCTCAGGGGACGGACCGTGATCGTCGACAGCGCACCCGACCTGGGCTCGGCCGAAGCTTCGTCGGGTCTGATGCTCCGCCTCGCCCGGGCCGGCATCAAGGTGGGTGTGCCGGCCGGCGCCGGCTACGTGTACGGGCGCCAACGCATCGACACCGATCCTGACGCCGCACTGCTGCTGGGAGTGTCCGTCGTGAGCCTCACGACCCAGGTGCCGCATCCGCGGCGTGGCATGCGCCTGCTGTTGCGCGAGACCGAGGTGTCGCCGGCCCGGCAGCTTCGTTACGAGCGCTTTCTCACCGAGGTGCAGAAGCTCGCGAAACAAAACAGATATGCGGAGATCAGGCGTCTCACACCGGTGCCTCCGGGCGGGTCGATCCTCACCATCTGGGAGGTCACCGACCACCGGCTTCCCGCCCAGGGCGCCCTCCGCGCTCGGTCCTGAGCTCGACCGCCAGCCACGCCGAGGACCCGCTTGAATCCGCGCGGGTGGGCCGCCCGCCGGCCGACGTAAAATGACCGACCCCCTGAACGGCCCTGGACGGCGGTATTGGCCCACGCCCACGAACCCGAGCTGCGCGACGAGATCGCCGAAGAACAGGCGTACGTCGACACTGCCTACGACCGGCTCGACGTCATGCGCGCGGCGGCCGAGAGCGTGCGCGGCGCCTACTCCGATGTGCGGGCGGGCGGCACGCACCAGGCGCGCCTCGAGCGCGACATCGCTTACGACGTGACGGCGCGCCGCCTGGCTGAGCTCGACATCGGCGACGCCCCGCTCCTGTTCGGCCGCCTCGACCTCGAACCCAACCTGTCCGACCCGGCGTCGTGGTACATCGGCCGGCTCGCGGTCGACGACGCCGAGCACAACCCGCTGGTGATCGACTGGCGAGCCCCGATTGCCGAGCCCTTCTACCGGGCGACGGCCGTCGAGCCGATGCACGTGGTGCGGCGGCGGCACTTCATCACCCGCGCCGGCCGGCACATCACTGCGCTCGACGACGAGGTGTTCGACGCCGAAGCCTCCGAGGCCGCGGGCTTCACCGTCACCGGTGAGGGCGCGTTGCTCGCTGCCCTCGACCGCCATCGCACCGGTCGCATGGGCGACATCGTCGCCACGATCCAAGCCGAACAGGACGAGGCGATCCGCGCCGACCTGCCCGGTGTGCTTGTGGTGGCCGGCGGTCCTGGCACCGGCAAGACCGCGGTAGCGCTCCACCGCGCGGCCTATCTGCTCTACACGCACCGCCGTCATCTCGCGTCGCGTGGCGTGTTGCTCGTGGGCCCGAGCCCGGTATTCCTGCGTTACATCGAGCAGGTGCTGCCGTCGCTCGGCGAGCAGGACGTGCAACTCACCACGATTTCGGGGCTCAAGCCGCAACTGCGCGGCCTGCGGGTCGAAGCGTCCGACATCGCAGCGGTGAAGGGCTCGGCGCGCATGTCGCGCGTCATCGCTCGGGCCGTGCGCGACCGCCAGCGCGTGCTGCACGACGACGTCGCGTTCATGCTCGACGGTCTACGCATCCGCTTCAGTCGCGAAGACAGCGCGCGCGTCGTGCGCGGCGCGCAGCGGCAGAAGGGCACGCACAACGAACGCCGGCCCTACGTGGTGCGCCGCACCTCGGACATCCTCGTCGCGGCCTACAAGCTCGCGGCAACGCGCGCGTACGAACGGCGCCGCTTCGACGCCGCCAACGACCCGAACGAGGCACGCGGCGCGTCCGGCGACAACGTGATCGACATCGGACGCGGCGCCACGGTCGACTCGCTGATCGGTCGAGCGATCGCACGGGGCGACGCGCTGCCTGAGGGCTTCGAGCCCGAGCTTGCAGCACGCATGCGGCGGCGGCCGGAGGTGGTCGAGGCCCTCGAACGGATGTGGCCGGTGCTGTCGGGGAGCGAGCTCGTGAACGACCTGCTGGGGTTCCGCGCCCTGGTGCGCTCGGCCGCGGGCGGGTCGTCGGGCAATCCCCTGCTGTCAGCGGCCGAGCAGGACCTGCTGCACCGGGCCCGCCCGGCCGAGGTGGCCGACGCCCACTGGACCGATGCGGATGTGGCGCTCGTGGACGAGGCCGAATCGCTGCTGGGGCCCGTGGAAGCCGCGCAGCCGCGTAGGCGCCGCAAGCGGGGCGCCGACGCCGACGCACTGGCCGTCGGCCAGCGTGTGATCGAGGACCTCGGGGTGGGCGCGTACATGAGCGCATCCGAGCTCGCGGCCCGCTACGGCAGCGGCGACGGCGATGCCGACGGACCCGCCGAACTGCGCACCTTCGGACACGTGCTCGTCGACGAGGCGCAGGACCTCACGCCGATGCAATGGCGCATGCTCGCCCGGCGCTGCCCGGCGGGAAGCTTCACGATCGTCGGCGACCTCGGCCAGGCCTCACGGCCGGGCGCGGCCGACGCGTGGGACGACATCGTCGACCAACTCCCGCAGCGCCGCATCCCGCCGCGCTTCGCGACGTTGACCGTCAACTACCGCACGCCGGCGGAAGTGATGGACGTGGCCGCGCGGCTGCTCGCGGTGGCCGCGCCCACGGTGGAACCGTCGCGCAGCGTGCGGCGCACCGACGAGGCACCGCAGATCGTCAACGTGGGGCGCGACGAGCTCGTGGCCCGCGCGGCATCACTCGCGCGCGCCGCCCACGCGCAAGGCGGCACCGTCGCGGTGATCGCGCCGCGCGAGTCGCACGCGGCGATTGTCGATTCCCTGAGTGACCTCGGCGCTGAGTCCGAAGGTGCGGCCACACTCGACGCCGCGATTGCCGTGCTCGACGCCACCGACTCGAAGGGCCTCGAGTTCGACCACGTGATCGTGGTGGAACCCGCCGACCTCGTGTCGAACGACCGCGCCGGCCTACGCCTGCTCTACGTCACGATCACGCGCGCCACCAAGACGCTCGCGATCGTGCACGCCAAGCCGCTCCCCGAAGCTCTCACCTGACCGTTGGCCGATGTTCGGGGCGATTGCCCCGGAATTCGGCCAACAGAGCTGGCGGCGCAGCGCGGTGGTTACTCGGCGGCCGGGATGATGTCGACGAGGCGACGGCCGCGGCGATGCGTGAACTTCACACTGCCTTCGGTGGTGGCGAACAGCGTGTCGTCGCCACCGCGACCGACGTTGTGGCCGGGGTGGAAACGGGTGCCGCGCTGGCGCACGATGATCGTGCCCGCAGTGACCTTTTCACCGCCGAAGCGCTTCACGCCGAGACGCTGGGCTGCAGAGTCGCGGCCGTTACGTGAGGAGCCGGCGCCCTTCTTCTTCGACATCGCAGATCAACCTTTCGAGATCGAGGTGATCTCGATCTCGGAGTAGTGCTGGCGGTGGCCGTAGTGACGGCGCTGGCGCGTCTTGTCCTTGTACGTGAAACCGTTGATCTTCGGGCCCTTGGCCTCGCCCACCACCCGGGCGGTCACGGCCACGCCGGCGAGCTGCGCCGCGGTGGCGAGCACGGTGTCGCCGTCGACCACGAGCACGGGACGCAGCGACACCTCGTCGCCCGCGACGCGCTCGACCGCGAGGCGCTCCCCTTCGGAGACGCGGTACTGCTTGCCACCGGTCTCGACTACTGCGAACACGTTGTCTGCCATCACTACCTCGATCACGGAACCGGAGGATCGTAGTCGCTGCCCGCCCGGACAGCCCGGTCGGCCCCCACGGCCCGGTCGGAGTGGATCACCGCACGCACCGGCCGCTCGTAGCGCACGTAGTACCACGACCACCGGAACATCACCGCAGCCCGGTTCTCGAAGCCGATCAGGTAGTAGATGTGCACCACCAACCAGGTGAGCCAGGCGATAAAGCCCCGCAGGCGCAGCCGGCCGATCTCGCAGACGGCGGCCCGCCGCCCGATGGTGGCGAGGTTTCCCTTGTCGCGGTAGTGGAACCGCTTCGGCGCCCGCCCGAGGAGGTCGGCAGCCACGTAACGGCCCGCCTGCATCGCCGGCGGCGACACCATCGGCAGCTCTTTGCCGTCGGCATCGACGGCGGCGGCGATGTCGCCGATGGCTCGCACCTCGGGATGGCCCACCACGCGCAACCGCTCGTCCACCACCAATCGCCCGCGCCGGGTCCGCTCCGCCGACACCGGCGCGGCGAGCTCCGCCGGCCGCACGCCCGCGGTCCACACGACGGTGCGCGACGGGATGACGCGCGCGCCGTCAAGTTGCACGCGCTCGCTGTCGAACGACTGCACCGACGCGCCGAGCAACACCTCCACGCCGAGATGCTCGAGCTCGCGCGCGGCGTAGCGGCCGAGCGACGGATGGAACGAGGCCAGCACGCGCTCCCCCATCTCGATGAGCACGATCCGCACGTGGGCCACCTGCAGCTCGGGATATTCGAGCGGCAGCACCAGTCGCACGAGCTCGGCGAGCGCACCTGCGTACTCCACACCGGTGGGGCCGCCACCGACGATGCAAAACGTGAGTAGCGCGGCACGCTCGTCGCCATCGGCATGCGCGGCACGCTCGAGCGTCTCCAGCACGTGGTTGCGCAGGTTCACCGCTTCGCCGAGATCCTTCAACCCCAATGCATGCGACGCGACCGACTCGTTGCCGAAGAAGTTGGTGGTGCTACCCGTGGCGATCACGAGGTGGTCGTAGGCCAGGCGCTCGCCGCCGTCGAGCGACACTTCGCGTTGGTCGAGGTCCACACCGGTCACATCGCCCACGTGCACGTGCACGTTGTCGGCGTGGCGGAACACCTTGCGCAACGGTGCCGCGATCTCGGTAGGCGCCAGGAGGCAACTCGCTACCTGGTAGAGCAGCGGTGTGAACAGGTGGTAGTTGTTGCGATCGACGATCGTGACGTCGAACGCTTCGCCCGCGAGCCGCCGAGCGCATTGCAGACCACCGAAGCCGGCGCCCAACACGACCACACGCGGCACAGCCCGCCCCATGTTGGTGTCGGCGGCCAGCGCGCTACTCCTCGTAGAGGCTGTGGTCGATGAGGATGCCGCGGCCTTCGCAGTGTGGGCACATCTCGCTGAACGACTCGGCGAGACCTTCCGACACTCGCTTGCGCGTCATCTCCACGAGACCGAGCTCCGAGATCGGATAGATCTGCGTGCGGGTCTTGTCGCGCGCCAGCGCCTCGCGGAATGTGCGCTCCACCGTCTCGCGGTTCTGCTTGATCTCCATGTCGATGAAGTCGATCACGATGATGCCGCCGATGTCACGCAGGCGCAGCTCGCGCGCAACGCCCTCGGCCGCCTCGAGGTTGTTGCGGAACACCGTCTCTTCGAGGTTCGACTTGCCCACGTTCTTCGCGGTGTTCACGTCGATCACGGTGAGGGCCTCGGTGCGCTCGATGACGAGCGAACCCCCCGACGGCAACCACACCTTGCGATCAAGGGCTTTGTGGAGCTGCTCGTGCACGTGGTAGCGCTCGAACAGCGGCAGGCCCTCGCCGACTTCGTCGTAGAGCTCGACGCGGTCGGCGAGCTCGGGCGCGACGGCCTCGACGTACGAACGCACCTCGTTGTAGAGGTTCACGTCGTCGATCACGATGCCGCGGTATTCCTTGGTGAACTCCTCACGGATCACGCGGATCGCGAGCGGCGGCTCCTTGTAGAGCAACGTGCCCGGCCGCACCTGCTTGCGCAGCTTGTCGATCTGCTCCCACTGGTACTGCAGGCGCTTCATGTCGCGCTCGAGCTCGTCCTCGGTGGCGCCCTCGGCCGCGGTGCGCACGATCAGGCCCGCGTTCGCGGGGCGCAGACGGTCGAGAATGCGGCGCAGCCGGCGCCGCTCGTCGTCGGGCAGGCGCTTGCTGATGCCGTAGGTGCCGGGCTGGTCGGGCACCATCACCACGAAGCGCCCGGCCAGGCTGACGTCCTGGGTGAGCCGCGCGCCCTTGTGCATGATCGGGTTCTTCGTGACCTGCGTGAGGATCGCCTGGCCGTTGCGCAGCATCCGCTCGATGCGGGCGCCGGCCCCGCCGTCGGCGTCGGCGATATCCGGGCGCACGTCGCCCCGGTAGAGGATGGCGTTCTTCTGCGTGCCGATGTCGACGAACGCGGCCTCCATGCCGGGCTGCACGTTCTGGACCTTGCCCCAATAGATGTTGCCGTCGATGTTGCGCTCGTCGTCTTGCGGCTCGGCCACGTAGTGCTCGACGAGGTTGCGACCCTCGAGCACGGCCACGTGCGAACGGCCGCTCGGCCGGTGTGTGTGCACCACCATCATGTAGCGGCCGGTGGGCCGGCCCTTGCGCTGCAGACCGCGGCGCTTTTCGAGCGTGGCCTCGTCGAGCGTTTCGAGCAGCGCCGCACCGTCGAAGTCGCCCGTGTCGAGCGTGCCTTCCACGTAGCTGGGCGCGCTCGGCTTCGCCGCGGCGGTGACGTTGCCGCCCCCGCCCTGCGTTGATGTGGCGGTGGACGACTTCTTGTTGCGGTTGCGGCCGCCGCGCCGGCGCCGCTTCTTCGGCCCGGTTCCGGCGCCACCGCTCGCGCTCGCGCCATTCCCGCCAGAGCTGTTCGCGCCGGAACCGTTGCTCCCGGCTGACTGCGAACCGGTGCCACCGCCATTCGCAGCGGCGGGCGCGGGCGTGTGGTGTGCGGGCGGCGGGATCGAAGGCTTCAGGAACGGCGCGCCGTGGGCACCGTCGTCGTCAGCTTCAGTGTCGGAGTCGCCGTCGGCGGCACCCGGCGGCTCGAGTTCGGCCTCCTCCAGCGCGGCGTCGAGTACGTCGTCGCTCGTGTAGCCGCGATCGGCCGCGGGGTCGTTCCAACTCTGCGGCAGCGTCTCGTCGCCGGCGTCTTCTTCGTCTTCAATATCGACGTCGCCCGCGTTGGCATTGCCGCCGCTCGCGGTCGCGCCGGCCGGCCTGCGATTGCGGTTACGCCCGCCGCGCTTGCCGCGCCGCCGCTTGCGCGGCGCAGGAGTAACTCCACCCCCGCTCGCCTGCGGCTCGCGGCCCGAGGGGCTGTCTCCGTTACCGGCAGGCTCCGGGGTTGCGGTGCTGGGTGGGCTGGCCGGTTCGAGCACAGTCGGGACACCGGCCGCGGTGGGCTCGGTACCTGGCGTCTCGTCGGACATTGGGAACCTCTCTCATGACGCTCATGACGCGCGTGCCGCCACTGCGCGCGGGCGCGTGTCGGCGTCGAGCGGCCGAAGCCGCGCGCCGTCGCGCTCGATCCATTGATGAGTACGCACCACACGACGCTCAGTGAGCGGACCGATCGCCGGTGTCACTTGCATGACTGCGGCGAGCACGTCGTGAGGCTTGGCGCCGCGCGGTTGCGTGCTCGTCTCGAGCTCGCAACGGACGGTGCCGTCGCCGGCGGGTCCGACCACGGTGCAGCTGCGAATCGCAGCCCGCACGTCGTCGTCCACGAGCCGGCCCTTACGTGACCGGGTGACTGTGACTTCGTCGCGCGCGAGTAGAGCCGCGACACCCGAGCGCAACTCCTCCGCGTCGAGCGCGACTTCGTGGTCGCGACCCACGTCGACCGTCCAGGACAGCGCGGTCACGACCTCTTGCAACGCGGGCGCGCGCTCGTCGAGCTCGACTGCACCCGTGACCTCGATACCGGATGGCAGCGCGACGTTGAGTCGCGCCGGGAGCTCGTCGAGCTCCACCGGTTCGCGGAATGAGACGTCGAGGAATTCCTCGTCGCTCTCGTAGCCCGTCGAGAGGGCCAAACCAAAGCTCACCTTGGGCCGGGGCGAGAACCCCTCGGTGAAGGTGAGCGGCAACGCCTCGATGCGGAACGCCCGCTCGAATGCCCGCGCCGTGTCGCGGTGCGAGATCCAGCGGATCTTTCCGTACTTGGCGAACTGCAATCGCACAGGAAACGCCGCGCCACCCCTCACTGCGCGTCCCCACTCGCCGACACCCCTGCGGGTTTGCGGCCCAGGAAACGCACCGCGGCATCGCCGGCGTCGGCGCTCCACTCCTGGCCCGTTCCCTGGCTGCCGCCGGCCGGCGCGAGCGGCGACGCCACCACGTGCTCGAGTGCCAGGTCGGTGCACACGCCGCAGTCGTAGCACGGCGTCCAGCGGCAATCGGGGAGGCCGTGTTCGGCCAGGGCCGCCTGCCAGTCGTCCCACAGGAAGTCCTTGTGGAGACCGGCATCGATGTGATCCCAGGGCAGGATCTCGTCGCGCGCGCGGTGACGGGTCACGTACCACTCAGGGTCGATGCCTTCGGCCGCGCACGCGTCGAGCCAGCGGTCGAGCTGGAAACGCTCCGACCATTCCTGGAAGGTGCCGCCGGCGCGCCACACCCGCTCGATCACGCGCCCGACGCGACGGTCGCCGCGCGAGCACAGCCCTTCGGCGAAGCTCGCCTCGGGGTCGTGCCACTTCAACTGCACCGGTCCGCCATTGCCCTTCGCGCTGCCGCGCCGCGGGCCGCCGTTGCCGGAGCTGCGCACGTCGTCGCGCAACAGCGCGATCTTGCGTTCGAGTTCGTCGACGCCGTTCTGGCCGAACCATTGGAACGGTGTGTGCGCCTTGGGCACGAAGCCGCCGACACTCACCGTCACCGACGCCTGCTTCGTGTAGCGCCGACCCACCTCGATCACGTTGCGCGCCAACTCGGCGATGCCCAGCGTGTCGGCATCCATCTCGGTGGGCAGGCCGGTGAGGAAGTAGAGCTTCACGCGCCGCCAGCCGTTGCCGTAGGCGGCGTCGACCGCGGCGTAGAGATCGTCTTCGAGCACGAGCTTGTTGATCACCTGGCGCAAGCGCCACGAACCGGCTTCGGGCGCGAACGTGAGGCCGGTGCGGCGCACCTTCTGGATCTCGCTCGCAATGCCCACGGTGAACGCGTCGACGCGCATGCTCGGCATGCTCACCGACACCTGCCCCGTGCCGCACTGATCGTTGACCAGACCGCCGATGATCTCGCCGATGCCCGACATGTCGGCGGTGGAGAGCGACGTGAGCGCGACTTCGTCGTAACCGCTGCGCGCCACACCGTCGCGCACCATCGTGCGCACCATCTCGGCGCTGCGCTCACGCACCGGCCGCGTGATCATGCCGGCCTGGCAGAAACGGCAACCGCGCGTGCAGCCGCGGAACACCTCGACGTTGAGGCGGTCGTGCACCACCTCGATCAACGGCACGAGTTGCTGCTTCGGGTAGGGCCAGTCGTCGAGATCGGCCACGGTGCGCTTGGCGACGCGCGGCGGCACGTCGGGATAGCGAGGGGTGACCGCGGCGATGTCGCGGCCCTCGTAGCTCACTTCGTACATCGCCGGCACGTACACGCCGGGAATTGTGGCGAGCTCGTGGAGCAGCTCCTCGCGCGGGCCACCGAAGCGGCCGCCGGTGGCGCGGGCCTTGTGGGCCGCGATCACCGCGCTGATCTCGCCGACGGGCTCCTCGCCGTCGCCGATCACGAAGGCGTCCACGTAGTCGGCCAGCGGCTCGGGGTTGAAGGCCGAATGGCCGCCGGCAAGCACGATCGGGTCGTCGTCGCCGCGGTGCTCGTTGCGCACCGGCACACCGGCCAGGTCGACCAGCTCGAGCACGTTGGTGAACACCAGCTCGGCTGAAAGGTTGAAGGCGAGCACGTCGAAGTCGCGGGCCGAGCGGTGCGTGTCGACACTGAAGAGTGGCAGGTCGCGCGCGCGGAGCGCGGCCAACAGGTCCACCCACGGCGCGTACGACCGTTCGGCGAGCGCGTCGTCACGCTCGTTGAGGATCTCGTAGAGGATCTGGAGCCCCTGGTTGGGGAGGCCGATCTCGTAGGTGTCGGGATAGATCAGGAGCCAGGCAGCCTTGTGTGGCGCCCATTCCGGCTGCCGGCTGCCCCGCTCCAAGCCGATGTAGCGAGCGGGCTTCTCCACCTCGGCCAGGAGCGGTTCGACCCGCGGCCACAGGTTGGACATTTGCCGCTCACCTTACCGGGTGAGGGATCAGGCCAGGGAGATCGCTCGCCGACCCGTCACCTGCGGCGACCGGAGGAGCCCGGGAGCGACGGAGGAGCGACAGGGGCCGCAGGGAGCTCGCCGCCGAGCGCAGGCGAGGCAAATGTGGGCGACTCACTCAAGCGGTCGATGGCACAGAAGCGCTCGTTGATCTCGCCACACGACTCGCATTCCAGCTCGAGCGTCACGTGGGCGATGCCGTAGGCGCCAGCCAGGGCCGACTTCACCCGCACGCCCACCACCTGGGCCTCCTCGAGGGTGGGGTGGCCCGACATCATCACGTGGGCCGACAGCGCCCGTACGTCGCTGGAGAGGCTCCACACGTGGAGGTCGTGGGCGTCGTCCACGCCGTCGACGGCACGGATCGCGCCGATGAGCTCGGCCGGGTCGAGGCCGGGCGGGGTGCTCTCGAGGAGCACCTCGAACGCCTCGCGCAGGAGTCCGAACGCCTGCACCGCCACCAGCGCGGCGATGCCGAGCGACACCGCGGGGTCGAGCCGGTACCAGCCGCCGGTAGCGAGGATCACCACGCCGGCGATGGCCACCCCGGCCGACGCCGCGGCGTCGGCACCGAGGTGCGTGACCGCGGCACGCATGTTGAGGTTGGACGGTTGATGGCCGTGCGTGTGCCCGTGAGGCTCGCGCAACACGAGCACCGAGCCGACGTTGGCGACCACCGCGAACGCTGCGACGGCCACCACGATCGCGCCGTGCACCGCCACCGGATGGATGAGTCGCACGACCGCGGCGTAACCGATCCAGCCGCACACCACGAGCAGGATGAAGGCGTTCACCTGCGCGGCGAGGATCTCGGCGCGGTGCATGCCGAACGAGCGTTGCGACGTGGGTGCGCGGCGCGCGAGCCGCACCGCCACGAGCGCCACGCCGAGCGCGGCGACGTCACTCACGTTGTGCGCGGCGTCGGCAAGCAGGCCCAACGAATGGGCGGCGAACCCGAACCCGGCCTGCAGCGCGACGACCGCGATGTTCAGCGCGATCGCCAACCACAGCCGTCGCTCCCGAGACCCGGGTGCCGGCGCGAGTGCGGGTGCGCGCATCACGCACTCAGGCTACGGCCACAACGGTTCTCGGTGCAGTTGGGCGTGATAGTCACGCCCGTCTGCACCGAGAATGCAAGCGTTGTTGCTGTTGTCGTCGTCCTTAGAAGGCGGCCGTGCCGATCGGGGTGCCGAGGCCGGTGGGGCCGTCGTAGCCGACCTTCGCCGTGCACTCGTAGTTGCCGCTGCACGTGCCGTTGTTGCCGACGGTCACGTCGTTGAGATGCGTGGCGTTGGCGTAGATGTGGCTGGCGTTGGCAGGGATCGTCGCGGCGTTGCCGGCCAGCGCGTAGATGCTGGCGATGATCGGCGCCGAGGCGCTGGTGCCGCCGAACACTGACCAACCACCGACGGGCGCCTGGCTGTCGTACACCGATACGCCGGTGTTCGGGTCGGCCACGGCCGACACGTCACCGATCATGCGCTTCTTGCAGATCGTGTCGTGCTGCCACGCGGGCTTGGCGACGGTCACCGAGCAGCCGCTGTTCGTTCCCTCGGTGCTGCTCGTCTTCCACACCGACTCGGTGAAGCCTCGGGCGTTCGACGCCCGCTTCAGTGCGGTGCCGCCCACGGCCGTGACGCTCTGGAACGCGGCCGGGATCTGCGGGCCGGAGAGGTTGCCGTCGCCGTTGAAGTTGTGGTCGCCGTTGCTCGCCACGTACTGCACGCCGGCCTTGGTGTAGTCGGGCGCGAACGCGAGCGCGCCGCTGGCGTCGTGGCCGCCGTAGCTGTTCGACACGATGTGCGCCAGCAAACCGCCGCGCTTGGCCGCGGCGCCGAGGTTCGTGAACGAGTTGTTCGTGGCCTCGATGAGGATGATCTTGCAGTGCGGGCAGATCGCCGACACCATGTCGAGGTCGAGCGAGATCTCCTCACTCCAACCATTGTCATTCGGCGGCAACGGCGACGCTGCGCCGTTCTGGTTGATCTTCTTGAAGCAGCCGTTGGCGGTGGTGCACGCCGGCAGCGCAAACTGCTTGCGGTACACACCGAGGTCGGCCTCGGCGCTCGGGTCGTTGAAGGCGTCGACGATCGCGACGGTTCCCGTCTTCGACGCCGACAGGGCCGTGAGGGCGTAGGCCTTCTGCAGGTCGGCCGGGTGGTAGCCGGCGGGGTTGATCGTCGGGCTCACGTTGCGGCTCACGAGCGGGGTGCCGTTACTGGCAACTCGCACGAAGGCGTCGCAGGTGGCGTAGCCCGCGGGCGCGGCGCTGCACGCGGCGCGAGATGTCGGCGCGGGCGCCGACGCGCCGGCGCCGGCGGTACCGGCGACGAGCAGCGATGAGCCCAAGAGTCCCGCCGTGAACACGGCGAGGCCCGTACGAATGGAATTGTGCACGTGTGCCCCCGGACGTTTCTGTCGGTGTTGTGGCGGCGCGCCCAGTACGCACCGTCCGCTGGCTCCCACCTGGTTGCAGATTCTTTCACGGCGAATCGTGCCGCGACAACGGGATCGAGCGAAATTCCCCCCAAGTGGCGGATGCCTCGCTCGCGCGAGGTCCCGGTCAGAAGTGCGACACGCGCCGCCCCCAGTCGCGTACCTTCAGCCCGTGGTCGAGGCGAGCCAGCCGAGCGGCGACGGGTTGACGCGCCGCGTCGCCCGCCGGGTGCGGCCCTGGCTCGCGCGCCTGCACAAGCCCGAGCACGTGTGGCAGCGCGGCCTCGACGGCGAGATCGACCACTGGCGCAAGTACCTCACCACCCAGGGCGACGAATGGCCCGACGAGTACCGCACCCGCCTCGACCCGCACACGCCGCTGGCCGCCGAACTCACGGCGCTGATCGACGTGCCCGCAGACGCTCTGGTGCGGATCCTCGATGTCGGCGCCGGGCCGCTCACGATCCTCGGCAAGGTGTGGAACGGCCATCACGTCGACGTGACCGCGGTCGACGCGCTCGCGGCGCGCTACGACGAGCTGCTCGCCGAGAATGCGATCGAGCCGCCCGTGCGCACGCGCAAATGTGACACGGAACACCTCGACGAGCTCTTCGCGCCCGACACGTTCGATCTCGTGCACGCGCGTAACACCGTGGACCACGGCTACGACCCGGAACGTGCACTGCGGCAGATGGCCGCCGTGACCGCGCCCGGTGGAGTGATCGTGCTCGCGCATCATCGCGACGTCGCCGCGCTCGAGGCCTACGAGGGGCTCCACCAGTGGAACCTGCGCATCGACGGGCCCACCTACGTGGCCTGGCGCCCCGGAGAGCGGCGCGATCTCGTGGCCGCGCTTGGCTCGGGTTTCACGCTCGAACAGGCCGAACCCCGCCCCGACGGTTGGGAGCTCGTCGTGATCCGCAAGTCCCCGCCCCCGCGCTAGCCCCACGCGCTAGCCCCACGCGCTAGCCCCACGCGCTAGCCCCACGCGCTATGCGTCGTTTGACTTGCATATTGCAAGTCAAACGACGCATAGGACAGAGAGGCCCACGTGCGCGGGGTCAGCGGCGGAAGTGGATGCCGAGCACCAGGCCCACCGACGCCCAGTAGGCGATCATCGCCGACCCGCCGTAGCTCATGAACGGGAGTGGGATGCCGGTGATCGGCATCATCCCCATCGTCATGCCCATGTTCTCGAACACCTGGAACGCGAACAGCGCCACCAGACCGATACAGATGAGCGAGCCGAACAAGTCGGCGGTGCCAGCCGCGATGCGCCAGATACGCCAAGCCAGCAGCGCGAACAGGCCGAGCAACACCGCGCCGCCGACGAAGCCCAACTCCTCGCCCACCGCGGTGAATATGAAGTCGGTGTGCTGCTCGGGCACGAACGAGAGTTGGGTGAGCTGGCCCTCGTCGTAGCCCTGGCCTTCGAGCCCGCCGTGCTGGATCGCGGCCTTCGACTCTCGCAGCGTGTACTGCGCGTTGTTGAGGTCCACAGCACGCGCCGACGGGTTCTGATTCACGAACGCGGTCAACCGGTCGAGCCGGTAAGTCTCGAACGAGTGGCTCACCACGAGCGCGCCGAGCACCGACACCGAGATGAGCAGCAACACCACGAGGTGGCTCGGGCGCAGACCTGCGACCACCAAGACGGCGACCGTGCACACGCCCATCACGAGCATGCTGCCGAGGTCGCCCTGCGCGAACACGAGCGCCATCGGTATGCCGGCCAACACGACGGCGACACCGAGTCGCCAGGCGTCGAGCTCGCCCACATGCTGGTGGCAGTAGCCGGCGATCGACACGATCAATACGAGCTTTGCCAGCTCCGACGGCTGGAACTGGAACGGACCCACGTTGAACCATGCGGTGGTGCCGCCGCGGCCCTGGCCGACGAAGCGCACGGCGAGGAGCAACGGCAAGGTGAGCCCGTAGAGCAGCGGCCACAACTCGCGCAGCCGGGTGTAGTCGAACGCCATCGCCAGCCCGCATGCGGCCAGCCCCACGAGGAGCGCGAGTGCCTGACGCTTCACGTAGTACGAACCGATCACCGCACCGTTCGGGAACACGTGCGCGTGCGTCGACGAATAGACCATCAGCAGCCCGAGCACGCTGATGCCCGCGGCCGCGAACACGAGCAGCCAGTCGACGCGCGCGAGCGGTGAGTTGCGCAGGCCGACGGCGCGCGGCGGCCGTGGCGTCACAACCGTCGGCAACTGCTGGTCGAGGATCATCGGTCTGCCGATGCCGGGATGTCGGGGATCGGCGTTTCGGGCAGGTGCTCCATCTTCTCGATGATCTGGCGGGCGACCGGCGCGGCGATGCGGCCGCCGAAGCCGCCCTGCTCCACGTTCACCACGACCACATAGCGCGGGTGGTTTTGGTCACTGCCGCCGAACATGCCGACGAACCACGAGGTGTCACCGATGCACTTGTCGAGCTGATGCCCGGGCGTGGTCGAGATGCACTGCGGTACCGGCGTTCCCACCTGCGCGGTGCCGGTCTTGCCGTACACGAAATTCTGGTTGAAGTTGAAACCCTGAAAGGCCGCGTACGCAGTGCCCGCCGTTTGCTGCACCACACCCTGGAATCCTTGCAACATCGCCTGGCGCAAATCGTCACGGACGTTGATGCCGCTCCGTAGCGCCTGCGTTGCGATCGTCTTCGCCGAGTTGTTACTCGGGTCGACGATCTTCTGCACAAGCCGCGGCTGCCACAGCGTGCCGCCATTAGCAAACGCGGCGTAGGCGTCGGCGAGCTGGAGCGGCGTCACCAACAGATCGCCCTGGCCCACCGACAGGTTGATGTTGTCGCCCGGCTCCCACTGGATGTAACCCTGCTCGTTCGACTTGTACGGCTCGATGCCGAGATTGTGCTCGTGGGTCACGAATGCCTTGCGCCATTCGGCGTCGGGCACCAGGCCAGCCGACTCGTCCACGTCGACCTTGGTCTTGGCTCCGAAGCCGAAGTCGCGCGCGAGGTTCTGGATCGCGTACCCCGATGCCTTGTTGCCTGCGGCCCACTGCTGGTAGAGCAGATCGCCGATGCCGTAGAAGTACACGTCGCTCGACTTGGTGATGGCCTCCTGCAGGTCGACCACGCCGGCCTTATCTGGACTGCCGAACTGCTTGTGGTCGAGCGATGACGTCGCGGTGTAGGTGCCGGTGTCGTCGATCGTCTGGTCGATGCTGCGCGTGCCGGTGTCGACGGCAGCCTGCGCGGTGATCAGCTTGAACGTGGACCCCGGCGCGTACAAACCCGACGTCACCCGATTGAGCAGCGGGTCGTCGTTGTGCGGATTCATCAGGCTGTTGTACTCGGCACTGATGTTGGCCGAGTTCGGATAGGTCGGGTACGACGCCATCGCCACGACGTTGCCATTCGTGGTGTCGAGCACTACCGCGCTGCCCGCGGGTGCGCGGTAGGTGTGCCCGGGGAAGCCGGCCGACACCAGGTCGACATTGTCTTCTTGCTGCGCTTGCGCAATGCCTGCCTGCAGCGACTGCTGCACCGATCGTTGGACGCCCGCGTCGATCGTGAGTTGCACGTCGTGGCCGGGCTTGCCGGGAATCGTGTGCACCGGCGAACCCACCACCACACCGGCCGGGTTCACGTTCACTTCGGCGGTCGACGGCGTGCCGCGCAACTCGGAGTCGTACACCTGCTCGATGCCCGCCCGGCCGATCGTGCCGTTGCTCAAATAGTCGGGGTGGCGCTTGAGATCGGCCGAGTCGACGAGCCCGGTGTAGCCGAGCACCTGCGGCGCGACGGTTGCACCCGCGGGATACGAGCGCTCGTCGATCGCCTGGAGCGCGACGTGCGGGTAGTCGTGCGACTGTTCGGACAGAATCGTGCGCACACGGGGCGAGACGTTCTGCGCGATGGCCGCGGGCTGCAGCGGCCCCACTCGCTCGTCGTTGAGTGCCTTGGTCACCTGCGCGTCCGACTCACCGAGCAGTCGCGCGAGCTTCGGCACCATCTGCGCGCGCAGTTTCGCGTTGTTCTTGTTGCGCAGCGCAGGGTCGGCGATCACCGTCCACACCACCTGATTGCCCGCGAGCACCGTGCCCGACCTATCGAGAATCAACCCGCGCGGCGAATCGTTGTGCACGGTGCGGATCGACTCGTCGTTGATCTGCACGTTCGTCGTGCTGTTGCGCACCTGCAGGAACCACAGGCGCGCGAGCAGCGAACAGAACAGCGCCATAACTACGACGCCGACGATCGACAGGCGGACGCGTGACGTGTCGGGCATGAGAGATATTCGCGAGCTCGGGCGCGACGGCTGGCCCGCGCTCGGCCGTCAGTCTTACCGCTGCGGCCGCGCTTGTGCGGGTCGGGGCCTGAATGCCACGGTTGCAACTCTGGCTCGCTCTAGTTGAAACGCGTCGGCGAGGGCGTGATCAGCGCCAACAGTCCGAACATAAGCGGTGCGAGCAGGGCGTCGTAGAGCGCGCTGTTCACCACCACGGCCACCGTATGCAGCTGTTGGAGCTGGTCGGTTCCGGTGAGGATGGCGAAGATCGCGAACAGGATCCCGCCGGCGAGACCGCCCGCGAAGCCAAATCCGAGTGTGAGCCAGCCGACGCGACCGTCGAACATCGGCCGGATCGTGCCCAGCGCGTACGCCACCAGTGCATACGAGATCGCCGACAAGCCCACTGGTGTGGCGAGGAACAGGTCGAAGCCCAAGCCGACGGCAAAGCCGAACCACGCCCCAGCTTCTGGCCCGTCGAACCATGCCACCGCGAGCGCGGCCACCAGTCCGAGATCGGGCACCACGCCGAGCATCCGCAACTGCGGGAACAGCGACACCTGCGTGAGCACTACGGCGATACCGAGGGGCACGAGGCGCAGCGCGCGCGGCATGTCATCCACCGGCGGTCTTGGTGGTGGTCGACGTGGTCGTCGACGCGCCGGGGATGGTGGTGGTCGTGGTTGTCGTGGGATGGGCGGCGCCCTCGGCAAGTTTCTCGGTCACCGAAGCCTGCGTCGGGTCGCCGGGCTTCCAAAGGATCACCTTCACGTACTGCAGGCTCGGCAGATCGAGCGTGGGCGCGACCGCGACGCGCACCGACGAAGCGTCGAACGCCACCGACACGTTCGTGACCTGACCAATCGGGATACCCGGCGGCAAGAGACTCCCGTAGCAACCGCACGTGACGATCTCGTCGCCGTTGGCGATCTTCGGGCTGAGATGCTTCGGTTGGCCATTCGCCGGGAAGGTGACGCGGAGCACGCCTTCGTCGTCGGTTGCCGCGGTACCGAAGCGATCGTCGAGCAGTGTGCGCGCGCCCACCCCGAAGCTGGGGTCGTTGATGAGCAGCACCTTGCTGCCGCCGTGCCACGTCTGCAGAATCGTGCCGATCAGACCACCCACACCCACGACGGCCATGCCGACGCGCACGCCGGACTCGCTGCCGCGATTGATCGTGACGGTGGTCTCGTTGTTCCCCGGCGAGTCGCCGACAACGCTGGCGCCGGTCGACTTGTAGTCGCTCCAGTAGGTCTGGTTGAAGAAGGCGTCGAGCTCACGAAGCTTCTCGATCGCATCGGTCTTGCCGCTGTTCTCGGCCAGCGCCTGCTGCAGCTCCTCGCGCAGCTTGCGGTTCTGCGATACCACGTCACCGTGGTGCCAGAAGCCGTGCCACCAGTCGTGGAGCGGACCGAACGCCGAATCGGCGGCGTCGGTCACCGGCTGCACGACACGGTGTGCCACACCACCGGCTGCGCCGATCGGCCCGGAATCGCCGTCGCGCTGGCTCAGCGTGGCGAGCGTCAGCGCAGTGAGCGCCATGACGACGAGGATGTAACGGCGGCGACGGCCGCGCACTGAATCGGCCATGAGAAATCAGCTGGCGTTGCCTGTGGAGAGCACGCCCTTCAACACCTTGCGGTTCTCGAGACACAGCCCGGAACCGATGGCCACTGAGTACAAGGGGTTCTCGGCCACGAGGATGGGCATGCCCGTCTCAGCGTGCAACCGTTCCGGCAGGCCATGCAGCAGCCCGCCGCCACCAGTGAGCACGATGCCGCGACCCATGATGTCGGCCGCGAGTTCGGGCGGCGTCTTGTCGAGCGTCACCTTCACTGCGTCGACCACCGCGGCCACGGGCTCCTCGATCGCCTCTCGGATCTCTTCGGTGGACACCACGACGGTCTTCGGCAATCCGCTCACGAGGTCGCGCCCGCGGATCTCCGCGTACATCTCTTCCTCGAGCGGGTACGCGCTGCCGAGCGCGATCTTGATCTCTTCCGACGTGCGCTCGCCGAGCGCGAGCGAGTACTCGCGCTTAACGAACGCCACGATCGCTTCGTCGAGCTCGTCACCCGCGATGCGCACCGACTCGCTCGCGACGATGCCGCCGAGCGAGATCACCGCGACCTCGGTGGTGCCGCCACCGATGTCGACGATCATGTTGCCCGCGGGCTCGTGCACGGGCAGTCCCGCGCCGATCGCCGCGGCCATCGGCTCTTCGATGATGTCGACAGGCCGTCGCGCGCCCGCGTTCTCGGCGGCTTCCTGCACCGCGCGCTGCTCCACACCGGTGACACCCGACGGAACGCAGATCACCATGCGCGGCTTCGAGAAGCGACGCTGGTGCACGCGTTGGATGAAGTAGCGGATCATCTTCTCGCATACGTCGAAGTCGTTGATCACGCCGTCGCGCAGCGGACGGATCGCCTGGATGTGTCCGGGTGTGCGTCCGATCATCCGCTTGGCTTCCATGCCGACCGCGAGCGGACGGCCGTCGCGCGCGTTGACCGCGACCACCGACGGCTCGTTCAGCACGACACCGCGCCCGCGCAAGTACACGAGCGTGTTCGCCGTACCGAGATCGATCGCCATGTCGCGCCCGACGAGCGGCGCGTACCAAGGTTCGGACACCAAAGACCTGGACTTTCCGAGAGAATTCGCTGGAGCGACCCAGGCTACGAGACCGCCCAAGTCACGTCCACAGCGGGACTCGGTGACCTTCAGCCTCGTCGCCAGCTTTCGCCCCGAGCGGTAACCGGAACAGCGCAGGAGCGACGGAGGAGCGACATGCGTGCGCAGGTCACTCGCCGCGTAGCGCAGCGGAGCAATAGAGACGCTTCTCAGCGATTCGGGAAGAAGATACCGATCTCGCGCTCGGCCGAATCGGCGGCATCACTGCCGTGCACAAGGTTTTCGGTGAGTTCGATGGCCAGATCCCCCCGTATGGTGCCGGGGGCTGCCTCGCGCGGATTGGTGGTGCCCATCAGCGTGCGCACCACCTTCCACGCATCGGGACCTTCCACGATCATCGCTACGAGCGGGCCACCGGTGATGAAGCTCACGAGGTCGCCGAAGAACGGCTTGCCGTCGTGTTCGGCGTAGTGCTGCTTCGCGGTCGCCTCGTCGAGCGTGCGCAATTCCATCGCGGTGATCGTGAGCTGTTTCGCTTCGAGCCGGCGCACGATCTCGCCGACGAGCTTGCGACGCACAGCGTCGGGCTTGCACAGCACAAGCGTTCTGGTGTCACTCATAAGCGAGCCACGTTACCGACGGGCGTGGG
>DASXZO010000158.1:0-19026 GCA_036501845.1 Acidimicrobiia bacterium | reverse complement strand
ACAAACGACGCATAGGCGGGAAGTCAGCGGTGGAAGAGGGCCTTGAGCTCGGCTGGAGGCACGGCTTCGAGCTGGTCGTAGCGGCAGGTGGACGGGTCGCGGTCGTCGCGCCAGCGCTTGAAATGCGCGTTGTGGCGGAAGCGCCCGTTGGTGAGACCTTGATAATCCACCTCGGCAACCCGCTCCAGGCGCAGCGGCTCCCACGACAGGTCCTTGTCGGCGTTCCAGCGCGACACGTTGCCCGGCGTGCGCCCAGGGGTGACGTGTTCGGCCGCCGCCAGCTCCACCCATTTCCGCCAGGGGTGGTCGTCGAGCGCGTGCTCGCGCAGCGGTTCCACATCGGCGAGCAGTTGTGCGCGCACCTTCGCGCTCATCCCCGACGCCACACCCACGTGTTGCAGCACGCCCTCGCCGTCGTAGAGGCCGAGCAGCAGCGAGCCCACACCGTTGCCGTCCTTGTGCACCCGAAAGCCGGCGACCGCGCAGTCGCACGTGCGCTCGTGCTTGATCTTGATCAACGTGCGCTGCCCCGGCGCGTACGCGTCGCGCACCGGCTTGGCGATCACGCCGTCGAACCCCGCACCCTCGAAGCTGTCGAACCACGCCCGCGCGGTCGCGGGGTCGCGCGTCGCGGGCGTGAGCAGCAGCGGCGGTTGCGCGCCGGCAAGCAACGCTTCCAATCGAGCGCGCCGCTCTTCCATCGGCGTGTCGAGCAGCGACTCGTCACCGACCACCAGCAGATCGAAGGCCACGTAGTTCGCGGGGATCTCCACACTGAGCTTGCGCACGCGCGATTCGGCCGGGTGCTGGCGCAGTTGCAGCGCGTCGAAGTCGAGTCCGCCGTGCGCGCCCACCACCACGAGCTCGCCGTCGAGCACACACCGCTCGGGAAGTTGCGCGAGCAGCGGCTCGCGCAACTCCGGGAAGTAGCGCAACAACGGCTTCTGGTTGCGGCTCTGCAAGTTGAGCTCGTCGCCGTCGCGGAACATCACGCAGCGAAAGCCGTCCCACTTCGGTTCGAAGATGAAGCCGTCGCCGTCGGGAACTTCGCGAGTGAGCTTCGCGAGCATCGGCTCGAACGGTGGGTTGACCGCGAGCATCGCCTACGCGCCGCTGGTGAGCGCGAGACAGCCGGCAACCACGTCGTCGATCGGCAGCTCGTCGCGCGTGCCGGTGGCGCGGTCCTTGCGCTCCACCACACCACGCCCGAGTCCCTTGGCGCCCACCGTGAGCTGCACGGGCACGCCCACGAGATCGGCGTCGGCGAACTTCACGCCGGGGCTCGCGTCGCGGTCGTCGTAGAGCACCTCCACGCCCGCGTCGCTGAGCTCGGCGTAGAGCTTGTCGGCCGCGGCGCGCACCTCTTCGGCCGCCGCGCCCTTGCCGAACAGCGCCACCACGTGCACGTGATACGGCGCCAGCGCCATAGGCCAGGCGATACCGAGGTCGTCGTGGTGCTGTTCCACCACGGCGGCGACCACGCGCGACACGCCGATGCCATAGGTGCCCATCACCATCGGATGCGACTCGCCGTGCTCGTCGGTGTAGTTCGCGCCGAGCACCTTCGAGTACTTGGTGCCGATCTGGAACACCTGGCCCACTTCGATGCCGCGATCCACCGACAGCTCGGCGCCGCAGTTCACACACGCGTCGCCGGAGCGGATCACCACGAGATCGGCCCATTCGGTCACGTCGAAGTCGCGCCCGAGCCAGGCGTTGCGCACGTGGTGGTCCACTTCGTTGGCGCCGGTGACCCAGCCGTGGTCGGCGCCGATCGCGGGGTCGGCCACCACGACCCGCACCGACGGATGGTTCGGGCCGATATAGCCCTTGGGCAGGTCGGGGTGCGCGGCGAAGTCGTCTTCGGTGTAGAGGCGCACCGTGCGCGGCGCGACGGCGCGTGCCAGCGCGTACTCGTTCACCTCGCGGTCGCCGGGCACGAGCGCCAGCCCGAGCTCGCCGTCGGTGTCGAAGGCGATGCACTTCAGCGTGCGCGACTCCTCCACCTCGAGATGCGACGCCACCGCGGTGATCCCCGGCATCCCCGGCGTATGCACCTTCTCGATTCCAGGGGCGTCGTGAAGCGTCGCTATTCGACGCTCTACGACGCCCGGCGCGAGCTGGCGTTTTGCGACCTCGACATTGGCGGCGTAGTCGCAGCTCGGGCACCACACGAAGTCGTCCTCGCCCACGTCGGCCATGGCCATGAACTCGTGGTTGACGTCGCCACCGATCTCGCCGGCTTCACCCTCCACCGGCCGGAACACCAGCGCGCAGCGCTCGAACACGCGCGAGTACGCGTCGTACATCCGCCGGTAGGTGACGAGCAGGCTCGCCTCGTCGGTGTGGAAGCTGTACGCGTCCTTCATGAGGAACTCGCGTCCGCGCAGCAAGCCGAAGCGGGGCCGCACCTCGTCGCGGTACTTCCAGTTGATCTGGTACACGTTGAGCGGCAGGTCGCGGTAGCTCGAGTACTCCGCGGCGACGGTGGTGGTGATCACCTCTTCGGCGGTGGGCGCGAGTGCGAAGCCGGTGTCTTTGCGATCGACGAGCCGGAACATCATGGGGCCGTAGGCCTTGTCGCGACCCGAGCGTTGCCACAGTTCGAGCGGCTGCGGGATCGGCAGCAACACCTCCTGCGAACCGGCCGCGTCCATCTCCTCGCGCACGATCTGCTCCACCTTGCGCAGCACTCGCCGGCCGAGTGGCAGCCACGAGTAGATGCCCGCCGCGACCTTGCGGATGTAGCCCGCGCGCACGAGGAGTCGGTGGCTGTCGACGTCGGCATCCGCCGGGTCGTCGCGCAGCGTTCGCAGGAACAGCTCCGACATCCGCATAGGGCGGGCAGGCTAGATGCGCTCGACCTTTGGGTCGTCGAGTTTCGAGTTGTCGATCACCACGTCGGCGTGGCCGCGCGGGTCGCACTCGTCGATGTACATCAACTCCGACGCGAGGTAGCGGCTGCGCTGCAGCTCTTCGGCGAAGCGTGCGCCACCGATCATCTTGGCGTCGCGCGCGGTGGCGCGCCGCACGGAAAGCTCGGGGTCGACGTCGAGCCACACGCGCAGGTCCCACACACCTTCGAGCTCGGGCCGCATCGTGAACACACCGTCCACCACGACCACTGCGTCGTCACGCATGCGCACGGCCCGGGTGGAGTGGTCCACCTGTGTGATCGGATCGATCGCGCACAGCGCACCGATGCCCGAACCTCCCGGACGCGCAGGGTCGAGCAGCAGCCTGCGTACCGCGTCGTAGTCGAACGCGTTGCGGTAGTAGCCCTCGCCCGACGTGCGGTCGTACTGATCCTTTTCGTCCCACGGGCGCTTGAAGTCGTCGAGCGACGCCCGCAGCACCTGGCGCCCCAGCGCCGCGAGCGCCCGCGCCAGTTCGTGCCCGAAGCTGGTCTTGCCGGCCGCACTGAGCCCGTCGATCGCCACCGTCGCGCGGCCGACACCGAGGCCGACGACGCGCTCCGCCACGGTGTCGATCACCGCGGCCCGGGCCTCCGTTCCCGGTCTCGGCATCCGCTGGCGCCACGTGGACGGTGAGAACTCGATGGCACCAGACATGTGCGCATCATGCCCTGTTTCGACGCGAAACCTGCGAGCGCCGCTGATCGCGGGCCACGAGACCCGTAGCATTTCGGTCCTTGGCGGACACTCTCTTGCGCGACCTGCCGACGAAACGCGAAACGGCGGCACCCCGGTTGGGCCGCGAATTCCAGTTCCGCCTCGCCTTGGGCGTCGCGCTACTTCCGGTGCTCGTGTCGCTGGTGCGCGCGGGCACCGACCACTACCTCCCAGCGGCCGACTTCGCCCTCGTCGAGCTCCAGGTTCGAGCGGTGGGTACGCACGCCACGCCCCTCCTCGGCGCCTGGTCGCGCTTCGGTTGGCAACACCCGGGACCGATCCTCTTCTACCTGCTCGCGATCCCCTACCGGCTGGCCGGCACGGCCCCGATCGGTCTCCAGGTAGGCGCGGCAATCATCAACGCGGCCGCAATCGGCGGCTGCTTGGCGCTCGTGCGGCGGCACGGAGCCGCAGCGATCTGGCTGATGGCCCTCGCGCTCGGGGTGCTCCAGCTCGGCTTCGACGCCAATCTCCTGCGCGACGACTGGAACGCATCGATGGTGGTGCTGCCCTTCGCGCTCCTCATCGTGGCTGCGATCGAGGCGCGCGACGGTTCGCGTGCCGCGCTCGCGGTGGTGCCGATCGCAGCCACGTTCGTGGCCCAGACCCACGTCGCGTATGTGGTGCTTTCGCTGCCGGCCCTCGGGTTCTGGGTGGAGGCGGTGCGCCACCGCTGGGCCGACCGTGCAGCCCGCCGCCGGGCGATCTGGGCGACGGTGGTGGCGGCGATGTGCTGGATCCCAGTCGCGATCGACGCGCTCGCGCACGCTGGCGGCAACCTCCGCAAAATCGTCGACTATTCGCTGGGGTCGCACAGCGGCGCGGCCGGGTTCTCGGTGGCGACCAAGCTCGTAGGCACCGCAACGTCACTGAGCGGGCGAGCCGTCAACGGGCTCCACGAATCGATCTTCTACACACTCATCCCCACGCTCACGGCCGCACTGCCCGGGATCGCTCTCGTCGGCCTCGCCGCGGTGGTGTTGTGGCGCGGCGCCCAAGCGCCCTTCCGGCGCGCCGCGGGCCTGCTGCTGCTCACCTGGTTGGTCGGTTACATCGCCACCGCCCGAATCTCTGGGCCGCTCTACCCGCACCTCGTGTGGTGGCTCGTGCCGATGGCCGTGTTGTCGTGGTGGTGCATCCTCACGAGCGCGCTCTCCGGGTTTGGCCGATTGCGGGGCGATGGCCCCGCAATCGGCCAAACAGCGTGGCGTGGTCTGGCGGGGCTGGCTGGCGTTGGGGCGGCGGCCGTCGCCGTCGTGCTGTGCGTACGCGTGGCGGGCAGCGACACTGCGCTCGCGAACCGCAGGTCGGCGATCGTGCAGGCGACGAGCGCGATCGAGACCGCATCACGCCGCGACCACCTACCCGTGGTGATCGACCGCACCGGCGACTATCTGGCGAACGGTGCCGCACAGGCCGGCGTGCTCGCGCACCTGGCGCATCACGGCATCACTGCCACGGTGCCGCTCGCCGAGCCGTCGGGCGGTGCGGGCAACGTCGCCGGCAACCTTGCGATCTACGGCTCCCATCGCGTGAGCGGCGCGCACCCCACGTTCCTGCTTGCCGGGCGCGTCTCGCTGCTCAAACCACCAGGCCGGCTGATCGCCAAGTTCGACCCACTGAGCCCGCCCGAGGCGCGCCGGTGGCGGGCCGATTACGAAATCGTGGCCGCGGCCCTGCTGCGCGCCCACGAGGGCAACCTCACCGCCTGGCTGCCCACGGCCTACAGCTTCATCGCCCAGCAGGACGCCCCTCGGGCCTTCGACGCCCACACTTCGGCGGCCCTGCGCGACCTGGGCAACCTCAACGGGCGCGACGACGGCGTGTTCGTGTGGGAACTCGCACGCTGACCGAAATCTCGACCTTGAACGTCGGGAAAATTCCTGACCAATCGGTTGGTATTTCGAGCCGCGCCGGGGTACGGTGACACGCATGTGTGAGGTCCTGCGCCGCGACCCCCTGCGTACTGCCGGGGCGCCGTCGATCGCCATGGGCCGCACGCCCCACGAGGTGCGCGACGAGCTCTGTCGTCGCCACTCGGCTGCCCGCTGAACTCAACAGCGCCAGCACTCCTTCCCCCGCCCGACCTCGATCGAGGAGGCGCGCATGGCCATCGACGTGCGTGAACTGCAGGCAAGAAGCCTTCCCCCCGACATTGCCGAAGAAGTCGACAACTACGAACAGACTGTCGCCGACTACCTCGCGGGCAACATCGACGAGGATGTGTTCCGCGTCTTCCGCCTGAACAACGGCATCTACGGCCAGCGCCAGGGTGGCCACAACCAGATGGTGCGCGTGAAGGTGCCCTACGGCAAGCTCACGCCCGAGCAGTTCGAGGTGCTCGGATTCATCTCCGAGCACTACAGCCGCGGCTGGGGCCACCTCACCACCCGCCAGAACGTGCAGTTCCACTTCGTGGAGCTGGAGAAGACGCCCGAAGTGGTGCGGCTCCTCGCGAGCTGCGGCCTCACCACGCGTGAGGCGTGCGGCGACACGGTGCGCAACGTGGTGGGCTGCCATCTCGCCGGCGCCTGCCCGAAGGAAGTGCTCGACATCTCGCCGTGGGCCGAGGCGACCGCTCGCTACCTGCTGCGCCACCCCTACGCGCAGCGCCTGCCCCGCAAGTTCAAGATCAACTTCTCCGGCTGCGCCACCGACTGCGGCCAGGCGATGTTCAACGACGTCGGCGTGATCGCGGTGAGCCGCATCCGCGACGACGGCACGGTCGAGCCCGGGTTCCGGGTGATGCTCGCCGGCGGCCTGGGTGCCAACCCGCACCCGGCGCAGGCGCTCGAGGAATTCACGAGCCGAGACGACCTGCTCCCCACGATCGAGGCGTGCCTGCGCACCTTCGACCACTACGGCAACCGCGACAACAAGCTGCGGGCCCGTATGAAGTGGCTCGTCGACACGCTGGAAGGCGGCATCGACGAGTTGCGCGAGCGCATCTTGAAGGAGCGCAAGTTCCTGCGCGGCTCGGTGAGCTGGCCGGGCGGCGTGCCCGAGATCGTGCGTGAGCGCGGCGACGCGCCGGCCGGTACCGGTGCCGGCCCGGTGAGCGGCGTGCCCGGCGAGGTGGTCGTGCACCTGCGCAAGACCGACCCGTTCGAGCGCTGGGACGAGGCCAACGTGGTGCGCGGCGTGGCCAACGGCACCGTGAGCGCCTACGCGTCGTGCGAGCTCGGCGACATCACCACCGCCCAGTTCGACGCGCTCGCCGAGATCCAGCGCGACTTCAACCTCGACGTGCGCATCACGAGCCGCCAGAACTTCGCGCTGCGTGATCTCACCGAGGGCGACCTCCGTGCCTTGCACGACCGGCTCGCCGAGTTCGGGATGGCCACCCCGGGCGCCGAACTCGCCCGCGACGTCGTCGCGTGCCCCGGCGCCGACACGTGCAACCTGGCGGTCACCCAGTCGCGCGGCCTCGCCTCCGCGATCGGTAGCGCGCTGGAGAACGCCGGCCTCTCCGACGTGGGCGGCGTCAAGGTGAACATCAGCGGCTGCACGAACAGCTGCGGCCAGCACCACATCTCCGACATCGGCTTCTTCGGCCTCGAACGGCGGGCCCACGGCCAGGCCGCGCCCGGCTACCAGATGCTGCTCGGTGGCCACCTCGGCGACGCGCAGGTGGAGTTCGGCCGCAAGGCCACCAAGCTGCCGGCCAAGAACGCCCCCGAAGCCGTCGTGAAGGTGGTGGGCCGCTTCGCCGCGGAACGCTCCGCAGGTGAAACGTTCCACACCTGGCTCGAGCGCAATGGCGGTGCCACCAAGGTGGGCGCCACGCTGAAGGAACTGGACGAGTTTCCCGAACCCGACGCCAACCCCGACTTCTACGTCGACTACGGCGAGACCGGTCCGTACGTGGCCGAGATCGGTGAGAGCGAGTGCGCGACATGATGGTTGCGTCGCAAACCGGTCTGGCGACGCCCCGCGACGAGATCGACCTGCGGGCCGACGTCGACCTCGAGGAGCTGCGCCGTGTGGCCGCCGAGCTCGAGCACAAATCGGCCGGCGCCGCGGTGCGCTGGGCGTGGGAGCGCTACGGCACCGGCATCTTCGTGGCCGCGAGCTTCCAGGACTCGGTGCTCATCGACGTTGCGGTGCGCGAGGTGCCCGAGATCGAGGTGGTCTTCCTCGACACGCAGTACCACTTCGCCGAAACGCTCTGGTACGTCGACCAGATCCGTGAGCGCTACGACCTGAACCTCACGATCATGGAGCCGCTCGCCGAGCGCGACGACCTGTGGCAGATCGACCAGAACGAGTGCTGCGCGATCCGCAAGGTCGAGCCGCTCGCCCGCGCCCTCGAGGGCAAGCAGGCCTGGATGACCGGGCTGCGCCGCAGCGAGGCCTCCACTCGGGCCAAGGCACCGATCGTGCACCTCGACCTCGGCCGCGGCGTGGTGAAGGTGAACCCGCTGGCACCGTGGAGCGATCTCGACGTCGACGGCTACGTGGCCGACCACGACCTCATCGAGCACCCGCTGAAGAGCCGCGGCTACCCATCGATCGGCTGCTGGCCGTGCACACGTCCGGTTGCCGAAGGCGAAGACCCGCGTGCGGGTCGCTGGGCCGGCAGCGGCAAGACCGAGTGCGGCCTGCACGGCTGGCCCGAGCCCTGAGCCGCTGAGCGCTCGCGCCCTCCTTCAGCGCTTCAGGAATCCATAGGCCCGTTGGCCCATCCGGTGAGCAACCGAACCCTCGCGCACGATCGAGCGCACCGCGCGGGCCTGCGCGGTGAGCAGCGCCTGCGAGCGAGCGGCCGCGTCGAACCGCAACATGTCGAACGGCGCGCGTCGGAAATACGCGGCTCGATAGGCGCGCAGACCCGCCGGCGTCTTGGCCCGACCGTTGTCGGCATACTTCGCCACGTAGGGCGTGAAGTGCGCGCTCAGGTCGCGGCCATGCCAGGCGCCGAGCAGCGTGGTGCGCATGTAGTTGCCGATCAACAGGTCGTCGAAGATCTCCCAGTCCACTGCCTTGCGCAGCGACGCACGCGGCGTCTCGAAACGCACGCTGCGGTTGCTGCCCGAACCCGTGGTCACGTTGTGATCGACACCGCCGACGCGGAACGTCACTTGGTCCACGTGGCGCCCGAGCGTGTGGATCGCGCCGAAGTAGCGCTCGATCGCGCGCACGTCGTCGGGCTGCAGCGGCTCGTCCCAACTGTCGCCGAATTCCTCGGGGTCGTGCACCGTCGACGGCGACGGCGGCGGCGCGATCGGCGTGGCGATGTCGCGCACGCAGTCGTAACGAATGAACGCAGGCAGGATCTCGGCGCGCGTGCTCGCGAAGCCGTCGCCGTGAGCGTGCGCGGGTGTGGTGTATGCGTCGGCCCACACACTGTCGGTGCGCCGGTAGCGGTGCATCGAAGCGAACGGCACGAACCAGCGCACACCGAACCACTCCACGCGGCGCTGGATCGCCACGCCAGGCGGCCGCTTCGCCGCGGCCGCCGGCACGATGCGCTCGCCGTCGGCGTCGAAGTAGTTGATCATGTCGGCGTCGCCGTAGCCGGAGAGCGCGAGCAGGAACGAGCGCGGGTGTTGGCGCACGATCTTGCGCACCATCGAACCCCACCCACGATCACTCGCGTCGTTGGCGTCGACCACGAGCACACCGTCGATGTCCACGAGCAGCACGCCGTCTTGGTTCGGATCGCCGATCGCGAGGATCCGCACCCGATCGGACAGCTCCACCCAATGCCGATCGGGCAGCACGCGCACGTCGAATCCGTCGGCGCGCAACTGGTCGGCGATGCGGCCGCCGTGATGATCGGGCACGAGGATCTTCTTGTCGCGCAATCGCTCGAGCGACGGGTACGAGAGATGGTCGGGGTGTCCGTGCGACACGAAGATGTACGGCGCCTGCTCGATCTGCACGCGCTGCTCGGTGGGGACTTCGTGTGACAGCCACCAGCTCCCGAAGTAGGCCGGGCCGTCGAGCCACGGATCAGTGGCGAGCACCGGACCGCGGTCGTACGCGATCAGCGTGGCGTTGCCGATGGTGTCGAAACCGAGCTCCGGAGCCATGGCGCGGTCAGACAAGCACAGATCAAATGTGCGCGCCACAGCGCGCCCGCAGCGCGGTGACGAGCATCACGGCACGCCGCGACACCGGCACACCGGGGGCTCGGGTGGCAAGCAACGCTGCGAGCGCCGCGCCGCGCCGGTCGCCGAGTGCGGCCCGCCTGCGCACGATCGCGATCAGGTCGACGGGTCGGGGCGCCACGCCGCGGGCGGCGAGCGCGTCGAGGTTGTGCTCGAGCGCGTCGAGGTGCGACTCCCATTGCGGCGCACCGCGTGCGGTGAGGCTCGAACTGTGAAGGCGGTAGTAGCCGAGGGGCTCGTCGACCAGGCCGGCGCGCCCACCCGCGAGCAGCAGCCGGATCCAGAGGTCGTAGTCCTCGGCCCCGCGAATCGACTCCTCGAACCCGCCCACGTCCTCGAACAGGCCGCGCCGGATCACCGGGCCGTTGGCACAGAAGTTGCCCACCGCGATCGCCTGGAGTTGATCGGCGTACGCGAATTCGAGCGCACCGTCACCGTGGTAGGCGTGGCGACCGGTCTCGGCGCCGTCTTCGTCGGTGGCCTCCCAGTCGGCCGTCACCCACGTGAGATCGGGTTCGCGGTCAAGGCGCGCAACGCATCGTTCCACGCGGGTCGGCTTCCACATGTCGTCGGCATCGAGGAACGCGAGGAACTCGCCGGAGCTCGCGGCCGCACCGCGATTGCGGGCCGCGGCCGGGCCACAGTTGTCGGTGCGTATCGCCAGCACGCGCCCGTCGCCGGCGTAGCGGGCGATCACGTCGGCCGTGCCGTCGGTGGAGCCGTCGTCGACGACCACCACTTCGCGGGGCGCGTACGTCTGGGCCAGCGCAGAATCGAGCGCCGCGCCCAGGTAACGCTCGGCGTTGTGCGCCGGGATCACGATGGTGCAGAGGCGTGGCTCGCGGCGGCGGGGGTCGACGGATGGGTCCACGGCAGGTGCGTCGAGGCACCGACCGGCCCCGAGGGGCCGGAGGGTAGCAACCGCCGTAGTCCGGTTCTCCAGGTTCAGACACCCTTCCAGGCGGCCGATCAGTACGTGTCGCGCCGTACTCGTTGTCCGCTTCGCGGCAATCCCGACGGGACCACTCCACTACCATGACTGCGCTTTCCAGCCCCTTGCCAGGCCACCACGAGCCCGATCTCCGGGCACAGAGGAACGCCGTGCACACCCAGCTCTCGCACCTCGAGGCACTCGAGGCCGAATCCGTCCACATCATGCGCGAGGTCGCGGCGGAATTCGAACGTCCGGTGATGCTCTTCTCGGGCGGCAAGGACTCTGCGGTGATGCTGCACCTCGCGTGGAAGGCGTTCAAGCCCGCCCGCATCCCGTTCGCGGCCATGCACGTGGACACTGGCCACAACTTCGCTGAGGTGATCAGCTACCGCGACGAGGTCGTCGACACCTACGGCGTGCGCCTGATCGTCGCGAGCGTGCAGGACTCGATCGACAAGGGCCGCGTGGTGGAAGAGACCGGGCCGCGCGCAAGCCGCAACCGCCTCCAGACCACCACCCTGCTCGACGCCATCACCGAGCACCAGTTCGACTCGGTGTTCGGCGGCGGGCGGCGCGACGAAGAGAAGGCGCGTGCCAAGGAGCGGGTGTTCAGCTTCCGCGACGACTTCGGCCAGTGGGACCCGAAGAACCAGCGCCCCGAGCTGTGGTCGCTCTACAACGGCCGGCACCGCAAGGGCGAGCACATCCGGGTGTTCCCGATCTCGAACTGGACCGAGATGGACATCTGGCAGTACATCGCGTCGGAGCCGGTGCCGATTCCCTCGATCTACTACGCGCACCGCCGGCGCGTGTTCCGCCGCGACGGCATGTGGCTCTCCGAGTCGCCGATCATCCCGATGCTGCCCGACGAGGAAGTGATCGAGATGACGGTGCGCTACCGCACGGTTGGCGACCTCACGTGCACCGGTGCGGTCGAGTCGCCCGCGGCCAACGCCGACGACATCATCGCCGAGGTCGCGGCATCGCGCATCACCGAACGTGGGGCCACGCGCGCCGACGACAAGTTCACAGAGGCGGCAATGGAAGATCGGAAGAAGGAGGGCTACTTCTAAATGGAGATGCTCCGCTTCGCTACTGCGGGCTCAGTCGACGACGGCAAGAGCACGCTGATCGGCCGGCTCCTGCTCGAGACCAAGGCGATCTTCGAGGACCAACTCGAATCGGTCGAGCGCTCGTCGCGCGACCGCGGGTTCGACTACACGAACCTCGCGCTGCTCACCGACGGCCTGCGCGCCGAACGCGAGCAGGGCATCACGATCGACGTGGCGTACCGCTACTTCGCCACGCCGCGCCGCAAGTTCATCATCGCCGACACGCCCGGCCACATCCAGTACACGCGCAACATGGTCACGGGCGCGTCCACGGCCGACCTCGCGCTGGTGCTCGTCGACGCGCGCAACGGTGTAGTCGAGCAGAGCCGTCGCCACGCGGTGATCGCGTCGCTGCTGCAGGTGAAGCACCTCGTGCTCTGCGTCAACAAGCTCGACCTCGTCGACTACGACGAGCGTCGCTTCGACTCGATCTGCGCGGAGTTCACCGACTTCGCAGCCAAGCTCGACATCGACGACCTCAGCTTCATCCCGGTGTCGGCGCTGCTCGGCGACAACGTCACGAGCAAGTCCGACAACACGCCCTGGTACGACGGCCCCACGTTGCTCCATCACCTCGAGCACGTGTACATCGGCTCCGACCGCAACCTCATCGACCCGCGCTTCCCCGTGCAGCTCGTGATCCGGCCGATGAGCCACGAACACCACGACTACCGCGGGTACGCGGGTGTGGTGGCCGGCGGCATCTTCCGTCCCGGCGACGAAGTCGTGGTGCTGCCGTCGGGCTTCACCACCACGATCGAGGCCATCGACCGCTTCGGCGAATCGGTCGACGAGGCGTTCCCGCCCAGCTCGGTCACAATCCGGCTGCGCGACCAGATCGACATCAGCCGCGGCGACATGCTCTGCCGCACCAACAACCAGCCGGCCGTCACCCAGGACATCGAAGCCCAGATCTGTTGGTTCAGCCCCGACCGCGCGCTCGAGGCCGACAAGGTGTTCGCGATCAAGCACACCACCCGCTGGGCGCGGGCCAAAGTGACCGACCTCCGCTACCGCCTCGACGTCAACACGCTGTCGCGCGACGAGAGCTGCCAGCAACTGCGGTTGAACGACATCGGCCGCGTCAAGCTGCGCACCACGCTGCCGCTGTTCGTAGACGAGTACCGGCGCAACCAGAGCACCGGCTCGTTCATCCTCGTCGACGAGGGCACGAACGAGACGGTCGGCGCCGGCATGATCATCAGCTCCGACTGACGATGCCGTCCATGAGCCATTCGGCGGTGCCGGTGGTGTTGTGCACCTGGTCGACCCGGATGTCGCGCAGCACCACGCCGTAGCGTTCCACCACCGCGTCCTTGGTGGGGAACACGCGCACGTGGGCCTCGGCGTCGTAGTTCGGCACCGTGCCGAGCACACGCGCGCCGCTCCGGATGCGCTGCAGCACTTCCACGTCGCGGTCGAGGTGCTCGAGGAACTCCGTGCACACCACTGAGTCGTACGTGGCTTCGGCGAACAGGTCGGTGGTGTAGGCGTCGGCCATCACGAACTCGTAGTCGGGAACGAGCGCCTTGGCGTAGTCGAGGCGCTTCTCGCTGAAGTCGAATCCCGTGAACCGGCGCACGCCACGGTCGTGCAGCAACGCCGCGAAATGGCCGGCGCCGCAGCCCATGTCGAGCACCGCAGGGTCGCTCGATGCCGCGGTGATGCGTTCGGCGATCGCGGTCCACGAGCCGTACCACTGCAGCTCCCAGTAGGGGCGCCTCCAGCGGTCTTCGCGCTCGAACGACTCGTCATAGAAGTCGGCACCGAACTCCGACGCCGCGCTCCCGACTCCGGGCGCGCGCGCCGATGTCGGCGCGGCCGCGGGTGTCGACGCGACCGGCCCCGCCGACCGCGCGGCACGCATGCGCTTCACGGCGCGTGCGAGCGCGGGAGGTACCCAATCCGAAGCGGTCAGCGGCGGCACGCGGCGAGACGATATACGGGTCGCGGCGCCGCAATCTCCTCGTGTCACAGTGGTGTGGGCGGCTTGACTACTCTGCCGCTCCGCTGCAGAGGAGGCATGCGTGACAGTCACTGGGCGGGCGATCAAGGTGCTGCAGTCGTACGAGCGCCGCAGCCGCGCCCGCCGACCCGTGGCCGACGCGTGGAAGGCCGCGCTCGACAGCGAGGTGCGCTTCTGGGAGCGCACGATCAAGAACTGGCAGCAGCTGAACGACCGCTTCGACCCCGATCAGCCGTTGTACGCGCCGCTCGCCGAGCTGGTGAACGCGCCGGCGGGCTCCACGATCAAGGTGATCGACGTGGGCGCCGGTCTCATCTCCTGCGTCGGCAAGAAGCTGCCGGGCTGCACGGTCGAGAACACTGCCGTCGACGCGCTCGGCGACGAGTACCAGGGCGTGCTCCGCCGGGCCGGCATCGAGCCGCCCGTGTGGACCGAGCAGTGCGACTCCGAGAAGCTGTCGGCGAAGTTCGGCGAGAACGCGTTCGACCTCGCCTACGCGCGTAACACGCTGGACCACAGCTACGACCCGCCCGCCGCCATCCGCGAGATCGTCAAGATCGTGAAGCCGGGCGGCGTGGCGATGCTCGAGCACGCGCCCGACGAAGCCGAGGAGGAGAACTACCTCGGCCTCCACCAGTGGAACCTGCGTTGCGAGCACGGCCGCTTCGTCGTGTGGCGCCGCGACACCCGCATCGACATGGGCAACGAGCTCGCCGGCGTGGCGACCGTCGAACAGGCCCTCGACTCGATCCCCGGGAGCCCGCTCCACCGGGTGGTGCTCCGCAAGGCCTCGTAACTGTTGGGCCCCGCGACGTCAGTCGTCGTTGGTGTCGGGCGCGGCGAGGCGGTCGATGCGCTTGGCGGCGCGGCGCAGCAGCGTCGCGGTTCGGCGCGCCGAGGCCTCTTTCCAGTGGTGGCGGGCACGACCGTGGCCCACCCATGTGTGGTCGCGCTCGTAGCCGAGCTCGATCAGCATGTCGCCGGCGGCGGCGTCGAAGTCGTGGCGCTGCGGGAACTCCCAGTCGTCACGCCACCCGCCGGCCACGCCTTTGCGGAAGAAGCCTCGAGGCTCGACGCGCGTGCGCGCGTCACCGTCGAACTCGCCGCCCGTGATGATCGACGTGGCCACTGCTCCCGACGCCGACACCTTGTCGAATGCGAACTGTTGCACCGTTGCCGCGCAGTCGTCGAGCGACACTTCGAGCCCGCACGCCGCGTACGCGCGTTGCAAGGTGGCGGCGCCATCGGTGTGGAGCTCTTCGTAGCGAACCTCGATGTAGCCGCCGGGTGCGTCCTTCGCCTGGCGCGCGCCGTCGAGCCGCGTGCGCCACATTCGTGCTGCGCGCCCCACGCTTCCCGGCGCGAAGTTGCGGCCGAACTCGGTGGAGGCGGCCACGAGCGACGCGGCCACGTCGCGACCGTCGCGGATCACGTGGATGAACGTCGCCTCGGGCCAGAAGCGCTCGATCACGTCGGTGCACGTGCTGTGCCCAGGGCTCTTCTCCACCACGATGTGCGAGCCCGGCTTGCGCGCCCGCACTTCGTCGATCGTGGCCGCCACAAAGTCGTGCCCGAGCTCGTGGAAGCGCGCGGCGTCGACCACCGTGGGCAGTCCTTTGCGGCGACGGTCGTTGGAGGTGTCGCGCAGCCACTCCACCTGGCGGTCCCACGACTGCGCGAGAGGCTGCAGATACATGCGGAAGAGATCGGTTTCCTGCGGTGATGCCACCGCGGGATGCGCGCCGAGCAGCATCTGCAGCCACGTGGTGCCCGACCGCGGCGAGCCGATGATCAGCACCAGGCGGGCGTCGGACATCGCGCCGATGATAAACACGGGCTCGTCCGGCTGGGGCGAATCGTGAAGGGTGGCACGCTGCGATGAGCGAGGGATTCGTGAGCCCGGCGTGGATGCCGTCGTCGCTGCGCGAGGCGGCGCGTGCCGGCGACGCAACCGCCGACGACCTCGAGTCGGGCGCGGCATGGACGTACCTGCTGGGCAAGCTCCAGAAGGTGTCGGAGACGGTGCGGTCCGACGCCATGCCCCACAATCCCGCCGACGTCGCGGCCGGCTTCAAGCACCTGCTCGTGCTCCTCTGGACCGGCATCGACGAGGCGCTGCGGCGCGACTCGGGGTCGGTGCTCGCGATCCGGCCGTCGAACACCGACGCGGTGTTCAAGTGGGGCATGGACTGCCCCGACTGCATCTACATGGGCGCGGGCCTGCGCGGCGGCGCGTCGTACCGGCTGTGGGGCAACCGCGGCTCGGCGCGCTACGTGGGGCTGCAGACGATGGCCGGGATGGCGACCACGGCCAATGTGCTGCTCGACGAGATCGAGCGCGACGCCGACGGCAACTTCGAGATCATCCTGTCGCCCGAGGAGCGCCCCGGGAACTGGATGCAGGTGGCCGACAACGCCACCGCGCTCGTGATCCGCCACTTCTTCTACGACTGGGACACCGAGGTGGCGTCGTCGCTGTCGATCGAGCAGATCGACGGGCCGGAGGCGGCTGCCGGCTCGGCGGCGCGCGGCGGCGACAACGACCCGCGCACCGCGATGGCGCGCCAGCTCGTGGCGCTCGGCGACTTCGTGGAAGCGAACCTCGACTTCTTCCTGCAGTTCGCGCGGCCCGAACGTCCGAACACGTTCAACCCTCCCTACGACGGCACTGCGATGGGCGCGGCCGCCGAGAACCGCCCGGTGATGGGCTCGTGGCAGCTCGCCGACGACGAGGCGCTCGTGGTGGAGGTGGAACCGCCGAACGGTCTCTACTGGAGCTACTCGCTCGGCAACCCGTGGTGGGAGACCATCGACTACGCGCGCCACCAGTCGAGCCTCAACGGGCACCAAACAGTGGTGGACGACGACGGCATCGTGCGCGTGGTGATCGCGCACCGCGATCCTGGCGTCGCCAACTGGCTCGACACTGCCGGCCACAGTGAAGGTCCGGTGATCCTGCGGTGCGTGCGCACCGACACCGCGCCGGTACCCACCACTCGCGTGGTGCCGTTCGCGAGCGTGGTCGACGCGCTGCCGGTGGGCACGGCGCGCCTGTCGGCGGAGGAACGCGCCACGGTGCTCGACGCCCGGCGGCGCGCGGTGAGCCGCCGCTTCGTGCGATGACGCTCGACGCGGCGCAGCTCGAGGACGCGGCCCGTACCGAAACCGGCCTCGACGACTTCGGCGACGACTACTACCGCGAAGGCCTCGTTCGTCTCGTCGACTCGATGAACCGCGAAGCCGACCTCACCGACGCCGGTGTGATGATGCAGCAGATCCGGCTCGCCGCTCACCTGAGCGCGCGCCTCGGCGTGGAGGCCACGTATCGCGAGCATCCCGAGATCGCCGAGCAGGAGATCGAAGGTCCGGTGTTCGTGATCGGTCTCCCGCGCACCGGCACCACGGCGTTGAGCCAACTCGTCGCGGCCGATCCGCAGTTCCGTTCGCTGCGGCTGTGGGAGTCGGGCGCGCCGGTGCCGCCGCCCGAGACCGCCACCGAGCACACCGATCCGCGCATCGCCGCCACCGAAGCGGGCCTGGCGATGATGAACGAGATGTTCCCGCTCATGCAGACCATGTATCACTCGGAGGCAACCACGGCCACCGAGTGCCAGGACCTCATGGGCATGACGTTCCGCACCGTGCACTTCGACGGCTCCGCGCGTGTGCCGTCGTACATGGACTGGGTGATCGACTGCGACATGCGCGGCACATACGAGTACCACCGCCGCGTGTTGCAGTTGCTCCAGTGGCACTGCCCGCCGCGCTTGTGGCACCTGAAGACGCCGGTGCACATGTTCGCTCTCGACGCGCTGCTCGACGTGTATCCCGACGCGCGCTTCTTGTGGAGTCACCGTGATCCCGCGAAGGTGCTCGGGTCGGTGTGCAGCCTCGTGCACTACACGCGGAGCTGGAGCAGCGATCGCGACGATGCCGCCGCGCTCGGAGAAGAGATGACCGAGCGGTGGTGGATCGCGGTGGAGCGCGCCATGGAGTTCCGAGCGCGCTTCGGCGACGATCGCTTCGCCGACATCGCGTTCACCGACCTGCAGACCGATCCGGTGGGTGCGCTGTCGCGCGCGTACTCGAGCATCGGGCTCGACATGTCGGAGGCGTCGCGCAACGGGGTGACTGCGTGGGCGGGAAGGCACGAACCGGGATCGCACGGCTCGCACGCGTACGAGCTTGCCGATTTCGGCATCGACGCCGACACCGTGCGCACGCGCTTCGCCCCCTACATGGCCGCCTTCAACGCCGCCGAATAAACCGCGACGGGCGTCGTAAAGCGTCGAATAGCGACGCTTTACGACGCCCGTCAGTTTTGGGTGAGGCGGGTGGTGGTGTAGTCGGCGAAGGCGTCGTCGAACGCGAGATCGCCGGCGGTCACGTGCTCGGTCACGGCGTCGGCCGAGAGGGTGTAGCGCTCGCGGTAGTACCGGCGCACGGCGTTGTCGCCGCCCTCCTGGTACACGCGCCACCATTCCTTCTTGAACGGCGCCGACCACGACGGCAGTTCGCGGCTACGGGGGTCGACGGCGCGCCTGCGTAACGCCAGCCGCGCGCCGAGGCCGCGGCGCTCGTCGGGCGCCCACGAGATGAGCCGCGTCACCTTCTGCACGAACTGGTCCTCGTCGCGCACCATGTAGTGGTGCACCGCGGCAACGTCGTGGCGGTAGCGCTCGTGCGGCACCGAACGGTCGAGATGTTCGTCGCCGATCGCTTGCAACCATGCGGCCCGGTAGAACGACTTGCCGGCCACGTAGCTGGTGTGCAGCGGGCCTTGGTTCGTGGTGCGGTAGTGCCGGCGCGCCATCACCGGTCCGTCGATGCCGTCGAGCGCGGTGGGCACGAATAGCTTGGCGTCGAAGTTCACCGCCACCACGTCGTCGGGCGTGCCGGCAAGCAAGTCGGGCATGTGCACGCCGGGCGCGAACCAGAACTCGTCGGTGTCCGACACGCCCACCCAGTCGACCGCGTGCCGCGCCTTGATCGCGTCGAGCATCTGCATGCGCACGGCCTGGCGCGTATGGAAGTCGTCGAACACCACGCTCGACACCGCGTCGCCAAACCCGCGGATTACGTCTTGGGTGCCGTCGGTGCTTGCGTTGTCGGCCACCGCGATGCGATCGATGCCCCACTCGAGATGGTGCCGCAGGTTCCACGCCAGCATCTCAGCCTCGTTCTGGCTGGTGAGCAGCAGCACGATCACGGCCGCCGAACCTACCGGCGCTCTCCCCCACCTATGCGTCGTTTGACTTGCAATATGCAA
>DASXZO010000157.1:0-110282 GCA_036501845.1 Acidimicrobiia bacterium | reverse complement strand
ATCATCGGTCTCCGCAACACCACCAAGACCACCTGCACGGGTGTGGAGATGTTCCGCAAGCTGCTCGACGAGGGCAGCGCCGGCGACAACATCGGTGCGTTGTTGCGTGGCACGAAGAAGGAAGAGGTCGAGCGCGGTCAGGTGCTCGCGAAGCCGGGTTCGATCACGCCGCACACCGATTTCGATGCGCAGGTGTACGTGCTCACCAAGGAAGAGGGCGGCCGCCACACGCCGTTCTTCTCGAACTACCACCCGCAGTTCTATTTCCGTACGACGGATGTGACGGGCACGATCGCGTTGCCGGAAGGCACCGAGATGGTGATGCCGGGCGACAACACCGAGATGGTGGTGCAGTTGGGCAAGCCGATTGCTATGGAAGAGGGTCTGCGCTTCGCCATCCGTGAGGGTGGCCGCACCGTCGGCGCCGGCCGCGTCACCAAGATCATCAACTAGCGCGACAGAGAGAGCATCACGATGGCAGCTGGCCAGAAGATCCGGATCAAGCTCAAGGCGTACGACCACGAGGTGATCGACCAGTCGACGAAGAAGATCGTCGAGACGGTCGTGCGCACGCAGGCCAAGATCCAGGGCCCGGTGCCGCTGCCCACCGAGATACGCCGCTACTGCGTGATCCGCTCACCGCACAAGGACAAGGACAGCCGCGAGCACTTCGAGATGCGGATCCACAAGCGTCTGATCGACATCGTCGAGCCCACCGGCAAGACCGTCGAGTCTCTCCAACGCCTCGACCTCCCCGCCGGCGTCGACATCGAGATCAAGATACAGACCGTATAACGCTGTTCCGGACGGCAACGTCGTCCGGTTCCATACCGGTCCACCGCTTGTCGCCGATCTCATCGCTGAGTTCGCGCGCCGTTACTCGAACCCGAAGACCCGGCACCAGTACGAAGCCGAGTTGACGGACCTCTTCGCTGTCTCGGGGCGTCCGCATCCACGCGCGCTCACCGAAGCGGACGTGTTGTCCTGGTGCGCTGGTGAACATCGGCGCGTCGCGAACAACACGATCCGCAATCGGTTGTCTCGGGTCTGCACGTTTCTCCGCTGGTGCGTGCGGGTCGGGGAGTCGGATCCTGCGCTGGTCGAGACACTTGCGAGCCGAGACAACCCGCTGCGCCGCATCCCACGGCTCTACGGCAAAGTGCAGGGCACCCATCCCGCACGCTGGCTCACCCATGACGAAGCCTTCGGCGTTCTCGTCGGAGCGTGCCAGGACGGCACCGAACCCGGACTGCGCAACGAACTGTTGATCCGCCTCGGACTCGCCGGAGTCCGCGCCGCCGAGATCATCAACATGCAACGGCGGAACCTCGACCTCGACGCCGCACGGCTCGACTGGATTGGCAAAGGAAGCCGAGCCCGCAAGATCATCCTCGGCCCGAAACTGGTCGACCTTCTCCGCACGTACCTCGACCGCTACGAATCCGCCATCGGTCGACCGCTTCGACCTGACGACCCGCTCGTCTGCCGAGAGAAGCCCGGCGCTGGTGCCGGTCACGTGTCGTGGGGTCGACCGATCCGCCAGGTGTGCAGCGTGCAACGAATCGTCCTCGGCATCAGCACCACCGCCGGACTCGGACACATGAGCCCACGCGACCTCCGCCGCACAGCCGCCGGGAATCCTCCACCGCTCAACCGACGACAGCGGCGCGCATCACTTCGACCTACTCGACATTCAACGAGTGCTCGACCACACAGACCCCGCCACCACGATGCGCTCCTACCTCGACCCAATGGACACCGGAGTCAAAGCACGCGCCGCTGATGTACTGGACTAGCCGTTTTGGTCGGGCGGCTTTTGCCCCTTGTTGCCGATTGCGAGCCAGATCGTCAGCGCGATCACCGCACCGTGGAACGTGGGGGAGGCGTTGTCCAGCGCGCCGAGTGTCTGCAGCCAAAGCGCAGCGCTGGTGAGCGCGCTCTCGACAGCGGCCTGCACATACCCAACCGCGGTGTTCCATGTCGCGCAGTAGAGCGCAAGCGCGAGTACAGCGCCGATCGCGTCTAGCTGGCGCTGCGCGACATCGTCGTCCGAGCCCGCTGATTCGTACTCGGTCTCGAGCGCATCGAAAACGGCGACCAACTCCGGGGCGGCCTCGAGATGCTGTTCGATCGTCGCCGCCAACGACGGCTCATCTTCCTCGTCGTCGAGCACGGGCATGGAGCGCACCGCATCCGCCAGCCAAGGTCGCGCCTTCAGCGTCTCATTGACTGCGGCCCGCAGCGGCGGCGCGGCCTTCATCAACTGCGCGACCTGCTCACTCGCCTTCAAGAACGAAGGCGGATCGGACGCCTTCATGACGATCTCGGCGGCTTGCTTGCTCGCCTGCAGGAACGACGTGTCGAACTTCATCTTCTCGGCGACTTGCTTGCTCGCCTGCATGAACGACGTGTCGACCTTCATCATCTCGGCGACTTGCTTGCTCGCCTGCATGAACGACGTGTCGACCTTCATCTCGGCGACTTGCTTGCTCGCCTGCATGAACGACGCGTCGACCTTCATCATCTCGGCGAGCTGGTCGTGCATCTTGGTGTAGGGCGACGCGTTCAGCGCTTTCATCGCCTCGCTCGCGGCCAAGCCCACCTTCGTGAGCGACGACGCCTCCGCCACCTTCGACATGCCCACCAGTTGCTCGTGCATCTTGTTGTAGGGAGCGGTGTTCAGAGCCTTCATCGCCTCGGCCGCCGCCGAGCCCACCTTGCCGTACGGCGACGCGCCGATCGCCTTCATGCCCACCAGCTGCTCGTGCATCTTGGTGTAGGGCGACGCGTTCAGAGCCTTCATCGCCTCGCTCGCGGCCGAGCTCACCTTTGCGAGCGACGACGCCTCCGCCACCTTCGACATGCCCACCAGCTGCTCGTGCATCTTGGTGTAGGGCGACGCGTTCAGCGCCTTCATCGCCTCGCTCGCGGCCGAGGTCACCTTCGCGAGCGACGACGTGTCCACCATGTTCGACATCGCCGCAGCCTGCAGGCTCAACTTCGTGGGCGACGCGCCCTTGAGCACGTTGGCCGCCTGGGCGTTGAGCGCCGAGAACGCCGACGACGCCTTCATGGCCTCGGTCGCCTGCGCGCTGACCTTCGCCAACGCCGGCGATCCCTTCGTGACCTCGGCCACCCTCTGGTCAACGGCCCGGAGGCGGTCGCGCTCACGGGCCTCGTATGCACGCTTGCGATGTGCGGCGCAGCAGTACTTCGGCGCAGGCCCCTTGCTGTTCACACGCGTGAAGGGCCGCCCGCACCACTCGCACACAAGTTCGTCACTACTCGTCACGGGTACGAGTATAGCACCGCTCAGAATGGCCGAGGCTGACGACAGGCTCTCCCGGTGCTAGCAACCCCTCAGCTCGACTGCGGATACTCGCCCCAGACCTTCCACCCGCTCGGGAACAGACCGACGACCAGTTCTGCGGCGGACCGCACCGGGCCCGGAGCATGCGGCGCCCAAATGTCGGCGATGAAGCTGCTTCGTACCGCCTGCTCACCGCAGAGCGTCACGTTCTGAGCCAACGCCGCGCCGTGCAACGTGACCCCCTGGATCTCAACGGGTTGGCTGGCGACTGCGTACACCGGGCCGATCTCGGGAATCTTCCAGCCGTAGTGACGCCGCGCGTAGTTCGCAGCGACCTCTTGGATCGGTGCCCACGGATCGCCGCCGTTGAGGACATTCGGGACTGTTGTGGTCGGGCCGAGAGCGCCAGTTGGCTCGACAAAGGGTTCAGTCGGGCACGCAAACATTCCGCCAGCGCTGGCCAATAGCGGTCTGACGGACGCCACCGCTTCGGTGGCCCCAGCGCGTTGCACGGTGTCGTACAGCGTCGCGAGCTTCTCGGGGCAAAGGCCGGCGATGCGCGCTGCTTCGATCTTGAGCCAGTGCACCGCCGACTCGCCTCCGTGCGCAGCATCTCGAATTTCGTTCGCGCGGAACTGCAAGTTCCCGGCCTGCGCACACAGATAGTCACTTCCGGCGACGCCGATGGTGAACGTGTCAGACCTGACGTCGTCGGGATACTCGCGGTGCCCCTTGACGACGTCGCCGTAGACGCCGAGTTGCTTCTCGTAGGCGACGATCTTTGCCGCTCGTCGCGCTGCATTCCGACGAGTCGCGACCTTGGAAACCGCTGCGACTTCGACTCGTCGTGGGTTATGGAGAACCTCGGAGCACGAGAACGTGAACGACAGGCGGCTTTGCGTGAGCGCGAGGGTCACGTTCTTCACGTCTGCGACGCAGTGTGGTCGCACGGTCGGCACGATGCCGTTGAGCGCGAACCCATTCTCGCCCTCGCAGCACTGGACCGGCACGACGTTGGACGAGCCCGCACCTCGGACAACGACCGTGTGTTGGGCCGTACCACCCGAGTGGACGATGAGCGCAACAACTGCAATCAAAATCAGCGATGCTGACCCGATCCCGGCATTCCGCAGGCGACGACCACGACTGCGGATCGCTTTTGCCCTCGCCTCGACAGCAGTGAACGGTGCTGGCTCCACGATGGACTCGGCGACGAGCGACCGTGCCGCTTCTTCCAATTCCGACTGCATGCCGATCACACTCCTCGGTCGTCGGCCAACGTCGTTTCGAGCGTCGTCCGTGCGCGCGACAACGCCGCTGCGACAGTCCCACGTGGCACCCGCATCACCTTTGCGATCTCCGTTTCGCTGAGGTCTGCCACGTACCGAAGCACGACTGCCGATCGCTGCCTATCCGGAAGCGCGGCCACCGCCGCCCACAGCTCAGGATTGGGTAGCGGCACCGTCAGAGACGCGTCGGGCTGCGAGGACGCAAGCCGAGCCTCCTGCTTCGATCGGCGAACCGACCGACGAGCCACATTGACTGCAACCGTCGTCACCCAACCGCCGGGTGATGCCATTGCTCCGACCCGATCCCAGCGGGCCAGCGCCCTGGCAAACGCTTCGTCAGTTGCGTCCCGTGCGACGTCCAGGCTTCCGAACAGCAGGTACACCGAAGTTGACACACGGGCGTGTTCCCGCACGTACCACGGCTCGAAGTCCACCACTGCCTCTTCAAGTCACGACCGGCTCGAAGTGTTGCATCTCGACCTCGGACCCGCCCGAATCCCGCTACCCGCCGCCGGTTCGACCGGGTTCGCACTCCGATCCGCCGCCCGGGTGCCGGCGCTAGCGCGCCTTGCGCTCCCGGCCGGCCGGTTTCGCCTGCCCAACCCGAATCCGCAGCGGCCCCGTAATTGGCGGCAATCCGCGCTCGGTACGAATGAGGTTGATGTACCAGCGTCGCTGTGACTCGGCCTCAACCGCATCCTCGATAGCTGCCTCTAGTTCCGCCTGATGTTCGGCGTGCCGTTCGGCTTCCCACACCGGATCCCACTCGGCGTGATCGTCGGGCTCGTTGTCCGTTCGATCGTGGGCGACGTCCGGCTGATCCGCCGCCTCGAGTTCGGGCAATGCTCGTCGGGCTCGTCCGGTGGCATTGCGATCCCGGTCGACCACCACCTTGTCGAGCGCGAGCTGTTCGGCACACGCACGCAGTCGCGGGCTGACCTCGGTGGCGTTGACGTCGAACACGGTCAGTCCATCCAAACCTCGTGACCGTCCCGCCTTGCGCCTGATCGGTCGTCCGGTCTTGAGCGCCAGCTCGCGCGCCTTGGCGAAACGGAGCCTCCGAAGAAGTCGGCGAAGCTCGACTCCGACCCGGAAGTCCAAAGCCGATTTCTCGACGACAGGGTTGAAGCCGACTCTCTGACCCCAACGGCCGTAGAACCGGAGCGATCCGAAGCCCTCCGGCGGCTTCTTCTGCGCCCACTTGCCGGACTCGCGCCAGAAGTAGTCAGCGACCTTCGCCCGGTCTGCCGCACCTTCGGCTCGATCGCTGAAGAACGCCACGGCCACATCGACGCCCCGCTTCTGGTGCGCCGGAAGTCCACTCCCAACGACCTCCCACCACGCAGTGCGGCTCCACTCACCGAAGTCCCCGGGTACCGCCGGCATCCGTCGCCGCGCTTCGTATGGTCCGAGGTCGTACTCGCTGCGCCGCCTGCGCGCCGTGCGTGACTGCAACGCCCGATAGTCCTCGTCGCTCACCGCATCGGGCAGCGCGGCGTAGATGTGAAGATGTGGCGCACGACGCTTCTGGAATTCGATCACCCACACGCCGATGAGCGCGCCCCACATCTTGCGCCAGCGTTCCTTGAAGTTCTCCCGATGACGCACCAGCTCTCGGGCATCCGGCACGTACAACCGCCAGTCGCCGGGATACGTCAGGGTGATCATCGCCGGACGTGCGCCGAGCATTTCCCATGGCAGAGCGCTGAACATGAACCGCATGTTCCGCCGGCTGCGCGCGCTCCACTCGATCGCGACGCGCCCTTTGGTCGACCGCCCCGGCCGACCCGCACGCGACCCTCCGCCGCCGACCGGAGGCAGCAGCAGCCCCGACGGGTCGGGAACCCAGTGCCGGCTCAACGCAATCGCGCGTCGCGTCGTCTTTAACTCGTACTCATTCGGCATCTCTCCACCGCCCGGTCCGCCCCTTCCTTCCGCATGGGGACATCATGACCAGGGGGTGCGACAACCGTTTGCTGCCTCCGCCCGACGCTCCCGTCAAGGGTGCGCCCATGGCGCATCACTGCGTGACTCGCTCCGCTCGCCCTTGACAGTCCCGCCGTTCTCCGGCCAAATCGCATCTACGAAGCGAACGCCGCTTCGAGCGCGTCAGACCGTGCTTGCTGGATCTCTGAGTGGAGTTACTGCCCAGATGGAATCTTCAGAACTATCAAGATCCAGCAGGTCTAACCCCGACCGTTTGTGCGTTTCCGGCGCCATAGCGCCGAAAACTGCACAAACAGTCGGTTCAGCAGCGCCGCGTCAGGGCGCGGTTTCGAAGAGGCGGCGGGGGTCGCGGCCGTCGACGTAGCCGATGAACGGCGCGTAGATGCCGTAGAGCAGGTCTTGCACGCGGGACGGCAGCGTCGCCGCGACATTCGGCGGCACGGCGAGCGCCATGTTCTCGATCTGGCGGATCCACGGTTCGCAGTACTGCGGTGTGATCCCAAGGCGAATGCCGTCGGAACGATTGGCACCGCCGCGATGCAGCGTGGTGCCGAAGAACAACACCACGGAACCGGCGCTCATCTCGATCGTGTGGATGTCCGACTCCTCAACCGTCACCGCGGTGTCGTTGCTCCAGAGATGACTTCCCGGCACCACCTCGGTGGCGCCGTTGCTGGGCGTGAAGTCGTCGATCGCCCACACCGCCGACACGCCGACGGCGCGGCGCGGTCGCGGCAGGTGCACGAACGCGTCGTCGCTATGCAACATCTGCGCGGTCTCGCCGGGATGCACGTTGATCGCGATGTTCGCCGACAACAGATACGACGGATCGAGCAGCTCGTCGAGAACCCCGAGCACCACGGGATGTTCCACCAGTTCGGCGGTGGCTGGGGCCTTCGCCAGTAGCGCGTAGAGCCGTTGTGACCGCAAACCTTCGAAGTCGTTGCGGCCGAACGGCGCGCCATCGAGGAACGGCTCGAGCTCCCGGCGGATCCGATCGAGCGCGGCGCGATCGATCAGGTCGGGCAGCACCACGTAACCGTCGGCCCTGATCTGCTCGACGAACGCTGCGTAGTCCACCGGCTCAGGATGCCCGATGCAATGCCGCCCGTCGAGGCGGCGCGGTAACAGTGTTGGCCGCGATTCCGGGCGATCGCCCGGAATCGAGGCCAACACCGGGCCGCCTACGGCGGGGTGTCGGCGGGGTCGGGGCGGATGCGCTTGTAGAGCGTGGCCGCCTCGTTGGTGGCCACGATCTCGAAGTCGTCGCGGATCGGGGCCCACACCTCTTGGCTGGGGACGTCGAGTTGGGTGGGCAGGATCACGTACTGGATCTGGTTCGCGAACGGGAGTCGCTGACCTTCTTGTTTGAACGTGTCCCAGTACGCGGCGCTGAACGGGGTGGGCCACGTGTAGATGCGCGCTCGGTGCGACAGATGCGGCGCGTAGGCGTGGTAACTCGACAGCACCGCGTTCGGCGGCACCTGGTCGCGGATCGCATTGATGTCGTGCACCACCGAATAGCTCGGGCTCCAGTGCGCGATGTGCTGGCGCGAGAACGTGTAGGGGCCCCACATGTACGCGGTGGTGATCGCCGCGACGCCGACCACCGCGGTGGCGGTGTAACGCAACAACTGCGTGCGGAGCTTCGACACGGCGAACACGGTGCCCATCGCCAACGCCGGCAGGATCGGCATCACGTAGTGGTAACCGATGAGGTGTTGGTACAAGAAGTTGCTGACGACGTTCGATGCGAGCACGAGCACACCGATCGCCGCGACCTCAGGTTGCAGCAAGAACACGAGGCCGGTGGGGGCCAGCATCTGCCACATATACCAAGGCCGGTTGTCGTGGTACAGGTACTTCGCCACCTGGTTGGGCTTGGTGAACGTGCGCGCGACGAAGCCTTTGGGCCCTCCGAACGGAATACGCCAACTGTTCAGCGTCGGCACGCCGATGAGCGCACGCATGATCACGTTCGTGGCGAACAACGTCCACGCCACCGACACGCCGGCGATCGTGAAGCCCACCTTGCGATTGCGGCGCCACGCGTACCAGAGCCCGAGCGGCACCACTACGAGGAGCGCGTCCTCCTTGGTGAGCATGGCCAACACCGACGCAACGATGAACAGCCGTTGCTTCGACTCGAGGGCTCCGTAGATCGCGAGCGCGACGAACAGCACGAGGAACGAGTCGGGGTGGTAGTTCTCCATGTTCGACTGCGCGAGCGCGGGATGGAGGAGCAGCGCGGCCGCGAGCACCGTCGCGATGATCACGCTGTTCATGCGCTTCAGCGCGAGCACGTACACGGGCACTGCCGCGAGCGCGAGCACGAGCGCCTGCACGACGAGCAGCGTCGACGGGTCGGGGTGGATCCAGTAGAGGGGCACGAGCAGTAAGAGCGTGAACGACGTGTGGTCGCCGAAGAGGTTGCGGCCCATCAGGGTCACGAACGGCGCCTTGAAGTGCGACAGCAGCCAGAGGCCCTGGTCGTAGAGGCCGATGTCGAAGGCCGAGGTGCCGTAGCCCTGGTGGATCGACACGCTCAGGCGCGCCGACCACGAGAAGTACCAGAGCACGAGCAGTGCCACGGGTATGTACTTCGCCCAACTGACGAGCCGTTCGCGACGGTCGACCGACAACGCCGTCAGCGCCGACATCGGGGGAACGGTAGCCACAAAGCCTGTCGCGACGAGACCGCCCGTGTGTCAGCCTGAGCGGCATGCCTATCGATGAACACCGGCAACTGAACTGGTTGAACTGGGAGGACCGCGTCCCGATTCACACCGAGGCGGGCGACTACGGGTTCGGACGTTTCCGCGACGACCCCGCACATCTCAGCGATGTGGTGTCGCGCGATGCCGGCACGCTCGGATCGCTCGAGGGCCTCGACGTGGTGCACCTGCAGTGCCACATCGGCACCGACACCGTGTCGTTGGCGCGGCTCGGCGCGGCGAGCACCACCGGTTACGACTTCTCGCCATCGGCGCTCGACGCCGCGCGCCGCCTCGCGCTCGACGCGGGCAACCCAGTGGAGTTCGTGGAGGGCGAGCTCTACGACGCGCCGGAACGGCTCGGCACCGAACGGTTCGATCTCGTGTACACCGGCACCGGCGCGCTGTGCTGGTTGCCCGATGTCGCGGGCTGGGCGCGCGTCGTGGCGTCGCTGCTGCGCCCCGGCGGACGGCTCTTCATGCGCGAGGGCCACCCGGTGCTCTGGACGATCGACCACGAGCGCGACGACGACCTCGTGGTGATCCGCTTTCCCTACTTCGAGACGTCCGATCCGATCATGCTCGACGAAGGGCCGCAGACCTACACCGATGGCGACGCCTCGGGCATGACGAACACGAAGACGGCCGAATGGAACCACGGGCTCGGCGAGGTGGTGCAGGCCGTGCTCGACGCCGGACTCGTGCTCACCGGCCTCGTCGAGGAGCGCGAGTGCGCATGGAGCGCGGTCGATCGGCTGATGGAGGGCGACCACGATCGCTGGTACCGGATGCGTGAAGGCGGCGACCGCCTCCCGCTCATGTACACCCTCGACGCGCGCAAGCCCTGAGCTCTGCGTCTGGCCACGAAGAGTGGTCGCACGGCGACGCGTCGCCCGGTTTGGACCGGAGCCGGCTCCCAACTACGCTGCTCTGGCTCTCCGGCGAGGGGTCTCACCCGCTCTCGCGCCGGGACAATCGAAGTCCGTGCAGGCCGGCGCACCGCGCTCACGCTGCGACCGGAACCGTACGGCACAACCGAGATGCGCTCCGCCGGGCTCCGCCCTGCGGAGCGCTCGCGTGAAGGACTCCACGTCATGGCAACCAAGGGCATCCTGGGACGAAAGCTCGGCATGACCCAGGTCTGGGACGACGACAACCGGATCATCCCGGTCACTGTCATCGAGGCCGGTCCGTGTCGCGTCGTGCAGCTCAAGACGCCCGAGCGCGATGGCTACTCGGCCATCCAGCTGGCGTTCGGGAGCACGTCGGCGAACCGTCTGAACAAGCCGGAACTCGGCCATTTGAAGGTGGCCGACGCGCCGCCCACGCGCACGCTCGCCGAGCTGCGCGTCGACACGCTCGAAGGTTTCGAGATCGGCCAGGTGATCAAGGCCGACGTGTTCGAGAAGGGCGCTCGGGTCGACGTCAGCGGCGTCACCAAGGGCAAGGGCTTCGCCGGCGTGATGCAGCGGCACAACTTCAAGGGCCAGGGCGCGTCGCACGGTAACCACAAAAAGCACCGTGCGCCCGGTTCCGTTGGTGCGTGCGCCACGCCGTCGCGCGTGTTCAAAGGCATGCGCATGGCCGGCCAGATGGGCAACGTGCGGGTCACCACGCTCAACCTCGAAGTGGTGCAGGGCGACGCCGAGCGCAACCTCATTCTCGTGAAGGGCGCGGTTCCCGGACCGAATGGCGGGCTCGTCTTCCTGCGCGACGCGGTGAAGAAGGCGGCCACCCGATGAGCTCCCTGACGATGAAGACGGCGAGCGGCGGCGACGGCGCGAGCGTCGACCTCGACGACGCGCTGTTCGGCATCGAGCCGAACATGCCGGTGATGCACCAGGTGGTCACCGCGCAACTCGCGCACAAGCGTGCGGGAACGCACTCCACGAAGACGCGGGCCGAGGTGTCCGGCGGTGGCGCCAAGCCATGGCGCCAGAAGGGCACCGGTCGTGCCCGCCAGGGTTCGATCCGTTCGCCCCAGTGGCGCGGCGGCGGTGTGGCCCACGGCCCCAAGCCGCGCGACTACTCGAAGAAGGTCAACAAGAAGGTCGTGGCCCTGGCGCTGCGGAGCGCGCTGAGCGACCGCGCCACCTCCGAGCGCGTGATCGTCGTCGACGACTGGGGCATCAGCGAGCCGAAGACCAAGCACGGTGTCGAGTTGCTCGGCGCGCTCGGCCTGCGCCCCACCGATCGCAAGCCGCCGCGGGTGCTCGTGGTGCTGTTCCGCGACGACGACGCGGTGTGGAAGTCGTTGCGCAACCTCGGCGAGCGCGTGCAGGTGGTGCTGCCCGAAGAGTTGAACACCTACGACGTGCTCGTGAGTGACTACGTGGTGTTTTCGCGGGCGACGCTCGACGCGGTCACTGTGCGTTTCGGCGGTGAGGCGAGCGTGGCGGGCGAGCCGAGCGCCGCGGTTGCCCCATCCGTTGCCCCGTCCGTTGCCACGAGCGACGCCGCCGCGGCCAGCGTCGACGACGACGCCACTGAGGGAGACGAGTAATGGATCCGCGCGACATCGTGCTCCGCCCAGTCGTGTCGGAGAAGAGCTACGGCGCGATGGACGCGGGCGTGTACACGTTCGTCGTTGCGCCGTCGGCCAACAAGATCCAGATCCGCCAGGCGGTCGAGGCGATCTACCCCGACGTCACCGTCGAAAAGGTGAACACGCTGAACCGCAACGGCAAGACCATCCGCGCCCGGCGTGTGCGCGCCACCGGCAAGAAGCCCGACACCAAGCGAGCGATCGTCACCCTGCGCGAGGGCACGATCGACATCTTCGGGAGCTGAGGACCTCACCATGCCCGTCCGCAAGCGCAAGCCCACGAGTCCCGGCCGCCGCTTCCAGACCGTCTCCGACTTCGCCGAGATCACGGCCGAGCGGCCCGAGAAGTCGCTCACGCGCCCGAAACCGCAGTCGGGTGGCCGCAACGCGCACGGCCGCAAGACCGCACGTCACCGTGGCGGCGCGCACAAGCGCAAGTACCGCGTGATCGACTTCCGCCGCAACAAGGACGGCGTGCCGGCCAAGGTCGCCACGATCGAGTACGACCCGAATCGCAACGCCCGCATCGCGCTGTTGCACTACGCCGACGGCGAGAAGCGTTACATCATCTCGCCGCAGGGCTTGAAGGTGGGCGACCGGCTGCAGAGCGGCCGCGACGCCGAGATCCGCGCCGGCAACGCGCTGCCGATGCGGTACATCCCGGTGGGCACCACGGTGCACAACGTGGAGCTCAAGCCGGGCGCGGGCGCCAAGCTCGGTCGCGGCGCCGGCACCGCGATCCAGCTCATCGCCAAGGAAGGCGACTTCGCCACGATCCGCCTGCCGAGCACCGAGATGCGCCGCGTGCCGATCGACTGCCGGGCCACGATCGGCTCGGTCGGCAACTCCGAGGCGTCGCTCGTGTCGATCGGTAAGGCCGGCCGCAACCGGTGGAAGGGCGTACGCCCGCAGACGCGCGGTGTTGCGATGAACCCGGTCGACCACCCGCTCGGCGGTGGTGAGGGCAAGAGCTCCGGAGGGCGCAATCCCGTGTCGCCGTGGGGTCAGCCCGAAGGCCGTACCCGCAAACGCAGGAAGGCCAGCGACCAGCTCATCGTGCGTCGTCGCCGCACACGAGGCGCTCGGAGGTAACGATGCCGCGCAGTTTGAAAAAAGGCCCGTTCGTCGACGGACACGTGAGCGACAAGGTCGACGCCATGAACGACTCGGGCGACAAGCGCGTGATCAAGACCTGGTCACGGCGCTCCACGATCACGCCCGACTTCGTCGGCCACACCTTCGCGGTGCACGACGGCCGCAAGCACATCCCGGTGTACGTGAGCGAGGCGATGGTCGGGCACAAGCTCGGCGAGTTCGCTCCCACCCGCACGTTCCGTCACCACGCCGGCCAAGAACGATCGAGCCGGCGCTGATGGCTCCGTCCGACGACACCGACACCTACGTCGCGCCCACGCAGGCGCGCGCGTCGGTGCGCTACCTGCACGTGTCGCCCTACAAGGTGCGGCCGGTGCTCGACCTCGTGCGCGGGCTCGCGGCCGAGGACGCCGAGCGGGTGTTGCAGCTCACCGAGCGCAGCGCTGCGGGTGACGTGTTGAAGCTGCTCGAAGCTGCGCTCGCCAACGCCGAGAACAACAACCAGCTGCCGGCCGACGAGCTGTTCGTCGCCGAGTGTTACTGCGACGAAGGAGCCACGCGGCCCGCGGGCCGGGCACGCGCTCGCGGTCGCTCGTTCCGGATCCGCAAGCGCACCTCGCACATCACAATCGTGCTCGAGCGCTTCGACGAGGACGAGCTCGAGGCCCGCCGCCGCCGGTCCGAGGACACGGGTACAGGGCGCGGCGCCACGCAGCGCCGCCGTTCCGAGCGCGTGCGCGCGAGCCGACGCTCCACCGCGCCGGCCCATGTGCACGACCACGACCACGATCATGAGCACGACCACGATGAAGCGGTCGGGGCCGACGAGATCGTGCCAGAAGACATCACCGAGACACCCGTCGACGAGCACGATGTCGACGTCGAGTCCGGCGCAGCCGTCGAAGCCGAGGGCGACACCGAGGCAGCCGCAGCGACCGAAGCCGATGCGCCGGCAGCCGACGAAGAGAACGAGAGCAACTGATGGGCCACAAGGTCAACCCCTACGGCTTCCGGCTCGGGATCGTCACCGACTGGAAGTCACGCTGGATCGCCAGCGGCAAGGAATACCGCGACTTCCTCACCGAAGACACCAAGATCCGCGAGTACTTGAAGAAGGAGCTCGAGCGGGCCGCGGTGAGCCGGGTCGAGATCGAGCGCACGCGCGACCGCTTGCGCATCGACGTGTACACCGCGCGTCCGGGCATCGTGATCGGGCGCAAGGGCGCCGAGGCCGACCGCTTGCGCAAGGGTCTCTACAAGATCACCGGCAACGCCAAGATCGCGTTCAACATCCAAGAGATCAAGCAGCCCGAGCTCGACGCGATGCTGCTGGCGCAGGGCGTCGCCGACCAGCTCGCCGGTCGCGTGAGCTTCCGCCGTGCCATGAAGCGCGCGCTGCAGACGGCCATGAAGGCCGGAGCGCAAGGCATCAAGGTGCAATGCGGCGGTCGCCTCGGCGGCACGGAGATGAGCCGCAGCGAGAGCTACCGCGAAGGCCGCGTGCCGCTGCACACGCTGCGCGCCGACATCGACTACGGCTTGGCCGAGGCGCGCACCACGTTCGGTCGCATCGGCGTGAAGGTGTGGATCTACAAGGGTGAGATCCTGCCGTACAAGAGCAGCAGCGAGGAGAAGATCGCCAAGGAGGCCGCGATGGCCGTGGGCGAGGCCTCGGGCGGTCGGCGAGTCGTGCGTGCCGGTGGCGGCCGGCAGCGTCGAGAGGCGCCCGACGCCACGCAGGTGTCGGAAGACGACGAAACCGCAAGTGAGGATCGCCAGCTCGTGCAGGAGCTCGATCCCGACATGCAGCGCCTCCTCGACGAAGAAGAGGCGATCCAGCGACGTATCGGCGGTGGCGACGACCACGGCCCCGGCAAGTTCCACGCAGAGTAGAGACGTGACCAGCCGAGCGACCACAAGCCCGCCGAGTTTCGAACGCGTTCGCGGAGCGAGGGACGGCGCCGGCCGACAACCTTCGGCCCGTGAGCGAAGCGAACAAGAGGCAAGACAATGTTGATGCCGCGCAAGGTCAAGCACCGCAAGCAGCACCGCGGTCGTCGCAACGGGATGGCGAAGGGCGCCACCACCGTGAGCTTCGGCGACTTCGGTATCCAGGCGCTCGAGCCGGGTTGGCTCACGAACCGTCAGATCGAAGCCGCACGTATCGCGATGACCCGCAAGATCAAGCGTGGCGGCAAGGTCTGGATCAACGTGTTCCCGGACAAGCCGATCACGCAGAAGCCAGCCGAGACCCGGATGGGTTCCGGCAAGGGCAACCCCGAGGCATGGGTGGCCGTCGTGAAGCCCGGCCGCGTGCTGTTCGAGTTGTCGGGTGTGCCCGAACCGCTCGCGCGCGAGGCGATGCGGCTCGCGATTCACAAGCTGCCGATGAAGGCCCGCTTCGTGGTCCGACAGGAAGAAGCATGAGCCCCTGGGGGCGCGAGGCGCCGGTCACTTCCTACGCAGCGAAGCAAGTAGGTCGTGAAGAAGACGAGCGGGGGTTGGCGGGCCCCTCGGGGCGCGAGGCGCCGGCCACTTCCTACGCAGCGAAGCAAGTAGGTCGTGAAGAAGACGAGCGGGGGTGGAGATGACCAAGCCGAAGGACTTGCGCGAGCTCACTGACGACGCGCTGTTGCACAAGGTCGCCGAGTCGAAGCAGGCGCTCTACAACCTGCGATTCCGCAATGCCACCGGCCAGCTCGACAGCTGCGCGGAGATCCCGCGCACGCGCCAGGAAATCGCGCGCGTGGCCACCGTGTTGCGCGAACGCGAGATCGCCGCGTCCGAGGCGCTGGCGTCTGAGGAGCAACGATGAGTGACACCGAGACACAGGGTTCGGGCGAGGACGCAGGCCCGCGTCCGAACCGGCGCAAGGTTCGCGAGGGAATCGTGGTGTCCACGAAGATGGACAAGACGATCGTGGTCGCGGTCACCGACCGCACGCGCCACCCGCGCTACCGCAAGACGATGCAGCAGACGAGCAAGCTCTTCGCGCACGACGGCATCAACGACGCTCGTATCGGTGACCGGGTGCGCATCGCCGAGACCCGGCCGCTGTCGAAGCTGAAGCGTTGGCGCCTGGTGGAGATTCTGGAGAGGGCCCGCTGACATGATCCAGCAGGAGTCCCGGCTCCGGGTGGCCGACAACTCGGGTGCTCGCGAGGTGCTGTGCATCAAGGTGCTCGGCGGCACCCGCCGGCGCTACGCCAGCATCGGCGACGTGTTCGTGGCCACGGTCAAGGACGCGGTCCCCGGCGCATCGGTGAAGAAGGGCGACGTCGTGAAGTGCGTCGTCGTCCGCACGAAGAAGGAAAAGCGCCGGCCGGACGGCAGCTACATCAGGTTCGACGAGAACGCCGCGGTGCTCATCAACGACCAGATGCAGCCGCGCGGCACACGCATCTTCGGCCCCGTCGGCCGCGAGCTGCGCGATCGCAAGTTCATGCGCATCGTGTCGCTCGCGCCCGAGGTCTTGTGATGCGGTCGATGATGCAAGTTTTGATCGCGCCCCGGGCGGCGACCGCACGACGTCTGGCAGGAGCCACGGCGCATGCGGTCGCTCGCAGCGTCGACGGAGTCGGCGCAATGGAGGATCAATGAAGCTGCGTAAGGGTGATGAGGTCCAGGTGCTCGCGGGCAAGGACGTCGGCAAGACCGGCACGATCTCGCGCGTGCTGCCGGAACGCGATCGTGTGATCGTCGACGGCATGAACGTGGTGAAGAAGCACCAGAAGCCCACGCGCGCCACGATGCAAGGCGGCATCATCGACAAAGAGATGCCGATGCACGTGTCGAACGTCGCGTTGGTGTGCGACAAGTGCAAGAAGGCAACGCGCATCGGATACCGCATCGACGGCTCCGGCAAGAAGGTGCGGGTCTGCCGCAAGTGCGAGGCGGACATCTGATGGCCGCCACCACCGCCGGCGAGATGCCGCGCCTCAAGCGCAAGTACAACGACGAGCTCAAGCCCGCGCTGCAGACCGAACTGGCTCTCGCCAACGTGATGCAGGTGCCGCGGCTCGAGAAGATCGTCGTGAGCATGGGCGTGGGCAAGGCCACGCAGCAGCGCTCGTTGCTCGACGGCGCGGTTGCCGATCTGCGTGTGATCACCGCCCAGAAGGCAAAGGTCACCCGGGCGAAGAAGTCGATCGCCAGCTTCAAGCTGCGCGAGGGCAACGAGATCGGCGCAATGGTCACGTTGCGCGGCAACCGGATGTGGGAGTTCTACGACCGGCTCGTCACCTTGGCGATCCCGCGCATCCGAGACTTCCGCGGGCTTCCGCCGAAGCAGTTCGACGGTCACGGCAACTACACGTTCGGTGTGACCGAGCAGTTGATCTTCCCCGAGATCGATTACGACAAGATCGACACCACTCGGGGCATGAACATCACGATCGTCACGACGGCCGTGACGGACGACCAGGGCCGCGCGTTGCTGCGCGCGCTCGGGTTTCCGTTCCGGCGCGATGGGCAAGGGTGAACAAATGGCCAAGAAGGCTCTCGTCAACAAGCAGCGTCAAACCCCGAAGTTCAAGGTGCGGGGTTACACGCGCTGCCAGAAGTGCGGCCGACCGCGCTCGGTGTACCGCGACTTCGGACTCTGCCGCGTCTGCGTCCGCAACATGGCGCATGCCGGCGAGATCCCTGGTCTCGTGAAGGCGTCGTGGTGAGGAGGGCAGCCCAGTGACGATGACCGACCCGATCGCCGACATGCTCACCCGCTTGCGGAACGCGAACATCGCGTTCCACGACGAGGTCGCGATGCCGTCCTCGAAGCTGAAGGAGGCAGTTGCCGCCATCCTGCAGCAGGAGGGCTACATCGCCGGCTACGAGGTGGCGCCGCGCGGTGACCGGCCCGGCAACTTGCTGCGCATCCGGTTGAAGTACACCAACGACCGCAAGCGCGTGATCAGCGGGATCAAGCGGGCCTCGAAGCCCGGCCTGCGCGAGTACCGCCGGGCCCAAGAGGTGCCGCGCGTGCTCGGCGGCATGGGCATCGCCATCCTCTCGACGAACCAGGGACTGCTCACGGACGCGGAAGCGCGCAAGCGCAACGTCGGTGGCGAAGTGCTCTGCACCGTCTGGTGAGCGAAGCCACGATGATGAACCGGCCGAGCGACGGCACGCCGACAGCCTTGCGAACGCGTTCGCGGAGCGAGGGAAGGCCCACCGGCCCCGTGAGCGAAGCGAACAAGAGGTAAGAGGATGTCTCGAGTTGGAAAGCAGCCGATTGCGGTGCCGAGTGGCGTCGACGTCACCATCGCCGACGCGTCGGTGCGCGTGAAGGGCCCGAAGGGCGAGCTGGCGATCGACGTGGTCGGCGAGGTCACCGTCGCGCGCGAGGGCGACGACATCGTGATCACCCGCGCCAACGACGAGCGCCGCAACCGTGCGCTGCACGGGCTGACGCGCTCGTTGGTGTCGAACATGGTTACCGGCGTGTCGCAGGGCTTCACCAAAGAGCTCGACATCGTCGGCGTCGGTTACCGCGCCGCCGCCCAGGGCCCGCAGCGTCTCGAGATCCTGGTGGGCTACTCGCACCCAGTTGTCGTCGACGCGCCGGAAGGCATCACGTTCGAAGTGCCGTCGCCCACGAAGATCGCCGTGAAGGGTTGCGACAAGCAGCTCGTCGGCCAGGTAGCAGCCGACATCCGCAAGATCCGCAAGCCCGAGCCGTACAAGGGCAAGGGCATCCGTTACACCGACGAGATCGTGCGCCGCAAAGCCGGCAAGAGCGCGAAGTAGCAGGAGAGTCGAACGTGTCCCGTTCCGACCACGAATTGCGCGAACGGCGTCATCGCCGAGTTCGCAAGAAGATCTCGGGCACGCCCGACCGCCCGCGCCTTGCCGTGTTCCGTTCGGGCCGGCACATCTACGCGCAGGCGATCGACGACGTGCACGGCCGCACCGTGGCGTCGGCGTCGACGATGGAGAAGGCCGAGCGGGGCGGGTCGGGCGCCACAGTCGCAGCCGCGCGCGAGGTGGGCAAGCGGCTCGGTGAGCGCGCCAAGACCGCCGGTGTCACCACAGTGGTGTTCGACCGCGGCGGTTACAAGTACCACGGACGCGTCGCGGCGGTTGCCGACGGCGCGCGCGAATCCGGCTTGGAGCTCTGATGGCCGACAACCAGTACGACGAGCGAGTGATTGCGATCAATCGTGTTGCCAAGGTGGTGAAGGGCGGTCGCCGGTTCTCGTTCACCGCGCTCGTGGTGGTCGGTGACGGCGACGGCCGGGTTGGTCTCGGTTACGGCAAGGCGAAAGAGGTTCCGGCCGCGATCCAAAAGGGTGTCGAGGAAGCGAAGAAGCGCATGTTCCCGGTGCCGCTCGCGGGTTCGACGATCACCCACACGATCACCGGGCGTCACGATTCGGCGCGGGTGCTGTTGAAGCCGGCTGCACCCGGTACCGGCGTGATCGCGGGCGGTGCCGCTCGAGCGATCCTCGAGGCCGCAGGTATTCATGACGTGCTCGCCAAATCGCTCGGCGCGTCGAACGCGATCAACGTGGCGCGCGCCACGATGAACGGGCTCGAAGAGCTGCGCCGTCCCGAAGAAGTGGCGCGGCTGCGCGACAAGACGCCGGAAGAAGTCACGCCGAAGGGCCTGCTCAACGCGTACAACGAGCGCAAGCGCTCCAAGTACAAGAACGAAGAGGGTGTGGCATGAGCGCTTGGGGGTGGAGATGAGCGAACTCAAGGTGACGCTTCGCAAGTCGCAGATCGGCAGCAAGCCGAAGCATCGCGGCACCATCCGTGCGCTCGGGCTCGGCAAGATCGGCAGCACCAACACGTTGCCCGATCGCCCCGAGATCCGCGGCATGCTCGCCCGGGTCCCGCACCTCGTCACCGTCGAAGAGGTGTGACCGGCCGAGCGACCGAGATCCACCGGCGACCCAACGCGTTCACGGAGCGAGGGATACGCCTCCCGATGTGAAGCGGCCCCGTGAGCGAAGCGAACAAGAGGCAAGAAGATGACAATCAAGGTTCACGATCTCAAGCCTGCCGAGGGCTCGACGAAGGCGAAGCGCCGCGTCGGCCGCGGCATCGCGGGCAAGGGCGGCAAGACCGCCGGCCGCGGCACCAAGGGTCAGAACTCGCGCGGTCGCGGCAAGGTGGCGCGCGGTTTCGAGGGCGGCCAGACCCCGCTGCACCGCCGCACGCCGAAGCTGAAGGGCTTCAACAACCCGTTCCGCGTCGAGTACCAAGCGATCAACCTCGACACGCTCACCGAGATCTTCGATGCCGGTGCCACGGTCAGCTTGCAGGAGCTGCGCGAGCGCGGCCTGGCCCACAAGCACGGCCTGGTCAAGGTGCTCGGCCGCGGCACGCTCGACAAGAAGCTCGACGTGCAGGCGCACGCCTTCTCGGCATCGGCCCGTCAGGCCATCGAAGCCGCAGGGGGCCGGGTGGAAGTGGTGCCGAGTCCGTGGGGCGACCGCCGCCCGCCGGCTCGCGGCAACCAGCACGCAAATCGGTAGTTTCGGCCGTTAGGATCTGCGCCTCTGGGCCGGGGTCGCCGGCCCGCTCGGGCTGCTCGTCACACACGCAGGGAAGGGTCTGAGGAGATGGCAGAGACAGGCGTCGCCCGTCTCAAGAACCTCATCAAGGTCCCCGACCTGCGCGGCAAGATCATCTTCACGATCTTCGTCATCTGGCTGTACCGGGTCGGCTGCCACATCATCGCGCCCTACGTCGACTACGCCGCGGTGAAGGATCTGCGCAACACCACGAGCGGTGGACTCGTCGGGTACCTCGACCTCTTCGCCGGCGGCGCGCTCACGAACGTGTCGGTGTTCTTCCTCGGGATCATGCCGTACATCACGGCGTCGATCATCATGCAGCTGCTCGGTGTGGTGATCCCGAAGCTCGAGCAGTGGCAGAACGAAGGCCCCACCGGGCAGAAGAAGATCACGCAGTGGACGCGTTATCTCACCGTCGCGCTGGCGATCGTGCAGTCCACCGGTTTCGTGTTCGCGCTGAACTCCGGCAACGGCAACCTGTTCCAGCTGTCAGGAAACCTGTTACCACCGGGGCAAAAGTTCCTTCTCGGCGACCTCACCGCGCCCAAAGCCATGCTGATCGTGCTCACCTGGACGGCAGGCACCGCGGTGGTGATGTGGTTCGGTGAGCTGATCACCCAGCGCGGCATCGGGAACGGCATGTCGATCTTGATCTTTGCCTCGGTGATCTCGCGCATGCCGTTCCAATTGGGCGACGTGTTCACTCAGGGAAGCCGGATCCAGTTCGTCGTGATCCTGTTCATCGCGGTCGCCATGGTGGTGGCAATCGTGATCGTCGAGTCGGGGCAGCGCCGTATCCCTGTGCAGTTCGCCAAACGTGTGGTCGGCCGCCGGATGTACGGCGGCCAGAACACCTACATCCCGTTGAAGGTCAACCAGTCGGGTGTGATCCCGGTGATCTTCGCGAGCTCGATCCTGCAGTTCCCCGTGCTGATCGCCAACGTGTTGCCGTGGACGAGCTTCAAGACGTTCACGCAGAACAACATCATCAACGGCGGCACCACCTGGACCTACATCGGTCTCTACGCATTGATGATCCTGTTCTTCTCCTACTTCTACACAGCGATCGCGTTCAACCCGGAGCAACAGGCCGACATCATCCGAAAACAGGGCGGGTTCATCCCTGGCATCCGCCCCGGGCCGCCCACGCGTGACTACCTGTCGAAGGTGCTCAACCGCATCACGCTGCCCGGCGCCTTGTTCCTCACCGTGGTCGCGGCGATCCCACTGCTGGTGTTCAAGCTCTGGAGCATCTCGCAGTTCCCGTTCGGCGGCGTGTCCTTGCTGATCATCGTGGGTGTCGCCCTCGAGACGATGCAGCAGATCGACAGCCAGCTGATGATGCGCAACTACGAAGGGTTCCTGCGCTGACGCGCTGGGTCGTGGTCGCCTGAGGATGGGAAGCAAGCCCCGGATCGTGCTCCTGGGCAAGCAGGGTGCCGGCAAGGGAACGCAGGCCACTCTGCTCGCCCGGCACTACGACATCGCGCACCTCTCCACGGGCGACATGTTCCGTGCGCAGGCCAGCGCGGGCACCGCGTTCGGCCTCGAGGCCAAGCGCTACATGGACGCCGGCGAGCTCGTCCCCGACGACATCGTCATGGGTGTGGTCGAGGAGTGCCTGGCGCCCGGCGGGCCGATGTCGGATGGCTTCATCCTCGACGGTTTCCCCCGCACCCAAGGTCAGGCGGTGGAGCTCGGCCGGGTGCTCGACGGCCGGCCCCTCGATGCGGTGGTGCACATCGACGTGCCGCGCGAAGTGGTCGTGGAGCGGCTGTCGGAGCGACGGGTGTGCGAACGCGACAGCTCGCACATCTACTCGGTGTCCAACCCCCCCAAGGTCAACTGGACCTGCGACGTGTGTGGCGGCAACGTCGTGCAGCGCCCCGACGACACGCCCGAGGCCATCGAACGCCGGCTCGACGCCTACGAGCAGGAGACCCGGCCGATCCGCGAGTTCTACCGCGAGAGCGGTTTGCCGGTGGTCACCATCGACGGAGTCGGCCCCACCGAGGAAGTGTTCGCTCGTCTCACCGACGCCATCGACGGAGTGTTGGAATAGATGGGCGTTGCAGCAAGTGGGTGAGGTCGCAGGCCCCTGGTTTGCCCGCCTGGTTTGGCGGTGTGAGCAGCGCCCGGTAGCCTGGCAACCGGCCAATTTTCGGCCAAGTGCATGCGCGCGCTGCGCGTGAGTGCTTGACCGGTCCCCGGCCGCAGCTGTGTGCGCCAGTCCACCCGACGGGCGCGCCACTCGCAGCCGTTATGTCCCCGTCTCCACGGAACGACCGACCACCAAGGTGGTGAGATCCCATCGCGAAGCCCAAGGACGACACGATCCTGGTTGAAGGCACGATCGTCGAGTCGCTGCCGAACGCCTACTTCCGTGTCGAGCTCGAGAACGGGCACAAAGTGCTTGCTCACATCTCGGGGAAGATGCGCATGCACTACATCCGCATCGCGCCGGGCGACAAGGTGCAAGTGGAGCTCACGCCCTACGACCTCTCCCGCGGCCGGATCACGTTCCGGTACCGGTAGAGCACAACCACACGATGAGAAAGCAAGTCCGATGAAGGTACGACCTTCGGTCAAGCGTATGTGTGAGAACTGCAAGATCGTGCGCCGCCACGGCAAGGTGCGCGTGATCTGCAGCAGCAACCCGCGCCACAAGCAGGTCCAGGGGTAAAGCATGGCCCGTATCGCAGGTGTCGACATTCCGCGCGAGAAGCGACTCGAAATCTCGCTCACTTACATCTTTGGGATCGGTCGCACGACCGCCCAGCAATTGTGCGACGAGACAGGGATCTCGCGCGAGACCAGGGTGCGCGACCTCACCGAGGAAGAGGTGTCGCGCCTGCGCGCGGCGATCGACCAGCAGGTGAAGGTCGAAGGTGACCTGCGCCGCGAGGTCAGCCAGAACATCAAGCGCAAGATGGAGATCGGTTGCTACCAGGGTCTGCGGCACCGCCGCGGCCTACCGGTGCACGGTCAGCGGACGCGCACGAACGCGCGCACCCGCAAGGGACCGAAGAAGACGGTCGCGGGCAAGAAGAAGGCGAGGAAGCACTAGATGGCACGTCCAGCGGCCGGTGGCCGGCGACCCAAGCGGCGCGAGCGCAAGAACGTCGCTTACGGCGTCGTGCACATCAAGTCCTCGTTCAACAACACGATCGTCACGATCACCGACCTGCAGGGCAACGCCATCTCGTGGGCGAGTTCGGGCAACGTCGGCTTCAAGGGGAGCCGCAAGAGCACGCCGTTCGCGGCGCAGCTCGCGGCCGAGGCCGCGGCCAAGAAAGCGATCGAGCACGGTGTGCGCCGCGTCGACGTGATGGTGAAAGGTCCGGGTTCGGGCCGCGAGACCGCGATCCGTTCGATCCAGAACACGGGCATCGAAGTGGTCGGCATCAAGGACGTCACGCCGATCCCGCACAACGGTTGCCGCCCGCCGAAGCGTCGGAGGGTCTGACCGATGGCCCGTTACACCGGACCGGTCTGTCGCCTGTGCCGCCGGGAGCGCATGAAGCTGTTCCTGAAGGGCGCCAAGTGCGACACCATGAAGTGCCCGATCGAGAGCCGTCCCTACCCGCCGGGGCAGCACGGCCGTGGCCGCATCCGTGAGAGCGAGTACATGCTCCAGCTCCGCGAGAAGCAGAAGGCCCGCCGTATCTACGGTCTGCTCGAGAAGCAGTTCCGCAACACTTACGCCCGCGCGAACTCGCAGCCGGGCATCACGGGCGAGAACCTGCTCCGGATGCTCGAGCTCCGCCTCGACAATGCAGTGTTCCGCGCCGGCTTCGCGGCGAGCCGCAACCAGGCCCGCCAGCTCGTGCGTCACGGCCACGTCGACGTCAACGGCAAGCGCGTCACGATCCCGAGCTACGCCCTGCGGCGCGGCGACGTGCTCCGCCTGCGTACGAAGGCGCAGAACATGATCGTGATCCGCCACAACATCGACACGATCGACCGTTCCGTGCCGATGTGGCTCGAAGCCAACGCCGGCGAGTACAGCGCGACGGTGCGCGACCTGCCGATCCGCGAGCAGATCGATGTGCCCGTGCGCGAACAGCTGATCGTCGAGCTGTACTCCAAGTAATTCGCCCGGGTAACCGTCCGGCGCTCTTCCGCAATTCAACTCATCGAGGCTGCGAATGCTCATCATCCAGCGACCCGAAATCGAAGCTGCCGAAGCAAACGGCAACACTCAGAGCTTCACCATCTCGCCGCTCGAGCCAGGCTTCGGTCACACGCTCGGCAACAGCCTGCGCCGCACGCTCCTGTCGAGCATCCCCGGCGCCGCGGTCACGCAGGTGCGGTTCGACGACGCGCTGCACGAGTTCAGCGTGATCAAGGGCGTCAAGGAAGACGTCACCGACATCATCCTCAACCTCAAGGACCTCGTGCTGCGTTGCTACGCCGACGAGCCGGTGTCGTTGCGGCTCGACAAGCGTGGTCCGGGCGCGGTCACCGCTGGAGACATCCAGACCACGGCCGATGTCGAGGTGCTCGACCCCGACCTCGTGCTCGCGCACGTGAATGCCACGGGCCGGCTCGCGCTCGACATCACTGTCGAGCAGGGACGCGGCTACCTCTCGGCCGAGAAGGCGAAGAAGGCCGGCGCGCCGATCGGCATCATCCCGGTCGACGCCATCTTCTCGCCGGTGCGCCGGGTTGCATTCACCGTCGAGCCGACGCGCGTCGAGCAGGCCACGAACTACGACAAGCTCACCGTGGAGATCGAGACCGACGGTTCGATCTCGCCGCGTGACGCGCTGGCGTCGGCCGCGCAGACGCTCGGCAACCTGGTCGGGCTGATCGCCAACCTCTCGGACGAGCCGAAGGGGCTGGAGCTCGGCGAGACCGCTGCCGCTGCCGGCCACTCGCCCGACTTCGACCTGCCGATCGAGGAGCTCGACCTGTCGGAGCGTCCCCGCAACTGCCTCAAGCGGGCGCGCGTGGACACCATCGGTCAGCTCGTGATGAAGACCGAGGACGACCTGCTCGCGATCACGAACTTCGGTTCCAAGTCGCTCGAAGAGGTCATCCAGAAGCTCGACGAGCGCGGCTTGTCGCTCCGGGTCAAGGAGTAGCTCGTGCCCACGCCGAAGAAGGGCCACAAGCTCGGCGGCTCGCCGCAGCACCAGAAGCAGCTCATGGCGAACCTCGCCGCCTCGCTGATCATCGCCGAGGCGATCGTGACCACCGAGACCAAGGCCAAGGCGCTGCGGCCCTACGCCGAGAAGCTCGTGACCAAGGCGAAAAAGGGCGGCGTGCACCAGCAGCGCCTCGTCGTGGCCAAGATCCACGACAAGGACGCGGCGTCGAAGCTCTTCGACGAGATCGGCCCGCGTTACGAGCACCGCAACGGTGGCTACCTGCGCATCCTCAAGCTGGGTCCGCGCCCCGGCGACAACGCGCCCATGGCGCGCGTCGAGTTCGTCTGACGCTCCGGAGCCTTGACGCTCTTCGATCCCGCCCCGGCCGAAAGCCCCTCGGGGCGCGAGGCGCAGGCGAGCGGGGGTGGAGTGCGCATTCGGTTGACCGTTGCCTATGACGGCACTGATTTTCATGGGTTTGCGGTGCAGGAACGGCAGCGGACTGTCGGCGGTGTGCTGGCCGAGGCGCTGACTACGGCGTTGCGGCGCGAGGTCGACGTCACGTGCGCGGGGCGTACCGATCGTGGTGTGCACGCGTGGGGGCAGGTGGTGAGCTTCGACGCGCCTGACGGTGTGGACCTGGTTCGCCTGCGGCGTTCCGTCAACTCGATGCTCGGCCCAGAAGTTGTGGTGCGTGATGCCGCGATCGCGGCTTCGGGCTTCAGCGCTCGATTCGACGCGCGAGCGCGCACGTACCGGTACACGATCGTCAATCGCGACGCGCCCGACCCGTTTCGGGCCCGCTTCGCATGGTGGATCGACGCGCCGCTCGACCTGCGCGCGCTGCGCATCGCGAGCGACGCCTTCATCGGCGAGCACGACTTCGCGAGCTTCTGCCGCAAGCCGAAGGTGAGCGGGCGTGCAGAAGCGGATCAGCCGTCATTGCGCCGCCGCGTGGTCGAGTCGCGTTGGGACGAGGTGGGCGACGGGGTGCTGCAGTACGAGGTGAGCGCCAACGCGTTCTGCTGGCAGATGGTGCGTTCAGTGGTGGGAACGCTCGTGGAGGTGGGCACGGGCAAGCGGCGCCCGGGCGAGATGCTCGGCATCATCCGCGCCGCCGACCGCGCCGCGGCCGGCGACATGGCGCCGCCCCACGGCCTCTGCCTCTGGCACGTCGACTACTGACGCGCCGTGGTCCCATGAACAGTTGACAAGTCGACCGTGTGTGGGACCACGGGACGGGTCAGGGGCCGCTCGGGGGCACGGGGAGTTGGAAGTCGGCGTCGGTGGGTGTGCCCAACGAGACCGCGTAGAGCTTGGGCCCCGGATCGGGTGGGCCGAGTGTGCTGAAGCGGAGCAACACGCCGGTCTCGTCGTCGACGCACGCGTCCACGAAGGTTCCCGCGCGCGCGGTTTGGCGGCCGTCGATCAACACGCACTCGGCGGTGCGCCCGAGGATGGACATCGTCGACTCGGTCACGTGGAACGACGGCTCGGCGAGCGCGTCGGCGACGAGCGCGGTGTACACGTCGACGTCGCTCTGGGTTGCGTCGCCCTTGATCGACGCGCAGGTTGCGCCGTCACCCGTGCCCGTGCAGTCGTAGCTCACGCGGCCCAGCGTGAAGCGCACGCCGGATCCGTCGGCATAGACCGAGTCGCCGTTGCGGCGGATCAAGGTGGCCTGGCCCGAAGGTGTGTCGTACACGATCTTGATGTCGGCGTTGCGGCCGTCGGCGAGGAGTGCCTGCAACAAGGTCTGCGCCGGTGTGGTGGTGGTCGTGGTGGCGGGCTTCGGCTTCGGCTTGGTGCGCGGCGCGCGCGTCGTGCTCGTGGTGACCGCGGGTGTTGACGTCGACGACGTCGACGTGGCGCGCGTGGTGGTGGAGTTGTGGTGCGTCGTCGTCGACGACTTGCTCCCGCCGCTGCACGCGGCGCCCGACAACACCGCCAACACGCATCCGGCCGTCAGCGCGAATGCGCGCCCGCGTGGCCCCATACGCCGTTCAGCGTAACGGTGGATTCGGCCGACGATCGCTCGTGGCGGGCGCCGGTGCGACGCCCGCCACAATGCCGGCGCGAACTACGGGGTGGACGGGATCGAGTACGACGGGACGCTGATCGTCTTGGGCGTGGCCGGCAGCGTGAAGTCGGCGTCGGACGGTGAGCCGACCGAGGTGGCGACGATCCCGCCTGTGCTGCCCGAGCTCGTTCCCTGCGCCGACAGGAGGATGCCCGTCTTGTTGTCGATGCACACGGTGCCCGACCCGCCGAGCCCGGTTGCTGCCGCGCCGCTGATCGAGATGCACTTGGCGCTGCGGCCGGCGATCGTCTGGCTCGACTGCTTCAAACTCCCCAGGTACGGGGCCAGCGCTTTGTTCTGCAGCACCTGGTCGTAGGTGGTGAACAGGCTGCCGGTCAGCGCACCAGTGTTGCCGAGTCCCGAGATCGACTCGCACGACGCGCTCGAACCCGTGCCCGTACACGTTGTGGTCTTGCCACCGATGTCGTACACGGTGGAGTCGCCGAACTGGTCGACGCTGTCCTTGCCGCGCTGGATGAGCGTGAACGTGGTGTTGTCGCTGCCTGCGGCGGCGCTGCCGCTGACCTTGTATGTGATCTTGATGTCGGCGGTCTTGCCCTTGGCGATCAGGTCGGTGAGCGATGAGTTCCCCGACGAGTTCCCCGACGAGCTGCCACCCGACGAACCACCTTTGTTCGCGGTGGAACCGCCGGGGGTGTTCTGGAGCCCCCCGCCTCCGGTCGAGGCTTTCGACGACGAAGAGCTCCCGCACGCGCCCACCAATACGACGAGCGCGGCGGCCGCGAGAATGGCCTTGCCGCTGTGTGTCATGGCGCGGAGCGTACGCCGCCGCCGTGGCGGCGCGCATGACCTTCTTGTGGTTGGTTTCGGCTACGCGTCGACGCCGAAATAGAGGAATCCGTAGGCCTCGTCGCGCACGCTGACTCCAGCCTCAACGAGTGCGACGTCCCAGTCGCCACGGCACGTGGGGTCGGTCTCCTCCATGCCGTGATCGGCCATCAGCACGAACGCGGTGTCGTCGAACACGCCGGCCCGCTCCACCGCGGCCATGATCTCGCCGATACGGCCGTCACTGTCGCGGATCGACGCCGCAGCCATCTCGGAATGCGGGCCACCCTCGTGCATTGCCGCGTCGGTGAGCGTGAAGTTCACCCAGCAGAATCGCGGGAGCGGGTAGCTGACGTCGCGATAGTGGCCCGACCAGATGCCCACGGCCTGGTCGACGGCCATGTGATCGACGATGGACGACCACGAGTAGTCCTTGCTCGGGCGCACGAAGTTGTGGCTGGTGTGCGGCAGATCGTCGGCGCGCCTGGGAATCGGCGGCACCTCACCGCGACGGAAGAAGTCGAACGTGGAGTACTGCGCGCCGTGGTCGCACGGTTCGTTCACCGACGCCGAGAAACCGTCGTCCCATGTGCGGCGCACCGCGATGTGGATCGACTCGGTGCCCGGCTCGAGCGACTGCATCGCCCACGGCCAGGTTGCGTTCGAGTTGGTGATCACCTGCTTGCCCTGCGCGCGGTCGTACCACGCGTTGTTCAGGATGCCGTGCCGGCCCGGGTGACGGCCGGTGATGATCGTGGTGTGGTTCGCGAGCGTGATCGTGGGCAGCGACGCGATCGCGCCCTGACCCATGGCGGTGCCCATCTCGATGATGCGCGCCACGTTCGGCGCCTCACCGCGCGCGGCCATGTCGTACAGCACGTTCGGGTTGGTGCCGTCGAACAAGAACCCGACCACGTGGCGCGGCCGCTCGCGCTCGTCGATGAGGTCGAGGCGGGCCTCGCCGTCCTGCCCGGCGACGAAGCGCGGGCCGTTGGCGTTGCCGTTCGCGTCGCCGTGTTCGACGGGGGCGCAGCCGAGCAGCGCCGCGACGGTGGGTGCAACGTCGACCAGGCGCATCGACAGTGGCGCCACGCCGAGCTCGCGCACACCTTTGCCGCCGATCACGAACGGTGCTCGCGCTTGCACCACGCCGAGCGAGCCGTGCTCGCCGAGGTGCCCGCCCTGGTCCTCCCAGTTGTGACGAGCCGAGTGGATCACGCAGAGATCGGGCGTGGCGGGCGAGTCGAAGAGCTGGGCCACATGGTCGAAGGCGTGCGGGTACTGATTGTCGGCCCGCACGGGGTGCTTGTGGGCTTGCTCGGCGTCGAGTCCGGCGAACTTGTCACTGCCCTGGTCGGCGAGCGGGTCCCGACCTTCGGTGGCGAGCACCTCGAAGCCGGATTCGGTGCGGGCGAAGCGCACCGAGCCGTCGTGGGCGCGAGCCTCGTAGGCGCCGTCGCGATGCAGCAGCACCATGTCGACGACCGGCTCCAGCGCAGCGTCGAGCAGCACGTCGAGCGCTGCCTCCGCATCCGCCTCGTGCTCCGCGGGCAACTGGTGGCTCATGAGCACAAGGTATCTGCCCGGCTGGGGCGGCTTCGCGGCGGCAAGCTAGTCTGGCTGGCCGCCCACGCCGGGCCGGGATCCTGATTGCGGGTCCCGTCTGCTGGGCCGTATACCGCATCTCCTGACCCGACTCATCTGGCCCGGCCCTGTGCCCGACCGTGTGACCGCGTCGGGTGTCCGACCGAACCGAGCAGGTGACCCTGTGCGCACGTACACGCCTACGAACTCCGAGATCACGCGGGGCTGGCACGTCATCGACGCGGAAGGGGTGGTGCTCGGCCGCCTCGCCACCGAAGTCGCCACGCTGCTGCGCGGCAAGCACAAGCCGATCTTCACGCCGAACGCCGACACGGGCGACCACGTCGTGGTGATCAACGCGTCGAAGCTTGCGATCACGCCGAAGAAGGCGAACGACAAGCTCTACCACCGTCACTCGGGTTACCCGGGTGGCATCAAGTCCGAGAACCTCGCCACGCTGCTCAGCCGCCATCCCGAGCGCGTCGTCAAGTTCGCAGTGCGGGGCATGCTTCCGAAGAACCGCCTGGGCCGTCAGATGATCAAGAAGCTGCGCGTGTACGGCGGCCCCACCCACCCGCACCAAGCGCAGAGCCCCACCCCGCGTGTCGTCGCGTCGAACGCCCCGACCGCCCGCGCCTGAGCACGAATTCGCGCCGAGAGGACCGTCAGTGTCGAAGCCCCTCATCCAGACCACCGGCCGTCGCAAGGAGTCGGTGGCGCGCGTACGGCTGCGGCCGGGCACCGGCAAGATCACGGTGAACGGTCGTGACTTCGATGCCTTCTTCGGCGTGCTCACGCACCGCGTGATCGCGAAGGAGCCGCTGCGGCTCACCCAGACCGAAGAGGTCTACGACGTCGACGCGTCGGTGATCGGTGGTGGCATCTCGGGCCAGGCCGGAGCGCTGCGCCTCGGTATCGCCCGCGCCCTCGTGGCGCTCGACGGTGACACTCGCGCCCCGCTGAAGAAGGCGGGATTGCTCACGCGCGACGCACGCGAGAAGGAACGGCGCAAGTACGGCCTCAAGAAGGCCCGTAAGGCACCTCAGTACTCGAAGCGCTGATCCACGCCCGCGGCGGGCACGCACCAACCCATGCTGCATTTCGGCACCGATGGTGTGCGCGGCGATGCCGACCGCCAACTGACGCCGGCCTTCGTCGAGGCAATCGGCCGCGGCGCCGTGGCCGTGTTCGGCACGGACGCGCCGTTCGCGATCGGTCGCGATACGCGACAGTCGGGCCCGCGCATCGAACGTGACATCACGCGCGGTATCGAAGACGCCGGCGGCACCGTCGAGTCGTTGGGTGTGGTGCCCACGCCCGCGGTTGCATTCGTCGCGCAACAGCGCGACGTGCCGGGTGTGGTGATCTCCGCGAGCCACAACCCGTATCACGACAACGGCATCAAGCTGTTCGCACCCGGCGGCGTGAAGCTCTCGGACGGCCAGCAACAGGCGATCGAAATGGTGCTCGACGACGCCCAGGCCCACGCAGCACTTGCCGCCATACCGGCGCCGAGCGCCGCGATCGCCGCCCACGCCGAGGTCTTGGTGGAAGCAGCAGCAGACGCGCGCGCGGCGTACGCCGAGCACCTCTTGGAAGCGCTCGATGGCCGACGGCTCGACGGTCTGCACGTGGTGCTCGACTGTGCGAACGGCGCCGCGTTCGAGATCGCGCCGAAGGTATTTCGCGCCGCCGGCGCGCGCGTCGACGTAATGCACGACACGCCTGACGGCACGAACATCAATACAGAATGCGGCTCCACCGACCCGCGGTCGTTGCAGCGCGAGGTGTGTGCGCGCGGTGCTGCGCTCGGCCTCGCATTCGACGGTGATGCCGACCGTTGCATCGCGGTCGACGAGCTCGGCGCGGTGGTCGACGGCGACAAGATGATGGTGGCGCTCGCGATCGATCTCGCGGCCAGCGGTGCGCTTGCCGGCAACGCCATCGTCGTGACGGTGCTGTCGAACCTCGGATTGCACCGGGCACTCGGCGCGGCGGGCATCGGCGTGGTGGTCACTCCCGTGGGCGACCGCCATGTGTTCGCGGCGATGGAGACCGGTGGCTATGTGCTCGGCGGTGAGCAGTCGGGGCACATCATCGTGCGCGAGCGGGCGACTACAGGCGACGGCACGCTCGTCGGGCTGCTCCTCGCCGACCTCGTGCAACAGCACGGTGGTTCGACCGCGGAGATCGCCGCGCAGATGGTGAAGTTGCCGCAGGTGGCGCGCAACGTGTCGGTGGCCCGGGCGATCGCCGACGACAACGGCGCCCCGTGGCGGCGTGCGGTGGCGACCGCACAGCGTGAGCTCGGCGACCGCGGTCGGGTGTTGGTGCGCCCGTCGGGCACCGAGCCGGTGGTGCGGGTGATGGTGGAGGCGCCCACCACCGAAGAGGCCACGGCGATCGCCGACGAGATCGCCGCCCACATCGCGCCGGGCGTCGTTTGACGTCGATAATCGAAGTCAAACGACGCCCGGAGATTGTGAGTAGACAGACGCGCAGAGTGGTTGGCGTGGAGTGACGGCTCGGAATCGGCCTCTGGCCTGCCGATACGATTGCTCGGAATGTGCGGAATCGTCGCGATCGCGAGCCGTCCGCGAGCCGCCCATGGCGGCTCCGCACCTGATCTCGGCGGGCTCGCCGACCAGTTGCAGGCGGCGCTCGACACGCTGCACGCGCTCGACCCGCGCGGTGACGTCGTGGCCGTGCTCGACCTGGCTGCGGGCCACCTCCACGCTGTCGACCGAGCACTCCAGGGTGCCGATGCGGTGGCCGTGCTTGCGGCCGACCCGGTAGGGCGGGCACGCCTGGGCCACCTCGACGCCGATCTTCGCGACGCGCTCGCGGCCCGCGAGGCCGGGATCGACGCGGCGATGGACGCGGGCGACGTGGTCGACCCGGTCGAATCGGTGAACGTGTCGCTCGTGGCGGTGAAGGACGCGCTCTGGGCCATCGGCCACGACCGGCTCGCCGGCGCCGCAGCCGTGCTCGACCTGGCCGGTGCCGACGCACCGCCGTCGGCATTCGCCGCGTACCACGCGCTGCAGCTCGCGCTCTCGGCCCTCGACCGGCTCGAAGTGCGCGGCCGCGACTCGGCCGGCCTGCACGTGCTCGTGCGCGACCACGGTCTCGATCTCGACGACCCCACGGTGCGGCGCATGGTCGCCGAACGCATCGCCGATCCGCTTTTTTGCGGCGGCGCGGTGCGCGTGGTCGACGGTCGCTTGTCGTTCGTGTACAAGACCGCGGCGGAGATCGGCGAGCTCGGCGACAACACCGCGGCGCTGCGCGCGCAGATCCGTCACGACGAGCTGCTCCGCCTCGCGGTGCGCAGCGACGAGTCGGGCGCGCTCGTGCTCGGCCACACGCGCTGGGCGAGCGTCGGCATCATCTCCGAGGCCAACGCCCATCCGCTCAACAGTGACGAGCTCGCCCCAGAGGCGAGCGGGGGTGGAAGCGAAACCAGCGCGCCCGAACCGTCGTCCTACGTGGTCGCCGCGCTGAATGGTGACGTCGACAACTACGCCGACCTGGTGGCCGACGAGCATCTGCGGATCAGCGGCGAGATCACCACCGACGCCAAGGTGATCCCGGTGTCGGTGGCGCGCCGGCGCGTCGCCGGCGCGCCGCTCGTGGAAGCGTTCCGCGGCACGGTCGCGTCGTTCGAGGGTTCGGTGGCGATCGGCGCGGTGGCGGCCGAAGAGCCCGACGTGCTGCTGCTCGCGCAGCGCGGCAGTGGCCAGGCGCTCTACGTGGGCCTCGCCGACGGCATGTTCGTGGTGGCGAGTGAGCCCTACGGGTTGGTGGAGGTCGCGTCGCACTACTTCCGTCTCGACGGCGAGACGATGCGTGTGCCCGGCGACCCCGGAACCCAGGGCCAAGTGGTGGTGCTCGACGGCCGTCGCGCCGGCGAGCTCGCGGGCGTGCTGCGAATCGGGTACGAGGGCATCGAGCTGCCGCTCGCCGAGTCGGAACTGCTGCGCCCCGAGATGACCACGCGCGACGTCGACCGCGGGAACGCGCCGCATTACTTCTGGAAAGAGGTCACCGAGGCGCCCGCGTCGTTCCGCAAGACGCTGCGCGGTCGCATCGTTGCCGGCGCCGACGGCCTGCTCGACGTGGCGCTCGACGACGCCGCGCTCCCGGCGGCGGTGCACGAACGCCTCGCGTCGGGCGACATCCGCGTGGTGCACGTGATTGGTCAAGGCACGGCGGCGATCGCGGGGCAGAGCCTGGCGTTCGCGCTGCAGCGCGCGGCGGGCGCGCGCCTTTCCGTGGACGCGCTCACTGCGACCGAGCTCTCGGGGTTCGGGCTCCGTGAACACATGAGTGACACGCTCGTGATCGCGATCTCGCAGTCGGGCACCACCACCGACACCAACCGCACAGTTGACCTCGCTCGAGCGCGCGGTGCCGCGGTGGTGTCGATCGTCAACCGGCGTCAGAGCGATCTCGTCGACAAGAGCGACGGTGTGCTCTACACGTCGGACGGTCGCGATGTCGAGATGGCGGTGGCGTCGACGAAGGCGTTCTACGCCCAGATCGCGGCCGGCACGCTGCTCGCCTACGCGATCGCGCGCGCCGTGGCCGGCAACGCGGTCGACCCGGTCACGCGCGACGCCAAGCTCGCTGCGCTGCGACGGATGCCCGACGCGATGACGGCGGTGATCGCCAACCGGCCGATGATCGCGGCGGCCGCACAGTCGCATGCACCGGGGCGCCGTTCGTGGACGGTCGTGGGCAACGGTGTGAACCGGGTGGCCGCGCAGGAGATCCGCATCAAGCTTTCCGAGCTCTGTTACAAGTCGATCGGCTGTGACAGCACCGAGGACAAGAAGCACATCGACCTGTCGTCGGAGCCGTTGATCATGGTGTGCGCGGCCGGCCTTGTGGGTTCGAACGCCGACGACGTGGCCAAGGAAGTGGCGATCTTCCGTGCGCACAAGGCCGCGCCGATCGTGATCGCCACCGAGGGCGAGCTCCGGTTCGGTGCCGCCTACGACCTGCTGACCGTGCCCGCTGTGCATCCCGAGCTCGACTTCGTGCTGTCGGCGATGGTGGGTCACGTGTTCGGCTACGAAGCCGCGCTCGCGATCGACGCATCGGCCCGACCGCTGCGCGAGGCGCGGGCTGCGATCGAAGCGATCACCGCGCAGAGCCCTGAGGCGCGCGAGCCCCAGGCGAGCGGGGACGACGTGGTGCTCGCGGGGCTCGCCGAGCAGCTCACCGGCCCTGCTACTCGCTTCTTCGAAGGTGTACGCGCGGGCACGTACGACTCGGCGATGGAAGCCGCAACCGCAGTGCGGCTCGCGTCGGTGCTGCGTTTTGCCACGGGCATCGTGTCGCTCGACGCCTACCAGCTCGAGATGGGCAAAGCCGGCACCCCGAGCGCGCTCGTGGACGATCTCGTGGCGGCGCTCACGCGAGCGATCGACGAGCTCACGCGCCCGGTGGACGCAATCAAACACCAGGCGAAGACGGTCACCGTAGGTATCTCGCGCAGCGACGAGACGCTGCTGCGAGTGCGGCTCGTGCGCGAGGTGCTCACTGCGGGCGCGCCACGCGACGCCCTCACGTATCGCGCGCTGCGCACGCTGGTGGAGCTCGACGACGCGATCGCCGAGGTGGTCGGGTTCACGCGCTACCGGATCGAGGGCGACATCGCCGACGGTGCCACGATCCACGTGGTCGACAAGGGCGGGGTTGCCACTGGTATCCCGTCACGCACCGATGTGGACGCGCGCCTGCGCGGCACGAAACACCGTGCTGCGTTCGAGCGCGAGGTCACCGTGGTGCGGGGCCGCGCCGACGGTCGCACCGTGATCTACGTGCCCGAGCTCAAGGGCAACCAGACCGTGGGCATCACACTGCTGCACGCGCGCTTCCACGAATACGTGAGCGCCGACGTCGCGCGGCGCGTGCTCAACGGTTACCGGGGCCGCTACGCCGCCATCCAGGACCAGGTGACGGAGACCGAGCCGACCTTCCGCGACGAGGTGCTCGCCGCGGTGCCGCTCGTGTCGCTCCTCACCGAACCAGTCGCCTTGCTCGCCGAGCGTTGGCGCATCCTCGGCGACCGGCCCAACACGCGCCCGAATACTCATACGGGCTGAGCCGATGGAAGCCGTTCTCACGCCGGCCCAGATGGCCGCGATCGACGGTCGGGCGATCGCGTCGGGCGTGAGCGAAGCGGCGTTGATCGGTCGCGCCGGCGCCGCGGTCGCATGGCATGCCCGCCGGATGCTCGGCGGTACGTACGGCGGCCGCGTCGTGGTGGTGTGCGGCAAGGGTAACAACGGCGCGGACGGTCGCGTGGCCGCGGGCGCGCTGGCGCGATGGGGCGCGGGTGTCGAGATCATCGACCTCACCGATCCGCCGAACGCGCGCCGGCTTGGGCGCGCGCTCGATCGCTGCGACCTCGCGATCGACGCGATGTTCGGCACCGGATTTCGCGGCGAGCTCGACGGCGCCGCGGCGAGCATCGACGAGGAGCTCTACCGCGCGCCGCTGATCTTGTCGGTCGACATCCCGAGTGGCGTCGACGGTGCCACGGGCGAGATTCGCGGCGATGGTTTCGTGGGCGGTGCGGTGCTCGCGCACGAGACCGTCACGTTCGGTGCCTACAAGCCGGGCCTGCTCTTCGAGCCCGGTCGCTTCCACGCCGGCGAGGTCACCGTCGCCGACATCGGGCTGCCGATCGCACCACCGCGGCTCACGGCCGGGAGCACGGTGCTCTGGACCGAGCACGACTCGGCGAGCGCGCCACTCGAGCGTTGGCCGCAGGACCACAAGTGGTCGTCGGCCGTGGTGGTGGTGGGCGGCTCGCCGGGCATGACCGGCGCGCCATTGTTCGCGGCGCGCGCCGCGCAGCGGTGTGGCGCGGGGATGGTGGTGGTGACCGCGCCCGGTGTGGAGGCGGCGAACCGCATGAGCGGTACCGAGGTGGTGGTCACTGCCGTGAGCGGCTCGGCCAAGAGCCGCATCGACGAGTCGTCGGTGGCCGAGGTGATCGACACCGCCAAGCGCGCGAAGGCAGTGGTGGTGGGGCCCGGCATCGGGCGCAGGCCCGGCACCGAGCGCGCGGTGCGATCGCTGATCACGCGCCTGTCGATGCCGATCGTGGTGGACGCCGACGCGCTGCACGCGATCGGCACCGATTACGGCGCGCTGTTCGAGCGCGACGCAAGTGGTGCACCGCCCGCGATCCTCACGCCGCACGACGGCGAGTACCGCGTGCTCACCGGCCGCGACGTGGGCAGCGACCGGCTCGAGGCCGCGCGCGCACTCGCCTCGGCGACGCGGTGCGTGGTGTTGCTCAAGGGTCCCGCGACCGTGGTGGCCGGTCCCGACGGCCGCGCCGCGATCGTGGCCAACGGCGGGAGCGAACTCGCCACCGCGGGCACCGGCGACGTGTTGTGCGGCGTGATCGCGGCGCTCTGCGCGCAGATGCATCACATGGCGGACGAGCACGATGTGGTCGCCACCGTCGCGAGCGCGGCCTGGATCCATGCCGCGGCCGGCCGCTCGGCGGGCATGGGGCCGAGCACGATCGCAAGCGACGTCGTCGCCGCGCTGCCCCCTACGCTGGAACGGTTGCGGCGGGGAGAGCACACCACATGACGGGACGCCTATGACTGGGCTGCGACCAGTGTGGGCCGAGGTCGACCTCGACGCGGTGCGCGCCAACGTGCGAGTCCTTCGCGACCACGTCTCGCACGCGACCTCGGTGATGGCGGTGGTGAAGGCCGACGCATACGGGCACGGCGCGGTCGAGTGTGCGCGCGCGGCGGTGGAGGCCGGCGCGGCGATGCTCGGCGTCGCGCTCGTGGAAGAAGGCGTCGAGCTGCGCGAGGCGGGTATCGACGCGCCGATCATGGTGCTCTCCGAGCCGGTGGCCAGCGCGGCCGACACGGTGGTGGAGCACCGTTTGGTGCCAACGGTGTACACCACTGGCGGCATCGAAGCGCTGGCCAAGGCGGTGATCAGCGCGGGCGCCGATCCGTTGCCGGTGCATTTGAAGGTCGACACAGGCATGCACCGCGTGGGCTGCTCGCCGGCCGAGGCGGGCCGGCTCGCGAGCACGGTCACCGCGCACGACGAGTTGCTGCTCGACGGTGTGCTCACGCACCTTGCCGTCGCCGACGAGCTCCACCATCCCTACAACGCGCAGCAGCTCGCGGCGTTCGACGCGGTGCTCGAACGATTGCGGGCACGCGCTCTCACACCGCGAATTGTCCACGCCGCCAACAGCGCGGCCGCGCTCGTGTTGCCGGAAGCTCGTTACGACATGGTGCGTTGCGGCATCGCGGTGTACGGCGTGCCGCCCGCTGCGGCGATCTCCGGAGTGGTGCCGTTGCAACCGGCGCTCTCGGTGAAGGCACGCGTGTCGTACGTGCAGCGACTCGCGGCCGACGAGGCGCTGAGCTACGGCTTGCGCTACCGGCTCGCGGCCGACGCGTGGGTAGCCACGGTGCCGATCGGTTACGCCGACGGTATTCCACGCAACCTCGGCGCGGCCGGTGGAGAGGTGCTCGTGGGTGGGCGCCGCCGTCGCATTGCCGGTGCAGTGACGATGGACCAGTTGATGGTGGATCTCGGCGACTCGCCCGCGCAGCCGGGCGACGAGGTGGTGCTGCTCGGGCGGCAGGGCGACGAGGCGATCAGCGCGCAGGAGATCGCGGGTCGGCTCGGCACGATCGCGTACGAGGTGGTGTGCGGCATCGGGCCGCGTGTGCCGCGCCGCTACCGCCACGTCCGTGAGGGTGCGGCATGAGCGGCGCCACTCGGCTGGCGAAGGGTCTGGCCATCGCCGGCGCGGCCGCGGGCGCCGCGGCCGGTTCGGCCTGGGCGATCGAGCGGGCGATCGCCAGCCGCCGTCGCGGGCGCGCCGCGGTCGACATTCGCGAGCCGGCAGTCGACGACCCAAGCGGTGACGACCCAGTACTGCGACCGATCACGCTGGCCAACGCCTCGATCCCGACTGCCGACGGCGGCACCATCAATTTCATAGATACGGCTACCAAGAACCCGAGCGGGGGTGTCGTCGTGCTGGTGCACGGCGTGACGCTGTCGATGCGCACGTGGGTGCGCCAACTCGACGCGCTGCCGAAGGCCGGGCTGCGCGTCGTGGCCTACGACCAGCGCGGTCACGGTGCATCGACGCTCGGCGGCACGGGCTTTTCGGTACCGAACCTGGGCGACGACCTTGCCGCGCTGCTGGAAGGCCTCGATCTCGACGACGTGGTGCTCGTGGGCCACTCGATGGGCGGCATCGCGGTGCAGTCGTTCGTGGCCCGCCATCCCGAGATGGCGCGGGCGCGGGTACGAGGCATCGTGCTGCTGTCGACACTCGCGGCCACACTCGGCGGCTCGCAAGCGGCACAGCTCAACCAGTTGGTCGAACGGGTGACACGGCGCACGCCCGACAGCAGCCGGCTCTGGGCGGTGCGCCCGATCGGTCTGCGGATGGCGCGCGTCGGGTTCGGCAGCGCGCCGCAGGAGAACGATCTCGAGCTCGTGCGCCAGATGCTGCTCGAGTGCAGCCCCACGACGCGCGCTGCGGGGCCACGCTCGCTGATCGGCTTCGACCTCACGGCTGAGCTCGATCGCATCGACATCCCCACGGTGGTGGTGTGCGGCACGAAGGACGTGATCACGCCGCCCACCAACGCACGCTTGCTGCACGAGCGCATTGCCGACTCGAAGCTCGAGCTGCTCGACGGCGGCGGCCACATGCTGATGCTCGAGCGCGCCGGCGCGGTCAACGAGATCATCGAACGGATGGCCCGCACGCCGCGCCGCGACCTGATGCCGCCGAGCGCGAGCGCGACCGGGAACTGACGATCGTGACCGAGCATCCCGCCAGGCTCGCCGGCGCCACGCTCGACGAGGTGCGCCGGGTCGCGCTGAGTTGCACGCTCTGCCCGCTCGCCACGCAGGGGCGGCGCCAGGTGGTGTTCGGCGTGGGCGATCCGAACGCCGATCTGATGTTCATCGGCGAAGGACCCGGCGAGCAGGAAGACCTGCAGGGCGAGCCGTTCGTGGGCCGGGCCGGCAAGCTGCTCACCCAGCTGATCGAGGGCATCGGGCTCACGCGCGACGACGTGTACATCGCCAACGTGGTGAAGTGCCGTCCGCCCGGCAACCGCGACCCGCTGCCTGTGGAGATCGACGCCTGCGCGCCATGGCTCGACCGTCAGCTGGAGCTCGTGCATCCGAAGATCGTGATGACGCTGGGCAACTTCGCGACGAAGCTGCTGCTGCACACGAGCACGGGCATCACGAAGCTGCGCGGTCAGGAGTTCGAGCTCGAGCGGGCCGGTCTGCAGCTGATCGTGATTCCGACGCTCCATCCGTCGGCGGTGTTGCGCGGCGGCGGCCGCCCGCTGTCGGAAACCCGCGCCGACTTCGTGGCGGTGAAGCGCCGGCTGTCCAGCTGAGCGACCGTGAGCCACTACATGGGGCAGCGAGTCCGGAGCGAAGGGAGGCCCACCGGCCCGTGAGCGCAGCGAACAAGAGGTTGGAATCGTGATCCGCCTCTCGAGCGGGTCGGCCGACGACACCCGTGCGATCGCGGCTGGCATCGCCGGCGTGCTGCAGCCGGGCGACGTCGTGGTACTCGACGGTGGTCTCGGTGTGGGCAAGACCACGTTCGTGCAGGGCGCTGTCGCGGCGCTCGGCAACGCGGCCGTGGTGACGAGCCCGACGTTCGCGATCGTCCAGCAGTACGGCGGTGGCCCGACGGAGATCGCGCACGTCGACGCCTATCGTCTCGATCGTGTGCAGGAGCTGCACGACATCGGGTTCGACGAGCTGCTCGACGGCAACACGATCGTGTTCGTCGAGTGGGGTGAGCGCGTGCGCGCCATGTTGCCGGACGACCGCGTGACCGTGACGCTGACGATGGCCTACGAGCAGGGCGCACCGGCCGACGACCGCACGCTCGTGGTCGAACACCTCGGCGACTCGTGGCTGGCGCGCGCCCCCGAGCTGCGCGCCGCACTTTCGCGCTACGAGGTGAGGCACTGATGCTCGTGCTCGCGATCGATACCTCGACGCGGCAGGTGACGGTTGCGGCCGGCACCGAGCGAGGGCTCCTCGGCGCGATCACGATCGGCGGACCGGCTGCGAGCGGGCCGCCTCGCCACACCGAGACACTCGCGCCCGCGCTCGACGAGCTGCTGCGGACCACGGCGATCAGCGTGGGCGATCTGACCGCGGTCGGTGTGGGGATCGGGCCGGGCATGTTCACCGGACTGCGCGCCGGCGTCGTGACCGCCACGGTGATGGCCAGCGCACTCAGCCTCCCGGTCGCGCCGATTCCGAGCCTCGATGCCGTCGCCGCGCCGTTGGGCGCGGTGACGACGGGACTCGTGGCCGCGGTCGTCGACGCGCGGCGCGCCGAGGTGTACCACGCGTTGTACCGAGCCGAGTCGGGGCGCTTGGAACGCGTCACCGACGATGCGGTGTCGCGCCCCGCCGACGCCGCGCGCGAGCTGCTCGCGCGCGGCGAGCCGATCCTCTTGTGCGGTGACGCGACGGCGCGCCTCGCCGATGCCGATGGCGATGGCGCCGGTGTGCAGTTCCGCCGTGCCGGTCACGCGTTCGACGCGCCGTCGCCCCACGCGCTGGTTGCGCTCACGTGCGAAGCGGCCGAGCGCGACGAGCTCTGCGCGCCCGAGACCGTGCGGCCGCGCTACTTGCGCAAGAGCGACGCCGAGATCAATGCCGACATCCGCTCGGAACGCAGCCCGGTGGCGAGCGCATCATGAGTGCCATGAGTGCCATGAGTGCGGTGAACACGTCATGAGTCGGGGTGATGTGGTGGTGAGCCCGATGCGCAAGCGGAACCTGCGTGCGGTGCTCGCCATCGAAGAGCAGGTGAATCCGAAGCCCTGGACGTTGCAGCTCTTCCAGAGCGAGTTGGCACTGCGCGAGACGCGTGCGTACTACGTGGCGCACACGAATCTGCGCCAGGTCGTCGGCTTCGGCGGCCTCATGCTGTCGCTCGACGACGGGCACGTCACCACGCTCGGCGTGGATCCGGCCCACCAGCGTCGCCACATCGCCACACGGCTCATGCTCGTGCTCGCGCAGACCGCGATCGAGCGCGGTGCCGCGGCGCTCACGCTCGAGGTGCGCCTCTCGAATCGGCCTGCACAGGAGCTGTACCGGCGCTTCGGGTTCGCGCCTGTGGGCGTGCGCAAGGCGTACTACCAGCAGCCCGACGAGGACGCGCTCATCATGTGGGCGCACGACGTGAACGGTGAGGAGTACGCGCAGCTCCTGGCTTCGCACGAGCGCATGTTGCCGTCGGGGCTGCGCCGCACGGTCACCTCGCAGGGTCGCCGGTGTTGATCCTCGGGCTCGAGACCAGTTGCGACGAGACCGCGGCAGCCGTGGTTCACAACGGCATCACGGTACGCAGCTCCGTGGTCGCGTCGCAGGTGGAACTGCACGCGCCATTCGGTGGTGTGGTGCCCGAGATCGCGAGCCGCGCGCACGTGGAACTCGTGCATCCGGTGCTGTCGCGCGCGCTCGCTGACGCCGGGGTCGAACTCGATGCCATCGATGCTTTCGCGGCCACCGCCGGGCCCGGTCTCGCGGGTGCGCTGATCGTGGGTGTGAGTGCGGCGAAGGCGCTTGCGCTCGTGACCGGACGGCCGTATGTGGGCGTGCATCACCACGAGGCCCACCTCTTCGCGGCGCTGCTCTGCGATCCCGAGCTGGCGCCGCCGTTCGTGTCGCTCATCGTGTCGGGCGGCCACACGCTGCTCGTGGTGGTCGACGAGTTCGGTCGCTACCGCATCGCCGGGCGCACCGTCGACGACGCGGCCGGCGAGGCATTCGACAAGGTGGCCCGGCTGCTCGGTCTCGGCTACCCGGGCGGTCCGGCAATCGATCGGGTCGCAGCCGCCGGTGATCCCACTCTGGCGCCGTTGCCGCGTGCCATGCCCGACCGCGACGACTTCTCGTTCTCGGGGCTGAAGACCGCGGTGGTGCGCCTGCATCACGAGCGGCCCGACCTTGCGGTGGCCGACGTGGCCGCCGGATTCCAAGACGCGGTGGTCGACGTGTTGGTGTCGAAGCTGCTGCGCGTGGCCCAGCGCGAGGGAGCCGGCACCGTGGTGATCGGCGGCGGCGTGGCGGCCAACAGCCAGTTGCGCGCCCAGTTGGTGGCCGCGGCCGAAGCGCTCGGCATCCGTGCCGTGGTGCCGGCGCGGGCGCTGTGCACCGACAACGCGGCGATGGTGGCGGCGGCGGCCCACCACCAGCTGCGCACGGCCGGCCCTACCGGCCTCGACGGCGGCATCCACCCGGGTCTCGAACTGGCGGAGGCGCACGTCGGGCCGGGGGAGCCGGGTTAGCACTCGGCGCTACCGAGTGCTAACTTTTGCCGCGACGCGGACACCTTCCGCGCAATGCCGTTTCCCTGTTTGTTTTCCGTCGAACCCACCCACGCCTGGAGGCGACACGATGAAGTTGCAGCCCTTGGAGGACCGCATCGTCGTCCGCACGGCCGAAGCCGAAGAGAAGACGGCAAGCGGCCTGGTCATCCCCGACACCGCCAAGGAGAAGCCCCAGCAGGGCGAGGTCCTCGCGGTCGGTCCGGGCCGGCGCGCCGAGCAGACCGGCGACCTCGTCCCCCTCGACATCGCGGTCGGCGACGTGGTCGTCTACTCGAAGTACGGCGGCACCGAGATCACCCTCGACAGCGAGGACTACCTGATCCTGAACGCCCGTGACGTGCTCGCCAAGGTCGGCAGCGCCGGCGGCAAGAAGAAGTAAGTCCGGCGGCGCGCACGCGCGCCTCCTCGAACAACTTCGGAAGGCGGCCCTTCGGGGCCGCCTTCTTCTTGTCAGCCCGCTTGGGCTTTGGCTTTTGCGGCCTTGTAGTCGGCCTTGCCGTTGGGTGAGCGCAGGATCTCTTCGATGAAGATCCAGCGGCGCGGGTGCTTGTAGCGCGAGAGCGCACCGAGTGTGCCCGAGATCTCGGACGGTTCCACGGTGGCGCCGGCATCCACGGTGATCACTGCGGCGATCGCCTCGCCGAAGCGTTCGTCGGGCACGCCCACCACGAGGCAGTCGACCACCATCGGGTGCAATTTCACCGCCTCCTCGACCTCTTCCGGGTACACCTTCTCGCCGCCGCTGTTGATGCAGTTGCTGCCCCGACCGAGCAAGGTGATGCTGCCGTCGACCTCCACGGTCGCGAAGTCGCCGGGAATCGACCAGCGCCGCTCGGCGACCACGCGGAAGGTCGACGCCGACTTCGATTCGTCCTTGTAATAGCCGGCGGGGATGTAGCCGCCGACCGCCACCATGCCCACCTCGCCCGAGCCGGGTTCCACCTCGCGCCCGTCCTCGGTGAACACCTTGCTGTTGGCGCCGACGGTGAACTTTGCCGTGGTCTGCTCGCTTCCCGGACCGCTCATCGACGCCGCCATGCCGACCGCTTCCGACGACCCGAGCGAGTCGAGGCAGAAGCACTGCACACGCTCGGCGAGCTCGCGTTTGACGTCGGCCGACCACATCACGCCCGACGAGATGATCAGTGCGAGCGACGTCACGTCGTAGGCGTGGCCGTCGGGCGCACCGTCGCGCAGTGCCTGCAGCATCGGCTTGGCGAAGGCGTCACCGACGATCGCCATCTGCGTGACGCGATCCACTTCGACCGCGCGCCACAGCTCGTGCGGATCGAACGTGCGGCCGGTGAGCGTGACGATCGCGCCGCCGCCCATCATCGCCTGGTACGACGTGAACATTCCGGTGCCGTGCATCAGCGGTGACGCCGGCAGGTGTACCGGCGCGCGGCCGCTGTCGACCATGCGCCGCGCCGCCGCGCCCGCGCCGCTCGACGTCTCGGGCACGGTCTCGCCGAACAGCGGGTAGTACGCGTCGCCGAGCACGCCGTAGAGGTCTTCGGCGCGCCACATCACACCCTTGGGCATGCCGGTTGTTCCACCCGTGTAGAGCAGCAGCAGGTCGTCGCCGCTGCGCTCGATGCGCGGCATCGGCGCGTGCGCGGCGAGTGCGTCCTCGTATGGCACGCAGCGCGCGTCAGTGACCTTGCCACTCCCGCCGTCGTCGACTTCGAGGAGCAGCTTGAGCGCCGGGACGCGGTCGACCACGTTGGCGACGCGCTCGCTGAGACTCGAGTGGAAGAGGAGCGCTTCGGAGTCGGAGTTCTCGAGGAGATACACGAGCTCGTCCTCGAGGTAGCGGTAGTTCACGTTCACGGGAACGCCGCGCATCTTGAACGTGCCGAGCAGTCCCTCCACGTACTCGTTCGAGTTGTAGCAGTACGACGCCACCTTGGCGTCGGGTGCGAGGCCCGCGGCGTCGAGGGCGGCGGCGAGGCGCGCGGCCCGGTCGTCGAGCTCGGCCCACGTTCGGCGGAGGTCGCCCTGGATCAGCGCAGTGCGTTCACCCACAGCGTCGGCGACGGATTCGAACGCGGTGGCGAAGTTCCAGTCCACGGTGCTCCATTTCGGGGGTTTTCGGTGGCTCGGCCGAGTATCGCAGATCGGGCGAAGCACACTCCAGGGTGAGTCGAATGGCTCATCAGGCGTCGACTGCTGCCGATCGGAAGGGTGACCTGCGCCCGCAGGCCTTCCGGCCATGCTGCCCCGTGACGACCGCCCGCCTTTCGTGCCGCGCGTTCACCGCGCGTCACCGAATAGCGCGTCGCGAGGTTCGGGCAACGAGCAGGGCCTCACGGTCACCCACATGCTGACGGCCGTGGTTGCGCTGGGTGTGGCGATGGTGGCGCTGTTCCTCGCGATCCGGCCGTCGTCTCCCGGCCACACCACGAGCACGACCGCCACGGTGGTGCCGACTCTGCAGCCGGTGCTGCACGCGCTGCAGCACGACGTGAACGACACGGTGCACGCCGTGCTGCTCGATGCCGACGGCTGCGGCCATGCCGCGGGTCAACGTGCCGTGGTGTCGTTCCTTGCCGACGGCTCGGCGGCCGAGCGGGCGTCGTGGTACGTGGAGATGCACGGCGGCGATTCACAACTTGTGCGCCGCGACTGTCGCAACGGAACGCTGGTCGCGTCGGGTGTGGTGACCGCGGTGGACGGGCGGCCGCTCGTGGCGTGCACCCCGTCGTGCGGGCACTTCCAGCAGATCCGTTTCTCGTACGACGGACCGACCGGTCTCACCAGCGTCGTTGCCTACCGCAGCGGACCGGCCCGATGAAGCGCAATGAGCGAGGCGCGTCACTGATCATCGCGCTCGTGTTCGTGTCGACGTTCAGTCTCGTGATCGTCGGTTCGCTCAACTACGCGAGCAACTCGTACAACCAGGCCACGGTCACGCGGAGCGTGCGCGACGCGTCGGCGGCGGCCGACGCCGCCACCCAGACACTCATCAATGCGATGCGTTACGACATCAACTGGGGGCAGGACGGTTCGTCGTGCGCGGGTGCCACCTACAGCGTGGGTGACGGTCGAACGGCCACGGTCAGTTGCTCGCCGGAATCGGGTAGTGGCGGGGCGATCAGCGGGAACTCGTCGGCGACCACGGGCATGCAGCCCTACCCATTGCTCACCGATGCGGCCGTGGCCGCGCCCGCGAGCTCGAGCGAAGCGGGCGTGACGGTGACCGGTTCGGGCACGATGGACGTGTCGGGCGCCAACACGTATCACTCGACCTCGTTCTCGGTGGCGTCCGGGTCGGCGTACACGGACGACTCCGGTTCGGTGTACACCGACGGCACGTGCGCCAACGTCACTCCCGTGGGCGTGTGTTCCGCGTACGCGGGCGGCACCACGTACGGCACGAAGGTGACCTCGTTCAAGCAGACGGCACCGATCGCCAGTGTGCCCGCGACGCAAACCGCACCGAGCTGTCCGGGAACGAACAAGTACCTCGCCTTGTCGCCCGGCACCTACACCGACGCCGCAGCGCTCTCGGCGCTCACGAACGGCAGTTGTCCCGGGCTCGTGCTGCACTTGTTGCCGGGCACGTTCTATTTCGGCTTCACCCAAACCGGCAGCGCCGCGAAGTGGGTGATCTCCGACCCGACCGTCGACGTGATCGGCGGCACCCCGAAGGGTTGGACCGTGGGACCCTGGACGCGCCGACCGACGTTGCCGACGGTGGGTGCGTGCCGCACCGCGTTCGACCCGACACCGAGCAGCGGCGTGCTGCTGGTGTTCGGCGCGCAGAGCCAACTGTCGGTGACCGCATCGCACAACGTCGAGTTCTGCGCCATCCCCACGGGCGCGGCCGAGGCCAACGCGATCTTCGGTCTCGATTCCGCGATCACCGGCGGGAGCGCACAGAGCGGATGCGTGGTCGCGACGTCGGGCGGGTGCCCGTTCATCAACGTGTCGGGAACGGGCGTGCTCAACGTGGAGGGCGTGGTGCAGGCGGCCAGCGCCAACATCACCACCGACTTCTCCGCGGGCGCCTCACCATCGTTCAACTGGGGTGTGTTCGCTCGCTCGATGACGGTGAACACGGGCGGTCAGTTCGTAGAGCCGGTGAGCGCCGACCCCACGGATCCCATCAGCCCGAGCGGCTACCAGGACCGTTACGTCGACCTGAACGCGAGCATCGACGGCACCCAGTATCTGCAAGCCCGGGTGCAGTTCGTCGACGCCAATGGTGACAATCCTGGCTATCGGGTGAAGATCCTCGAGTGGAGCGCGTCCGAGTAGGCCGTTGGTCATAGGCCGCGAGACCTACTCATAGGGGCTGAGGCACCGGTCGATAACCACTTAGGTGGGTGAGCCGGTACCACGATGTTCGGACGAGGGCCCTCGAATCGGACGGGCGCGCGCGCGACCCGTACGCGCGACACGCGCGAGAGGCGGTCCGCGCGCGGCGAAACGCTGATCGAGACGCTGTGCACGCTCACGATCCTGTCGGTGGCAATCGTGGCCCTCGTGCTCGCGATGGGTTACGACTTCAGCTTCGACCACCAGAGCCGGAGCGCGGCTGACGCCGACACACTGCTCGTGGCGTTCGCGGACAACCTGCAGACGCTCGCGTACCAGAGTTGCGGCGGCACCACGCCCTACAGCACCACCGCCTCGTCGGTGCTCCCCACGCAGCTCAACGGCATCACGGTGATCGGCTCGGGAACGCCTTCCGGACCCACGCAGTACCTCGCGCAGATCAGCACGATCAAGTACTGGGACGGCAATACGAGTCCGATCGGGTGGACGTCGTCGTGCCCGTCGAGCGGTGATCCCGGCGCGCAGCAGCTCACGATCACGGTCACGCCCGGCGATGGAGTGGTGTCGCGCACGATGTCGATCGTGAAGCGGTCGACATGATCGTTGCGAGCAAGGCGGCGCGTCGCTCCCTGGCGCGTCATGTGGAGCGGCTCGTCACGCGTGTGCGCGGGCGCAGTGTCGATCACGACCGCGATCGCAGCCTCGGTTTCACGCTCGTGGAGCTCGTGGTGGCCGTCACCGTGCTGGGCATGATCATGGTGCCGCTCGCCACCGCCACCGTGTTCTTCCTCGACCACGGCTTGCAGGCGAACGCGCTGTTCCAGGACGACAACGGTGTGCGCTTGGCCAACACCTACTTCACTCGCGACGTCGAATCGGCTGCGTCACTCGACGTGTCGAGCGCGGGTTGCAACGCCGGCACCGGTGACACCCTTGTGATGAGCCTGCTCTGGACCACCAACGGCATCAGCGAGCAGGCGTCGTGGTTCACCGAGACGAGCAGCGGAACGACATCGCTCGTTCGGCACCGCTGTACAGCCGGATCGATGGACGAGAACAACACCCTCGCCACGCTTGCATCGGCCGGAAGTGTGTGGCTCTCGGTGACCGGCGGTAACTCCGCGCCCACTGCGGTACACCTCGGATTCACCAACGCGAACGGCCTGATGACCACGCTCTCGGCCACGCCGCGATGGGCGACCTCGTCGTCGACCGCGGTGCCGATGCCGCCAGCCGGCGTGAGCGCCACCGCGGCCTCGGGCAGCGCCATCGTGCAATGGCTCGCGCCCGTGTACGACGGCGGCAGCGCCGTCACCGCGTACAAGGTGACTGCCAGCCCGGGTGGCGCGACCTGTTCGACCGCGCCTCCCACCACTACTTGCACGCTCACCGGGCTCACGAACGGCAGCACCTACACCCTCAGCGTCACCGCTACGAACGCCAACGGTACGAGCGCGCCGGCGACGACATCAGTCGTCGTGGCGACGGTACCCGGCGCACCGACCACCTTGAGTGCGACCGGAGGCGACCAGCAGGCGCTGGTGAGCTGGTCGGCGCCGGTGAGCAACGGTGGCAGCGCGATCACGTCGTACACGGCGACGGCGAGTCCGGGCGGGCAGACGTGCACCACGAGCGCGCCCACCACGAGCTGCACGATCACCGGGCTCACGAACGGCAGCACCTACACGGTGAGCGTGACCGCGACGAACGCGATCGGCACCGGACCGGCCGCGACGACATCGGTGTCGGCAGGGCGCGCGCCCGATGCGCCCACTGGTCTGACCGCGCGTGCCGAGAACGCCAAGGCGCTGCTCGCATGGACCGCTCCGGTGAACAACGGCGGCTACGTGATCAGCTCGTACACCGCGACGGCGACGCCGGGCAACGCCACGTGCGTGTCCGCCTTCCCGACCACCACGTGCACGATCACCGGGCTCACGAACGGCACTCTCTACACGGTGAGCGTGACCGCCACGAACGCCAAGGGCACGAGCGCGCCGTCGAGTTCGGTGACGGTGACGCCGCAACCCGTTCCCGGGCCGCCCACCAACGTGGTGGCCGGGAGTGCCGGAGCGGTGAGCACGCTCGCGGGCTCCGGCACGGCCGGTTACGTGAACGCCACCGGTTCCTCGGCGCAGTTCAGCGCGCCGCAGGGCGTGGCCGTCGACACGTCGGGCAACGTCTACGTGGCCGACACGTCGAACCAGCGGATCCGCAAGATCACGTCGGGTGGCGTGGCGACCCTGCTCGCCGGCTCGGGCACTGCGGGTTATACCGACGCGACCGGATCGTCGGCGGCGTTCAACAACCCCGCCGGCGTCACCGCCGACGCGTCGGGCAACGTGTACGTGGCCGACAAGACCAACAACCGCATCCGCAAGATCACCGCGGCCGGCGTGGTGACCACGCTGGCCGGTTCGGGAACGGCCGGCTTCGCCGACGGTACCGGCACGGCCGCGAGCTTCAACGCGCCGCTCGACGTCGCGGTCGACGCGTCGGGCAACGTGTATGTGGCCGACACGGCCAACAACCGGATCCGCAAGATCACCGCGGCCGGCGTGGTGACGACGTTGGCCGGTTCGGGAACGGCCGGCTTTGCCGACGGCACCGGCACTGCGGCGAAGTTCAACGCACCGTCGGGCATCGACGTCGACTCGTCGGGCAACCTCTGGGTGGCCGACACCGCCAACAACCGCGTGCGCAAGATCACCTCGGCGGGTGTGGTCACCACGCTCGCCGGGTCCGGCACCGCGGGTTCCACCGACGGTCAGGGCACCGCGGCCACGTTCAACGCGCCGTACGGCATCGCCGTCGACTCGCTCGGGAACGTGTACGTGTCGAGCCAGACCGCGAACACGATCCGTGAGGTCACGAGTGGTGGCTTGGTGAGCACGCTCGCCGGTTCAGGCTCGAGCGGTTCCAGCGACGCCAACGGGAACTCCGCCACCTTCAACGCGCCCGCGGGTATGGAGACCGACTCCGGTGGTCACCTCTACGTGGCCGACAAGTCGAGCAACAAGATTCGGGCGGTCACCTGGGCGAGTGGTGGCGCCATGGTGAGCTGGTTGGCGCCGTCGTCACAGGGTGGTTCGTCGATCACGTCGTACACGATCACCGCGTCGCCGGGCGGCACCACGTGCACCTCGTCGACGCTGATGTGCACCTTTACCGGCCTCACCGGAGGTACGAGCTACACGTTCATCTCCACCGCGACGAACTCGTACGGTCTCGGCGAGGACTCGAGCCCGTCGAATGTGTTCATCCCGCTCGCGCTGCCGGGCGCGCCGACTGGTGTGTCGGCGATCGGTGGCAACACCAACGCCCAAGTGTCGTGGACCGCGCCCGCGTCGAACGGTGGCGCCACGATTACGAGTTATACCGCGACTGCGAGCACCGGCCAGTCGTGCTCGACCGCGGCGACCAGTTGCACGATCTCGGGTCTGACGAACAACACCAGCATCACCGTCACGGTGTACGCCACGAACGCGGTCGGCAACGGCCCGTCGTCGAGCGCGGCGACGGTGATGCCGGGCTTCGTGCCGAACGCGCCGACCAGCGTCACCGCGGGCGCGTCCGGGACGATCGGTACCTTGGCGGGCTCGTCGAGCGGTTACCAGGACGGCACCGGCACCGGTGCCAAGTTCAACACGCCGACCGGCTTCGACTTCGACAACGCCGGCAACATGTACCTCGCTGACGCGTTGAACTACCGGATCCGCAAGATCACGCCCGCGGGCGTCGCCACCACGTTCGCCGGTTCGGGGAGCGCGGGGAGTTCGGACGGCACCGGCACTGCGGCGTCGTTCACCATCCCGGAGGGCATTGGCGTCGACTCGTCGGGCAACGTGTTCGTGGCCGACACGTACAACAACGAGATCCGCAAGATCACGCCGGCGGGTGTGGTCACGACGTTCGCGGGTTCGACCACGGCCGGCAGCGCGAACGGCACCGGTACCGCGGCGTCGTTCAACGGCCCCAGCGACATCGCGATCGACGCGTCGAACAACCTCTACGTGGCCGACTCCAACAACAACGAGATCCGCAAGATCACGACGGCCGGTGTGGTCACGACGTTCGCGGGTTCAACCACGGCCGGCAGCGCGAACGGCACCGGCACCTCGGCTCAGTTCTCGCTCCCCGAAGGCCTCAACATCGATTCGTCGGGCAACCTCTACGTGGCCGACACGAACAACAGACGTATTCGCAAGATCACCCCGGCCGCCGTGGTGACCACGATCGCCGGATCGGGCACATCGGGTTACCTCGACGGCCCCACCGGCACTGCGCAGTTCAACACGCCCACCTCGGTGGAGGTCGACGCGTCGGGCAACCTCTACGTGGCCGACTACGGCGACAACCACATCCGTGAGATCACCGGCGGTTATGTGAGCACTCTCGCCGGATCGGGCTCGGCGAGCTACGCCGACGGCACCGGTGTGGCGGCGATCTTCAACACGCCGGCCCGCATTCGGCACAACCCCTCGGGCAACCTGTTCATCGCCGATACCGCAAACAACCGGATCCGCACCCTGAGTTTCGGTGGCTCGAGTTCGACCGTCACCTGGACCGCACCGACCGCCAACGGCGGCCAGTCGCCCACGTCGTACACGGTGACGTCGTCGCCGGGCGGCATCACCTGCATCTCGACGGCGACTGCGTGCACGATGAGCGGGCTCACGAACGGCACGGCGTACACGTTCACCGTGACGGCCACGAACGGCACGGGCACGGGCTCGGCGTCGAGCGCGTCGAACAGCTTCACACCGTATGCCGCTCCGGGCGCGCCTACAGGTGTGAGCGCAACGCCGGGGAACACAACTGCCGCGGTGACGTGGACGGCGCCGGCATCGAACGGCGGTACGGCGATCACGGGTTACCTCGCCACGGCGAGCTCGGGTCAGTCGTGCGCGACCACGTCGACGAGTTGCTCGATCACGGGGCTCACCAACAACGTGTCGATCACGATCACCGTGACGGCAACCAACATCATCGGCACCGGACCGACGTCAAGTGCGGCGAGCGTGATGCCGGGGTTCGTGCCGAATGCGCCCACAAACGTCGTCGCCGGTCGAGTTGGGGTGGTCGGAACTCTCGCCGGCTCGTCGGCCGGTGACGTGGACGGTACGGGCACGAACGCGGAGTTCAACAACCCGAACAACATCGCACTCGACAGCTCCGGCAACCTGTACGTCGCCGACCAGGTGAACAATGTGATCCGCAAGGTCACACCGGCCGGCGTGGTGACGACCTTTGCCGGCAACGGCACGGCCGGCTACGTGAACGGGAGCGGAACGTCGGCCGAGTTCAACCAGCCGCAGGGTGTCGCGGTCGACTCGTCAGGAAACGTGTACGTGGCCGACACGAACAACAACGACATCCGCAAGATCACGTCGTCGGGGACCACCAGTCTCTTTGCCGGTTCGAGCTCGCAGGCGTCGGGGTCGACCGATGGCTCGCGCGCGACCTTCAACCAGCCGAACGGGATCGCGCTCGACTCGTCGGGGAACCTGTACGTCGCCGACACCAACAACAACAAGATCCGCAAGATCACGTCGGGCGGTACCACGAGCACCTTCGCCGGTTCGGGTACCGCAGGCTTCGCCGACGGTACCGGTACCGCGGCGAAGTTCAGTGGGCCACAGGGACTCACGGTCGACTCCTCGGGCAACGTCTACGTGGCGGACACGGCCAACAACCGCGTGCGCAAGATCACGTCGGTCGGCGTGGTGACCACCATCGCCGGTTCGGGCACCGCCGGTTGGGTCGACGGTTTGTCGACGTCGGCCCAGCTGAACCAGCCGAAGGGCGTCACCATCGATCCCGGTGGTTCCGTGTACGTGGCCGACCAGGGCAACAACGCGATTCGCATGATCTCGACATCGAACTACGTGTCGACGGTCGCCGGCACGGGGTCGAACACCTACGCCGACGGGACGGGCACCGCGGCCGCCTTGGGCAGCCCGATCGACATCGCTATCAACAGCAGCGGCCTCATGTACGTGAGTGACAGCAATGACGAGCACATTCGTACGCTGTCGGTCGCGTCGGGCGACTCGCTGGTCACCTGGACGGCGCCGTCCGCGAACGGCGGTCAGTCGCCTACGTCGTACACGGTGACGTCGTCGCCCGGCGGATTGACGTGCACCTCCTCGACCACGAACTGCGCGATCGCCGGGCTCACCAACGGCACGGCGTACACGTTCACCGTGACCGCGACGAACGGCACCGGCACAGGATCGGCTTCGAGCGCGTCGAACTCGTTCACCCCGGTGACCACCCCGGGCGCGCCCACGAGCGCCTCGGCGGTCACCGCTGGTACCGGCAAGGCATCAGTGTCGTGGACCGCGCCGGCGTCCACCGGCGGTTCGTCGATCATCAGATACAACGTGACTTCGAACGTCGGCAGCCACACGTGCACCACGACGTCGACCACCTGTACGGTGTCCGGCCTCACCAGCGGCTCCACGTACACGTTCACGGTGACGGCTACCAACGGTGTAGGTACCGGTCCGGCGTCCACCGCCACCCACAGCATCGTGAGTACCTGAGCGGTCACCACGTTGAGTGGTGGTACAGCGGGGATCCGCCTCACATAGGTGCACTGCGTGCCGATGGGTCCTCGTGGCGACTTGTCGCTCGACGTCAGCGCGCTCAGCACCGGTTCGGCGCGGTTTCGCGCGCCAAGACGGCTCGGTGATCGTCGAAGCCGCGCTCACCGTGGTCGTCTTCGCCACGCTGCTCTTCGGCATCATCGAGTTCGGCACCGCGTTCTACGACTACCTCACGTCGAGCAATGTCACGCGCACCGCGGCGCGCACCGGCTCGACGATGGGCAGCGCCGCGCTCACCGACTACCAGATCTTGCAGAAGATCAAGTCGGCCGCGGCGCCGCTCCCCGCGAGCGAGATCCAGCAGATCATCATCTACAAGGCCAGCGGCGTCGGCGCCGCGCCCACCTCGTCGTGCAAGTCGGGCAGCGTCACGGGATTGTGCAACACATTCGTGAACTCCGATATGTCGAGGCCGTCGACCGACTTCGGATGTGGTTCGGCATCACCCGACCGATATTGGTGCCCGACGAGCCGCGTGGTGTCGGCCAGCGGGAACAGCGGACTCGGGCCCGACTACTTAGGCGTGTACATCCGTGTGCTGCACAAGTCGGTCACTGGGATGTTCGGTCCGTCGTTCACGTTCACGCCGAACATGGTGCTCAAGATCGAGGCGCAAACACCATGAGTCGATTTCGTGCGCAGCGCGATGCCGGCGAGGGCGGTGTGATCCTGGTGGAGCTCGTCATCGTGTTGCCGCTGCTGCTGATGCTCGCCTTCGGTCTCTGCGACATGGGCCTTGCCTGGCGCGACAAAGTGACAGTGGAGACTGCAGCGCGCGCCGGCGCGCGCTCGGGCTCGAACCTCGGCAACGTCGCGCTGACGGATTACAACATCCTGCAAACCGTGCTGTCGGGGTTGGGCAGTATTCCGCGCGGCAACGTCGACGAAGTGGTCGTGTTCAACGCCGACTCGAGCGGAACCGTCCCGTCGCAATGCAAGGGCGGCACACCTGTGTCGGGCTTGTGCAATGTGTACCTGCCCAGCACGTTCTCGTTGCCGTCGACGAGCTTCGGCTGCAACGGCGGCCCCGACACGTGGTGGTGCCCGACGAGCCGCGTCGTGTCCCAGGCGGCCGGTACCGACTACCTCGGCGTGTACGTGAAGACGCATCGCTCGGCACTCACTCGGCTGATTGCCGTGGGCGGTTTCAACATCTCGGCCACTGCGGTCTTCCGATTGGAGCCCCAGTCATGATCGCCTGGCAGCTTGCGAGCGCGCCACGCCGTCGCCGCGGCGATGAGGGCGGTTACGTGATCGTCACGGTCGCGATTTCCATGGTGGTGTTGCTCCTCATGGCGGGCATGACCGTCGACGTCGGGGGCTGGTACGCACGTGCGGCGCAGATCCAGCGGGGTGCCGACGCAGCCTCGCTGGCTGGCGTCGTGTACATGCCTGATCTCGGCGCTGCCACTACGGCCGCGTTGGCGACCGCGACGAAGGACGGTTTCGTCAACGGCCAGAACTCGATCAGCGTGACCGTGAACGGCATCACCGGCAACCCGCACCAGCTGCAGGTGACCATCACCGACGCCAACGTGCCCCGTTACTTCTCGAGCATCATCTTCTCGAACAAGACGATCAGCAAGACCGCAACGGCCGAGTACGACCCCGCGGTGCCACTCGGGTCTCCCAAGAACAGTTTCGGTACCGGCAATCTCCTGCCGTCACCCAACACCGAGAACATCTGGGCCGCGGTGAGCGGCTGGTGCTCGGGCCGTGAGAACGGAGACCTGCTCCTTCCCGGCTACGACCAGGCGTGGTCGAACCCTGGCAGCACCAATGGCAACTGGAATTGCCCAGGCGCCGCATCCAACCCGAGTTACGACTCCGACGGCTACTACTACGCGGTGGACGTGCCGGCCGCGGCCGCGGGAACGACGTTGCACATCAACCTCTACGACCCCGCGTACGACTGCGGCACCCCGGATAGCGACCTGCAGGGGAGTTGTACGTCGAACGTGACCACCACGTTCAAGGTGCTCGGCCCCGATTCGACCACGTTCGATCTCGGCGACAACCCGGTGCTCCAGACCACGACCTTCGCGTCGGGCTCCACCACGTACAAGGACGGTTGGGACTCGTTCTGGAGCGGCACCGCGTCAGCTGGCACGTACTACGTGCAGGTGTACACGAAGGCGGGCGAGGCGAACAGCGCGGCGAGCAACGGGTTCTCGTTGCGCTCCTATACGGGCGGATCGTTCTCGAGCTGCAGCACCATCAGGAGCGCGTCGAACTACAGCGCGACCTGCCCCGACGTGCACGCCGTTGACGACATGTCGATCTTCGCGAACCAGTCGGGGTCCACCGCCGTGTTCTACCTGGCGTCGCTCGATCCCGCGTATGCGGGCAAGACGATGAACGTCATGCTGTTCGACCCCGGTGAGGGCGCGCAGTCGATCCAGATCCTCGATCCGAACGGCAACCCGGTGAGCTTCACGTGGACCACGCCCTGTGGCAACGGGATCGCCAACGCCACCGGCGGCTGCAGCGGGTCGGGTTCCACACTCGACGTCAGCGGCAGCAATACCCAGCAGCCCTACTCGAATACGCACCCGGGCGGGCGCTTCAACGACCGAGTGGTGACACTCCAGGTAGCGCTGCCGTCGAACTACGCGGCGCTCTACCCCAACAGCACGTGGTGGCAGGTGAAGTACACGACCACCGACACGAGTGTCACCGACCGCACGACCTGGGGTGTGACGGTGAACGCCAACCCGATCCACCTCGTCACCTAGGAGGGTCTAGCGAAACTCGCCAGCCCTGAGTGGTGGCGGGTTGTGGGCGCGCCCATCCTCGCGGATACCTCGCGTTCGGCCACTTTTTACCCCACTCCGTTGTCCGAACCCCCTGCGATAATCGGGTTACACAACCGAAAAAGGTGACCCCCGCGTCGCGCTAACGACCGGGGGCCAGGACCACAGAGGTACAAGCTCCATGGCCGCCCGAACGTACACCTTGCCCGCGACGCGCGGCAGGTCACTGATCTGCTCGACAGTCCCGAGATCATCGGACTGATCGCAGAGTTGCAGGCAACGCGTTGGACGGGGCGACCCGGCTACCCGATCCGAGCGATGGTGGGCATGGCCCTCGTCAAATCCCTGTACGCACTGCCGACGTGGACCCGCACCGCCGCGCTCGTTGAGGACCACGCCGCGCTCCGTGCGGCACTCGGCGACGCGCCGTCTGTGTACGCCTGCTACCGCTTCACCGCGAAGCTCCGCCAGCACGCCGAGACGGTCGAGCGTTGCATCGGCAACGTCCTCGGCGCGCTCCATGAGGCGCTTCCTGAGATGGGCGAGACGGTCGCGATCGACGGGTCGGACCTCCCTGCGTACGCGAACGGGCAGCGGTACGTGAGCAAGGGCGGCAAGCTGCGCGAGCGGTTCTCCGACCCCGACGCATCGTGGGGCCACCGCTCGTCGATCAGCACGCGGTCGGGTGGCGGGTACTACGGCTACAAGGTCCACGCCGCGGTATGCACCACGACGGGCCTGCCGGTCGCGTGGCAGGTCGAAACCGCGAAGCACGCAGAGACGCCGCTCGTTCCGACGTTGCTCGACGCGGTCGCGGAGCGAGGGTTCGCTCCGAACGTGTGCGTGATGGACAAGGGCTACGACAACGGCGTCGTCGTTGACGCTTGCGCCGAGCGCGGCATCTGTCCCGTCACGCCGCTCCGCATGACGCCCGCGGTGAAGGCCGGGAAGGCCGAGCCGCCGGAGTGCGAGCACGGTACCTGGACGTTCGCAGGCGCGGACGCGAAGCGGAACGCGACGAAGTGGCGTTGCCCGACTGCCGAGTGTAAGTCCGCGTCGCGGTGGATCAAGGCCGACCGACCCCACCAGCTCATCCCGCGCACGACGGCGCGCCACAAGGCGCTGTACCACCGGCGCGGCGCGGTCGAGCGCGAGTTCGGCAGGTTGAAGCACGAGTGGGCCATGCTCCCGCTGCGCGTCCGTCGCATCGACCGGGTACGACTGCACACCGACCTGTCCATCCTCACGCGCCTCGCCGTGGCGCTCGACAGGACACGCGTGGTCCAGGTCGCCGCATAGGCACAGGTATCGTTGAGATCGGTGAAGGTGGATCATGGCGAAAAATGAAGGGCTCGACGTCGTCCCCTTCGAGTTCGACGCCGACGACCTCCCACTGTCCCGCCTCATCGATGTAACGACCGCGTTCTTACAATTGCTTCGCGAAGTGGACCGCGACGCAGCGCCAGACGAGAGCGTGCGGTGGATCGTGGAGACGCTCTCTATGGCGAGTCCAGTGAAGCTCGCCGTGCGCCCCGTTGTATCGGGGACTCCCAAAGCGGCGAAGCCTGTCGCGCGGCGACTCGTTCGTACCGTCAACAACGGCATCCGCACGGTCCAAAAACGGGCGCATCGGCCCGATCACTTCAGCGATCGCGCACTCGAAAGGGCGAAGGCCCTTGTCGAGGCGGCCGTCTCCGGTAATGCGACCTTGAAGATGGGCCCGAGCGCGTCCGTCACCGTGAACGCATCGCTCATCGCCCACGTTGACGCAATCCTTGGCGAGACGGTGACGAGCATCGGCACCATCGAAGGAACGCTCGAAGCGTTCAACGTCCACGGGCACAACCGATACTTCACCGTCTACGACGCGCTGACGGGTGAACGCATCACGTGTCACTTCGGTCATCGCCTGGAAGCCGCCGATATCGGAGCAGCGGCGGAGAAACGCGTCGCGGTTCACGGTGAGATCATCTATCGCGACACTGGTGAGATCGTGCGCGTCATCGCGCAGTCCTTCGAGGTGTTCCCGAATGAAGAGGATCTCCCTTCAGCGGACGATGTGCGCGGCATTCTGGAAGGCTGAATGGCTATACCGCTCCGATACTGGGACTCCGATGCCTTCCTTGGCTGGCTCGCCAACGAACCGGACAAGGTCGACGAGTGCAGAGGTGTTATCAAGGCCGCGCAGGCAGGCGACGTGCGCCTCGTCACGTCCTCGCTCACGTTGACCGAGGTAATCAAACTCAAAGGCCGCACGCCCCTTCCTACGGACAAGGAACCGGTCATCAAGGAGTTCTTCAAGCACGAGTGGATCATCGTTCGACAACTCGACCGATTTATCGCCGAGTACGCGCGGGACGTGGTCTGGCAGTACGGGGTCAATCCGAAGGACGCGGTGCATGTCGCGACGGCAATCGCATCACGCGTGCCGCACCTTGACACGTTCGACAAGCGTCTCATCGCGAAGAGCGGAAAGATCGGTGATCCGCCACTCGTCATCGGGCACCCGAACATTCCCGAGCAACTTGACCTGGACGAACTGATGCCCGACCAGGGGTGAGCCGTGCAACGCCACCGCCGCCAGGTTTATTCGAGCGTCAGTCCTGACAGTTGGAGCGGATCTCCACGACGTTCGGCATCGTCTCGCGCCACATCACCTGCACGATGTAGGTACAGGCGAGTCCATCCGGTTGGGTGATCTCGGCGTTTGCGACGACGAGCGGACCACCGGGTTCCTTGTACTCGCTAATTCCGAGGAGCCGGTAGACATTCGGCAGAGCCGCCTCCCGATGCCATATGTCGATCACGAGTTGCTTCGTGAGCCCCGGCACGCGGTACCGGACACCGTGCGTCGTGCTGCGCCCAAGGCGCGTGCTTCCGGCTGGGAGCAGGCGCGCGACCTCAGCGACGTTCCGGTCGATGCTCCGAGCGACTGCCCGCGTCTGTGCACCCGTAGGTGGAGGCACGGGGTTGTCCCGGCTAGTCCCGCTCGCTGGCGTCTTCACCACCGTGGTTGTAGTGGTGCCAGAATCGCTCGCGCATCCGGTCGCCACACTCATCACGAACAGCCCAGCGACCACCAGCGTCCGCGATCCCACGGCGACATTGTCGCACGATGAGATGCACTTGACTCGGCGGGTGCGCTGGGCCGACGCTCGACCCTCGCCCAAACCGGCGAGTTTCGCTAGCCGTTTCGCTAGACCCTCCTAGCGCTACACCTTCGCGCCGGTCTCCGTCTCCGTCTCGGTCTCCGTCCCCGAATCGGCATCGCTGCCCGGGTCGGAGTCGGTCGTCGCGTCGTCTCGCGCGGTCTGCGGGCCAGCGTGCGCGTGCGTGCGCGACCGTCGATGGAAGACGCTCGTTGCGGCGCGGCGAAGCGCGGGGCCCATCACGCGCACCAGCATCACGAACACCGGGAGCGGATCGTCGGACGCCACCCACACCGGCGCGGCGTGCCCGCGCACGTCGAGGCCGTCGGGAACCGGTTCGTGGCGCCCTCGGTACGCGACCGCCGACGGGAGGTCGAGATGCTCGACGCGGATGCTGTTGCGCACGACCGGTGCCGGGGGCACCGAACGACCGGTGAGATCGAGGTGCATCGCTCGTACGACGTCGACGCCCGCCTCGGTGGCGAACAACTCGAACTGCGCGCCGGGTCGGGGATTGAAGTCGACGAGCTTGTAGCGGCCGTCGCGACGGTCGAACCGCCAGTCGAGGTCGCACACGCCGCGGTATCCGATGTCGCGACAGAAGTTCACGGACAGCGCCTCGAGCTCCTCGTTGGGAACTGCGCGCGCGTAGGTGGTGACGCCGGCGTGCGGTGGCCACGATCGCAACTTGATGCCCGTGAACGGAACGAGTGCGTTGTAGTTGCCGTCGCAATAGGTCTGGAAGATCCAGTCCTCGGCGACCTCGCGCGGGATGTACTCCTGGAACATCGCGCTCCGCGGCGAGGGGAACGTGGCCGCCAACGCGATCAGGGCCTCGGGGTCACGCACCACTGTGGTGCCTCCGACCGCTTTCTGGTGCAACCGGGCGAACGGCGCCACGTTCTTCACCACCACGGGGAATCGAGCGTGCGCGGCGAAGGCGACGACGTCTTCGAAGGTCCGGGGGAAGCAGGCCTCGGGCTGCGGGATCCCGTAGCCACTGCACATGATGTGCAGGTTCTCCTTGCTCGCGAGGCGCCGCGGCAACACCGGGTCGATGTCGGGATAGAGGAAGTGCTCGCGCAACGCATCACCGTGTTCGGCAAGGAGCACCGCAGACTCGTCGTCGGTGGGGATCGCGAGCGCGCGAGTGCCGAGCTCGGTGCCGATGCGGCACAGACCCTCCACGAGGAGCTCCGCAGGTTCGGCTCCGGTGGTGGGCCACACACGTGCCGACTCGAGGTAGCGCGACGCCGCGGCGGGAGTGAGGCGGTCCTCGACGATGGCGTGCACTGGTATGCCGGCGCGCCCGAAGCTGCGGATCGCGCACACGCCGCCGTGGTACACGGGGTAGTGGCCGACCCGTACGAGGAGCACGGGCATCGAGCGGTCGAAGTCGAGGGCGTCGCCGCCGCTCGCTGGGCGGTGGCGCCGTCGGGTGATCGTGTGGCCGGTCACTGCAGGTACCGGCCGGCGGAAGATCGCGCCGGCGATTGCCAGGGCCGCGAGGATGACGATGGCGCGCGTGCCCGTGTACACGTGCAGCGTGACGAGCCCGCCGGCAACCAGCGCATCGAGCGCGAGGCTGCCACTCACCAGCAGGAGCGCGCTGAACGCCCGGTCGGCGAGCCCGAGCCGTCCGCTGATCGCGATGCCAGGGCACGCGAGCAGGAACACCAGCACGAACGTGAACGTGAGCGGGTTGCCGGGCAAGATCACGGCGAACAGCAGGGAGAGCACCGTCCAGCCCACGATGGCGCGCGCGGTGGTCATCGCGAGCCCTTCGCGGCCGCGGCCTTCGCCGGGCTCGCCGGGCGCGCAACCGTCACGAGGAGCGCGTCTCGATCGTGGTAGAGCACCTTGATCTTCGGCGAAGCGACCAAAAGCCGCTCGATGCGCTGGAGCGACCCGCGCGGGAGTTGGCCAGTCGCGTCGATCTCAGCGATCTGCGACTTGGTGATGATCAGGTATCCCTGCGAGTAGCGGGGATCTGACATCCACGAGCTGAGCACGTTCACCGGATCGGCCAGCACCTGCTTCACCGAGCCGGGCGGCTCGGTGCCGATCGTGACGTAGGTGATGTTGTTGACGTTCTCGAACTGCGTCGGGTACTCGAGTGTGCCGTCGATCAGCAGCGAATGCGGTGGCGCCGAGGAGAACACGATGCTGGCCGCGCGCACCTCACCGGGCGTGAAGTCGGACCACGCGTCCTTGCCGTAATACGCGAACAGCGTTCCGACGATCAGTGCGCAGGTGATCGCGCCGATCGCGAGCGTGTTGGCCCACGAGCGGTGAGCCTCCTTCGACGGGAAGAACAGCCCGGCCGCGAGGAACGCCGCGAAGGGCAGTGTGAACAGATACGACCGCAGGATCGCTTCGCCGCCGTACGCACCCGCGGCCAGCAGCAGCGCGGGCGCCACACAGAGTGCGAGCGCGGCGCGGTCGACGTAACCGTGCCGCACGCGGCGGGCGAAACCTGCGAGCGCGAGCAGCGCAACGAGCGCCACCACCAGCCGTCCCATGTCGGCAACGACATGCTGCGCGGGGCTGAGATTGCCGAACGAAGCGAGGTTCGAGTTGACGTTGCTGTCGAGTCGGCCGAACTGGCTGACCAAGCTGGAGATGTTCGAATAGGTGAAGCTCCACGCGCCGGTCACGAGCCAGAGCACGGTGATCGACACCATCGCCACGAGCGGCCAGCGCCGATCCAGGGCGCGGAAGGCAAGGAGCGCGCCGAGGCTGAAGCACGCGACGATCGGCGTGAGCGGGTGACTGGTGGTGGTGGCGACCATCAGCACGATCAGGATCACGGCGACGGCGCGTCGCTGCGGCGCGACGCCGCGGGTGGGCGCAACCTCGGCTTCGACGGGGGCGAGCGTGCGAGCGCGGAACCGCTCGGTGAGTGCCGGCGGGCGCTGGTACCAACGCAGGACGATCGCCATGATGGCGAGGTAGAGGGCGAAGCCGAAGGCCTGGGGTGAGAAGTACTCCTGACCCACCCAGTTGCCGATCATGAAGATCCACACCGCGAGCGCGATGCGCCGGCGATCGTCGGTGAGACCGCGCAGCGCCACCGCGAGCAACGCGGCGTCGAGGATGGCGAAGAAGGGCGGCCCCCATCCGGCGAACGAGACCGCGCTCTTCACGCCGCTGACGCTCACGAGCGTGGTCGCCGCGGCGAAGAATCCGGCCCAGTGCTGGTAGATGTCGAGTACGGCCGTGCCGCCGGTGAGCACATGGCCGTGTTGCAGCATGTCGATCACGCCGACGTGCTTCCACGCCCATGCGTAGCGCAGCTCGGCGTAGGTGATCGAGGGCGTGGCGTGGAGCATGAGCAGCAGCAACACGCCGTGTGCCGCGAGCAGCCATGGCCGCGCGCCACGCACGAGCGCGACCACGAAGCTCGCGGCCACCACTGCGATGCCGGCGAAGTACACCACCGGCAGGTTCGATACGAGCCCGTAGCTCCCGAGTGTGGTGGTGTGCACCCACGCGAGCGTGAGCAACCAGAGCACCAAGCCGGCGCCCAACGTGCTTGCGGGCCAGACTCCACCCCCGCTCGGCTTGCGCCTCGCGTCCCGTGGGGCGTCTGGACGCTCGCTGCGCTCGCCGGCGCGCTCCGCACCCGTACCCCCGCTCGCTGTGCTCGCGCCCCGAGGGGCGTCGGGACGCTCGCTGCGCTCGCCGGCGCGCTCCGCACCGATTTCGCTCGTTCCTCGCTCCTCGGCTGCTCCGCTTGCCGCCTGTGGTTGGGGCGCAGCCTCGAGTCGCACGTAGTACGCGGCGTCGCTCGACGTCTCGTTGCCGTTGCCGTTGCCGTTTCGACTCACCGCGGCGAGTTGCTGGGCGGGTGCGAACAGGAGCCCTGCGGTCGGGCTGAGCCGTGCCCGACGTGGGCGGCGCCAGATGTGTGCGAGCTCGCCGGTGAGCAGCACGATCGCGGCCACCGACTGCACCACCAGCCAGGCGAGGCCCGAGCCGGCAATACCGATCCAGTGGGTGAACAGCGGGATCAGCGCGAGCGCCGGAAGCGTGCTGAGCACGCTCACCAGCACGAGTGTCTTGAGCCGGCGTTGCACCCGCGCCACGCTGGCAACGGTCGTGGGGACGATTGCCGGGATGGCCGAGAGTGCGAACAGGGCGAGCAGTCCGACGGAGTTCGCGGCGTACTTCTTGCCGAACACCAACGGAAGCCAACGGGCGCCGATCGCGACTGCCACCGAGAGCGGAACCACGATGCGCGCCGAGGTGGTGAGGGCGGCCCGGGTGTAGCGGTCGAGGTTCTCGGGGTCGGACGCGCCCTCCGTGGTGAGCGCCATGCCCACGTTGCGGCTGATGAGATACAACGTGTACGAGATCGTCCAGGCGAAGAACACGTACGCGCTCGCACTCGCACCGAGCATGGCAAGCACGATGAGCGGCATGAGCGATGTCGCGGTCGTGCCCGCCACGGACGCCACATAGTCGGCTCCGATGAAACGGCCGATGATCCTTCGGTCGAACGGTTCGGGCTCGCCGCGGAACTCCCTGCTGTAGCGAGGCAGGAACTTGCGGAAGATCGTGCTGTTCACCACGAGCACGATGGCGATGAGCGGCACGGTCCAGGAGAGGAAGATGCCGCTGGCCCGGGCGAGTGTGGCGAACACGAGCAGGAGCGCGATCTTCACCACGCCGAACGTGGTGTTCTCGAAGAACACGAAGATGGTTTCGCGCAGGCCGATGAGCACGGCATCTTGCAGTACGAAGACCACCCACATCATCACGGCCACCACGAACAGGGCATCGAGCCAGGCGCCGTGCAGTGTCGTGTCGAGCCAGGGCGTCCACCATTTGCGACCGAGGACGAACGTGGTCGCGGCCACTCCGCCGAGGCTCACCGCGATGAGATACGACGTTTCTACGAGCCGCCGGGCACGCGATCCCGCGACGGGCACGAACCGGTTGAGCACGTCGGTGAAGTTCAGGCTCGCCAGGTTCGTGAGGAACATCATCATCGAGATGAGCGCGGTGTTCCGTCCGACGGTGGCCGTATCGGCGCCGTACTCGCGCGCCGCGATCGTCCAATACGCAAGCCCGAGCACCGACGTGGTCAGGGTGTTCGCAACCAGCGCGTAGCTGTTGCGCTGCAGCGGCTCGCGCAGGTGGGCGACCACCCGATCGACGCGATCCGACCGCATGCGTGCGAGCGGTGCCGGCGCGTCGACGGTCATGGCGCGGTGACAGTGGTTGTGCGGCGCGATTCGCGCCGGACGCGAGCGCGTGTTCGGCGGTATACCCGCCACAGCGTGGTGTCGAGGCGCTCGCGCTCGGGTGCGCGCTGGAGGCCGGCGAGCAGCGCGCGCAACTGCGTGGCGCTCACGTCACCTTCGAGCATCACGCGGGCGAGGCCGAATTCGTCGTCGCCCGCTCCGCTCAACGCGTTCTTCACGCCGCATGCGTTCGTGAAGCCGGCGTGACGCACGATGGCCTTCACGGTCGGCCCGTGGTAGCCGTGCGGGTAGGCGAACGACTCGATGGTGCGGCCCAAGTGCTGCTCGATCTCGCACTTGCTCCGGATGATCTCGTTACGGGCGTCGCGAGCAGGAAGCTCGTCGAGCGGGAGGTGGTGGTGCGCGTGCGCGCCGATCTCCACTCCGGCCGCGGCGACGTCGGCGGCCGCGTCCCACGTGAGCATCGGGTGCGCGCCGCCGTCGCCGAGCCAGCTGCTGGTGGCGCCCATGTATGCCGTGGACAGGTAGAGCGTGCACGCGGTCGCCGTGTCGACGAGCGCGGGCAACGCCCCGTCGGCGAAGTCGGCGTAGCCGTCGTCGAAGGTGACGACCGCGACGCTGTCGAGGGGTGACGCGCCCGAGCGAAGGCGCGCCACGTAGTCGCTCACGGTGAGGGTTTGGTAACCCTCGTCGGCGAGGAATTGGAGGTGTTCACGGAACCGAGCCGGCGACGTGGTCCAGCGCTGCAGGCGCGGCGGCGGGTTGTCGCACACCGAGTGATAGAGCAGGATCGGAACCGTGGCCGCAGCAGTCACGACGACGCCGTCCGGTGGTTCGGAGCGCTCGCGACGCGCACCGGCGTTGCGGTCACTGATGCGCGCCGCACCCCGGCGCGCCGCATCTTCCTGCGGCTGGCGAGGTACAGGGCCGGTCCGGCGAGCATGCCCGCGCGCTCGCGCCACACCAAGCCGCGCGGCCAGTCGTCGGGCGCGCGCTCGTTCTTCGGCGAGTCGCCGGCAAGCGCGTAGCGCAACCCCGCCGGCACACGGGCCGCGAGTGCAGCTGCCCGAGATGGCCGGTCGAGCAAGGTCTTGGTGAGGTACGCGGTGAGGCCGGCGCCGTAGCCGTAGGCCTGCCTGTGCAACGCCACTGCGTCGCGATGGTGCGCGTGGAACACGATCGCCGCCGGCTCGTACACGAGTACGTGCCCGTGCACGATCACGTCGAAGAACGCCGCGAGATCGTCACCGCCTCGAGCTTTCGTGCCGGCCCCGAGCGCGTCGTCGAACGCGCCGATCGCGCGCAGTTCGTCGGTGCAGAATGCCATATTGGCGCCCGAGCCGAACTGCCCGGCGGTGAACGGGAACAAGGGGTCGTCGCGGTTGCCGCGATCGGCGCTGTACACCCGACGCTCGTAACCCTTGTTGAAGCCGATCACCTGCTCGACGAGACCCTGTGTGGGCGTCTCCAACTCGAGCGGGAAGATCATGCCGGTCACGCACGCCACGTGCGGTGCCACGGCGAATCCGTCGACGAGCCTGCGCAACCATTGGGTGTCGACCACCACGTCGTCGTCGGTGAACGCCACGATCGGGCTCGTCACGAGTGGTAACGCGCGATTGTGGGCCCGGGCCAGGCCGGCGGTGGGTTCCCACACGCTGCGCACCGCGTGCTCGGGGCTCGTGGTGAGCGCGGCAATCTGTTCGGCCGAGCCTGGCGTGGGCGAGTTGTCGACGATCAGGATGTCGAAGCGCGGGTAGTCACTCGCGAGGATCGACTGCACGCAGCGGCGGAGCTCGACCGGCCGGTCGCGCGTCGCGACCACCACAGTGACGTACGCGAGCGCGCTCGGCACCGGCGCCCGCTCGTCGTCCGTGGGATTCAAGTGGGGCGATGCGACCAGCTGAAGGTGGGGCGCGAGGCTGCGCGCGTCGACGCCGTCGGGCGTCATGGGCACCTCGACCGTGCCGATCGGACGGCCGCCGTCCCGCACCAGGAGCACGGCGCGTTCGTAGGGTCGCCCGTCGAGCGCGCGACCGCCGGGTACGTCGGCCGGTGCGTCTCGCTCGACCTGGCCCACGTGTGCAGGGCGGAACTCGCGCACCGTTCGGGTCTGCGCGACCGCGTGCACCATTGTCCTGCGCTCGCGCGCCTTGGTGCGCACAAGGCCGCTGGCCGCGAGCGCCACGCCTGCGGCTCGCACGCCCACGCGGGCGACCGCGTCGCCGCGCCGCTCGCGCGCGGCGAGCGCGAGATCGCGTAGCGCCGCGCTCGGCAGTGTCCGAGTCGTGTACGCCCGCTCGCTCGCAAGACCCGCGCCGGCGCCGACCATGCGCGACACGCGTTGTTTCGACGCGCCTTCGGCGAGGCAGCGGGCGCGGAAGTAGGCGAAGGTGGCGCGTTCGCGGCCGACGCGGTGGTGCACCATCGCCGACGGCGCGTAGTAGATGATGGCGCCGGGCACGCGCTGGGTGACGCGAATGCAGAGCTCGGTCTCCTCGCAACCCGTCGGTGTGCCGCCGACGCGCCCGACGTCGTCGTGGAAGCCGCCGACTTGGTCGAAGACGCTGCGACGCAGTGACATCGCGGCGCCGATCATGTTGCGCACTGGACCCTCGTCGGGATGTCCCGCGTAGGTGCAGCCGACCACCCAGTCGAACTCCGGCGGGAACCACGACGGTCGGGCATCGTCCCAGCGCGGCACCACGCGGCCACCGACGCCGACGACCTCGTCGAGCGCGTAGGGCCGGCACAGCTCGTCGAGCCAGTCGGGTTCTGCGACCGCGTCATCGTCGAGAAACGCCACGATCTGGCAGCGGGCGGCGGCGATGCCGGTATTGCGTGCGCCCGAGAGGCCGCGTGCGCCCGAGTTCTCGACGATGGTCACGGCCGGAAACTGCTCGCGGAGCCGCTGAGCAAGAGCGGGGGCGTGGTCGGCGGCAACGATCAGTTCGTCGCGTTCGGTGAGCTGCGCCGTGATCGATTCGACCGCCGCGCACACGTCGAACCAGCGCTGCTCGGTGTAGCAACAGATGACCACAGAGACCGTCGGGCGGGTGGTCATGAGAAGTGCGCGCCCTTGCGCAGGCTGTGCAGAGCGCTCACTAAGCCACTGTAAGTGGCTCCTGTCCGCCAGGGAAGTCGCTCGAGCGCCTCTGGCACAAGTGTCACGGTCGGTCCGCCGCCCTCGGGGGTCGCCGGCGCCGCCCGCGCCCGCATCAGCCCGTGTTCGCGGCGGGTGCGGCACGACCGGGCGCGCCCGCCAGGCGCCGGGCCACTCCTGCCGCAGTGCGCGGCGCCGCGAATTCCGTGCCGCACACGAAGCGCATCAACGGCCCGAACGTCGCGGCTGACGACAGGCCCGCAAAGAACAGGCCGGGCACGCTCGATTCGAAGGAGGCGCTCAGGTTGGGGAAGCCGCCGACGCACTCGATCTGGTCGCGCACCTCGCTCTCGAGCGTCGCGATCGCGCCCGGAGCGATTCGATACCCAGTGGCCGCGAGCACGTGATCGACCACGAGTCGGGTCGGCGCGCCGCCACCCGTTGTGTATTCCAACACCACCTTGTCGCCCTCGGTCCACGCGTCGCGCACCTCGGTGGACAGGTGCGTGTTCACGACGCCGTCGAATCGCGGGCGCAGCCACCACGAGCCTGACGGGCCGAGCACCGAATTGACCAAATTCAACCGCGTGCGGGTGGGCAGGTGGCGGAACGCGGCCGCGCCGCGATGCACGGCAGTGAGCGACCAACCCGGTCCGAGCGGTGTCATCGGCTTCACGATCCGATCACGTCCCGACCGCGTCTCGGCGGGAACGCCTGCCCATCGAAGCTCGGGCCGGCGCGCCAGCACGTCGACGATGGCGCCCGCCTCGTGCAGCAGCGCCGCACTCTCGAGCGCCGACTGACCGGCGCCCACGACCGCGACGGTAGAGCCGCCGAGCTCGGACAGATCGGCGTGGTGACACGCGTGCGACACGCGTTCGGTGGGGAGCGGCGCCGCGCCGGCCAGTTGCTGCAGCACGTCGGGGACGTACGCGAACTGCACGTGCCCGGCCGCCATTACGAGCGCGCGCGTCGCGACGATCTCGCTGGTGTCGAGCGCTACGTCGAAGGCGCCGTCGGCGCGCCGTTGCACCGACACCACGCGGCCCGGCTCCACCGGCACGAGTTGTTCTTGGAACCACTGGCCGTAGCGCGCGAACAGCTCGATGGGCACGGGCCCGTGAGGGCCGAGCGACGTTGCCGTCTCCCGGCAGTAGTCGAGCAGTGTGTAGCCGGACGTCGGAGCGGAGAGGCTCGACGCCGACGGTGCAGATTTCAAGAACATGCCCACGGGCATGTTGCGGGTCCAAGCCGACATCGGCTCACCGAAAACCCGTACCGGTACACCCCTCCCGCGCAGGTGCGCGGCGACCGCGAGTCCATAGGGTCCCGCGCCGACGACCACCGCCGGCTCGTACGAGACACTCATTTGTTCGTCCCAGCTTTCTTCGGATCAGTCCGGCCGGATCCGTTCGGCAATGATCGTCCGCAGGATGCGAACGCCGTCTCGGCGGGCGGAGAGGTTCGACGCGCCCGACATCCGGTTCGCCTCGTAGGAGGGAACCTCGACGATGCGGAGCTGGCGGCGCGCCGCCTTGATGTTCAAGAGCGTCTCCACTTCGAATCCTGCGCAGTCGATGTGGAGTTCGGGGAGACATGTTCGCCAGAAGGCGTTGTAGCCGTAGCAAAGGTCGGTGTACTGCACGCCCCAGAGGCGGTTCACGAGACCGCCGAGCGCACGGTTGCCGGCGCGGCGCAGGCGCGTGATGTCGGCCGAGCCGCCGCCCATCGCGAAACGTGTGCCCTTGGCGAAGTCGGCACCGGTGCGCAGCGCGGCGACGAACCGCGGGATCTCGGCTGGGTCGGTGGAGCCGTCGGCGTCGAGCATCACGATGATGTCGCCGTGGGCCGCCGCGAAACCGCACGCGAGGGCGTCGCCCTTCCCATGGCCGTCTTGCTGCATCACGGTCACGTCGTCGCGAGCGGCCTTGGCCGCCTCGCACGTGCCGTCGGTGGAGTCGCCGTCGATGACGATGATCTCTTCGACCCACTCCGGGATGCGGCCGATCACGTGGGCGATGTTCGATGCTTCGTTGAGCGTCGGGATCACCGCGGTCACCGTGGGTGGTCGCTCGGTAGGCCCGGCAATCTCGAAGAGCGGCGTGCGCTCGTGCAGTGTGGGTCCGGCGGCCGCGAGTCGCGCACGGTGCCGCATAGCGCTCTCGACGCCTGCCGTCATGCTTTGTGCCCCGTCCCAGTCCAACGTGTAACGATCGCAGCCCCGCGAGCCCCCACGTTACGACTGCTGTCACTCTTTGGCCAAACGGCCTCACGGTGTGTGGCGCCCGCCACGAATTGTTGCTCGTGACTGCGGTGGGTGGGAGTTCAGCGGGTGTAGCGCTCCACGCGGGGTGACGGGACGGCTACGTGTCGGCCGATTCCGGCGCGCCCCGGCCGGTCCAGCGGGCCAGGCCCTCACGAGCCGAGCCCGCGCGGCGCAACGATCGCCGGACGTAGCTGCGGACGTTCGGGTGGCGCAGGACGTAGGCCCGGGTGCTCGCCGACGGCGCCCGGCGCATCCGGTAGGCGAGCGTGCGCGCCGACGGCAGAGAGACGTAGCCGCCACCCACGGCGACGTCGCCGGTCTTGAAGAGGTGCTTGTACTCCTCGTCGCCCCTATGGAGGTCGACGGCTGACACGCCGCTGTCGAACGCGGCACGGAGCACGTGCAGCGTGTGCACAGCCCCGGGTGAGAACCGGGAGTAGGCAGGGTCGTAGGCGCCGAACCAACCGGCGAACACCGAGCCCGATACCAGGCTCAAGTCGGTGGCAACCACGCGACCGTCGACGCGCAGCGACGAGCCGGCGGCGCGCAGGTCGTCGGTGGCCGCGCCCGTGAGCAACTCCAAGAGCGCCGGAACCCATGATTTCGCGAGCAGGTTCGGCCATCCGGCGCGCCGGTACTGGCGCGCCTTCCAGTCGACAAGCGCGGCAAGGTCGGCACACGCGCCACCACCGCATACCACGGTGATCTCACCGACGTCGCGGCGCAGACGGCGCTCTTTGTACAACGTCGTGCGCACACGCTTGTGCCGTCGCATGGCGTCGAAATAGACGTCCCAACCGCCGTGCGTATCGATCACTGGCGCGTCCACCATCTCGAGCGAACGCCGGTCGTCGCACTGTCCGGCGACGAGGTCACCGAACTCGATCACGTCGAGCCGGGTGGTGCGCAGCAGGTCGGCCCAGTTCCACACGAGATCGGGGTGGTGCACGAACGCCTGGCGGTTGTTCGTCATGCGCCCGATCGGTACCGCCACACGGCGCGCGGCAAGTTCGTACGCGAGGAAGCCCACTACCTCGCCGGCATCCTCGATCACCGCGACCCGGGCGCGATCGGACACTTGTCCCACGGCCTCGGCGAAGGCCGCGGCGAGGAAGGGGTTCTGCAGTTCGGACGAGGCACCCTGAAAGCACGACCAGAGGTGCCGTTCAACGTCGCCGAGTTCACCGGGTCGGCACACCGAAGCCCGCAACGAAAGCACCTCCCCCCGTCCGCGTTCCAGCCCCTGGTGTCTCCAGACCGGGCTGTGCTACCCACCACCAGGCCATCCTGAGAGCACAGCGTGGCACGGAACGGCCCGTCTGTGGGTCGCGCGGCCTATCCGACGCCGGGTCTGCGCCACTTGTCACCCGACCTCGGCCGTTTGGCGCCGCTCGCGATCGTCGATCTGGCGTACACAGCTCATCTCCACCGGCTCGCACGGCTGCCCGACACACCGGCGGTGACGGGGAACGCGCCGAGGGGCGAGCGCTCGAAGAGATCGAACGGCGAGCTGCTCGTGGAGGTGGTGCTCGCGGTCGCGATCATCGGCATTGCGGTGGTGGGTCTTGTCGCCGCGCTGGGCACCGTGTTCACCCTCTCGGCCCGGAGCCGGGTCGGGGCCCAGGGCGATCTGTTGCTGGTGCGGTTCGCCGAGGCGCTGGCGGCGGCTCCGTACGAAGGGTGTCACGCGGGGAGCACGCCGTACCAGAGCGCCGCGGTGAGTGCGGTCCCCACGAGCGGCTTGCCCGCCGGGATCAGCAGCGGGCCGTGGGGGTCGTCCGACGGCACGGCCCGCACCTTCGAACTCACCGTGGTCGAGACCGACTACTGGAACGGCGACGCCGCGCCGGCGACGTTTGCTTCGTCGTGCAGTGGTGCCGACCGCGGCAGCGAGCTGCTGCGCCTGCGGGTGCGTTCGGGCGACGGCTCGTTCGATCGCCGGCTGACCATCGTGAAACGAGCTGCGTGATGGTGCGCCGCCGACGCTCGGAGCGCGGATTCACGTTGGTGGAGCTCGTGACCGCGGTGACGGTGCTCGCGCTGGTGATGGGGCCGCTCGCCACGGCGGTGTTCCTCGTGCTGCAGCACGGCGGAGAAGCGACTGCGTCGTTCGCAGACGACAGCACGGTCCGGTCGGCGACCGCGTTGTTCGTGGGCGACGCGCAGACGGCTGACGCCGTGGCCTTGGCCGATCCGACTCCTTGCGGCGGCACCGGCGGGGCGCTGGTGACCACGTCGTGGGACGACGCCGGCACGGTGTATCGCGCGTCGTGGTTCGCCGAACCGGGCCCGGGCAATACGAATGTGCTCGTGCGCCGGCGCTGCACCGGCACCACACTCGTGTCGACGGTGGTGCTCGGCGACGTGGCCTCCGCGCCTGTGGTGTCGTGCGCGCCGACGTGTGCGACGCCGGATGTGCTGACCCTCTCGGGTACCACTGCGTCGGGGTCGGCGTTCACGATCACAGCGCATCCGAGGGCGTCATGACCGCGCGCGGAGTGGGCGAGCGCGGTGCCGCGCTCGTGCTTGCACTTGTGCTCGTGACCGCGGTGGTGCTCATCGGCGTGGCGGCCTTCGAGATGGGTGACGAGACGTTTCGCGCCGACGGCGCTGCACAGTCGGCGCGCGCCGAGGCCTATGCCGCGGGCGGCGCGCTCGACGTGCTCGTCAACGCGATGCGCAATGACCCGAGCTGGGGACGCGACGGCACGCCATGTGCCGGGCTCTCGCTTGCTGTCGATGACGGCGCGCTCGTCGAAGCGTCGTGCACCCCGCTCTCGGGAAGCGGCGCCTTGCTCGCGGGCGGCGCAGGTGCCCGCGCCGATCGCGTGGTGGAACTCGTCGCGACGATCGCGGGCCGGCGCGTGGCGCGCGAACGCGTCGACTTCGTCGATGCAGCAGGAAGCGCGCCGGGCGCGGTGGTGCGAGTGCGCGACTGGACGGTCTCGGCATGAACGACCGATCGATCACCACGAGCGTTGCACACGAGGCCGGCTTCACGCTGATGGAGCTGCTCGTCTCCGTGGGTATTGCCGCGATGCTCGCGGCGGTCGCGACGCTCGCGGTGCACGGGTTCGCCGATGCGGGCACGAGCGCGCGCTGTCGCGACGACACGCTGCGGCTGCGCAAGGCCGAGAGCACCTACTTCGTCGCGCACGACAACTACGGCGACGAGGCCGATCTCGTGGCGGACGCGCTGCTCGACGCACCGTCCGATCTCCACGACGTGGTGCTGACCGGGCCGGCGTACACGATCAGTGAGGTGGGTTCGTGTATCGGCCAGGGGAGTGCCTACGGCATCCCCGCGCCCACGGTGGGCACGACCGACCACAGCGGTGCGACTGTGGCCGTCGTGGCGCCCGATGGTTCGGGCGTTGCGGGTGTGGGCGCGTCTGCCCAACGATCGGGCGACCCGTCGTGGACCACCATGGGCACCACCGACGCGAGCGGTCGCGTCAGCGCGCCGCTGGTCGATGGCACATACAACGTGCGTGTCGTGTTCGACGGCGCCACGAACGTGCTGTCGCAAGTGGCGGTCAGCAACGGAACGTTGGTGACGTTTCCCGCCGTGCCGTTGACCGTGCGGCTGCGCGACGCGGTTGGGCATGGCGTTGCGGGTGGCGCGATCTCCGTTGCGGTCGACGGGGGACCGCCCGTAGCGCTCGGGAGCACGCCCGCGTCCGGCGACCTGGTCATCCGGGTACTGCCGTCGGCCTACGACGTGTCGCTCACGTACGGGTCGTCGCTCTCGACGCATCCAGGCGTGATGGTCGCTGGGCCTACCGTCACGACGTTCCAGCTCTGCACGACGGTGGTCCGGCTGCTCGCGGTCGACGGCACCGGTGTGGGGTTCGGCGGAGTGAGCGCCACACCGTCGGCCGGGGGCAGCTCAATCGTTCTGGGCACCACCGACGCATCGGGAACGGTCACCGCGACGCTTCTCGACGGCACGTACGACGTGACGATCACGTTCTCCGGACAGACGTCGACCCAAACGGTCTCGATCACTGGCTCGGCCACCATCACGTTTCGCTTCGTGACGGTGACGGTGCATCTGGCCCAGTCGAGTGGTGCGGCCCTGAGCGGTGGCGACGCCGCGGCGTGGTACCGGGCCGCGGGTTCGAACAGCTGGAGCGCGCTCGGCACGCCGAACAGTTCGGGCAACGCGACGGTTGACGTACTGCCGTCGACCTACGACTTCGAGGCGCGCTGGTTCGGCATCAGCGAGGCGCAGAGCGCGGTGCCGATCGCCACCGCGACCACGGTGACGTTCCACACCGTCGGTGTCCCGCTCCGCATGCGCACGTCCACCGGCGCGCCGCTGAGCGGTCAGGACTCGCTCGTGTACATGCGCATCACCGGCCAGCCGTCGTGGACGGCCGTGGGCGTGCCCGACGCGGCCGGCGACGTGACGGCCGAGCTCTTCCCAGGGATCTACGACTTCGAAGCGCGCTGGTACGGCGTCATGAGCGTGCAGACCGCGATCGTGGTGGCGCCGTCGACCACGGTCACGTTCACCACGACGGCCGCGACGTCGCGCCTCCTGGCGTCGACGGGCGGTGGGTTGAGCGGACAAGACAGCGCGTTCTTCTTCCGCGTCGCGGGCACGTCGCCATGGAATCTCACGGGCTCGCCCGACCCGTGGGGGACCGGCGTGCAGGAGCTGTTCCCCGCGAACTACGACTTCGAGGCGCGCTGGTTCGGCGCGGTGAGCGTGCAATCGGCGATCGCAGTGGCGCCGGGCGCGCCACCCACTGTCGTGTTCCGCACCACGCACGCGACGATGCATCTCATCGCGTCGACGGGCATCGGCCTCACCGGGCAGGACGGCGCGTTCATGGTGCGCGTGGTCGGCACCGGTCCTTGGACGGTGTTCGGTATCCCAGACGGTGCGGGCGCGCTCGACCAGGAGCTGTTTCCTGGCCCGTACGACTTCGACGCGCGCTGGTTCGGCGCCGACAGCCCGCACCCGGCCGTGACGGTCGTGGCGGGCGTGCCTCTGAGCCTCACGTTCCAAACCACGCTCGCGACACTGCGGATGCTGTCGTCGAGCGGATCCCCGCTCACGGGCGCCGACGGCGCGTTCTTCGTACGCCAGACCGGCACGACCATGTGGATCATGTCGGGCGCGCCCGACACCTCCGGCACCGTCGCACAGGAACTGTTCGCCGCGCCCTACGACGTCGAGGCACGGTGGTTTGGTGCGACGGTGGTGCAGTCGGCGGTCGACGTGCATGCGCCCACCACCGTGACCTTCCAGAGCAAACTCGCGACGCTGCGCATGCTGTCGTCGACCGGCACGGGCCTCGCGGGCCAAGACGAATCGATGTGGGTGCGACAGTCGGGCACATCGGCCTGGTACCAGAGCGCCACGCCAATAGCCGGCGTCGTGACGCAGGAGTTGTTCGCCGGTACCTACGACGTGCGCTCGCGCTGGTTCGGCGTGTTCGCTCAGCAGTCGTCGGTAGCGGTGAACAGTGCGGTCACCGTGACGTTCACGGCGACGCCACTCACACTGCGCATGCTCACCTCGACGGGCGCCGGGCTCACTGGCCAGGACGAGGCGATATGGGTGCGCGCCACCGGCACCACTGCGTACTTCTTTCTCGGTGCGCCGCCGGCGACCGGTGTGGCGGTGCAAGAGCTGTTCCCCTCTACCTACGACGCCAAGTTCCGATGGACCGGCTCGACGATCACGCTCGGTTCCAATGTGGTGTCCGCGCCGACGATGGTCACGCTCAGCGCAGCCGCGGTGATCGTGACGTGCCGGCGGCAATCGGACGGGACTGCGGTGTCGGGCGCGACGGGCATGGTGGTGAACGGCGGCGTCACGTATCCGTTCGGCACGAGCAATGCGTCCGGCGTGGTCAACGTGCAGGAGCTCGTGGGGGCGCACGACTTCCGCTGCAAGCTCGGCGCGCTGGTGGGCACGAACACCAACGTCAACATCCCCGCCGGCGGCGCCTCGACCACGGTGAACATGAGTTGAGTCCGTACGCTCACGCTCGTGATCCAACGGGGAGGCCGGCAATACATCCCCCGTCCTGCAACGTACGAGATCGTCGGGCCGGCGCCGTGGGCGCACCTCGGGCTCGCCGATCAGGCGGTCACGCTGGAAACGGTGCGGCGCGCCGTCATCGAACACGCACCGGCGCGACCGGCACCCGATGTGCCGAGCGCGCGCCCCACGGCGGTGCTGGTGGCCGTGTTCGAGGTCGACGGTGACGCATGGCTCGTGCTCACCAAACGCCCCGACACGATGCCGTCGCACCAGGGCCAGATCGCCTTTCCCGGCGGGAAGTACGAAGCCGCGCTCGACGCGTCACTCACTGACACGGCGTTGCGTGAGGCCGAGGAGGAGATCGCGCTCGGCCGCGACCACGTCGAGATCGTGGGCCGCCTCGACGGTGTGGGCACCATGGCCTCGCAGTTCGTGATCACACCGTTCGTCGGCCTGCTCGACGCGCCCGTCGAGTTCGTGGCCCACCCGCGCGAGGTCGTGACCGTCTTCGACGTCGCGGTGCGCGAGCTTCTCGGCGACGAGGTGTTCCGGCGCGAGCGCTGGTCGGGCGAGACCAACACCCTGCACCTCGACATGGATTTCTACGAACTGCCGGGTGAGACGGTGTGGGGCGCGACGGCGCGCATGCTCACCAACCTGCTGTCGTGGATCACCGGTACCTCGTGACGGCGGTGCCTCACGCGCAGCACTAGGCTCACCGTTTCCCCGAAGAGCGTTCCCTGCGGAGAGGAGCCTGCCCGTGGAAGTCGAGATCGGCATCGGCAAGTCTGGACGACGGGCGTACGGCTTCGACGACATCGCCATTGTCCCGAGTCGCCGCACGCGCGATCCCGAGGATGTCGACATCCGCTGGCAGCTCGCGGAGTTCACCTTCGACCTGCCGATGATGGCGAGCGCCATGGACGGCGTGGTGTCGCCGGCGAGCGCAATCGAGATCGGTCGCCTCGGCGGGCTCGCGTGCTTGAACCTCGAGGGTCTCTGGACGAAGTACGAGGATCCGCAGTCGATTTACGAGGAAATCGCGTCGCTCGACCCCGAGAAGGCCACGCGCCGGATGCAGGAGCTCTACCAAGAGCCCTTGAAGCCAGAGCTGATCGGCCGGCGGATCGAGGAGATCACCGCCGCCGGTGTGGTGTCGTGCGCTTCGCTCACGCCGCAGCGGGTCGAGTCGCTCTCGCCGATCGCCATCGAGGCCGGCCTCGACGTGCTCGTGATCCAGGGCACCGTCGTATCGGCCGAGCACGTGTCGAAGGACCCTGAGCGCCAGCCGCTCAACCTCAAGAAGTTCATCCGCTCGCTCGACATGCCGGTGATCGTCGGCGGCTGTGCGTCGTACTCCACTGCGCTGCATCTCATGCGCACCGGCGCCGCAGGCATCCTCGTGGGTGTCGGCCCGGGCCACGCCTGCACCACGCGCGGCGTGCTCGGTATCGGCGTGCCTCAGGCCACCGCGATCGCCGACGCAGCCGGTGCGCGCATGCGCCACCTCGTCGAGACGGGTGTGTACGTGCACGTGATTGCCGATGGCGGGATGCGCGGCGGCGGCGACGTGGCCAAGGCGGTCGCCTGCGGTGCCGACGCGGTGATGATCGGTTCGCCGCTCGCGGGTGCGTACGAAGCGCCGGGCCACGGCTACCACTGGGGCATGGCCACCTTCCACCCCACGCTGCCGCGCGGCGCGCGTGTCTACGCCGGGAAGAAGGGCACGCTCGCCGAGATCCTCGTGGGTCCGGCGCACGAGAACGACGGCACGCTGAACATCTTCGGCGGACTCCGCACCTCGATGGCCACCACCGGTCACGAGTCGCTCAAGGAGTTCCAGAAGGCCGAAGTGATGGTGGCACCGGCGCTGCAGACCGAGGGCAAGTCGCTCCAGCGGTCGCAAGGCGTCGGCATGGGCCACCAGTAAGGCCTCACTAAGCGCCGGGCGGCGCTCGATCGTGTGGGTGGTGTGATCGTGGCGGCCGACAACGTCGCGGACCGCCCCTCGGGGCGCGAGCCGCGGGCGAGCGGGGGCGGAGACGCTTTCGACGCGATGTACCGGCGCGAGTACCCGCAACTCGTGCGGCTCGCCTACGCGCTGTGCGGCCGGCGCGATGTGGCCGAGGAGATCGTGCAGGACGCGATGGTGAAGACCCTCGCGCGCTGGTCGAAGGTGCGCGAGTACGACAAGCCCGGTGCGTTCGTGCGGCGCATCGTGCTGCACGACACCACGTCGGCGCTGCGGCGGCGTGGTGCGGAACTGCGGGCCGTCACGCGTCTGCGATCGCGGCGCGGCGGCGACGATGCGGTGGCGATCGATCCGGAGGTCGACGAGTTCTGGCGCCTCGTGCGCGCGCTCCCGGCGCGCCAGGCGCAGGTGGTGGCGCTGTTCTACGGCGACGACCAGCCCACGGCCGAGATCGCGCTCCTGCTCGGCATCGCCGAAGGAACGGTGCGAGCGACGCTCGCCCAGGCGCGCGACACATTGCGCGCACAGTTCGAAGGAGAGTCGACATGAGCGACTTCGAAGACCGCGCTCGCGCCGCCGGTCGCGGTCTGCGGGCGGTTGTGCCGGTCGCGGTCGACCCCGCGCTTCCGCGGCAGCGCCTGCGCCGGCGCCGCGTGCTCGCCGCGATCACCGCGGTCATCGTCGTCGGGGGTGTGGGAGGCGGCGTAGCCGTGGCGCGCAATGGCGACACCCACCCGAACGTGCACATCGCCGCGCCCGACTCCACCACAACCGCCGAACCTGCCACCACGACCGCCACCGAGCCCGGGTCGACGACCACCGAAGCGACGACCACATCCGTCGCGCCCACCACGACGACCTCCACAGTTCCCGCGTCCGCGTGGATCGGTCCGCCGGTCACGTCGGTGATCGACGGCAACGTCGTCGACGTCTCTGCGTCGGGGAGCACTGAGGTCACCGGAGGCGACCCGCGACTCGCGTTCGCCGTTCCGAACCGCATTCACCTCTTGGGCGGCGACAACGCGATCACTGTCACCCACTGGGGCGGTGAACCGCAAACCCTCCCCGATCTGACGCTGCTCGGTGCCGGCACCTATCAGGGAGACTGGGTTGCGATCACGCTCGACGTCCACCCCGACTTGCTGCACGACAACGCGCGTTTTGTGAGGCTGTTCGATCTCGAGACGGGCGCGTTCGTCGCGACAGAATTGTCGATTGCTCCCGGCACCACGCTCGACCGAGTGTCGATCGCCGGAAATCTGTTCGTGCTCTCGGGGTTCAGCCCTGAAGGCGGTCCGTTCGTGCTGTACCAGCATGCCGACGGCAGCTTCGACAATTCGCTCCCGAACGTGGTTGCCGGCAACCTCTCGATCGGCAAGGTGAGCAACGCGGTGATCTCGCCCGACGGCAAGCGCATCGCGTATCTCGTGAGCGGCGACCTGGCGGTGAACGACGTCGCCACTGGAACCGTCCTGGAGCGGGTTCCGATCGCGACCAAGGCCTACGTGCCCACCGGGCTCGACTTCGACGGGCGCTACGCGGTCGTTTCACGCAGCGGGGTCCCGAGCGCCTTCGTGGTGAAGGCGCCGCTCGCCGAGGTCGTCGACACGTCGGCCTCGCAACTCGCGCCGGTGGAGCTCCCCGGCACGGCCGGCCCCACCACGATCGACCGCAATTGATCGTGACCGCCGTGTGACTCGCTGCACGATTTGCTGAGACTTCACCTACGAACCCGTGACACCGACTTGTAGCGGTCGATACGGTTTCATCGTGGAATCCGGGGCGGTTGCAGCACTGTTCGAGAAGCCGCGCTTTCGGGGCCGGCTCCATCAGCTCGCGTTCTTGCTCACCTTCCCGGCGACGCTGCTGTTGATCCTCGCCGGTCGGCATGCCTCCTCGTATGTGGCCGCGGCGCTCTACGGGGCGTCGATGGCCCTGCTCTTCGGCGCGTCGGCGGCCTACCACCGCGGCCGCTGGACCCCGCGGGTGCGCGCCGTCATGCAGCGGCTCGATCACGCCATGATCTTCGTGCTGATCGCCGGCACATACACACCGATCACCCTGCTCGCGCTGAGGCCGGGCTGGGGCATCACGCTGCTCGCGATCGTGTGGACGATCGCGGCCGTGGGCGTGACCCTCACAATCGTGTTGTGGAACTGGACGGACCGTCACGCCGGTGTGCTCTACATCGCCTTCGGCTGGCTCGCCGTGGTGGCGCTGCCGGTGATCGTGCACTCGCTCACCACACCCGAGCTGATCCTGATGGGCACAGGTGGGGTGCTCTACACGTTGGGTGCCATCGGCTTCGGTCGGGAATGGCCCACACTGCGGCCCCGGACCTTCGGCTACCACGAGGCCTGGCACGTGATGACGGTGGCGGCTGCGGCCTGCCACTACACGATGATCCTCCTGCTCATCCGCGCCTGACCGCCTGGCGCCGTGGTCCCACGAACAGTCGACAAGTCAACTGTTTATGGGACCACAGTCACATGGTTGGGGTGGGGCTCGTAGGTTGCGGCAATATTGAGGGTCTCGAAAACGTGTCCCTGGAGGGATCGATGAGTCTGCACGATGTCGCCCGCGCTCTCGTTGCGCCGGGTAAGGGGATCCTCGCCGCCGACGAGTCGAGCGGCACGATCAAGAAGCGTTTCGACAGCATCGGCTGCGAGAGCACCGAAGACCGTCGCCGCGCCTACCGCGAGATGCTGTTCACCACCGCGGGGGCATCGAACCACATCTCCGGCGTGATCCTGTTCGACGAGACGATCCGTCAGAGCGCGGCCGACGGCCGCACGCTGGTGTCGATCCTCGAGGGCCAGGGTGTGATCCCCGGCATCAAGGTCGACAAAGGAACCGTGCCGTTGCCGGCGGCTCCGGGCGAGCTCGTCACCGAAGGCCTCGACGGGTTGCGCGCCCGGCTCGCCGAGTACCGCGAGCTCGGCGCCCGGTTCGCGAAGTGGCGCGCCGTCATCGACATCGACACCACCACGGGCATGCCGAGCCAGTATTGCCTCGACGTGAACGCGCAGGGCCTCGCCCGCTACGCCGCGCTGTGCCAGGCCGAGGACATCGTGCCGATCATCGAGCCCGAGGTACTGATGGACGGTGCCCACTCGATCGAGACGTGTTTCGACGTGACCCGGCGCACGCTGCACACGGTGTTCGCCGAATGCTTCGACCAGCGCATCGATCTGCCCGGCGCGTTGCTCAAGCCGAACATGGTGATCCCCGGGAAGAAGTGGAGCGGCGGCAAGGCCACACCCGACCAGGTGGCCGAGGCCACGATCGCGTGCTTCCGCGAGGTGGTACCCGCGGCCGTGCCCGGCATCGTGTTCCTGTCCGGCGGTCAGGGCGACGCCGAGGCAACGGCCAACCTCGACGCCATCAGCAAACGCGGCCCGCACCCGTGGGAGTTCTCGTTCTCGTACGGGCGTGCGTTGCAGGCACCGGCGCTCCAGGCATGGGGTGGCGAGGACGCCAAGCTCGCCGACGGCCAGGCGGCCTACGCCAAGCGCGCCAAGCTCAACGGCCTTGCGCGCGACGGCAAGTACGACGCGTCGATGGAACAGGCCGCGTAGCCGGCTTCAACCGTCGTCTTCGTCGTCGTCGCCCGCGGGCGCGTCATAGCCAGAGGCCGCGAGCCGCTCGAGGAGCTGATCGCGGATGCTCACGCCCGGAGGGCGCGCCTTCTCGGCGGCCTTCCGCCAGCCGTGGCGGCTGGAGTAGACGAGCGGCGGTTCCTTCAAACGTCCGTAGCCATAGTGGGTGACGCGCGCGAAGAACAGCTCGTGATCGGCCATCGGCTTGCGTTCGAAGGTCTCGGCCCGGAACCACGACAAGCAGTCGGCGAGGTAGGGAAAGCCGTCGTCGCTCGTGGTGAGGAACTCCTCGGCGAGGTAATGGAACTTGCGGCCCGGATAACTGAAGTACTGGCCCGCATCCACCTGGTCGGCGGCACACACCGACACCGTGAACCATCCCGCGGCCGCCAGGATCGGATGCGTGTCGTGCTTCGGCGACACCGACGCCATCACGATCGGCTCCTCGAACGCCACTTGCGTGACCCAGTGCGAGGTGTACGCGCGCGTCACGCCGTCGTGCGTGCTCGCAACCACCTGTACGCCCTTGATCATCTGCCCGAGCGCCCGCTTCAACTTGGCATCGATCAACGTCTCTCACCTCGTGTTTGCTGCGGTCGCTCGACTCGCGCAGCGTAGGCACGGCGCTGGCTCGACGACTGACGCGCTCCGATCCGGTCGCGTCGCGCGAGTAGCCGGTACCTTCGCCGCGGTGCGCGCGCTCGTCCAACGAGTCACGTCGGCGTCGGTCAGTGTCGGCGGCGACCTGGTTTGCGCAATCGAGACCGGTCTGGTCGTGTTGCTCGGCGTCACGCACACCGACACGCCGGCGATTGCCGCGAAGCTTGCCGACAAGGCGTGGCGGCTGCGCATCTTCGACGATGACGACGGCGTGATGAACGAGTCGGCAGCCGATAGAGCGCTCCCGCTACTCGTCGTCAGCCAGTTCACGCTCTACGGCGACACCACGCGCGGGCGCAGACCCTCGTGGGTGAACGCGGCGCCACCGGATCAGGCCGAACCACTGGTGGAGGAGTTCGTCGGCGCGCTGCGCGCGCTCGGCGCAGCCGTCGAGACCGGCCGCTTCCGCGCCGACATGCACGTTGCGCTCGTGAACGACGGCCCCGTCACGTTGCTGCTCGAGGTCTGACTGCCACACAGATGGGCGCGCGGCGGCCCCGCCGGGGCGCGTCGTTGCGCACAGCCGGCGGGGTCCCGCACTCGACCCTGGGGGAGCAGGGTCAGCTCAAGAACACGAACGCGTCGAGGTCGATGCGTGGTCGCTTCGCCGTCGCCAGGTTCGTGATGGTGATCGTGTGCTTGCCGCGGGCGAACGAACGGGTGAACTCGATCGTCGCGGGGATCGACTCGACTGCCGCGTTCGGCACGATCGCGGCGAGCACGCTGGTGTCGATCTTCACCGGCGCCTTGCCGTCGACCGACACCGTCGCGGCGCCGTGGTTCGTCGCCGCGGTGGTGACCCAGCCGACCTGGCTGCCCGTGAACGTGAACTTCGCGGTCTTGGCCTTCGCCGTCGTGAAGTCGACCGAGCCTCCCGATGCACCTTTCAGGGCCTGCCGCGCCCAGCCCGCCGAATACACGACGCCCTGGTTCTCCTGCACGAGGTTCACCTTGAACGCCTTCGCTGTGGTGGGCGCGCTCGTGTTGCCGGCGGCGTCGGTGGCACTCACCCGGTACTGATACGTGTGACCAGGCGCGAGGACCTGTCCGACACTGGTGTCGGTGTCCGAGTCGAGGAGCACCGTGGTGAACGGCCCGTTGTCCACCTTGCGCTGCACCGAGTACGACGCCACCCCGCTCGCATTGTCGGTGGCGTTCCACACGACGTCGACCGGCACGCCATCGGAGTGGATCGTCGACGTCGGGATCAGGAACGCCGATGGGCCCTGGGTGATCTTCGGTGGCGCGTTGTCGAAGCACACCGGTCCGTAGGCCTGGTCTTGACTGCTCAAGCCGGTGTTGTCCCACGCCATCACGTGCACCGTGTGGCAGCCCTGGGTGAGGAACGCCCAGTCGACATCGAGGTGCGTGAGGCCCGGGAATTGCGGACCGCTGTAGAACGGGTCACCGCTCCCTGGAGTTGCGTGCGCGGTGGGGTCGGGAACACTCGAGTCGATGCTCTCACTGAACCCGGCGAGCCCGCTTTGTACCGGGCCGGCGTTGGTGTCGGCGACGGTCCAGCTCACGTCAGGCGTCACGCCGTTGAACCACACGTTCGTCGCCGGTCCCGAGAACGTCACGGTCGGACGGCCCTCGTCGGGGATCTCGCGCCAGTTGATGCCCCACGCGAGCTGCAACATGTTGGCCGACCCGAGCCCGGTTACGAGGTCGTAGCCCGCCTTGGCGCAGAAGCCGGCGCCCAGGCTGCTGCCGTTGCAACCGCTCGTGATGTCGTAATACGGATTGTGGGGCGCGCCACCGTTGTGGATGCCGTACAACGAGGCTCCACCGTTGCCGAGTGGTCCCTGGCCCATCGCCAGCATGTACGAGTCCTCCTGGGCGAAGAACCCCGCCACCATCGGAGCGACGATGCTGGTGCCACCGTTCACCTGTTTCGCGCCGTTCACGAAGATGTTCTGCGGAGTATTGAGCCAGTCGGCGTTGAGGGCGATGTCGGGAACGGCGCGCATGTTCCCGCACCCGGTGTTCGCGGCGATCTGGTAGGGCGCGGCGGTGAAGTGCGCACTGCAACCGCCGCCGCTCCCACCACCATTGTTCGCACACCCAAACGAGTTCGGCTGCCACGCAGTCTGGCTCGCGAAGCTGCCGTTCGCGCTGATGTTCAAGCGTGTGCCGCCCGAGCTCACCACGTCGGGATCGGAGCCGGGATACGACACGCTGAGGTGCGCGCAGTCGGCGAATGCACCCTTGTCGTGCGAAATACCGACGAGTGTCCAGCCCTGCCCGAGCATGGCGTTGAAGATCGCGTGCTGGCTGTCCATCATCGCTGCGGTGGAGCAGAAGATCTCCGCACAACCCCAACTCACGCTCATCACCCGAGCCACGTTGTCGTTCAACATGTGGTTGTAGATGTCGCTGAACGTGCTCGCGTTGGTGTTGGCCCCGTCGTACAACCACACGTGTGCGGTGTCGCACTGGCAACCGAAGCTGTTGGCCGTTGCGGTCACCCATTCCGCGTCGAGGGTGCCCTCACCGTCGCCGGGCGGCGGTGTGCCGTCGATGAACACCTCGTTGAAGAGGTCGGCGAGGTACGGGTACTCAGTGTGGAATCCCGTGATGTCGCTCACCGCCTGTTGCCCGATGGTGGCGATCGCCACCGAACCTTGGGGCGGCGACGAGTTCGGCACGTGGTTCGGATTGCAGCAGTGCTTCAGGTTGTTGAGCGCTGCGTAGTCGTACGCGTTCGAGTTGTAGATGTCGGTGGGGTCGTAGCCGCCGTTGGAGCTGTTCGGCCGCACCGTGGCGGCGGCGCGTGTCGCCGCGGCGAGTTGTGTGCGGCTGCCACTCGTGTCTGCGCTCGGTCCGGCCTGTTCGGCTGGTCCGGGTGAGTACACGTCGCCGGTGGGCTCGTGGGCGGTCGCCGGCGATGCCGATGGCTGCATTTGTTCGATGTCGTCGAGGCCCTGCACCGATTGGATGATCGATTGCATCGCTCCGGTGAGCTGGGGCGGTGCGGCATTGGCGAAATGTGTCTTGCCGCCGATGTCGTACGAATTGATCTGCACACCGAATGCTCGCTGGATCGTGGCTACGTTGGCGGCGACGTCCACGAGCATCCGGTTCGCGTAGCGGCTCGTGACCGTGAGGCCCTGCGCGCGGGCCCAATTCACGACGGCGTTCTCGTTGGCGGCCGTCGGCGAGAAGCGCGCGTTCCACTGCGCCGCGGTGAGGTAGTGGTGGAAATTCGGCGAGTGCGGGTCTTGCAGCTCGTCGAGGAATTGCTGCTCGCCGGCCGGGTCGGGCGGCTGCAGCGAGAGCGCGAGCCGCAGCATCTGCGTCGATGCCAACGGCCCGATGTTGCGGGCCTGGCCGGCGACCACTGCATACGGCACCGTGGCACGCGTCGCGGCGTCGGCTCGTAGCCATGCCGCGTCGGGATGCAATCCCGGTGCGGTGGATGCCGCGGCACCTGTATCTGCCGGAGTGCTTGCAGCGATTGTGACAACACCGGTAAGGGCTACTGACGCGACGATCGCCACAAGTGATCGTGCGGAAACGACGAGTGCGCGTGCGCGCGGAATGACTGGCATGTTCGGCGCATACGGGCGCGTCAACGCCGAGGTTCATGGGTGAATCATGTGTTCGCGCGCGCGCGATGTCGCGCGAACTTGCCGTGCGCGACGCGCGTCTGCGTGCATACCGATTGGTGGCGCGCGTGGGGTTTCCCGAGTTCACGCTGGCGATCGGTTGCATACCGCGGCGCGTAGTCGACGGGTGCTCTCGGCCGGTTCGGGACATTTGCGGAATGCCGAAGCGGTGACCGATGTCACAGGGCTTGCGGCTCGCGCCCGGCCCCATCGGCGCGCATTCACGCGCTCGATGGGACCGTGCGAACGAGCAGTTCGGCTCAGCTGAAGAACACGAACGCGTCGACGTCGATGCGTGCATGCCCGGCGGTGCCGAGGTTCTTCACCGTGACTGTGTGGCTGGCGCTCGCGGTGAACGCCTTGCCGAACACGATCGTGGCCGCGCTGGTGCTGGCGTTGTTCGTGTTGACGTTGACCGCTGGCGTCGCGTCGACCGCCACCGACGCGGTGCCTCGGTTCGATCCCTTCGTCGACACCCAGGCGAACTGCGTGCCCGTGAAGGTGAACTTCGCGGTCTTGGCGCTCGCCGACGAGAAGTCGACCGAGCCGCCCGACGAACCGGCCAACGCCTGGTGTGTCCAACCGGCCGAATACACGACGCCGGCCGCGTTCTCCTGCACGAGGTTCACCTTGAACTTCGTGCCTACCTTGAACGCGCTCGTGTTGTGCGCCTTGTCGGTGGCTTCCACGCGGTACTGGTAGCTGTGGCCGGCCGCCAGCACCTGCGAGATCGACGTGGCGGTGGCCGGGCTCAATGCCACATTGGCGTAGGCGCCGCCGTCGACGGCTCGCTGCAACGTGTACGACGCGATGCCGCTCGGGGTGTCAGTGGCCGTCCAGGCCACCTTCACCGGGACGCCCGCCGCCGTGAGCTTCGTGCCGGCGACCAGCGTCGGCTTCGGTGCCGCCGTGATCGTCGGCGCGGTGGCGTCGTAGCAGACGGGTCCGTACGACGACGCGGCCGACTCGCCGATGTTGTCCCACGCCCTCACGTACAGCGTGTGGCAACCGCTGCCTGCCGACGCGAGCGATGCCGAGCCCGACGTGCTCCCGTGCCCGGATGCCGGACCGCTGTAGAAGGAGTCGCCGCTGCCGGGAGTGGAGTGCGACGTCGGATCACCGGGATCGGCGTCCCACTTCGCGGTCCAGCCGGAAACGCCCGTTGGTGTCGGTGAACCATTGTCGACCACCGACCACGACAGCGTGCCGGTGTTCGTGTACGCGTTTGTGAGCGGACCCGACAAGGTCACGGTCGGCGCTGATGCCTCACCCGTCGACCAGTAGTTGATCGCCCACTCGAGTTGCAGCATGTTGAACGAGCCCCAGCCGGTGGCCCGGTCGTAGCCGACGATGCCGCAGAATCCGGAACCCGCGTCGTTCGAGGTACAGCCCGACGTGATGTCGTAGTAGGGATTCTTGCCCTGGGCGGCGTGGTCGATCGCGGCAAGGTAGAGCTGCCTTCCTGCCTCGCCCACCGGTGCGCAGGCCTGCGTGCTGCCGGAGCCGCAGCGGTTGCCCATAGACGCGAGGTACGAGTTGGATCGGGCCATGAACCCGGCGAACTCAGGCGCAGCGATGCTCGTGCCCCCGTTCCCTGACCACCCGCCGTTGTAAAAGATGTTCTGCGGGCTGTTGAACCAGTCGCCGTTGAGCGAAAGGTCGGGCACGCTCTTCATGCTCCCGCACGAGAAGTTCGGGTTGCTCGGGCTGAGCTGATAGCTGGGCGCGCTGTACTTCACGCTGCAGCCACCTCCACCGCCTCCGCCGTTGTGTGCGCAGCCCGACGAGTTCGCGGGCCACGCGCGCTCCGACACGTACTGCGAGCTGCTGTTCAACTCGAGGTTCGTTGCGCTGACGGCGATGAAGTTGTTGTCGGAGGCTGGGAACTGCACGCTCTGGTGCGAGCAATCGGAGTACGCGCCCTTGTCGTCGGACGCATCCACGAGTGTGTAACCCTGCCCGATCATCGCGGTGAAGATGTTGTGGTCGGTGTTCATCGTGGCGTCGGGCGTGCAGTAGTCCTCGGCGCAGCCCCAGCTCGAGCTGAAGATCCGGGCGTGCCCGTCGGTGAGCACGTCGTTGTACATGTCGTCGAACGTGCTGAAGTTCGCGTTGACGCCGCTGTACAGGTAAACGTGCGCGGTCGTCTGGAAGCTCGAGAAGCTGTTCGACATCGCGGTCGCCCACTCGAGGTCCATCGTGCCCTCGAAGTCGAGAGTGCTCGGGGTGCCGTCCACGTAGTACTCGTTGTAGCTGTACGCGAGATAGTTGTAGCGCCCTTGGAAACCTTGCATGTCGGCGGGCAGGTTGTGCTTGCCGGCGGTGACGATCGCGATCGACGTGTTGGGCGGCGAGCTGCCCGCCGCGTTCGTCGGGTTGCAGCACGAGTCCTCGTGACCGGCCGCGGTCTCGTCGTAGGCCTGTGACGAGTAGATGTCGGTGGGGTCGTAGCTGCCGCCCGTGATCGACGGATGCGCCTGCTTCGCGGCCATCGCCGCGGCGAGCTTCGCCTGGCTGCCGTTCGCGTGACCCGACGCCGCGGCCTGAACGCTTGGACCGGCCGAGTAGCGCGGGAACGACGACGGCCCTGCCGCGGCCGCAGGCGAGTTGACGTTGTTCAGGCCGTCGATCGACGACACGACGCTCTGCACGGCAGTGGGCAGCGTCGCGTCCACGTCGTTCGAGAACACCGACCGACCGTTCACCGTGTACTCGCCCATGTGCACGTGGAGTGCGGCGTCGATCGCCGAGACGGGCCCGTCCACGTCGACGAGCAGCCGGTTTGCGTACCGGTTCGTGACCGTGAGGTGGTTCGTCTTGGCCCAATCGAGCACGGTCTTCTCGGAGCTCGCGGCCGGCGCGAAGCGGGCGTTCCACTGCGCCGCGGTGAGGTACTGGTGATAGAGCGGCGAGGCCGTGTCTTGCACCTGCTCGTTGAAACTTTGCGCGGCTGCAAGGTTCGGCAGCTTCAGCCCGATCGTGAGACGCAGATGATCGGCCGCGGTCATCGGGCGCACGAGCCGGGCGCTGTGGTTGCGCACCGCGAGTGGTGTCGACGACAAATCGGTGGTCGCCCCTGTAGTTGGGGTCGGGCCGCCGTCGGGCGCTGCGGTCGACGCGGGAGATGCGGCGTGGGCCGCGAGGCCGCCGGCCTGTATGCCGACGGCAAATGTCGTCGCGGCGCAGATTGTGAGCGCGGCAGCTCGCCGCCGCGCGCGTGGAGAAGAAGTTCGCACGTTCGTGCCCCCTGGAACGGATGTAGAAGCGAGTGGTCCTCGCCCCGCCGCGATGCCGCCCTACCTCAGCCCGTGGTAGCTGCACTGTCGCACGCCCGCTGCCGCTTCGTAAACCGTTGAGTGTGAAACTGCCCGGAACGTCACCCGCGCCGAACGCTCGTGAGGGCAATAATGACCAGTGGGGTCAGAGTGAGAGGGCGGACCGGCAAGCCGCCGTTCGTGTAGCTCGGCGGCGCGCAGACGAGAGGCGGCGACGGCGCGATGGCGACCGATTCGCATTGGGTGAACTGGCATCGGCTGTACGAGATCGACGGATCGCCGTTGAACTTGCGCCTCGAGATCGTGCAGCGCCACGTGCGCGACGAGTTGGAGCGCCGCGGCCACACCGGCACGCGGATCGTGAGCCTCTGCGCGGGCCAGGGCCGCGACGTGATCGGCGCGCTCGCCGGGAGCCCTGCGGCGGGTGTGGTGCACGCCCGTCTGGTGGAGCTCGATCCGCAGCTTGTCGCCGACGCGCGTGCCGCCGCGAGCGAGGCGGGGCTGGACGGCGCGGTGGAGATCGTCGAGGGTGACGCGTCCACGAGCGACTGTGTGGCCGGCGCGGTCCCTGCCAACATCGTGCTCGCCTGCGGCATCTTCGGCAACATCAGCGACGCCGACATCCGCGGTTTCGTTGGCACGCTGCCAATGCTGTGTGCGCCTGGCGCGCTCGTGTTGTGGACGCGCCACCGGCGCCCGCCCGACCTCACGCCCGATGTGCGTGGGTGGTTCGCCGATACAGGCTTCGAGGAAGTCGCGTTCGAGTCGCCCGACGCGGCTGGTGTCGTCGCGGTCGGCGTGCATCGCCTGGTGGGCGCACCGCAACCGTTCCGTGGCGGCGAACACTGGTTCAACTTCGTCGGTGACGGCGGCGTGTTCTGACCGCACGATCGGATGTGCCGGAAAGCGAAGCCATCGACACGAACATCCGTCCGCTCTGTCGCATGCCGCTGGTAGCCTGAACGGGCTATGGCGGAGCCCGCGCCCACGTGGAGTGGGTCCCTGTTCGACACCACGCACACGGCGCCTGATGGTGCGGTCGACGCGCCCGCGCGGCCGCCTGCTTGGTCGGCGCGCGGCGCCACCGACGACCTCTACACCGACCTGAATCCGGCCCAACTCGAGGCGGTCACGATGCCGCCGGCACCGGTGCTCGTGGTCGCCGGTGCGGGGTCGGGCAAGACGCGCGTGCTCACCCGCCGCTTGGCGCATCTGATCCTCGAGCAGGGCATCTCGCCGTTCCAGGTGCTCGCCATCACCTTCACGAACAAGGCCGCCTCGGAGATGAAGTCGAGGGTGGGCGACCTCGTCGGCCCGGTCGCGCAGCGCATGTGGGTGAGCACGTTCCACTCCGCGTGCTCGCGCATCCTGCGCCGCGAGAGCAGCCTGCTCGGCTACCGCAGCCAGTTCACGATCTACGACCAGAGCGACGCCGTTCGCCTGGTCGACTGGGTGCGCCGCGACCTCGGCCTCGACCCGAAGCGCTTCGCCGCGCGCGGCTTGCACAGCAAGATCTCGGCGCTGAAGAACGACCTGGTCCTGCCCGAACAGTTCGCCGAGACGGCGTTCGGCCCGCACGAAACGCGCATTGCCAAGGTGTACACGGAGTATCAGCGTCGCCTGCAGGAGGCTTCGGCCGTCGATTTCGACGACATGCTCGTGCTCGCGGTGCGCCTGTTCCGTGAGCACCCCACCGCGCTGCAACGCTGGCGCGACCACTTCGGCCATGTGCTCGTCGACGAGTTCCAGGACACGAACCTCGCCCAATGGGAACTCGTGCGGATGCTCACCGAAGAGCACCGCAGCGTCATGGCCGTCGGCGACCACGATCAAAGCATCTACAAGTTTCGCGGGGCCGATTTTCGGAACATCATGCGGTTCGAGCAGGCGTTCCCGGATTCCACGGTGATCGTGCTCGATCAGAACTACCGGTCCACCCAGCACATTCTCGACGCGGCCAACGCGGTGATTGCGAACAACCCGTCGCATCGCCCGAAGCAACTGTGGTCGGAGCTCGGAATCGGTGAGCAGATCGTGCGTTACCAGGCCGAGGACGAGCACGACGAGGCCTCGTTCGTGCTCGGCGAGCTACGCCGGCTCGTCGACGGCGGGGAGTTCCGCTACGGCGAAGTCGCGGTCTTCTACCGCACCAACGCGCAGAGCCGCGTCATCGAAGAGGCCTTCGTGCGCGCCGGTGTGCCGTACCGCGTGTTCGGCGGCACCAAGTTCTACGACCGGCGCGAGGTAAAGGACGCGCTCGCATACCTGCGGGCGCTCGTGAACCCCGACGACGAGGTGAGCTGGAAGCGGATCGTCAACACGCCCAAGCGCGGCGTGGGCGACACGTCGATCGCCAAGGTCGAAGCCCACGCACGTGGCGCCGAGATCCCCTTCCGTGAAGGCCTCGCACGGGCAGCAACTGCAGGTGTGAGCGGCAAGGCGCTCGGCGGCATCACCGATCTGCTCGCGCTGGTCGACGACATCGAGCGCGACAGCGACGACATGGGCGTGGGCGAGGTGCTCGAAGCCGTGCTCGCGCGCACCGGCTACGTCGCCGAGCTCGAGGCCGAGCGTTCGATCGAGGCCGAGGGCCGCATCGAGAACCTGCAGGAGCTCGTGGGCGTGGCGCGCGAGTTCGACGAACAGATCGAACGAGGCGACCTGGCGGGTATCGCCGGTATCGGTGGCGTCGGCCTCGGTGAACCCGGCGCAAAACCCACCGGTTCCGAGCTCGGCGCGGGCGAGAGCGCCTCCGGTCCGAACGGTCTCGATCGCGTGCAGGCGTTCCTCGAAGGCGTGTCGCTCGTCACCGACCTCGACGGCGACGACGGCGAACAGTCGAGCGTGACGCTCATGACGCTGCACTCGGCCAAGGGCCTCGAATACCCGGTGGTGTTCATGCTCGGCTTGGAAGACGGCGTGTTCCCGCACTTCCGCACGCTCGGCGAGCCCGAGGAGCTGGAAGAGGAGCGTCGCCTCTGCTACGTGGGCATCACGCGCGCGGAACGCCGGCTGTATCTCTGCCACGCATGGAGTCGCATGCTGTTCGGCGCCACCGACTACCACCCTCCGAGTCGCTTCCTCGACGAGATTCCGGCCGAGCTGGTCCACGAGGTGGGCACGGTGCGCAAGCGCGGCCGTGGCATCGGCGCGCACCGCGAGTCGCTCGTCGCCACGGCGGTACGGCGCGGCGAGGCGTTGCGTTCGGGCGGGTCGTTCAGCGACGGTGCCAGTGGCGGCGAGAGCGAGTCGCGAGCGCCGGCACCGAGTGGCCATGGCGCCGACCGTGCCGGTCTACGTGTCGGCGACGACGTCGTCCACGGCACCTACGGCGAAGGCGTGATCCTCGCGATCCGTGGCGACGGCGACAAGGCCGAGGCCGACGTGCATTTCCGTGACGTGGGCCAGAAGACGTTGCTGCTCGCCTGGGCACCGCTCGCCAAGGCCTGATCGTTCGCACGCACCGCACGCGGCCGCCGCCTACCCTCGACGCCGATGCCTGCGGCGACGATGCGCGTCTCGGCGCGTGATGCCGATGTCGTGCTCGACGTCGATGTCGTGGTGTGCGGCGCCGGGCCGGCCGGCATGGGCGCGGCGCTCGCCGCGGCACGCGGCGGTGCCACAGTCGCGCTGGTCGAACGCTACGGATGCTTCGGCGGCAACCTCACCGTCGCCGAGGTCGGCACGATCTGCGGGCTCTACCTACGCGATGGCCCCGGATCATTCGCGCCGGTCACCGGTGGAATCGCGCGCGAGTTCGCGCGCGACCTCCTCGACGCCGGTTCCGGCCTCGGGCCCTACCCGTTCAAGGACACCGCGGTGTTCCTGTACGTGCCGTGGGCGGCGAAGCGCCTTGCCGACCACCTGCTGACCGAGACGGAAGCGGCGCAGCGCATCACGCCGCTTTTGCATGCGCTCGTGTCCGACGTGGTGCTCGACGACGACACGCACGCAATCCGCGGTGTCGTGATCGCCTCGAAGCAGGGCCCGAAGGTGGTCGCGGCCCGAGTGGTGATCGACGCCACCGGCGACGCCGATGTGGCCGTCGCGGCCGGCACCTCGTGGGCGATGGGCGATCCGGGCCTGCGGCAGTTCGGGTCGATGCAGTTCGTGATCCAGCACGCCGCTGATGACGCGGTGCTCGCGGGCGGTCCGGGCGCACTCGCGCAGGCCGTCGCGGCGCACGGTGCGCATCTGTCGCGCGACGGCGGCGCGTTGATTCCCACGTTCCGTCCCGGCGAAGTGCTCGGCGCGATGGTGCGCGTCGGCCGCCACGGTGAACCGCTCGACGGCACCGATCTGTTCGATCTCACCTACGGCGAACTGGAGGGGCGGCGGCTCGCCGAGGAGGCCTTCGCGTTCGTGCGGGAGCACGTCGACGGATTCGCCGATTCGTTCCTCGCAGGAACCGCGATGCAACAGGGCGTGCGCGAGACGCGCCACATCGTGGGCGAGCGAACGTTGCGCGCCGCCGACGTCGTCGAACTCACTCATACGGAGAGCGATGTGGCCGTCGCGGCTTGGCCGCAGGAGTTCCACGTGACGGGGCGCGGCACCGAGTACCGCTTCCTGCCCGACGGCGCGAGTTACGGCATCCCGTTCGGTGCGCTCGTGCCGCAGCGCGGAGCCGGCCCGAGAGGCGCGGGCGGACGCGTGCCTACGAACCTGCTCGTCGCCGGCCGCTGTATCTCAGCCGAGCATGGCGCGCTCGCGTCATGCCGCGTGATGGCGAGCTGCATGGCGATGGGTGAAGCGGCCGGCACCGCGGCCGCGCTCGCGTGCCGCGACGGTGCGGCGACCGACACCGTCGACATCGCGGCAATCGACGTCGCAACCCTGCGCACCGACTTGCTCGACCACGGCGCAGTGCTCGACAGCTGACCCAGCGCGCTCGTGAAGACAACTACGAGAAGTTGATCTCGAAGCTGCCGTTGTTGGTGCCCGACGTGATCATGCGCGCCGGCCACTCCGGCAATTGTGTGAGCGGCACGATCACCTTGGTGGCGTTGCAGATGAACGAGTGGGCACGCTGATTCCAGATGATGGCGCAGGTGGAACCGGGGAGGCGCGCCTTGTACGCGTAGAGCGTGTTGTTGCGCACGATGAGCCAGTACTCGCAGCGTCCGCCCATGGTGAGGTAGTAGGCCGAACCCGCGGTCTCCATGATGAGCGCCGACGAGTCGCCCACCACCTGCCATCCAGGCCCGTTGATCTGCGGCCCCTTGGGTGCGACCTGTTTCGGCGCGCGCTGGAGCGCGGCCGTCGCCGGGCACGTGCCCTTGCTGCCGAACCGGTGCAGCGACCAATAGAGGCCGCCGCCGATCACGAGGCCGAACAGCAGCACGGCGATGGTCGCGAGCGTCGCGACCTTCGCGGTGTTCGGCGGTGTCCTCTCGGCCTGGTCGGCAGGTGCAGTCATCATGGCGTGATGTAGGGCGGGCGGTGCGCTTCGCACGGGACAAGCGGGTGGTCGTATCGTTGCGCCGCCTTCGGCTGCGACGGTATCCCGGCCCGCCTCGAAGACACGCTTCGTGCACCATTCGCATCCCCAACGCTCGCTCAGACCGGAGGTCGACAGCCGTGGACCTGTTCGAGTACCAGGGCAAGCAGTTCTTCGCCCAATTCGACATCCCCGTATCACCCGGGCGGGCCGTCGACGACGTCGACGACGCGGTCGCGGCGGCCGACGAGGTGGGCTACCCGGTGGTGGTGAAGGCCCAGGTGCAGGTGGGCGGCCGCGGCAAGGCCGGTGGCGTGAAGCTCGCAGCCGATGCTGAGGAGTGCCGCACGCACGCCGCGAACATCCTCGGGATGGACATCAAGGGCCACACGGTGAAGATCGTGTGGATCGAGCACGCGTCCGACATTGCCACCGAGTACTACGCCAGCTTCACGCTCGATCGCTCGGCCAAGCAGTACTTCGGGATGCTCTCGGCCCAGGGTGGCGTGGAGATCGAATCGGTCGCCGATTCGGACCCCGACGCCATTTCCAAGATCCACATCAACCCGGTCGACGGCCTCACCGACGAGCAGTGCCGGGCGTGGGTGGCGGCCGCGAAGCTCGATCCCACCGTGACCGACCAAACCGTCGACCTGCTCGCCAAGCTCTACCGCGCGTACGTGGAGGGCGACGCCGACCTCGTGGAGATCAATCCGCTGATCGTCACCCCGGCGGGCAAGGTGCACGCGCTCGACGCCAAGGTGAGCCTCGACAACAACGCCGCGTTCCGTCACGAGTGGGCCGAGTACGAAGCCACCCAGGAGCGCGACGACCGCGAGGAGGCCGCGCACACGGCCGATCTCCAATACGTCGGCCTCGACGGTTCGGTGGGCATCATCGCCAACGGTGCGGGCCTGGCCATGAGCACGCTCGACGTGGTGAACCAGGTGGGCGGGACCGCGGCCAACTTCCTCGACGTGGGCGGCGGCGCCGACGCCAAGAAGTTCGTGAGCGCGCTCACGATCATCGACAACGACCCGCGCGTGCGGTCGATCTTCATCAACATCTTCGGTGGCATCACGCGCGGTGAAGAGGTGGCCAACGGCATCATCGGCGCGCTCGGTCAGATCGACATCAAGAGCCCGATCGTGATCCGCCTCGACGGCACCAACGCCGACGAGGGCCGCGCCATTCTCGAGCCGCACCTCGGCGACAAGCTGCAAATGTCGCCGACGATGCTCGACGCGGCGCGCACTGCAGTCGCCCTCGCCGCCAAGTAGTCCGCGCTCACCACGAAGGCAACCGGAGACCAATGAGCATCTTCGTCGACGACAACACCAAGGTCGTGTACCAGGGCCTCACCGGATCGCAGGGCCGCTACTACGGCCTACTCAACCGCGACTACGGCACCAACGTGGTCGGGGGCACGAACCCGAAGAAGGCCGGCACCGACGTGGACGGCATCCCGGTGTTTGCCAACGTGGCCGAGGCGGTGCGTGAGACCGGCGCCAACACGAGTTGCATCTTCATTCCGGCACCCGGAGTGAAGGACGCGGTGATCGACGCGGCCGAGGGCGGCGTCGAGTTCGTGGTGGTGATCACCGAAGGTGTTCCCGCCCACGACGAAGCGTGGTTCTACAACGAGTTGCAGCGCAACCATCCGAACGTGCGCCTGCTCGGCCCGAACTGCCCGGGCATCATCTCGCCGGGCAAGTGCAACATCGGCATCACCGCGGGCCACATCGCCAAGACCGCGGTGCCCGGCGCCAAGAACGTGGGCATCGTGAGCCGGTCGGGCACGCTCACCTACCAGGCCCTCTACGAATTGAAGCTGCAGGACATCGGTGTCACCACGTGCGTGGGCATCGGCGGCGACCCGGTGCCCGGCACGAGCTTCATCGACTGCCTCCAGGCGTTCGAGGCCGACGCCGAGACGCACGCGGTGATGATGATCGGCGAGATCGGCGGCTCGGCCGAAGAAGAGGCGGCCGAGTTCATCGCCTCGTCGATGAGCAAGCCGGTGTCGGCCTACATCGCCGGCCAGACCGCGCCGGCCGGCAAGAAGATGGGCCACGCGGGCGCGATCGTGTCGGGCGGCAAGGGAACCGCGGCCGCCAAGATGGAAGCGCTTGCTGCGGCCGGCGTGAAGGTGGGTCGCAACCCCACCGAGGCCGGCGAGCTCATGGTCGAGATCGTCAAGGGTCTGGCGTAGCCGGCGACTCGCCGAGCACCCGCGTCATCGCCACGGCGGCGAACATCGTCGCCAGCCCGAACACGAAGAACGTGAGCCCGGTGTAGCGGAACTGGTCGTGCTCGCCGCCCCAGATCGAGTTGGCGATGTCGCCCGCGATCAGGGCGACGCCGATCACGCTGCCGATCGCGCCGAGCCAAGTGAGGAAGCGGCGGCGACCGTTCGCGATCGCGCCGATCACGAGTCCGGCGAGCAGCGCGAGCACACCGCCGATCCACACGTGAGCGGATTTGTCGCCGAGTGCGCTCACCGCGACGAGCAGACTGAGCGCGGCGGGCACCACGAACGCGGTCGCGAGACCGCGCCGGTTGTTGCGCTCGCCGTAGCGCACGCCGAAGAGGAACGCGAGCCCGAACGCCAACGACTCGAGCCCGATCCCGAGCGAGTAATCGGCGGGCGACTTGTGACCACCCGTGGGCGAGCCCGCGTCGCCGAGCGTCTCTTGCACGCCGTTGTTCGAGCAGGTCACGTTCTCGGTCGAGTCGAACGCGCACTGGCTGCTGTTCCCGACCGATGGCGTCACGAGGGCACCCACACGGAACGGATCGAGGTACTTCACGCTCTGTTGCACGTGCCCCACTTCGAGCGTCACGAACACCCACGTGAACGTGACCGCGAGTGCAAGCAGGACGATCCGGCCCCGTGTGCCGCCGATCGCGAAGAAGGCGAACCACAGGGCGATCGTCGCGATCTCGAACATCCGAAAGCCGTTGTACGTGTGCACCGGGAACACCACGAGGGCCACGAACGTGGGCGTGCCGAGCGCGACCACGGTCGTGCACGCCGCTCGGGCCGCTCGCGGCAGGAACGGTTCCACCAGGTAGGCGACAGCCACATAGATGCCGATGAGGGTGGTCGCCCAGTCCTGGCTGAGATCGAGGCCGAGCACGAGCAGCCCCACACCGGCGAGCGTGGCGCCGCCGGCCGCGAACGCGTCGCTCCACCATGGATCGGCGCGTTCGATCCACCACGACCGTGGCGCGCGGGCGGGTTGCGACAAGGTCGCGCCGTCGAGCTCGGACATGCTGCCCCCAAGGTCTCGGCAGTCCGTGACGGCGGGACGCTACGAGCGCGTCTGACCCAAGTGGTGGACCGCTAGGGGATGGAGACGAGGTCGACCACGAACACCAGCGTCTCGTTCGGCTCGATGCCGCTGCCCTGGGGCGGCGCGTTGCCGTACGCGAGGTTGCCGGGAATCACGAGCGTTCGCCGGCCACCCACCTTCATGCCCACGAGGCCCTCGCCCCACCCGGGGATCACGCCGTCGAGCGGGAATTGGGCGGGCTGGCCCCGATCCCACGACGCGTCGAACTGCTTGCCGTTCAGCTGGCCCACACCCACGTAGTGCACGGTCACCGTGTCGTGCGCTTTCACCGTGGCGCCGGTGCCCACGATGTCGTCGTGGATCTCGAGCTTGTCGGCGGGCTGTTTGGGCACGGTCACGGTGGGCTTGCCCCGGGCCTTGATCTCGGCGAGCGGGTTCGCCTTTGTCGAGGCCTTGCTCGACGACGAGCCGCAGCCCGCGGCGGTCAGGCCGGCGACGAGCACGAGCGACCAGAAGAGCCGGATCGACATCGGCCGCACGCTACCGGCAAGCCTCCGAAACGGAACGGCGATCGGCGAAGCCGGGCGATAGCGTCCGAACACGTGCGAATCGGAGTGCTCGCGTCGGGGAGCGGCACAATTCTCGACGCCATGCTCGAGCGCGGCGATCTGCCGATCGTGGTCGCGTTGGTCGATCGTCCGTGCGCGGCCACGGACGTCGCGGCGCGTCACGGCGTGCCCGTCGAGCTCGTCGAGCGCACGCGGTTCGACGCCGAGTTCGACCGCGTCGCGTACACGCACGACGTCGTCGACGCGCTCGCTCGTCACCAGCCCGACCTCGTCGCCATGGCCGGCTTCGGCACGATCCTGGAGAAGCCGATCCACGACGCGTATTCGCGCCGGATCGTCAACACGCATCCCGCGCTGCTGCCCGCGTTCAAGGGTTGGCATGCGGTGCGCGACGCCCTCGCGTTCGGCGTGAAGGTCACGGGCTGCACCGTGCACGTCGCCACGCTCGAGGTCGACGACGGCCCGATCCTCGCCCAAGAGGCCGTGCCCGTGCTGGCCGACGACACGGAGTCGAGTCTGCACGAACGCATCAAAGAAGTAGAACGCCGTCTGTATCCGGATGTGATCGCCCGCATCGTGCGGGGCGAGATCGAGGTAGGGAAATGAGTGGTCCTCTCAAGGTGCAGCGCGCGCTGCTGTCGGTCTACGACAAGACCGGACTGCCCGAGCTCGCACGCGCGCTCCACGACCTCGGCGTCGAGCTCGTGTCGTCGCGCAGCACCGCCGCCGCGATCGTGGAAGCCGGCCTTCCCGTCACCGACGTTGCCGACGTCACCGGCGTGCCTCCGATTCTCGACCACCGGGTCGTCACGCTGCACCCGAAGATCCATGGCGGCCTGCTCGCCGACCCCACCAGCGACACGCACCGCGCCGACATGGATGCGTACGACATCCAGCCGTTCCAGCTCGTGGTGTCGAACCTCTACCCGTTCCTCAGTGACCCGTCGATCGAGCTGATCGACATCGGCGGGCCGGCGATGGTGCGCGCCGCGGCCAAGAACCACGCGCACGTCGCGGTCGTCACGAACCGCTCGCAGTACGACGCGCTCGTTGGCGAGTTGCGCGAGCACGACGGTGCGGTCAGCGACGCCACGAGGCGTGCGCTCGCCATCGAAGCCTTCGCGCAGACGTCGGCCTATGACGCGTCGATCCTCCAATGGCTCCAGGGCGACGAGCGACTCCCGCAGCACCTGCACTTCTCGCTCGACCGCACCGGCGACGCGCTCCGTTACGGCGAGAACCCGCACCAGCGCGCCGCGCGTTACCGCGTGCGCGCCACCACGAGCTGGCTCGACGGCATCGTGCAACACTCCGGCGTCGCGCTCAGCTACTTGAACCTCTACGACGCCGACGCTGCGTGGCGGCTCGTGCACGACCTCGCCAAGCTCTCTGGCGGCCCGGCCTGTGCCATCATCAAGCACGCCAACCCGTGCGGTGCGGCAGTGGCCGGCGACCTCACCACCGCCTACCAACGGGCGCTGGAATGCGACGAGCGCAGCGCCTTCGGTGGCATCGTGGCACTCAGCGAAGTGGTCGACACCGCCACCGTCGAGCACATGGTCGAAGGACCGCAAGCCGACGTGGTGATCGCCCCCGGGTACGCGCCCGGCGCGATCGAGGCGCTGCGCACCAAGCGCAAGAACACGCGCATCATCGAAGCGCCGGCGCCCGATCCCTGGTCGATCGACGTCCGGCAGATCTCCGGCGGCTTCCTCGTACAAGACCCGCACCACTTCGCGGCGACGCGCGACACGTGGAAGGTGGTCACCGAGAAGTCGCCCACCGACGAGCAATGGCGCGACCTCGAGATCGCCTGGCACATCTGCGGCCACGTGAAGAGCAACGCCATCGTGCTCGTGCGCGACGGCGTGGCCTGGGGCATCGGCGCCGGTCAGCAGAACCGCGTCGAGTCGGGCGAGATCGCAGCCAAGAAGGCCGCCGGTCGCGCTGCGGGCGGCGCGTGCGCGAGCGACGCCTTCTACCCGTTCCCCGACGGCGTCGAAGCGGCCGCGCTCGCGGGCGTGGCGTGCGTGATCCAGCCTGGCGGGTCGGTGGGGGATGAGAAGGTGATCAAGCGGGCCGAGGAGTTGGGGTTAGTGATGGTGTTCACCGGCGAGCGTCACTTCCTGCACTAGTCCACGGAACAAGTCCGCGGACGGCGCCGATGCCGTGCCGCAGGACCCCACCCACCCACCGCCGCTCCGCTCGCCTGGGGGCTCGCTCCACGACGTCCTGCGGCCCCGGCCTCGGCGCCGTCCGCTCCTCACGGAGCGGACGAGCAGGTCACGCGCAACGTGTTCGCGGGCCAAGTTCCTCGGCCCGCGAAAGGGGAGTGGGAGTGGATAGGGTTCGTGAACGGTGAGCGCGATTCTCATGCCCGGTGCGCCGATGGCTGATGCGTTGCTGACTGAGCTGGAGGGGCGGGTCAAGTCTTTGGTCGACACCGGCTATACGCCGGGGCTTGCCACTGTGCTCGTTGGGGATGACGACGCGAGCGCGCGGTATGTGGGGATGAAGCAGGCGAAGGCGAACGAGTTGGGGTTCGCTTCGCCGCATGTGCATTTGGCGAACGACGCAACGCAGGCGCAGGTGATCGGGGCGCTGCGTGAGTTGAACGAGGATCGGTCGGTTGACGCGATCCTGTTCCAGCATCCGACGCCGCCGCAGATCGATTACGAAGCTGCGCTCAACGAGATCGATCCCGACAAGGATGTCGACGGGATGCATCCGCTGAACCTGGGGCGGCTTGCGTTGAGCGTTCCTGGGCCGGTGCCGTGTACGCCTGCGGGGATCGAGGCGTTGCTTGCGTATTACGAGGTGCAGCTGTCGGGTCGTGAGGTGGTGATCCTGGGTCGCGGATTCACGCTCGGGCGGCCGCTTGCGCTGTTGCTGTCGCAGAAGCGGCCGACCGCGAACGCCGCGGTCACGGTGGTGCACACGGGCGTGCCCGATTGGCCGCGCTACACCCAGCGCGCCGAGATCGTGGTCGCTGCGGCAGGAGTTCCTGGGATACTTCAACCCGAGCACATCCGGCCGGGTGCAGTGGTCGTGGGTGGCGGCGTGCGCTACGAGGGCCGGCGGTTGTTGCCCGACGTCGACGAGCGTTGCGAAGAGGTCGCGGGTTGGATCACACCGCGTGTCGGCGGGGTGGGGCCCACCACGATCGCGATGTTGTTCCGCAACGCGGTGGAGATTGCCGAGCGCAACGCCGCTCGACGGGGTTCGCGCTCATGACCCTCCCGCAGACACCGCCGCCGCAGCCACCCGCTCCGGCGCCGCGTGAATGCCCGCTGTGCGACACGCTCCTCACGCCGAACCAGATGCGTTGTCCTGCGTGTGGGCTGTACCAGGAACTCGGCCCCGAGCGACCGAACCCGTTCCGCCAACACGCGCTCTGGTACCTGATCGGCGTGCTCGCCGCGGTGTACGCGGCGGTGCTGATCGTCGTCGCTGTATTGCCCGCGGCGCACTAGTTACGCAATACCGCACCGGTTTCGGCGCCGTATGAACCCATGGTGGCGCGGTTTCGTACCCGCGACGGGTAGTCCGCGAGCATGGCGATGAACGAGTGATCGAGGAATAAGAGGAGCCGGGTGCTGCTCGCTGAGCTGCTGATCCGCCACACGCGCCGGCACATGCCGACGCGGCGCGTCGCGCTCGGCTCGGCGTACCTGCCGATGACGGGAGGTGGCTACGGCGCACTCCTGCTCGGCGCGGTGGTGAGCACACGAGTTGGCGCGCTCGCCGACGAGCAACGCGACGCGCTTCCTGGTCTGTTGCACGCCGCGTCGCGCGGGCTCGAGGTGCCGCAGATCAAGCTTTGGTATCGCTTGCAGACCGACACTCACGGTCTCGACCGCAGCCGCCACCGCGTCCTCGACGAGGACGGCCAACTGATCGTCGAGCTCGACGCGCACGGCGCGTCGGCGCCGCAGATCCTCGGCTCGGTGCTCGCCGTCAGCGTCCTGCCGCCCACGCCGCGCACCGCCGGCCTGCTCGCCATCCGTGACGCCATCGACGGCCGGTTCCGCTTTCCGAAGCGAGTGCTGGTGCGGCGCCTCGAACAGGGCGTGGCCCCCGAGATTCCGTGGGCGCCGGGCGTGAATTGGCAGCCCGGCGCACCCGAAGGCGAACGCAAGTGGACCGGCGTCGCGTCGGAGCGGCGCTGGGCGCTCGAGGTGCTCGGTTTCGGGCCGATCAGCGAGATCGAGCGCGACGAGGTGAACCGGCGCTTCCGCCGCCTGCTCCGCGACGCGCACCCCGACAGCGGCGGTCACCGCGAGGCGGCGGCCGACCGCATCGCCGAGCTGAGCGAAGCGCGCGAGCTGCTGCTCGACGAAATCGAACGCGATGCTGTCGCTTCGGGCCAGTTCGCGGGCGGTGAGTAGCTTCGCCCGTATGAAAACACCAGTGCGCGTCGCAGTGACGGGACCGGCCGGTCAGATCGGGTACAGCCTGCTCTTCCGCATCGCGAGCGGCGCGATGCTCGGTCCGGATCAGCCGGTGATCTTGCACTTGCTCGAGATCCCGCAGGCACTCGATGCGTTGCGCGGCGTGGTGATGGAACTCGACGACTGCGCGTTCCCGTTGCTCGCGGGCACGGTGGCCACCGACGACGCGCACAAGGCGTTCGAGGGCGTGAACTACGCGCTGCTCGTCGGCTCGGTGCCGCGCAAGGAGGGCATGGAGCGCTCCGATCTGCTCAAGATCAACGGTGGCATCTTCACCACGCAGGGCCAGGCCCTGAGCGCCGGCGCCGCCGACGACATCCGGATTCTCGTGGTCGGTAACCCGGCGAACACCAACTGCCTGATTGCCATGAACAACGCCAAGGGCATCGACAACTCACGGTTCACCGCGATGACGCGGCTCGACCACAACCGCGCGATCGCGCAGGTGGCGCAGAAGCTCGGTGTTGCCGTGGCCGACATCAGCCGCATGACGATCTGGGGCAACCACTCGGCCACACAGTTCCCCGACCTGTACCACGCGCAGGTGGACGGCAAGAGCGCGTACGACGCGGTCGGCGACCACACGTGGTACGAGAAGGACTTCATTCCCACTGTGCAACAGCGCGGTGCCGCGGTGATCAAGGCACGCGGTCTGTCTTCGGCGGCGAGCGCTGCGAACGCCGCGATCGATCACGTGCACGACTGGGCGCTCGGCACCGCCGACGGCGACTGGGTGAGCATGGCGGTGTGTTCCGACGGTTCGTACGGTGCCGACGAGGGGCTCATCAGCGGCTACCCGATCACCACGAAGAACGGCGAGTGGTCGATCGTGCAGGGACTCGAGCTCGACGAGTTCGCACGAGCCCGCGTCGACGCCACGATTGGCGAACTGCGCGACGAGCGTGACGCGGTAAGAGAGCTCGATCTCATCTGAGATCGCGCGACAATGTCGGCGTGAGTGGGTGGTGGCGCCAGCACACGCCGATCGGGCCGATCACCGTCGTTGCCGGCGATCGCGGGATCGCAGCGATCTCGTGGAGTGGCGACGACGAGCTCGACTTCACCGCGCGAACCGTCGACGCACCGGCGCGGCGCGACCGAGCAGTGGCAACGGCGCTCGAGGAGTGGTTTGGCGGCGATCGCAAGGAACTCGAGGTCGACGTCGACCCGGCGTTCCTGCCGAGCGCACCCTTCGCCCGGCGCGTGTTCGACACGCTGCAGGCCGAGGTCGGTTGGGGCGAAGTGGTGTCGTACGGCGAGCTGGCCGAGATGGCCGGTGCGCCGGGCGCGGCGCGCGCGGTCGGCACCGCGATGGCGCACAACCCGGTGCCGTTCGTGATCCCGTGCCACCGCGTGATCGCGGCGCGCGGCAAGCTCGGCGGCTACGGCGGCACCAATCAGGGCGCCACGCGCAATCTCGAGATCAAGCGCTGGTTGCTCGCGCACGAAGGCGTGCTGCTGTTCGACAGCTGAGGCGGCGCAACCCGCCCAAGTAGCTTCGCATCGTGCAGGAGGGTTCGCGCCGCGCCATCGTCGCCGCGCTCCTCGCCAACATCGGGATCGCGCTGGCGAAGCTGCTCGCGTTCGCCGTGACCGGCGCGTCGTCGATGCTCGCCGAGGCGATCCACAGCATCGCCGACACCGGCAACCAGGGCCTGCTGATGTTCGGCTCGCACCGGTCGAAGAAGCCGGCCGACGAACGCCACCCGTTCGGGCACGGCACCGCGCGTTACCTGTGGGCGTTCATCGTCGCGCTGGTGCTGTTCTCGGTTGGGGGTCTGTTCGCGGTCTTCGAAGGTATCGAGAAGCTGCTGCACCCGCACACCCTCGACTCGCCCGGATGGGCAATCGGCGTGCTGCTCGTGGCCGCCGTCCTCGAAGGCCTTTCGCTGCGCACTGCTCGCCGAGAAGCTCGGCCGTTCCTGCACGGCCAGTCGATGTTGTCGTTCATCCGCCACACGAAGAATCCCGAGCTTCCTGTGGTGTTGCTCGAGGACAGCGGCGCGCTCATCGGACTGTTCTTCGCGCTCGTTGGCGTGGTGCTCGCGGCCGTCACCGGCAATGGTCGCTACGACGCGGTGGGCAGCCTCGCGATCGGCGTACTGCTCGTGGTGATCGCGAGCCTGCTCGCAACCGAGATGTCGAGCTTGATCGTGGGGGAGAGCGCGAGCCCGTCGGAGGTCGCGGCGATCGAGGACGCCATCCGCCGCGGTCCGAACGTGACACGGCTGATCCACATGCGCACATTGCATCTCGGCCCCGAGGATGTGCTGGTGGCCGCAAAGGTCGAATTCGACGCCGCGCTCACCGTGCCCGCGCTCGCTGACGCGATCGACGGCACCGAGGTGGAGATACGGCGCGCCCTACCGCAGGCGCGCCTCGTGTTCATCGAACCCGATGTGTTTCGCGACAGCACGGGAAGCGCCGACGGCGCGTAGGGGTAATCCCTCCGCGTTCGGCGCGTAGCGCGGCGATTAACTTCATCACCCAATGCTGGAATGCGGGCGCGGTACCAAGGTCTTCGACGCGACGCCGGTGCGCGGGCGCTGGCGCATGCTCACGTCACCCGACGACGTGCTCGACCTCATGGACACCTCGGCCGAAGGCGTGGTCGCCTGCGTCGAGGACGCGGGCGCCACGTTCCTCGCGCCGATCTTCGACGATCTCACCGCCGTTGTGTGCCTGTCGGGCACGCCGTTGAGTCACATCGGGATCGTGAGCCGCGAATACGAGGTGCCGTGCGTGATGGGCACGGTGCTCACCGTTCCTGTCGCCGACGGCGACGGCGTCGAGGTCGACTGCAGCGGCACCGACGGCATCGTGCGGCGCGAGGAATAGTGGTGGACGAGGTCGCGATCCCCGCAGGCTGGGACAAGGCCACGGTGAACCGGTGGCTGCGATACCACTCCGAGATCTCGTTCGCACTCACCTCGCAACGCACCGCGCTCGAGTCGGCGCTCATCCCCATCACCGCCTACATCGTGGTCGGCTGCGTGGAGGCCTACCGCCGCTATCCCGAACTGATGCTGCGCATCGCCGAGGCGATGAAACCCGAGGACATCGGGCGCGCCGGCCGTGCACTCGGCAACGAGATCGACACCGTGCGGATGTGGTCGATCGCCAACTTCCACTTCGTCGGGCGCAACGTGCTGCACCAGGCCGGCATGCTCGACCCCGAAGCCGACCTCGCCCGCACCGCAGTGGTGCTCGACTTCTGGGAGCGCGCGTCGGGGGCGTTTCGCGGCGGTGACGGCACCCACCAGGCTGCCGATGCGGCCGGCGTGGTCACGCCGTTCGTGGCGCATGTGCACGACATCGTCGACGCCTGTGTGCCGCTCGATGATGTCGCGCGGTCACGCATGACTCGTGTGAACGCGTTGCTCACGTCCTACGAGTTCTTGCTCTGGTTCGACACCCGCTCCGGTTACCAGGACAGCGGGCCCTATGCGTTGCCCGACGGCCGCACCCTGCTGTTGCGCCAATTCGTGAAGCTTGGCGTGAGCGACTTCCCATGGAGCGCCGACATCGCCGCCGACATGCCGTACCAAAGCGTGCTCGAGGCGTTCGTGCTCGACGGGGTCGACGTGTCGGTGAGCGACTTCGGTACCGCGGTCACCACGCCCGAGGACTACCTACGCCACGTCACCGCCTTCGCGCTCTTCGACGTGTCGAACGGTGAGCTGCGCCTGCTCGACGCCAGTGCGACGGACGCGCTCGCGACGGCCGCGAAGCAGGCCCAGCGCGCGCAATACCGTCGGATCGCGGCGATGGAGCGCAGCGCCAAGATCGACGCCGGCGCCTACGTGTACTTCTCGTTCTTGCGACCGTTCGCGGTTGTCGCTGGCGTGGCCGACGCGCTCGACTGGTCGGTGCCGCGCGACAGCCTCGACCTCTACCCGTTCCTCTCGTTGATCGAGGGCATGCCCGAAGGTCCTGAGATCCCCGATCCCGGCGAGTACTACCCACCCGTCGCGTGAGCGGACGCGCCGACGAAGGTCGGCACGTCGCCGGAGAAGATCAGTGGTGGGAGGAGTGTTGGGACTTCGAGTTCGCGGCTGACGATGCGATGTTCGGTGGCTTCGTGCGGATCGCGCTCTATCCGAACCAGCGGCGCGCCTGGTGCTGGGTGTACGTGCTGCGCAGCGATGGCACCGTCGTGGTTCGCGATCACGATGTCCCGATGCCTCCGAGTTCCACACTGCTCGCGCGCGCAGATGCGCTGTGGTGCGAGCTCGTATGCGAGGTGCCGATGGAGCACTGGTCGATCGGTGTGGAGGCCTTCGGCGTTCGCCTCGATGACGCCTACGACGGACTGCGCGGCGAGATCGGCACGCGCCTACCGGTAGGCCTCGACCTCGAGTGGGAAGCATCGGCCGGCGCGAGCGTCGCTGCGGACGGCGACATCGGTTACCAGCAGATTGGTCGCGTGCACGGTGACGTACTCCTTGCCGACGAAGTGATCGCACTCGAAGGTGACGGGATACGACGGCACACGTGGGGAGCGCGCGACTGGTCTTCACCGTGGCAGCACGTGCGTTGCACGGCTGGTGTGCCGATTCGGGCAACGCCGAACCTGCTCGCGGTCATACCGCTGCCGAGTCTCGACGTCGAGAACGCCGGCAACCCACACATCACCCGCGCGCTCTCCCGCTGCGTCCTTCCCGACGGGTCGGACGCGCCGGGTTGGGTCGAGCTGCTCCACACCGGCCGTTGATCGAACGACGCGATACCTTCCGGCGCATGGCCCTTGCAGACCTTGCCGAGCTCGACGATCGGCAGATCGCGATCATCCTGTCGCGCGCACGGTGCGTGATCGGGCTGTCGTGTATTGCTCTCCCGTCGGTGTTCGCGGGCATCGTGCTGGGCGACACTCGGCCGGCCACGAAGGCGGCGATTCGCTTCGCGGGTATCCGCGACCTCGCGCTCGGGGTCGGTGCGCTCACCACGCTGAAGGAGCGCACGCAGGACGCCGAGTGGGTGTCGATGGGTGCAGTGTCCGATGCCTTCGACGGTGTCGTGATGTGCGCGTCGCGCGGCCTGCCGATCCGGGCGCGCCTGTTCGGAGCGGGCGCATTCGGCGCCGGCGGCTACCTGCTCTACCTCAGCCGGCGCCTTGCGTCCCAGCGAGAAGAAATGAACGCGGCATAGTCACCACGCTCGACTGAAGCGCAGCAGTATCAGAGATCTATTCCGCTGAGGGCGGGGATCCAGTGGCCGGCGCGGGCTACTGCCTCGCGCCAGCGATCGCGGTCGACGCGGTTGGCGGGTTCCACGCGTGCGCGCGGTTGCCACGTGGCCGCGAGCTCGCCGACGGAGCGGTAGTGCCCGAGCGCGAGCAGGCCGAAGAGCGCGGCGCCGCGCGTCGTGGCTTCGCGCACCGGTGACACCTCCACCGGCCGCCCCGATGCATCGGCGAGCGCCTGTAGGAAGGTCGCGTTGTCGCTCATGCCACCGTCGATGCGCAGCGCATTGATGGCGCGGCCGCTGTCGGCAATGGCGGCGTCCACGAGATCGGCGCCGCGCTGGGCCACGCCCTCGAGCACCGCCCGCACGATGTGCGCGCGAGTGGTGCCGCGAGTGAGGCCGAGCAGCGCGCTGCGCGCCCCGTAGTCCCATTGTGGCGTGCCGAGACCGAGTAGCGCGGGCACGTAGGTGACCCCGTCGGTGTCGGCACACGACGACGCGATCGCGTCGCTCTCGTCCGACGACGCGATCAGCCCCATGTCGTCGCGCAGCCACTGCACGTTCGTGCCCGCGGCGAGCATGATCGATTCGAGCGCCCAGGTGGTGTCGGCTCCTACGCGCCAGGCGGCGATCGGGAACGTGCCGTTGCGGTTGCGAGCGTGCCCCTCGGGCGGAGCAGTGTCACCGAGGTTCATGTCGAGCATCGCGCCGGTGCCGAACGTGATCTTGGCGTCGCCGGCGTGCACGCACGCCTGGCCCGCAAGCGACGCCTGCTGATCGCCGAGGATGGCGACAATCGGTGGCTCGCCCGCGAGCGCGCTCGCGGCGCCCACAACCCCGGCCGACGGCACGATCGTGGCCATCGCGTCGCGCGGAATCCCATACACGCCAAGCGCTCGTTCGTCCCACGCGCCGAAGGCGTGGTTGGTGAGCCCGGTGACGCCCGCGTTGGTGGTGTCCGTCATGTGCAGCGTGCCGTTGCTCAAGGTCCAGGCGATCCACGTGTCGACCGTGCCGATGCGCACGTCGCGGGTTCGCCCGGCGTCATAGACGTCGAGCAACCATTGCGCCTTGGTGGCGGTCTGGTTCGGTGCCGGCCGCAGCCCGTGCTCGCGTGCCGCGAAGCAGAGGGCGATCGTGCGCAGGTCCTGCCAGCCGAGCCCGGGACCGAGCGGTTGCCCGCTCGCGGCGTCCCACGCGATCGTCGAGGCGCGCTGGGCCGAGATGGCTACGCCGTCGACCGGTCCACCCCGCTCGACGGCATCGCGCGCGAGCCCGAGCGTGAGGCTGGCAAGCGCGGCCGCGTCGATCTCCACCATGCCGGGTTCGGGTGACGCCGGGAGCAATTCGGTGTACCGATCGTGTTCGGTGCGCAGGTCGTCGCGCACGATCGCGGCGCGCACCCCACTCGTGCCGACGTCGAGAACCAGAATCCTCATCGCACCCGCGCCGGGCGTCGTAGGACGTCGAATAGCGACG
>DASXZO010000156.1:0-39964 GCA_036501845.1 Acidimicrobiia bacterium | reverse complement strand
GTCAAACGACGCATAGGGAGCCAGGGCTTCAGGGGTCGTGTCGCAGGGTTGGCGTTGGATGTCGACCATGCGCACCGAACGAGAACGAAGGCTCGCTGCCCTTGCCGCCGGCCAGCATCAAATCGTCACCCGAGCGCAGCTCCGCCAGGAGCTGGGTCTTACGCCAGCTGCGATCGACTCGCTCGTGCACCGAGGTCGGCTCGTGGTGCTTCGCGCTGGTGTGTATGTGCTCAGCGGTTGCTCGCCAGACGTGCGAGGCGCGATCTACGCGGCCACCGTGGGGACGCGCGTTTCGGCCGGGTCACATCGGGCCGCGGCCGAGCTGTGGCGCATGCCCGGTCGCGAACCGATTGTGGAGGTGGCGAGTCCTCGCTGGCGCCGCGTGCGCGGCGACGCGATTGCCGGGTTTCCATTAGTTGTCCACGAGTCGTATCACCTGACGGCCCGCGACATCGTCGAGATCGACGGCATCTGGCGCACGCGTGCCGACCGGACACTGGTCGACCTCGGCGCGTCGGTCGCTCTCGGTCACCTCGAGCTGGAGACGCTGGTCTTCGCCGTACAGGACGCAGTGCGTCGCAACCTCACCGACATCGCGCAACTCGAAGCCACCTTCGCTCGGCTCGCCCCGCACATCCGGCTGGGTGCCCGCGAATTTCGGGCGCCGCTCGACAGCTTCCAGCCAGTCCTGGCGTCGGTTGACAGTCCCCCGGAGGTTCGTGTCGGGCGAGTGCTCTTGGCTGCGGGCTACCGCATCGTTCCGCAGTACGAACTCAAGCTCGGCCCGCGGTGGACGGTGCGGCTCGACTTCTACCTTCCCGACGTGCATCACGGCGTCGAGGTCAGCCCGTTCTCGACGCACGGCGGTGCGAAACAGCGCGAGTACGACATTGCCCGGGCGCTGCGCGTCCGCCGACTCCACGGCATCGAGATCAGTGTGGTCGGTGACGACGAGATCGCACGAGGCTGTCCGGCGCTGATCTCGATGCTGCACACGCTCCCACGCGCCGCGTGAGCTATGCGTCGTTTGACTTGCATATTGCAAGTCAAACGACGCATAGAGCGGGGTTTGCTGACGGTGGTCGGTAGCTGACGGTGGTGGTACGTGCGTTTGGCGCCCGCCCGTGACACGGCGAGGTGTTCGGAACCGCGTTAAGGGCTGGCGGTTGTCGAGGTGTCGTCGGTCGTGGTGGTGTCGCCGGTGGTCGTGGTGGTGTCGTCGGTGGTCGACGTCGTGGTGCTCGACGAGGTGGTGGTGGTCGAGCCCGTGGTGGTGGTCGGGCCGATCGTCGTGGTCGTGGTGCCGGCCGTTGTGGTGGTCGCACCCACGGTCGTCGTGGTGCTGCCGCTCGTAGTCGTGGTGGTGGGCGGGGGGCCACCCGGCCCCGACACCATGATCCACGTCGCCACGCTCGGGATGTTGTTGGCGTCGAGCGCGAACACCATGTACGGCCCCGGCGGCACCGTGCCGTTGGCCGGGATCACGCCGGAGAGGCCGACGCGATAGGGGAGCGGCGTGGTCGCGAGCTGGATCAGCCGCTGGTGCATGTTCGTCGCGTGGGTGGTGGCGCCGGGCGACACCAGCACGATCTTGCTCACTGGTTCGTTCGTGGCGACCTTGATCGCGGTGCCCACCGTGGCGGTCGTGGGCGCGTCCTTGATCACCGGACGCGCGCCCTTGAACAAATACGGCGGCGAGTACACCTCGAGCGTGCTGCGCCCTCCGGGCAGCGGACCGTTGTCGCCCGCCGAAAGCACGCGACCGTCGGGGAGCAGCACGGCGGTGGAGTGGTACGCGCGCCGGTACACCTGCGAAGCCATCGGCGTCCACGTGTCGGTGGCCGGGTCGTAGAGCAATGACTGCGTGTACGCGTCGTCGAACTCGTTGGCGCCGTTGCCGCCGACCACGAGGATCGTGCCGTCCGGCAGCAGCACGGAGTTCATGTCGGTGCGCGCCTGCGGCATCGGTGTGAGCGCGGTGAATGCTGGTTTCGCGGCAGAGAGGTCGATCTTCTGCGACACGTTCACGGTATTGCCGCCGAAGGTGGTCTTGCCGCCGTACACCACCACCTGGATGTCGCCGCCCGGTGTGATCGGCAGCATGGTCGCGTTCGGGTAGCTGAATTCGGGTGCGAGGGGCACCGGTCCGTTATTGATGCGCCACGTCGACGGGTCGAGGAAGTTCGACTTGTCACCCGCGAACGTGAACACCTGGCCGTTCGGGAGCAGGAACTGGTTCGGATACAAGTCCTCGTAGGGATTGAGCTTGAACTGCCCGACCACGGTCGGCGTGTCGTTCGGCATCGGGCCGATGTGTTCGAGGTTGTTGTTCGCCTTGGCGTTCACGTCGCGACCGCCGACGATGATGGCGCTGCCGTCCGCGATCTCGGTGATCGTGGGGTACCAACGGGCGACGGGCATCGACGGTGCTTGGGTCCACTGCAACGTCTTGGGGTTGAACAGCATCACCACCGGGATGCCGTGCGAGCCCCAGAAGCCGGAGTCGGGGTCGAGTCCGCCGACCACCACCACGGTGCCGTCGCCGAGCACGGTCGCGGCGCCACAGAAGATGTTGTCGTCTTCGGGCGGATCGTCGCGCACACCCTTGCCCGTCTTCGGGTCCCACACCTCGGCCATCGTCTGCACTTCGAACGGGTACGCGTCGCCGGGGTCGGACGCGACTTCATGGGGCCCGAACAGCAGCACCTTGCCGGTGTCGAGCACCACCGAAGTGATCCCGATCACGCCGGTCGTGTCCTTGATCGGCGTGGCCCACGATCCGATGCTCGCGGGCGACGTGTCGCGCACCTTCACGGGCTTGGCTTCGGGCGTGACCTTCACGTTGGCGAGGTTGGCGTCTTGCACCGCGTGCTCGAGCATGAGTTGGTCGTCGGCGGTGCCGGCGTTCGTCGCGGCAATCGAGTAGCGGGCGGGCGTGGAATTGTTCGCGGTCGTGTGGCTTGCGGGCTGCCCCGAGGCCGCGACGCCGCGGCCCACGATGGCCGATCCCGAGAGCACGACCACGACGGCGCTCACCGCGGCGCGCCGGCGCCGGCGGATCGCCACGCCATGGCCGCGGTCGTTCCGCCGTCCGCCCTGTCTCACGTGTGCCTCCACATTGCTGCCCGAAGTCAAATTGTGACGCAGCGTGGCCATGGCCGCAAACAGAGGCCGCCGGATAGGGGTTCGAGACGCGGATCGCGCCGGACCGTGGTGGGCCCGGCGCGATCGGTGCACGGTAAATCTGGGCGTCCCGGGGCGGGACGGAGACGGATCTAGATATTGGTCACGATCGTGGACGCCGAGCGGTTCCCGGTGGCGTCGATCGCCCGCACGAAGTAACGACCCGTGCCCGGCACCACGTAGCTCGTCTGGGTGGTGGTGGCGATCACGCGGTCGTTGCGGATCACCTCGTACTGCGGTGCCCCCGAGTTGTCGGTGGAAGCGCCCCACGAAAGCGTGGTGCCCACCGCCTGCACGTTCTTGGGCGTGGTCGGCGCACTGGTGTCACGAGAGCAGAAGCGAGCGAAACCGCCGAGCCAGCTGTTGCCCGCGCCGCGCACGATGTCGCCGGCCGCCCACACGCATCCGTAGCTGTCGAGCGTGGTGCCCCAGATTCCCTCGCCCGCCGACGACATGCCGATCTGCGGCGCGAAGTCGGTGAGGTTCGTGAGCCCGTTCGGCGAGAACGCCATCAGCCAGCTCGCCGGCGCCACCTGCGTGTAGTTCGTGGGCGTCGGGTAGGAGTCGGTGCTCGAGTAGTCGTACACGTCGCAGTGACAGCCGGCGATGATCACGCCGTTGTACACGTGCGCAACCTGGAAGTCGCCGTGCCACTGCTCCACGTGCCCGGTGACCCACGAGAACGAGCTGCGCGTGTACTCCTGCAGCTCGTGCTTGCCGCCTCCGATGTACACGTCGTTGCCGTCCTCGAAGATCGTGTACTGGTACCAACGGTGTTGGTTGCCCTGGTCGAACTGCGGGCGGTTCATGCCGGGAACGAGTGCACCCGACGTTGCGTCGAGCACCGCCACACCGTCGATGCCTGGCGTGTTGTCGACGTTGTGGAAGAAGCCGGCGGCGTACACACGCGTGCCGTCTTGCGAGGGATAGATGTCGACCACGGGAAGGTCGGTGGCAACCTTCCACGTGCGGTCAGGTGTGCCGTCGCTGAGGCGCACCCGGCCGAGGCCTTCGGGCACCACGGTGAAGAGCGTCGGTCCGCCGATGAGCCGGTTGAAGCCGCCGCCCACGTAGAGCCAGTTGCCCGACACGGCGAGGGAGCGCACGTAGGGACGGGTGGCGCCGAACCGTGGGCTGGTGACGTAGGCGGTGAAGCTCGGCACCACTTGACCGGTGGTGGGGTCGAGCTCGGCGAGACCGGACGTGTGCGCGGCGCCGTTCACGTTGGTGAAGTCGCCGGCCACGATGAGGTCGCCGTTCGGTGCCGCGGCGAGATCGAACACCTCGCCGTCGAGCTTCGGTCGGAACGTGGAGATCCAGTTGCCGGTCTGCACGTCGAACGCCGCGAGCCACGGCTGGTTGTACTGCGTGCCGCCGGCGCCGTTCTGCACGGCTGCAAACTTGCCGCCCACGAACATCTCATTGCCCACCTGCACGAGCGTGTGGGCCGGGGCGTCGTTGTCGGGGTCGGGGTCGGCAACCTTCTGCACGCCGACCACACCCCAATGGAAGGTCTGCGGTGCGTTCTGCGGCAACCACGAGAGTGTCTGCGCGGTAGTGCCGGCGTCGGGCACGGTTGCGAAGCCAGCCTGCGAGTCGTCGAGCTTCGGGCGCACCCACACCTGTGTGAAGGGGACCGCGCCGCTGCCGTTCACTCCGGGTGCGAGGTACGACGTTGCGCTCGCGTTGCCGGCGATCTGTGTGCCGTAGGCGAAGCCGGTGGTCTGCTTGTAGTTCGGGCTGCCGGTGTCGAGCATGGCGCGGTTCCAGCCGTTGTCGAAGCCGCTGCTCGACGTGGTCGACGCGTAGCCCGCGCTCGTCGCGCTCTGCGCGCCATAGGTGAGCGAGGCGAGGGGCTCGCCGCCGGCGAACTCCCACGACCATTGGGTGGTGTTGGTGAGGTGCCAGCGCACCTCCTGCGTGGTGGTGCCGGTGATGTTCGTGGCCCGCACCACGCGTACGCCGTCGGTGAGCGCGTCGGGCCGGCTGCCGCCGAGCAGACCTTCCACCACCTGCGCCGAGAGCGTCGACGGTGCGAACGCGTTGGGTCCGGTGATCGTGGTGCGGAGTGCGGCCGCGGTGCCCTGGCCCACCTCCTGCCACTTCCATCCGGTGCGGCCGCGGCCCACGAGCACCCATCCGCCGCCGTCGGTCGTCATGTCGCAGTAGAAGGGTTGGGGCGCCACGAGCTGCGCGGTCTGCAACCAGTAGAGACCACTGGCGCTCGACGGGAAGCTCTGCTTGATCGCCCAGCACGACGGTGCGGCGTCGACGCTCGTGAGGCCTTTGTGCACGGTCGGGCTCCCGGCGTGGGCGGGGAGCGTGATCGCGGCGGTCAGGCCGAGGCCGGCGAGACCGAGCGTGAGAGCGGCCGAGACTGATCGGCGCAGCATGGCGTTGTCCTCCATGCCCGTCGCGTGGCTGTCGCGGCGGGCCGCCGTAACAAACCATGACCGCGGCGTCACAGAAAGGGCGCGAGGGGCCAACGTGACCCATGTGGCGTCACGTATCGCCCGCCGACCCGACGCGCCAGTGATCCTGGTCACAGGGGCGTCGTGGGGCGTCGCTATTCGACGCTTCACGACGCCCGTCGCGGTGGCCGTTACAGTCCGGCGGCGATGCTGAAGGTCGGGGTGGTTGGAGCCGGTGGGCGCATGGGACAGACCGTGTGCCGGGCCGTGCTCGGCGCGTCCGACCTCGAGCTCGTGGCCGCCGTCGACCCCGACCACGCGGGCGAGCCGGTCGAGGGCACGGCCATCGAGATCGCGCCTGCGGTGGCGGCGCTTGCCGCGGCCTCGGCCGAGGTCGTGGTCGATTTCACCGTGCTCGCCGCGGCCCGCAAGAACGTGCCGCAGTACGCCGAGCGCGGCATTCACGCGGTGATCGGCACCACGGGATTCACCACCGACGACCTCGAGGAGTACGGGCGGCTGTTCGGGGCGAGCACCGCCAACGCCGTGATCGCGCCCAACTTCACGATCGGCGCGGTGCTGATGATGCGCTTCGCCGAGATGGCCGCGCCGTGGTTCGAGTCGGGCGAGATCATCGAACTCCACCACGACCGCAAGATCGACGCGCCGTCAGGTACCGCGGTGCGCACCGCGCAGCGCATGGCGGCGGCGAGTGACAGTTGGACGCCTGACCCCACCGAAACCGAAACCGTCGCCGGCGCGCGTGGTGGCACGGTCGACGGCATCCCCGTGCACGCGGTGCGGCTGCGCGGCGTGTTCGCGCACCAGGAAGTGGTGCTCGGCACCGCCGGGCAGACCCTCACGATCCGCCACGACAGCTTCGACCGCGACGCCTATATGCCGGGTGTGCTCCTCGCGGTGCGCGAGGTGGCGAACCGGCCCGGCCTCACGATCGGGCTCGATCCGCTGCTCGGCGTGTGAGCGTGAGGGCGAGCTCCGCGCCGTCGAGCACCACGTCGAAGCCATCACGCGCGCGCAGCCAAAGCAGGTTCGCTCGCTGCACGTGATCTGACTCGTCGTAACGATTCAGCACCACCACCACGGGCCAGCGCGCCAGCGCGCCGACCGTGAGGCGCGTGTCGTTGATGGTGCCCAGGCGCGAGTGTGCCACCACCACAACTGCGTCGGGGTCGAGCGCCTCGCAGAGTGCGAGCGTGTCGCCGTCGTCGGCGATCGGTGAGCGCACACCACCCGCGCCTTCCACGAACACGAAGTCGCACGTGGGCTCGGGCCGGTATTCCTTCGCCAGCGTCTCGATCGTGAATGGGGGACCGTCGAGCGCGGCGTTGGCGATCGGCGGCGCCATCGCGAGCGCAAGCCAGCGGTGCCGCGCACATACGTCGTAGGGCGACTGGCCCGACGCGCGCGCGAGCACCTCGGCGTCGGTGTTGCCCAGCTCGTCGCGCGTGTAGCTCTGCACCGGCTTCCACGCCTGCACCTGCGCGCTCGCGCCGCGCAGTGCCTCGATGGTTGCTGCGGTCACGTACGTCTTGCCCACGTCGGTACCTGTTCCAGTGACCACGATCAGCACGGCTGGTGCACCTCGAGGCCCGTGTCGGCGAGCGCGGCGGCGAGTGCGTCGACATGTTCGGTGGTGTGTGCGGCGCTGCACGCGATGCGCAGGCGCGCGGTGCCGGGCGGAACGGTGGGAGGTCGGATGGCGGGCACGAGGAAACCGCGATCGAGCAGCTGGGCGGCGGCATCGAGCGCCGCGCGATCGCTGCCGCACATCACGGGGATGATCGGTGATTGCGCGGTTGGTGCGAGACGGGCCACGTTCGCTGCGAGCTTGGCGACCAACGCGTCGCCAGCGGGGGAGCGGAGCACGCGCAGCGCAGCGAGCGCGGCGGCAGTGTCGGCCGGCGTGGGCGCGGTGGTGAAGATGTAGGAGCGCGCGAGGTTCACGAGCAGGTCGGTGTAGCGGCGGGGCCCGGCCACGAAACCACCGAGCGCGCCGAGCGTCTTCGAGAGCGTGCCCACGCGCACGTGCGGGATCTGCGCAAGTGCGTCGACGTCGGGGTGCGGGCCGAGCACCGAGTGGGCTTCGTCGAGCACGAGCATGGCGCGGTACTCGGCACACAGGGCTACCAGCGCCGCGATGTCGGCGAGGTCGCCGTCCATCGAGAACACCGTGTCACTCACCACGATGGCGCGCCCGCTCGTGGTCGTGCCGGCGCGCTCGTGCAGCAGCTTCGCCAGCTCGTCGAGATCGCGATGGTGGTACACGGCCACGTCGGAGCGCGAGAGCCGGCAGCCGTCGATGATCGACGCGTGGTTGAGCTCGTCGGAGCACACGAGCGTGCCCCGCGCGCCGAACGCAGCGAGCGTGCCGATGTTCGCGGCGAACCCGGTGGGGAACACCACTGCAGATTCCTCGTGCTTCCACGCCGCGAGCTCGTGCTCGAGCTCGGTATGCACGGCGCGTGCGCCCACAATCAGACGGGCCGAGCCGCTGCCCGCGCCGTCGCGGTCGAGGGCGGCATGCGCGGCGGCGATCACCTCGGGATGGCGCGTGAGCCCGAGGTAGTCGTTCGACGCGAACGACACGATGCCGTCGCGACCTTCGTAGGTGCCGGTCACTCCGTCACCGTGGAACGGGCGCGGCGTGCGCCAGCGTTCGGCGTCGTGCAGGCGGCGCGCAGTCGCGTCGGCCCACTCCGACCACGACCCGTCGCGGCCGCCGCTCACGTGCAGACTTCCTGGATCGCTTCGCACAGCGCTTCCACGATCTGGGTGAGCTCTTGTGAGGTGATCGTGAGCGGTGGCATCAGCACCACCACGTCGCCGAGCGGGCGCAGCAACACGCCCCGATCCACGGTGGCCGCGCACACGCGCCGGCCCCAACGCATGCCGTCGCGCGGCGGTGCGAGCTCGACGCCGCCCATGAGGCCGCGCAGCCGCACTTCTTTCACTGCGGGATGCGGCGCGACGCGATCGGCGAGCAGTCCGTGCAGCTCCTCAGAACGCTCGTGCACGTTGGCGAGCACGTCGTAGGCCTCGATCAGGTCGAGATGACGCAACGCCACCGCGGCCGCCAGCGCGTTCCCGCTGTAGCTGTGCCCGTGATACAGCGTGCGCGGCCCGAGGTCGTCGCCGAGGAATTCCGAGAACACGCGACCACTCGCGACCGTGGCCGACATCGGCAGGTAGCCGGCGGTGAGACCCTTGCCGAGGCACATCAAGTCGGGGCGGATGCCGCAATCTTGCGACGCGAACAGTGTGCCGGTGCGCCCGAAGCCGGTGGCCACCTCGTCGCAGATGAGCAACACGTCGTGCTCCACGCAAGCCTGCTGCAGCTTGGCGAAGTCGTGCGGTTCGGCCATAGACATTCCGGCTGCGCCCTGCACGCTCGGTTCCACGATCACCGCGGCGAGCTCGGCGTGATGCCGGGCTACAAGGTCGCACGCCACGTCGATGCACTTCGGATCGGTGAACGCCGGCGCGCGCACCACTGGAAACGTGAGCGGATCGAAGATGTCGGTGCCGAAACCGCGGTCGCCCACCGAGAGCGCACCGAGCGTGTCGCCGTGATAGGCGCCCCCGAACGCGAGGAAGGTGCGGCGGGGCTCACCCTTGTTCACCCAGTACTGGAACGCGATCTTGAGTGCCTGTTCCACTGCCGCCGCGCCGTCCGACGCGTAGAGGAAGTGCGGCTCGTCCACCGGCACGAGCGGCGCGAGCCGTTCCGACAGCTCGATCACCACGCGGTTGCCGTTGCCGAGCATCGTGGTGTGCGCCCCGCGCTCGAGTTGCTCGCGCACGGCATCGTCGAGCTCGGGCACGTGGTGGCCCAAGGTGGTCACCCACAGCGAGGAGATGGCATCGAGATATCGGCGCCCGTCGACGTCGATCACCTCGTGGCCATCGGCCCGGTCGACGATCACCGGCCGGTTCTCGGCGTACGTCGACATCTGCGTGAAGCCGTGCCACACCACCGCCGCGTCGCGAGCCGCCCAGTCGTCGTGCTGCGCCGCGGTGCTCACGAGCGGCAACGGTAGTGGCGATAATGGCGAGGTGACGGGGCCGCCGACCACTGCCGATCCGCTGTCGATGCGCGAGCGCCTGCTCGGCGCCACGTACACCTGCGTGTCGCGCTACGGGCTGGGCAAGACCACGATCGAGGACGTGGTGAAGGAGAGTGGCGTGTCGCGCGCCACCATCTACCGCTACTTCCCCGGCGGGCGCGACGAGCTGGTGCGCGACACGGTGGGATGGGAGATCGCGAACTTCCTCACGCGCCTCGGCGACCACGTGCGCGACCAGCCCGACCTGAACAGCCTCGTGGCCGAGGGCCTGCGCTTCGCCCGGCATTCGTTGGAGTCGCACGAGCTGTTGCAGAAGATCCTCGAGACCGAGCCCGAGCGGCTGCTCGGCCTGCTCACCACCGAGTCGGCGCGCGCGGTGCCGTTCATCGCCGCGTTCCTCTATCCGTACCTCGAGCGCGAGGGGGCCGCGGGCAGGCTGCGCGACGGCGTGGACGTGGCCCGGTCCGCCGACTACCTCGCCCGCATGGTGCTGTCGCTCATCGGCTCGCCCGGCCGCTGGAACTACGACGACCCGGCCGAGCTGGCCGACCTCGTGCGCACCGAGCTCCTCGGCGGCATCGTCGCCTGACCCCCGGCAGTGCCGCCGTGGTCCCACAAACGGTGCACTAGTCCACTGTCTGTGGGACCACGGGGCGGTCGGTGCTCGCGGGCGCGAGCACTGGTGTGACGTGCGACGCATTGACATTGAGACACTCAGCGAGTAGTTGTCTCATTGTGGACACGTTGTCCGTACTGGCGCGCACCTCGGGCGAGAGCCCGGTGGCCGACCGCATCCTCGACGGGGCGCTCGCATGCATCGGCCGGGTCGGTCTGGCCAAGACCACCTTCGACGACGTGGCCAAAGAGGCCGGGCTCAGCCGGGCCACCGTCTATCGCTACTTCTCCGGCCGCAGGCCGCTGCTCCTCGCACTCGTTGCCCGCGAGGCCGGGCGGCTCGCCGATGTGGTGCGCGCCGCGGTGGCGGGCACCGACTCCGCGGCCGACGCACTTGTGGCGGCCGCGGGTGCCGCGGTGGAGCACCTCGAGTCGGTCGAGGCGTTGCGCTTCGTGCTCGAACACGAGCCGGAAACGGTGATGCCGTTCCTCGCGCTCGACCGCGCCAACCAGGCCTTCGACGCCGCCGCGGCCATCGCCGTGGAGCTGCTCCACCCCTGGCTCGACGCGCCCGCAGCGGCGCGCGCGGGTGAATGGCTCGCGCGCCTCGTGACCGCATACATCGTCTCGCTCGATTGCGCCGACGGTGCACCTACCTGCCTCGCCGACCCAGACGCAGTTCGCGCGCTCGTGGCCGACTTCGTCGTGCCCGGGCTCACATCGATCTCAACCCGAAAGGGATAGTTGTCATGACCGACACTCGCGACACCACCGATTCCACCGACATCGCCTCGCTCATCGGGCGCGACGACATCAACGACCTCGAGGCGATCCTCGCGGTCAGCAACACCGATGTCGACGCCAAGGACCACACGGTCGACGCCAAGGTCGACTCGATCTTCACGTGGGACTACGAGCGCAGCCGGCCCGCGCTCAGCAAGCTCTACGAGAAGGCCAAGACGTCGCAGTGGAACGCGTCCACCGACCTCGACTGGTCGACGCCGGTCGACATCGAGCAGGTGGTGATGAACAACCAGGCCGCCAACGGCGAGATGTTCTTCGGTGACGTCGACCTCGCCGGCACGGTGTTCGCCAAGTGGGACGAGAAGAAGTGGCTCGAGCTCGGCATCGAGGGCAACCGCTGGACGATGAGCCAGTTCCTGCACGGTGAGCAGGGTGCATTGATCTGCACCGGTCGCATTGTGGAGACGGTGCCGTGGATCGACGCCAAGTACTACGCGGCCACGCAGGTGATGGACGAGGCTCGACACGTGGAAGTGTTCTCGCGTTACCTCGACGAGAAGCTCGAAGGCGGCTATCCCGTCAACGCGCACCTGCGCATGCTCCTCGACGACATCATCAGCGACTCGCGCTGGGACATGACCTACCTCGGCATGCAGATCATGGTGGAGGGCCTCGCGCTCGCGGCGTTCGGTTTCATGCACCAGATGACCACCGAGCCGCTGTTGAAGAAGCTGCTCCGCTACGTGATGAGCGACGAGGCGCGCCACGTTGCCTTCGGTGTGCTCTCGCTGCAGGAGTTCTACACGCAGCTCACCGGAGCCGAGATTCGTGAGCGCCAGGAGTTCACCTTCGAGGCCGCAGTGCGCATGCGCGACCGCTTCCTGCAGCAGGAAGTGTGGGACCGCATGGGCGTGAACGTGAAGGACGCGCTCGAGCTCGTGATGATGGACGACAGCCGCGTGATGTTCCAGTCGCTGCTGTTCTCGAAGATCGTGCCGAACTGCAAGAAGCTCGGCCTGCTCGACGCGGGCGACGGCTGGCTGCGCCACAAGTTCACCGAGCTCGGCGTGATCCAGTTCGAGGACTGGGTCGACACCGGTGCCGAATACGAGAACCTCGACGAGGTGTCGAAGGACCGCGACGTCGCGTAATCGAATGACCACGTGATCCTTGCGCCGCGCGTCGCGGCGTAGGAGCATGGCTGCGTGGGACTACGAACGGCGACGGCGGTTGCCGTCGCCGCGGCGCTCTTCGGAACGATTGGAATCGTCGGACCGGCGCGCGCCGCCGACGCGACAACGTCGCACAACCACACGCCCGTACCGGCGGTGTCGCGCATCGTCGGTACGGCTCCGGGCTGGGGCATCTCCGGGAAGTACACCCCGTTCGTGCGCGACTTCGACGGGGACGGGTACTCCGACATCTTCTGGTACCACCCGGGCCTCAAACGCTCGTCGATCTGGTTCGGTGGTGCGAACGGCGACTTCACTTCGGTGACCGAGAGCATCACCGGCAGTTACCACCCGGTGGTGCTCGACATCAACGGTGACGGCCGCTCGGACATTCTCTGGCACGGGCCTCCCGATTTGCCCGATCGAATCTGGCTCGGCAACGCCAATCGCACGTTCACCTCGCGCGAGTTCAGCTCGGCTGGCAATGCCGATCTCCAGCCGTACGCGCTCGACTTCAACGGTGACGGCCACCCCGACATCCTCTGGTACTCGCCGTCGGGCGGGAACGACTACATGTGGTTCGGCCGCGGCGACGGCACGTTCACGTGGCGCGGTGTGTCGATCAAGGGTGGCTACAACGTTGCGGTTGGCGACTTCGAGCACATTGGTCGCGACCAGATCCTTCTCGACGGCACTTGGCCCGGCGCCGACACCATCGTCGCCGACGCGCTCAAGAGCGATGGCAGCTTCCACGACGCGGAGATCGGCGGGACCGTGCCCGGCGGCGTGCCGTTCGCGATCGACGCCAACCGCGACGGGCGTGAAGATGCGTTCTTCTACGGTCCCGGCAATCTCGAGGACCAAGTCGGCTACTCGATCCCGGACACGCCGCCCACCAGTGGTCCCGCGTTCAGCCTGAACACGACGTCGATCAGCGGGACCAACTACATCCCGTTGGTCGGCGACTTCAACGGCGATGGGCACGACGACATCTTCTGGTACGGGCCAGGGAGCGCACCCGACTCGATCTGGTTCGACGTTGCGCATCAGATCCCTGCGATGCAGGGCAGTGGACCGTTGCAGCGGTGGGAGGTCCCATACGGTCCCGGCAAGTTTCCGTCGGCGCCACCCATCGCAGACAAGAGCGCGGTTTATGCGTTGTTCATCGACGGATCGCTCACGGCGTACAGCCGCAGCACCGGGATCCCGGAGTGGTCGCGGTCGGTCGGCGCGCACTGCAACGACGCGCAGTTGCAGCGCCAGCTCGAAATCCTGAGGGTGACGTGCGCCAAGGACTCGACGACGCCGCACACCTACGTGTTCACCGCAACGACGGGCGCACCGGTGTACGACCAGCCGGGCGCGACGTGTCGGTCGAACAATTCCTACTACGACGCGCGCTATCTCAACGGCCATCTCACGGTGGTCGCCGCCCGTACCGGGGCAATGATTTGGCAGAGCCCAGTCGCCAAAGTTGCGCCGTGCGCGCTGTCGGGCACGCGCCTCATGGTCGCGCACGTCTCGGAACCCGGCGTCGTCGAGTACGACTTCATCGCGGGCCGGTTGGTGTTCGATCACGACGCGTCACACCCGATTCGCTTCGGCGACGAAGGCACCGTCGCGATGTGCAGCGATGCCGGTCGCGATTGGGGCCTCGCCCCGTCAGGCGCCACGGCATGGTCGCGAGACATTCCGTGCGTCGCGCCGAAGTTGGTGCACGTCGACTTTGGTACGAACGCGGTGAGCAGTGGATTCGACGTCGACATCGCCACGGGAGCGCTCCTCGGGAGGCAGTCAATCCCGGCGAGTCACGTGTATGGCGCGGTGGAGCGGGAATCCACCGATGGTGCGATGTTCTCGTGGCGATACGCGGTAACCGCGGTGAGGGTGGGTCAGTGCTTGTACGACTCTGACGTCGCCTTTGCGGGGCCGCACGGTGTGAGTCCGCTGCTCGATGACGCATCGGTGGTGCCGATCGACTTCTCTCACACCGCGATCACGGTGTTCGCAGGGAACGCGAACGATCCGTGCACGAGGCCGCAAATCGAGGCATACAACCAGGATGGAACGGTGCGCTGGGTGCTTCCACAACAGTGGGAGACCGGTGCCGACGGACTCGTCGGAACCGACATCGAGACGAACGGCGGCCAGGAGGCAAGTGTGCTGGTCGGCGTCGACGCAAATGGAATCGAGTTGGTGAGCCTGCCATGAAGCTGTGCCGGACAACCGCAGTCGTCGCCGCGCTCGCGATGTGCGCAACGTTCGCAATCGACGGACCCGCGCACGCGACGACGGCGCACGCGACAACCGCGCGGCGCGCCGCGGACGCACATCCCGAATTCAACGTGTACGGCAGCAACTACACGCCCATCGTCGGTGACTTCAACGGCGACGGGTTCGACGACATCTTCTGGTACGCGCCGGGGCGCGATCACGTACGGCAGCGCGCATCAGCCGTCTGACGGAATATGCCCGGGTCCGGGCAGCGAGCTGATGTTCCTCGGGCCTTATGGCGTGAGCCCGTGGCTCACGGCCGCCGCGCCAATCACCAACTTCGACTTCTCGCTGCGTGCCGTCGCAGTGCAGCGCGCCGCAACCACGTGCACGCCACCCACTGTCGAAGCGTGGGACGATACCGGCGTGATTCGTTGGACCATGCCGGCTGACGTGACACCCGATCTGTCGCAACCGACGGGCAACGACATGGCCACGAACGGCGGCATCGAGTCGAGCGCCGTGATCGGCATCAACGCGTCCGATCACACCCTCGAGCTCGTCGATCTGCCCTGACGCGTCACGAGGCGCATCGCGAGCACCGCGTCCCGTAGATTCCGCCGCCTTGGCTGGCAGGCGGACCGTCGCAATCGGAGTCGTCGCGAGCGTGTTCGCCATCGTCGCAACGATCGGCACCGCCGTGCCCGGTGCAGTGGCACGCAGCGCGCAACCCGAGGCGCACTTCGTGTGGCACGGCGTGGGCGGCAACTACATCCCACTCGTCGGCGACTTCGACGGCGACCACCACTCCGACGTGTTCTGGTACGCGCCCGGCAAAGCGGGCGACTCGATCTGGTACGGCCGCACCGACCGCCACTTCACGGTGATCAACCTGCAAGTGCTCGGCAATTACCGCCCGGTGGTGTTCGACTTCAACGGCGACGGCCGCTCCGACATCCTCTGGTACGGGCCTGGCGCGCAGGCCGACTGGGTGTGGCTCGGCAACGCCAACCACACGTTCACCGTGCGACGCTTCTCGATGGGCGGTAAGTATCTGCCCGCCGCCGGCGACTTCAACGGCGACGGTCACGACGACATCCTGTGGTACGCGCCCGGAACGGCCCACGACTTCATGTGGCTCGGCAAGGGCAACGGGCAGTTCACGTCGCACTCGCTCACGATCAACGGCGACTACCGGCTCGCGGTGGGCGACTACAACGGCGACCATCGCGACGACGTGTTCTTCACGAGCGTGGTGCCGAACGAGCCGAACTACCTCGACCTCGCCGCGGCGAACGGCACGCTGGTGGGGCACGCGATCAAGGCCGCGATCACGCATTCGCTCACGTTCGCGGTCGACGCGAATCACGACCGGCGCGACGACGTCTTCGTGTACCAGCCCGGCCACGGTGCCGACTGGGTGTGGTACTCAGGCACGTCGGGCTTGCCGGCGACCAAGCGCATCACGTCGATCGACGGCATCTACCGGCCGGTGTCGGGCGACTTCGACGGCGATGGCTACGACGACATCTTCTGGTACGGCCCCGGGCCGTTGCCCGACCACGTATGGTTCGACGTGGCCCACGACACCCTGCCAGCACCGCCGTAGCCCGCGTCGATTTCCCGGATCGAGGTGGTTGCGTGGCCGTCCCGGTCGTAGCAACATGCGAGTAGTGGGACTACGACGACTTACCGCCGCGATCGCCGCGATTGCGGTGCTCGGACCGCTTGGTGTGTCGGGCGCCGGCGCGACCGCCACGCACCTCCGCCACCGGGTCGCCGAGGCCAAGGCCGCGTCCCCGGTGGCGCACGCGAGCACCACCGTGCACGCGGGCACGAACATCTACGGCAAATACACGCCGTTGGTCGGCGACTTCAACGGCGACGGTCACGACGACATCTTCTGGTACGCGCCGGGCCGCAATGCCTCGTCGGTGTGGTTCGGAGACGTGAGCGGAAACTTCACGGTCGTGCACGAGACGATCTGGTTCAAGTACTCGCCCGTAGTGCTCGACGTCAACGGCGACGGGCGTTCCGACATCGTGTGGTATCGCCAGGGCAACCCCGACCCACTCTGGCTCGGCAACGCCGACGGATCGTTCACCGAGCGGTCGTTCCAGGGGCCTGGACCTGCGCTCACCGGAGTGGCGGGCGACTTCAACGGCGACGGCCACGACGACATCCTCTGGGACGCGCCGGGGTTCCCGCACGACGTCGAATGGCTGAGCAACGGCCACGGTGGTTTCACCCAGCACGGGGTCGAGATCGTTGGCTCGTTCAAGATCACGGTCGGCGACTTCAACGGCGACGGCCGCGACGATCTGTTGCTCACTGCAATCAAGGGCGGTTCGGATTACATCGGAATGGCCAACTCCGACGGCACATTCACCTTCCGAGTGGCCACGGGCGCACCACCGAACACCGTCGCGTTCGTGCTCGACGCGAACCACGACGGCTACGACGACCTTTTCTTCTACGGCCCGGGCGCAACGCCCGACACGATCTGGTACGGCGGCGCATCGGGCATCCCGCAGAGTCGCGTCGCGACCGAGATCAACGGGACGTCGTACATGCCGTTCTCCGGTGATTTCAACGGTGACGGGCACGACGACGTGTTCTGGTACGCACCCGGCGCTGCACCCGACGCATTCTGGTCGGACGCCGAGCGCCACATTCCGACGCCGCGCAGCAGTGATCCGCAACTGCGCTGGGAGAACAATGTGCCCGCGCGCGACGTAGTCGGGCTCGCCCTCGACCAGGCCCAAGCGTTCGTGGAGACGACCGACGGCAAGCTCACCGCATACGACCGCACCACGGGTTTGGCGGATTGGTCGGTCGCGCTGGCGTGTCGCGGGCAACTCGTGCGCCAGAGCAACGTCGCGCTCGTGCATTGCGACAACGTGGCCGGGCGGACGTTCGTGTACAACCTCGGTGACGGTTCAGTCCTCGCGCAGTACACCGTGAACAATGCTTGCTTCTCCGACGACCAGAACGACATGGTGGTGTGGGCCGTGCCGCCCGGGGGGAGCACGGCCCACTTGACGGTGATGGACGCGCGCACGGGCGCGGTCCTCTGGCGCACGCCAGTGGCCGCGACCGCGGCAACGACGCCCTGCGCGCTCTCCGGCGATCGCTTGATGGTCGCTCGCGACGGGTCGCCTGGCGGAGTCGAAGAGTTCAGCCTGACAACCAAGCAGCTCGTGTTCAACCGAGCCGATCACACGACCGTGTGGCGTTTCAGTTTCGGTGGCTACGTCGCGCTCTGCGACACGAACGACAACCTCGTCGGGCTCAACCCGTCGGGCACGATCGCGTGGAAGACCGACGTGGCGTGTCCGTCGTCCGACTCGCCGTTCTCGTTCGGCGCGAGCACCACGGATCTCGAATCGGGTGTCGACGTCGACATTGTCAGTGGCACAGTCCTCGGCTCGGTGTCGTCGCCGCCGATCGCCGCGAGCGGTGTCGGCGGCAACAGCACGGCCGACGGCGCGCTGTTCGTCGTGGGCGCGCACACACCGAACCCCGCAGATTGCCCGGGCCGTGGGAGCGAGGTGATGTTCCTCGGACCGCATGGCGCGAGCTCGTGGCTTGCCGGCGCCACCGCGGTGCGCGGGGTCGACTTCTCACACCGCGCCATCCTCGTGGAGCTCGCGAGCGCCGGGTGCCCGCCGTTCCAGGTGGCAGCGTGGAGCGAGAGCGGGTTCATCCGTTGGGTGATGCCCGACTCCGTGGCGTTCAACGTCAACGGACCGATTGCCGACGACCTGCTCACGAGCGGTGGCGACGAGTCGCGCGCGATCCTCGGCTCCAACACCACCGACGGCAACCTCGAACTCGTCAGCCTCCCGTGACGTTTTCCCCGTTTGAGCGGTTCCGGTGCTTGGGCGCCGGAACTGCACAAACGGTGGGACAGACTGGCGCTCTGTGAATGCCGAGGAGATCGTTGCGCGCTTTCCGGGTGACGACTACGTCGGGTTCCACTCGCGCCGGTACGCGCTCGTGCTCGAACTCCTCCGCGAGTACGCGCCGCACGCCACAACGATCCTCGACGTGGGCCCGTCGACGCTCACTGCACTCGTTGCCGAGCAGTACCACCACGGTGTCGACAGCATCGGCCACGAGGACATCGGTGCGAACCGCACTGGCGGCGCGCATTTCGAGTTCGACCTCAACCAGCTTCCCGACGACAGCGGACCTACCGAGTTCGGTCACTACGACGCAGTGTTGTGCTGCGAAGTGCTCGAGCATCTGCTGGTCGCGCCGCAGCATCTGCTCGCGTGGCTCGCCGCGCACCTCACCGCGCGCGGCGTGCTCGTGGTGCAAACTCCGAACGCCGCCGCGCTCGATCGGCGAGTGAAGTTGCTCATGGGCCGCCAGCCCTACGACGCGCTCGACCCCGACCGCAGCGGAGCCCGCCACGTGCGCGAGTGCACCTACGCCGAGCTCCGCGCGTTCGCGAGCGCCGCTGGGCTCGATGTGGTGCAGGCGACCCGGCACGCGTACTTCGACTACCGGTTCTCGGCCGGAACGGGCGGCACGGCGCGCCGGCTGCGCCACTCGGCACAGAACGCCCTCGATCGGGGCTTGCCGCCGGGGCTGCGATCGGGCATCACGCTGGTGCTGCGACCCCGCGACAGGGAGTAGGTTCGCCTCCGTCATGACCTCGGGCAACGTGCGCATCACCTTGCTCGGCGGTGTGGGCGAGATCGGCCGCAACTGCTTCTGCCTGGAGCACGACGACCGCATCCTCGTCGTCGACTGCGGGTTGATGTTCCCCGACGCCGACATGCCCGGCGTCGACATTGTGTTGCCCGACTTCTCGTACCTGATCGAGAACGGCGATCGCGTCGAGGGTGTGGTGCTCACCCACGCTCACGAAGATCACGCGGGCGGCCTGCCGTACCTGCTCGAGCACATCTCGGTGCCGATCTTCGGTTCACCGCTGTCGCTCGCGTTCGCCAGCCGCCGCATCGAGGAAGCTGGCCTGCTCGCGCGCACTGAACTCGTCGCGGTGCACGATGGTGAACGTCGCCGCATCGGACCGTTCGACTGCCAGTTCATTCCAGTGACGCACTCGGTGCCGCACGGCTTCGCCACTGCGTTCTTCACGCCCGCCGGCACGATCGTGCACTCCGGCGACTTCAAGATCGACCTCACGCCGGTCGACGGCCGGCACATCGACCTCGCCGCGCTCGGCGCGATCGCGTCGCTCGAAGGCGGCGTGCGGATGCTCCTGTCGGATTCCACGAACGCGGAGCGTCCCGGGTTCACGCCGTCGGAGAGCACCGTCGGCCAGGTAATGCGCGACTTGTTCCGCGACCATTCCGACCAGCGCGTGATCGTGGCGTGCTTCGCGAGCCACATCCATCGCATCGAGCAGGTGGCGAACGCGGCTATCGGCGCGGGCCGCAAGGTGGCGTTCCTCGGCCGCTCGATGCAACACAACGTGGCGCGTGCGCGCGAACTCGGTGTGCTCGACGTGTCCGTCTCCTCGGTGGTCGACATCGAAGAGATCGAGCGCTATGCCTCGCACGAGGTGTGCGTGATCTGCACCGGGTCGCAGGGCGAACCGATGAGCGCGCTGTCGTTGATGGCCGCGCACGACAGCAAGTTCGTGAAGGTGTCGGGCGACGACCTCGTGGTGCTGTCGTCGCACGCCATCCCCGGCAACGAGACGAACGTGTACGGCGTGATCGACGCGCTGCACCGGGCCGGCGCCGACGTGGTGTATGGCACCACGTCCGGTGTGCACGTGTCGGGCCACGCGTCGCGCGAGGAGCTCAAGTTCTTGCTCTCGCTGCTGTCGCCGGAGTTCTTCATGCCCGTGCACGGCGAGTACCGCCAGCTCGTGCACCACGCACGACTCGCCGAAGCGGTCGGCGTCGCGCCCGAGAAAGTGCTCGTGTGCGAGGACGGCGACGCCATCGTGCTCGGTCCCGACGGTGTCGACGTGGAACGGCGCGCCGTGCCGTCGGGCTACACGTACGTGGACGGCATCGTCGGCGACGTGGGCGGCAGCGTGCTGCGCGACCGGCGGGCGTTGGCCGAAGAGGGTGTGGTCGTGGTGGTGGTCACCGTCGACTCGCGCACCGGCGAAGTGCTCACCGGCCCCGAGATCGTCACCCGTGGCTGGATCTACGCGCCCGAGGCCGAGGACCTGCTCGAAGACGCCAAGGCAGTGGTGGTGCGGTCGATCAACGACGCCAGCGAGCACGGCGCCACCGACTTCGAGACCATCCGTCGCCGTTCCCGCACGGCACTCAAGCGCTTCATCGCCGAGCGCACCCGCCGTTACCCGATCATCGTGCCCGTCGTGATGGAGGCGTGAGTCGGCGGTGACGCTCGCGATCGACCTGTCCGGGAAGCAGGCGCTCATCACCGGCGGCGGTAACGGCATCGGCGCCGAGATCGGCCGCGCCTTCGTGCGCGCCGGCGCGCACGTGTGGATCAACGACATCAGCGCCGAGCGCGCCGACGCGGTGGCGCGGGAACTGTCGGCGATCGGGCCGGGTTCGGCGTCACCGGTGAAGGCCGACGTCACGAGTCCGGCCAAGGTGCTGCGCATGCGCGAAGAGACTGGCGCGGTCGACATTGTGGTGAACAACGTCGGTATCCCCACCACCGGCTTCGAGCTGTCGAAGTTCGTCGACACCGAACCCGACGACTGGGACCTCACGGTGTGGCTCAACTTCGGCGCGGTGCTGCACGTCACCCACGCGTACCTGCGCGCGATGATCGACAGCGGTTGGGGTCGCGTCGTCACGATCGTGTCGGACGCCGGCCGTCGCGGCGAGCGTTACCAAGTGGTGTATGGCGCGTCGAAGTCGGCGTCGATGGGTTTCTCGCGCGGTCTCGCCGCCGAGGTCGGCCGTTACGGCGTAACCGTGAACTGCGTCGCGCTCGGAGCGATGCGCACGGGCGCGCTCGTCGACGTGCTCGAGCGCGATCCCGAGTTCGAAAAGACGCTCGCCAAGCCGTACTCGGTGCCCCGCATCGGCCGCCCCACCGACCCCGCGCCCTTGGTCGCGTTCCTCGCGTCCGACCTCGCGGGATGGATCACCGGCCAGGTGTATCCAGTCGACGGCGGGTACGTGCAAGCGTTATAACTGCCTCCGCTTCGCTTCGGCGGCGAGCTCACTGCGCACGCATCTCGCTCGTCCCTCGCTCCTGCGCTGCTCCGTTCGCCGCGTCGGGCGCGAGTCGTGCCCCTTCGCTCCGGCGGCGAGCGATCGCGTGGGCCGGGTTGTACTGCTGCTCGGAGGCGATCGCCGCGTCGGGCGCGAGTTGAGCCCCCTCTACGGCGTGCGCTTCGCTTCGGCGGCGAGCGATCGCGTGGGCCGGGTTGTACTGCCGCTCGGAGGCGATCGCCGCGACGGGCGTCGTAGGGCGTCGCTATTCGACGCCCTACGACGCCCGTGGCTGTGTGCAAAGTGGTCCATTGTGAGTGATGGGGCCGGTGTTACGGTGAACATTCGATGCCCACCGCTACGAAGCGCCGTCCGGCGGCCAAGTCGAAGAGCCGCAGCCGGTCCCGCTCGCGGGCCAAGCGTCCGGCCCGCCAGCCTCTGTTCACGGGCACCCGTGAGGCGCTGTCCGAGCAGCTCTCGGCCCACTCGTCCGACGCAGCCGCGATCGCGGCGGCCGTTGCCGGTGTGCTCGTGGCGCTCGGGGTGTACACCACCGCGGCGGGCCCACTCGGCCACGCGCTCAACGTTGGGCTCGGCGCGGCACTCGGTCGCGGGCGTTTCTTCGTGCCCCTCGCGTGCTTTGCCGCGACCGCCGCGCTGCTGATCCGTCGGAGTGACGAGCCGAGCGAACGGCACGGCCTGCGGGTGGGGCTCGGCGCCACACTCGTGGTCGTCTCGGTCACGGGTCTGTGGCACCTCGCCGCGGGCCAGCCGACGAGCCAGAACGGGTTGAAGGCCATCGAGCATGCCGGCGGTGTGCTCGGTGCGCTCACCGGGAGCTCGATCGCCGCGCTCGCCGGCGTGGTCGGCGCGTCGATCATCCTCGCCGCACTCACTGCGCTGGGCCTGTTGCTCGTGACCGGACTCACGTTCCGCACGATCGTTCCCGCGGTCGCCACAGCTGTGCGATGGGTCGTCGTGGAGACCCGCTCGCTCTTCGACCTGTCGCAAGGCGACGAGGAGCTCGACGACGACGAACTCGATCTGGCCGCCGAGGAAGCGGCCGAGCTCGATGCACCGGAACCCGAAGCGGCGCCCGCGCCACGCGCCCGCAAGACCGTCCTCTACGACGTGATGACCGAGGACTCCTACTTCGCGCCGGACGAGATCGACCTCGCGCCCGACGAAGCGGCCGAGGCCGGCGCCGCGGACGAGGAGTACGAAGAAGAGGAATACGAAGAGGACGAAGAGGGCGAGTACGAGGAATACGAAGACGACGAGGACGGCGAGTACGAAGAGGTCGCCGACGACGACACCGACGCCGACGCCGAAGACGCCGAGGCCGCGGAGGCGGGCCAGGGCGCGCTCGACCTCGGCCCCGGCTACAAGCGCACCGACTGGAAGCTGCCCGCCGCCTCACTGTTGAAGCGGGGGAGCGGCAAGCAGGTCGACGAGCGGCTCATCGACGCGGGCGGCGAAGTGCTCGAGGCCACGCTCCAAGAGTTCGGTGTGGACGCGCGCCTCATCGGTCGGGCCATCGGTCCCACCGTCAGCCGCTACGAGCTCGAGCTCGCGCCCGGCGTGAAGGTGAACAAGGTGACGAACCTCGCCAAGGAGATCGCGTACGCGATGGCGAGCCACGACGTGCGCATCCTCGCCCCGATTCCCGGCCGCAGCGCGATCGGTGTGGAAGTGCCGAACAAGGTGCGCCCGATCATCACGCTCGGCGACATCCTCGCGAGTGAAGAGGCCCACGCCGCTACGCATCCGTTGCAGGTGGGCCTGGGCCGCGACATCGCCGGGCGATCGGTGATGGCGAACCTGTCGACATTCCCGCACGTGTTGATCGCCGGACAAACGGGTGCGGGCAAGTCGAGCTGCATCAACAGCATCGTCACCACGTTGCTGATGCGCGCCACGCCCGATCAGGTACGACTCATCCTCGTCGACCCCAAGCGCGTCGAGCTCGGTCAGTACAACAACGTGCCGCACCTGCTCACCGAGGTGGTCGTCAACCCGAAGAAGGCCGCGAACGCGCTCGACTGGGCGGTACGCGAGATGGAGATGCGCTACGACCTGCTCGCCGAGGTCGGTGTGCGCGACATCGCCGGTTACAACGCGCTGTGGGATCGCGGCGATTTGCCGACGGCCGACAACCCCGACCCGATGGGCGGCAAGGCGTACGAGCGGCTGCCGTTCATCGTGATCGTGGTCGACGAGCTCGCCGACCTCATGATGGTGGCGGCACGCGACGTCGAGGCCAGCATCGCCCGCCTCGCGCAAATGGCGCGTGCCGTCGGTCTGCACCTCGTGATCGCGACGCAGCGGCCGTCGGTCGACGTGATCACCGGTGTGATCAAGGCGAACATCCCGAGCCGGCTCGCGTTCGCGGTGAGCAGCCTCACCGACTCGCGCGTGATCCTCGACCAACCCGGCGCCGAGAAGCTCGTGGGCAAGGGCGACATGCTGTTGCTCAGCGCGTCGTCGTCGCGCACCGAGCGCATCCAGGGCGCGTGGGTCGACGAAGACTGCGTGCGCAAGGTGGTGGCGCACTGGCGGCGCCAGACGATCACGCCGTCGTACGTGGAGGGCGTGCAGGGCGAGGAGAACACCGGCGGCGGCTTCTTCGACGACGACGAAGGCGACGAGCTGTTGGAGCAGGCGATGGAGCTCGTGGTGCGGGGCCGGCTCGGCAGCACGTCGATGCTGCAGCGCAAGCTGCGGGTGGGATTCGCCCGGGCCGGGCGGATCATGGACCTCCTGGAGCGGCGCGGCGTGGTGGGGCCATCGGAGGGCTCGAAGCCCCGCTCGGTGCTGATGACCGTCGAGGAGCTGGACGAGATCCAGGGCGAGTAGCCAGACCCGTGCGCCAGACCCGGCCCACCACACCGGGTCAACACGTAACGCGGCTGGTCACGGGCGGGTCAGAGCCGCACGCCCACTTGTAACCTTGCGAGCGTGACCGGGCCCAAATATTGGGTGGAGACGCTCGGCTGCCCCAAAAACGCCGTCGACTCCGACAAGATCGTCGCGCAACTTCGCGCCGACGGTCTCGAGCCCGCGCGCGCCGCGTCGGAGGCCGACGTGGTGGTCGTGAACACGTGCGCCTTCATCGAGGCGGCGCGTGAGGAATCGGTGGAAGTCCTGCTCAGCCTGGGTGCGGAGCGCAAGCCGGGTGCCCGGCTCGTGGCTACCGGCTGCATGGCCGAGCGCTACGGCGACGAGCTCGCCGCGGCGCTCCCGGAGGCCGACGCGGTGGTGGGCTTCGCCGGCCAGTCGACGATTTCTCAGCAGATGGGCGTCGGCGTCCCGGTGACACTCGGCCGTAAACCGACCGAGCCGGTGTCGCTGCTCGACCTGCCGCGCGGCGTGCCCGACGTGCCGTGGGCGTATCTGAAGGTCGCCGAGGGCTGCGACCGCGCGTGCGCGTTCTGCGCGATTCCTACCTTTCGGGGCGCCCAGCGCTCACGGGAGCCAGAATCGATCGAGCGTGAGGCCCGTGCACTCGTGGAGGGCGGCGTGCGCGAGATCGTGCTCGTGGCCCAGGATCTCGCCTGGTTCGGCCGCGACACGGGCACGCCCGGAGCGCTCGAACCGCTGCTGCGCCGCCTCGACACGTTGCGCGCCGACGGTCTCGAACGCATCCGGCTGCTCTACCTCTATCCGTCCGAAGTGCACGACCCGCTCGTTGCCACGATGCTCGAGCTGCCGTCCGTGGTGCCCTACTTCGATCTCTCGTTGCAGCACGCGTCGCGCCCGCTGCTGCGCCGCATGAAGCGATGGGGGAGCGGCGAGCAGTTCCTCGATCTGATCGCGCGCATCCGGCGCGACGAACCGCAGGCAACGTTCCGATCGAGCTTCATCAGCGGCTTCCCGGGCGAGACCGAGGCGATGCACGACGAGTTGCTCGAGTTCGTCGAAGCCGCGCAACTCGACTGGGCCGGCTTCTTCTCGTTCTCGCGTGAAGAAGGCACTGCGGCCGCAAACCTCGACGGTGAGCTCGCGGCCGACGTCGTGCGCGAGCGGCTCGCCGAGCTGCACGACGTGCAGGAGCCGATCACCGGCGCGGCACGTGCCGCGCTCGTCGGTGCACCGGTCGACGTGCTGATCGATCGCGTCGACAGCGACACGGGCGTGGCAGTTGGTCGCTCGTACCGCGAGGCGCCGGAGATCGACGGTCTTGTGCATGTCGACGCGTCCGAGGGCGAGACCGTGGCGGGCACCACGGTGCGCGCGTCGGTGCACGGTTGCGACGGCACCGACCTGTTCGCGAGTGTCACCGCCGTGGCACTGGACCGGGCACGATGACCGCGACGTCGCAGCCGGCCAACACCGCGGGCACCGGCACGGGTGCCGCTGGTACTGGTGCCGCGAGCGCGGCCACCGCCGCAACCGCAGCAATCCGCAAGCGCTTCGGCCAGAGCGCGATCGCCACGCCGGCCAATGCCGTCACCATCGCTCGCATCGCGATCGCGCTGCCCACGCTCGCGTTGATCTATCGCAACGGCTCGAACTGGCTGAACCTGGCGTTGTGGTTCGGGGTCACTTCGAGCGACAGCCTCGACGGTTGGCTCGCGCGCCGCGACGGCGCCACGCGCAGCGGCGCGTTCCTCGACCCGCTCGCCGACAAGATGATCGTGCTCGGTGGTCTCGGCGTGCTCGCGGCACGCGGCGACATCCTCTGGTGGCCGGTGCTGCTGATCGCGGCGCGCGAGATCGGCATCTCAATCTACCGTTCGGTCGCCGGCAAGCGCGGCGTGGTGATGCCCGCGCAGCGACTCGGGAAGTACAAGGCGTTCACGCAATACAGCGCGGTCGGCTTCGTGGTGCTGCCATTCACCTCGTCGTGGGTCGGCGTGCAGCAGCTTTGCCTTGCCGCGGCAGTGATCCTCACGGTGTTGTCGGGTCTGCAGATCCTGCAGCACGGCTACGTCGACTGGCAGCGCGACAAGTAGCGCGTGCCTGAATCATCCGGCCGCAACCACGACGAGGTCGTCGACATCGTGCGCCGCGGCTACGACCGCATCGCCGACGGCTACCTCGCGGCGGTGCGCGACCGACGTGATGCCGATCCGCGTGACGTGTGGCTCGACTTGCTGACCGACCGGCTCGCGCCGGGCTCGAGAGTGCTCGACGCGGGTTGCGGACCCGGCGTGCCGACCGCCGCCCACTTGGTGAGTCTCGGCTACGAGGTCGTGGGTGTCGACGTGTCGGAGCGCCAGATCGCATTGGCGCGCGAGCACGTGGTGGGGGCGCGCTTCGAGGTGGGCGACTTCGCGGCGTACACCGGTGTCGCTCCGGGCTGGCTCGACGCGATCGTCGCGCTGTATTCGCTCACCCATGTGCCGCGTTCCGAATACGTCGAGTTGTTCGGTCGCTTCGCCACCTGGCTACGCCCCGGCGGATGGTTTCTGGCGTCGCTCGGGCGGAGCGACTCGGCCGGCTGGGACGAGGAAGACTTCCTTGGCTTCGCGGGAACGAAGTCGTTCACGAACAGCTTCGACGTCGACGACACGATCGCCCTGCTGCGCACCGCCGGATTCGAGATCGTGGAGCATGCACTCGTCGACGACGACACGCCGTTCGGTCACGAGCAATGGCTGTGGGTGTTGTCGCGCACCTCGCTCTAGGTTGTCAGCCCCAGCCCAGCCGAGCGACCGCGAACCCGCAACCGCCGCCACGGCGACGGAGCGAGGGGAGGCCCGCCGGCCCGTGAGCGAAGCGAACAAGAGGCAGAACCAGCCGAGCGACCGCGAACCCGCAACCCCCGTCACGCGCGACGGAGCGAGGGGAGGCCCGCCGGCCCGTGAGCGAAGCGAACAAGAGGCAGAAAATGCGTTGTGAAGTTCTTGCCATCGGCACGGAGCTCTTGCTCGGTCAGATCGTCGACACCAACTCGGCGTGGATCGGCGAGCGGCTGGCCGAGCACGGCATCGACAGCTACGAGCACCGCGTGGTGGGCGACAACCTGCCGCGCATGGTGGCGGCGATGCGCGAGTTGCTGTCGCGCTCCGACGCGCTGATCGTGTGTGGCGGGCTCGGCCCCACTCAGGACGACGTGACGCGCGAGGCGATCGCCGAGGTGATGGGCGTGCCGCTCGAGCGCCACGACGAGCTCGCCGAGCAGATCGCCACGATGTTCAAGGTGCGCCTGCGCGACATGCCGCAGAACAACCTGCGCCAGGCCGACGTGCCGAAGGGCGGCGACGCCATCCCGAATCCGATCGGTACGGCGCCCGGCGTGCGCGGCGAGGTCGACGGCAAGGTGATCTACGCGGTGCCCGGCGTGCCCTACGAGATGCAGAAGATGGTCGACGAGCAGGTGCTCCCCAACCTGCTGCGTCGGAGTGGCGAGACGTCGGTGATCGTGTCGCGCGTATTGAAGACGTGGGGCACGAGCGAATCGGCGCTTGCCGAGATGGTTGCGCACCGTGTCGACGCGCTCGAGGAGTCGGGCAATCCCACGATCGCGTTCCTGGCGCGCGGCATCGAAGGCCTCGTGGTGCGCGTGACCGCGAAGGGTGCCACGGCCACGGACGCGAACGCGCTCGCGCTCGCCGAAGAAACCGAACTGCGTGCGATCCTAGGTGATCTGATCTTCGGGGTCGACGACGAGACGATGGAGTTCGCGGTGCTCGACCGGCTGCGCGGTCGCGGCTGGACGCTCGGCATCGCCGAGTCGCTCACCGGCGGGCTCATCAGCTCGCGCATCGTGAACGTGCCCGGCGCGAGCGACGTGTTCAAGGGTGCCGTGGTGTCGTACGCCACCGACGTGAAGCGCGACGTGCTCGACGTGACCGCGCCATCTGTGGTGAGCGAAGCCGCGGCGAAGGAGATGGCCGAGGGTGCGCGCCGTGTGCTGCAGTGCGACGTGGCGCTCGCGGCCACGGGTGTGGCCGGCCCGACCGAACAGGACGGCGTGGCGGTGGGAACCGTGTGCTTCGCGATGGCGTTGCCGGGCGTGCCGACCGAGGCGGTCACCACGCGCCTGCCCGGCGACCGCGACCGCATCCGCCAGTTCGGCACCATCTCGCTGTTGAACATGCTGCGGCTGCGGCTCGACGCCCTGCCGCCGACGTGAGGAACGCACATGCACATCACGCTGAACCTTGACGTGAACGACGCCGACCGTATGGAGGCGTTCTGGTGCGCCACCCTCGGTTACCGGCGCCACGGCTCGTTCAACGAGTACCGCGCGTTCGTGCCCGAGTCGGGCGACGGCCCGAAGCTCATCTTGCAGCACGTGCCCGAGACGAAGACGGTGAAGAACCGGCTGCACCTCGACCTCGACCACGAAGCGGGCTTCGACGTCGAGGCCGAGGTGGCGCGCCTGGAGCAGCTCGGCGCCACCCGCATCAGCGGTTGGATCAACGAGATCGGCGAGGACAGCGGCTGGATCGTGATGGCCGACCCGGAGGGCAACGAGTTCTGCGTGTGCGCGGGCTGCTGACCACGTGATCGCTTATCGCCCGCTCACGGGCGGTTGCGCCCGGTGTTGCGGCGCACCTCGCGACTGAAGCGGCGCGCCGCGGCACGGTGTTCGGCCGCGGCCCTCGGGTCGCTGCGCCGTTCGTGCGCGGCGAACTCGCGTTGGAGCTTGTGCCAGCTCGCCAGGCGGTCGGCGTCGAGGACTCCATCGTCGACGGCTTGGCGCACCGCGCAGCCAGGTTCGCGGTCGTGCGCGCAGTCGTCGAAGCGGCACGCGATCGCGAGCTCGTCGACGTCGACGAAGGCCGCGGCCATGCCGTCACCCGAACCGGCGAGCCCGACGCTGCGAATGCCCGGCGTGTCGATCAGCACACCACCGCCGGGCACCGCGAGGAGATACCGCGCCGTGGTGGTGTGGCGCCCGCGATTGTCGAGACGGCGCACGCCGCCCGTCTCGAGGAGCTCCTCGCCGAGCAGCGCGTTGGTGAGCGTCGACTTACCGGCGCCCGATGCGCCGAGCAGCAGCGCGGTGCGGTCGGGCCGCAACTGCTGCGCGACCGCGTCGATACCCGTGCCGTCGATCGCCGCCGTCACGAGCACGTCGGTGCCGAGCAGCCGCTCGCCGAGCTCGGCCGCGGCGCGCTGCGCATCGTCGTGCCGGTCGGCCTTCGTGAGCACGACCACCGGGCGCGCGCCGGTCTCCCACGCCACCACCGACTCGCGCTCGATGCGCGCGACGCTTAGCGGCCGATCGAGCGGCGCGGTGATGCACACGAGATCGACGTTTGCCGCGAGCACTTGCGACACGTCGATGTCGTGGCTGTACGACGTGGGGTCGAGCCGGGTGATCTCCGACCACCGCGGCGCGACGTACGCGATCCCGTATGCACCGTCGGAACGACCCGTGGGCGTGAGCGCGAGCCAGTCGCCGACGGCCGGCAGTGGATGGCCGACGACAGTGACCTCGCCCGTGTCGGTGATCGCCGCCGCGCGATCACGGTCGACGCGAGTGACGCGTGCCGGAACTTCAGTTGTAGGGAGGTGGACGGCGACGCGTTCGCTCCAGCCGTACGCGTCGAGAACAGGGTGTTCGGTGCCGGTCACGGCAGCTCCTCGATGAGGAGCGCGCCGGGACGGAAGGGGAGCGACCGGTCAGGCGGTCGGCTCGAGGGCCCGGCGCGCGGGGGACGGGTGGGCACGGCGAACCGAGCCCGCAAGGATCGCTCGCATGTCGCCCTCCCTTCGAGGCCGTCGCGTCAGGTCGTGGCGACAATAACAAGGGGTCGCGACGCGCCGATAGCGTTTTTCGCATGGCGCGCGCATTTGTTGCCGTGGTCCCACCCGGGCCGGTGCTCGACGCCGTGGCCACCACGCTCGATGGGTTGCGCACGCAGACCACCGACCGGGCGCGCTGGACGCCACGCTCGCAGTGGCATCTCACGTTGCGCTTTCTCGGCGATCACGTGGATCTCGACGACGCGGCCGCGCGCCTGCGCGCTGTGCGCTTCGACCCGTTCCACGTACGGCTCGGTGGCGTCGGCGCGTTCGCGCGGCCCACGCGAGCGAACGTGCTGTGGCTCGGCGTGTCGGAGGGTTGTGCGCCGCTCACCGCGCTCGCCGGCGCGGTTGACGCGGCCACGGAATCGATCGTTCCCGCCGACGACACGTCGTTCCGCGCGCACCTCACCGTCGCCCGCTTCGACCGACCGGCCGATGTGCGCGAGCTCGTGCACCATCCCGACGGCGACCACGTCGGCCCGGTCTGGCGAGTGAGCGAGATCGTGTTGATGGAGAGCCGGCTGGGCCGCGGGCCGGCGGAACATCACGTGCACGAGCGCATCACGGCCCGCTGAGACGGGCCACTGGGCTGCGCGCGACGCGGTCGCGAACGCAGGCGGCTGGCCACCCCCACGTCATACGGCGCCAGCCGCCCGCGCCCGGTGAGTCTTGCCCAAGCACCCTTTCAACGGCCTTGCGTGCAGCGGCGCCGCCAGTGGCGCCGTCAACCTCCAAGGATCCACCGGCGCACGGCGGGCCTTCGGAGCCGGCGCCAAGGGTCGCCCCAGGTGCCGGAGCGATCGTGTACCTGCCGGACACCACCAGGGTCACGGCACGCTCGACGGGGCCGATCCGTCAGCGATCCCAACCAAACGACCGGGCGTATCGCTCATACCTACACCGGTCAGCGGAAGCGCCCCACCATCTCGGTGGGGCGCTTCTCGATTCGGGTCCGGGAGCGCTTGACCGAACACCCGTTCGTGGCGTAGAGTCACATCGTTGGAATTCCAAGTACGGGATTCCGGCCACGAATTTCTGCGTACCACGCAGTTGTCGAGCGTCCGAGCAGGGTTACGAACGCGTTGTCCGAACCCCTCTCTATGTTCGAGACGTCAACGAGAACCTCCCCGAATCGAACAGTCCCGAAGCCGCCCGCCGGCGGCAGAGAAAGGTGAGACGTGGAACGCGAGAAGGCACTCGACATGGCCCTGGCGCAGATCGACAAGCAGTTCGGCAAGGGCTCGATCATGCGGTTGGGGGAGAAGACCAACACCGGTGTGGCGGCGATCTCGACCGGCGCGCTGGCGCTCGACCTGGCGCTCGGCATCGGTGGCCTGCCGCGTGGCCGGGTGGTCGAGATCTACGGCCCGGAGAGCTCGGGGAAGTCGACGCTGGCCACGCACGTGGTCGCCGAGGCCCAGCGCAACGGCGGCGTGTGCGCCTACATCGACGCCGAGCACGCCATGGATCCGGTGTATGCCCGGGCGATCGGCGTCAACGTCGACGAGCTGCTGATCAGCCAGCCCGACACCGGCGAGCAGGCGCTGGAGATCGCCGACATGCTGATCCGCTCGGGCGCGCTCGACGTGGTGGTCATCGACTCGGTGGCCGCGCTCGTGCCCCGCGCCGAGATCGAGGGCGAGATGGGCGACTCGCACATGGGCCTCCAGGCGAGGCTGATGAGCCAGGCGCTGCGCAAGCTCACCGGCAACCTCAGCAAGTCGAACACGTGCGCCATCTTCATCAACCAGCTGCGGGAGAAGATCGGCGTGATGTTCGGCTCGCCCGAGACCACGCCCGGCGGCCGAGCGCTCAAGTTCTACAGCTCGGTGCGGCTCGACATCCGCCGGGTCGAGAGCATCAAGGACGGCGCCGAGATCGTGGGCAACCGCGTGCGGGTGAAGGTCGCCAAGAACAAGTGCGCCCCGCCGTTCCGCCAGGCCGAGTTCGACATCGCATTCGGCAAGGGCATCAGCCGTGAGGGCTCGCTGCTCGACGTCGCGGTCGACCTCGGCATCGTCAAGAAGTCGGGGGCCTGGTTCACCTACGAGGGCGAGCAGCTCGGCCAGGGCCGCGAGAACGTGAAGAAGTTCCTCACCGAGAACCCCGACCTCATGATCGAGATCAGCGAGAAGGTGCGAATCGAGGCGGGCATCACCGGCAACGGTGAGGAAGCGGGCGTCGACCTCACCGACGACGCGCTCGAGGACGAGCTCGAACCGCTCGACTGACGCCTACGTAGTCACACACATCACGCCACACCCGGGCGGCAAGGGGCTCGGCGTCGCTGCACGTGAACGTCGGCGGCACCGAGCCCACGCCCAGGGCGGGAGCACGGTCGGGGCGTTCGGCCTCTTACGATGTTGGCGTGACCGGTTCCGAGCCGCGGCGATTCTTCGTGCGCACCTACGGGTGCCAGATGAACGAACACGACTCGGAGCGGTTGGCGGGGTTGCTCGCCGAGCAAGGGATGGTCGCGGCCGACGACATCGACGATGCCGACGTGGTCGTGCTCAACACCTGCTGCATCCGCGAGAACGCCGACAACAAGCTCTACGGCCAGCTCGGCCGGCTGAAGGGGCTCAAAGCGGCACGGCCCGATCTGCAGATCGCGGTCGGCGGCTGTCTGGCCCAGAAGGACCGTGATCTGATCATGGAGCGGGCCGGCCACGTCGACGTGGTGTTCGGCACCCACAACCTTGCCCACGCGCCCACGCTGCTCGAACGGGCGCGCCACGAGGGTCCACTGGTCGAAATCCTCGAGGAGCACGAGGCCTACCCCAGCGCGCTGCCGGCGCAGCGGGAGGTCGACCATCGGGCGTGGATCACCATCCAGATCGGCTGCGACAACTCGTGTGCCTTCTGCATCGTGCCGTCGGTGCGCGGGCGCGAGGTGAGCAGGCGTATGGGCGACATCGTGCACGAGGTGGAAGCGCTCGCGGCCGACGGCGTGCGCGAGGTCACGTTGCTCGGCCAGAACGTCAACTCGTACGGGCGCGATCTCGGGGCCGGGCAGTACCGGCCGATGTTCGCCGACCTGCTGCGGGCGGTCGACGCGGTCGCCGGCATCGAGCGGATTCGCTTCACGTCGCCGCACCCCAAGGACCTGCGCGCCGAGACGATCGCGGCGATGGCCGAATGCCACCACGTCTGCCCGCATCTGCACCTGCCGCTGCAGTCGGGGAGCGACCGGGTGCTGGCGCGCATGCACCGCGGCTACACCGCGGCCCGATACCTCGAGCGCCTCGCCGCAGCGCGCGCGGCCATTCCCGATCTCGCGGTCACCACCGACATCATCGTGGGCTTCCCCGGCGAGACCGAAGCCGACTTCGAAGACACACTCGACGTCGCGCGCGAGGCGGCCTACGACTCGGCGTACACGTTCATCTTCTCGGCCCGACCGGGCACCGAAGCGGCCTCGCTCACAGACGATTTCGTGGACCCGGAGGTGTGCCGCGAGCGGATGGACCGGCTGGTGGCCGTGGTGGAAGAAAGCGCCCTTCGCACGCATGAGGCCCGGGTGGGTCGCGTGGAACGTGTGCTGGTCGACGGGCCGTCGAAGAAGGACGAGCACGTGTGGGCGGGCCGCACACCGCACAACAAGCTCACGCACTTCCCCGCCACCGCGGGCGTGGTGGCCGGTGACGACGTCGATGTGGAGATCACCCGAGCAGCACCACACTGGTTGCAGGGCCGCGTCGTGACCACCCACTCGCGCGCCCGTCGTGTGGCGCGCACCCGCATCCCTGTCACGGTGGTGTGACGGCGAACGGCCACACCCAGCCATTGCCGGATTTGGCGCCTCGGCACCTGGCGATCGTCGGACCGACGGCTGCGGGCAAGAGCGATCTCGCGCTCGCCGTCGCCCGGCAGGCCGGCGACTGCGAGATCGTGTCGCTCGACGCCATGCAGGTGTACCGCGAGATGGACGTGGGCACGGCCAAACCGTCGCCGGCGGAGCGGACCGAGATCACGCATCACTTGATCGACGTGGTCGACCCCGGCGACGAGTGGTCGGTGGCACTCGCCCAACGCGAGGCGCGTGCGGCCGTGCACGACATCGAGGCACGTGGTTGCCGTGCCGTCCTCGTGGGTGGGAGCGGTCTCTATGTGCAAGCCGTGGTCGACGATCTCACGCTGCCCGTCCAGGATCTGGCGTTGCGGGCCGAGCTCGAGGCGTTCACCAGCGAGCCGGGCGGCCTGGCGGCGGCTTGGGCCGAGCTGCGCGCGGCCGACCCGCAGGCGGCCGCGCGCATCGACGAGCACAACCAGCGCCGCATCGTGCGGGCGCTCGAGGTGGTGCGCAGCACCGGCCGGCCGTTTTCCGACTTCGGGAGTGGCGTCTTCGAGGCCGATCCCGCGCTCGACGTGGAGCTCGTCGGCGTCTGGAGATCGCGCGACGAACTCGCTGCGCGCATCGCGCAGCGGATCGCTTCGATGCGGACCGACGGCCTCGAAGCCGAGGTGGCACGCCTCGATGGCCGCCTCTCCCGCTCGGCCGCGCAGGCCATCGGCTACAAGGAGCTGCTGGCCGCTCGCCGCGGGGAGCTCACCGTCGACGCCGCATTCGACCTCGCCGAGCGGCGCACCCGCAGCTTCGCCCGCCGCCAGCGCATGTGGTTCCGCCGCGATCCGAGGGTGCGCTGGATCCGGCCCGCCAAAGGGAATGGGGCCAACGGGAATGCGGCCGCCGCAGCCGACGCGGTGCTGGCATGCTGGCGACCGGAATGCGTGGTGCGATGAGCCCGTTGGAACATTGATTCGCCCGATGATCGCTCGATGACTGCTGTGCTGTTCGCCAAATACCACGCCACCGGCAACGACTTCCTCGTCACCGCGTCCCGGCCAGCCGCCGGCGGCGGCGCTCACGCGCTCACTCCCGACGAGGTTGTGGCGTTGTGCGACCGTCACCGCGGGATCGGCGCCGACGGCGTGATCACCGTCGGGCCGGCCGACGCCGCTACCGGTGCCGACTGCACGTTCGCGCTGCGCAACGCCGACGGTGGCGAGGCCGAGATGAGCGGCAACGGCATGCGCTGCCTCGCCGCCTTCGCGGCGCGCGAGGGGATTGGCACCGTCACAGAACTACTGGTGCACACCCCCGCGGGGCGGCGCGACGTCGCGCTGGAACGCGACCGCAACGGCGTGGTGATCGCCGCCGATGTCGACATGGGCCGGGCCACATTCGATCCCGCGCGGATCCCGTTCGCCGCCACCGACGCGCACGACGTGGTCGCCGCCGTCGATGGCGCGCGCTACTGCGGTGACGCCGTCGGTATGGGCAATCCGCATCTCGTGCTGCGCGTCGACGATGTCGAATCGATTCCTGTCGCGGTGCACGGACCCGTGCTCGAGCACGACAAGCGTTTCCCGCAGCGCACGAACGTCGAGTGGGTGGCCGTGCGTGACCGCAGCCATGCGGTGATGCGCGTGTGGGAGCGCGGCGCGGGTGAGACGTTGTCGTGCGGCACCGGCGCGTGTGCAGCCGGCGCGGCACTTCGCGCACGCGACCTCGTCGACGCGCACCTCACGATGCACGTTCCCGGCGGCGACCTCGCGATCGAGCTCGGCGACACCATCCGCCTCGGCGGCCCGGTCGTGCACGTGTTCGACGTCGAGATCGATCGCGGCCGCATCCGATGAGCGGCGCCGGCAACGGCCGCAACGGCCATCGCGACACCAATCGCGACGGTGCGCACGTCGCGCGCGGCCGCCGGCGGCTCACGGCCACCGAAGTCGATCTCGGCGTCGTTCGCCAGCGCGCGCTGCTCGTGGGCACCACCGTCGGGCGCAGCGTGGAAGCCGCGACCGAGTCGCTCGACGAGCTCGCACGGCTCACCACCACGGCCGGCGCCGAGCCGGTGCAGCGCGAGCTGCAACGGCGCGCCTCGCCGGAACCCGCTACCTATATCGGTAAGGGCAAGGCCGGTGAGCTCGCCGAGATCGCCGAGGCGCTCGACGTCGACGTGGCGGTGTTCGACGACGAGCTGACACCAGCGCAGCAGCGCAACCTCGAATCGTTGCTGCACGTCGACGTGGTCGACCGCGTCGCGCTGATCCTCGACATCTTCGCCCAGCACGCCACCAGCCAGGAAGGCATGGTGCAGGTGGAGCTGGCGCAACTCCGCTACCGGCTCCCGCGCTTGCGCGGCCGCGGCCACACATTGAGCCAACAGGGTGGTGGCATCGGCACGAGAGGCCCCGGCGAGACGCAGCTCGAGGTCGATCGCCGACGGTTGCTGCGTCGCGTGCAGAAGCTCGAGCACGATCTCAAGGACCTCGCGGCCACGCGCGCGACGCAGCGCAAGGCGCGCCGGCGCGGCGCGCGCAGCCGGGTGGCGCTCGTCGGCTACACGAACGCTGGCAAGTCGACACTGCTGAACCGCCTCGTCGCCAGCGAGCTCGCCGTCGCGCGCACGAACGGCGAGACCGCGCCGCCACTCGCGCGCGTCGCCGACCAGTTGTTCACCACGCTCGACCCCACCACGCGCCGGCTTGCATTGCCGGGCGGTGAGACCGTGCTGCTGTCCGACACGGTCGGCTTCGTGCAGCGACTCCCGCACGAGCTCGTCGAGGCGTTCCGTTCCACGCTCGACGAGGCCGCCGATGTCGAGCTACTCGTGCATGTGGTCGACGCCAGCACACCCGGCGCGCGGGAGCGCATCGATGCGGTGCGTGAGGTGCTGGGCTCGATCGAGGCGCAGGACCGGCCCGAGTTGCTCGTGTGGAACAAGGTCGACCAGGCCGACCCCGGCGAGGTTGCGGCGCTGCTGCGAGCCGAGCCCGGGTCGGTCGCCGTATCGGCGGAGCAGGGCGACGGCATCGACGACCTCCTCGGCGCGATCGGCCGGCGCTTGCGGGCCGGCGCCGAGGTCGTGGAGTTGCTCGTGCCCTATGAGCGCGGCGATGTGCTCGCCGGTCTGCATCGGGAGGCCGAGGTGCTCGTGTCGGTGCACACCGACGCGGGCACGCGCGTGCAGGCGCGCCTGCCGCGTGAGGTGCGCGGGCGCTACGCCGAGTACCGCGCGACGCCACCGAACGGCCCAGCAACGAACGGCAACGGCAGTCGCGCCGCCAACTAGGTTCGGCGGTCATGGCGGGACGGTTGGTGTTCTACACGGGTCCGAAGGGCAGCTCCGATCACCGTGTGGTGCGTCTGTTTCCCGGCCTCGACACCGCCGACACGCACCCGATGCCCTCACGGTGGGAGGTGCTCGAGACCGTCGACCGCACACCCGACGCGCTTGGTGTGGTGCCGATCGAGACGTCGATCGACGGCGAGCTGATGTCGGTGGTCGACCGGGTGCTGTTCGCTACGAGCCGGGTGCTGTTCAGCGGCGAAGCCGTGCTCAGTGAGTCGATCGCAGTGTTCGCGGCACGGGGGGACGCGCAGCCGCGCGTCGTGGTGTCGCATCCCGAGATCCTCCAGCTTTGCCATTCCTACATCGAGATGAACGCGCTGGAGAGTGAGATCGCCGACGCCACGTCGGCCGCGTGTGAGCGCGTCCGTGACGCGCGCGATCCCGGTCTCGTGGCGCTGGCACCACCCGAGGTCGGGCACCAGTACGGGCTGGTGGTGGTACGCGAGGATCCCGCGGCAATTCCCGAGGTGCGCACGCGCTACCTGCTCGCGTCGCGCTACGTGGCCGATCCCACCGGGCTCGATCGCACCATGCTGGCGATCACACCACCGCGCGACGCGCCGGGTGTGCTCGCGCGCCTGCTCGATGCCTTCTCCACGAACGACGTGAACCTCACGAGTCTCACCAGCCGACCGTTGCGTACCGTCGACGACCGCCCGCACCATGCGTTCGTGGTCACCGCCGACGGCCACGTCACCGACCAGAACCTGCGCGACGCGGTGCGCTCGATGCTGGGCTCGGGCTGCCAGGTGCGGCTGCTCGGCGCGTTCGCGCGCTGGACGTCGCCCGACGTGTGCACGCCGTTCGGCGAGTTGCCGCTCGGTTCGGTCGATCTCGCCGACGCGGGTGCCGTGCTCGAGCCGCCTCGCGCGCCGGCGACCGCGCGCCGCTGATGCGGCCGTAACCGTGGCCAGCACGCTCGCGTATCTCGGTCCGGAGGGCACCTTCGCGCAGGCGGCCGCCGACGCGGCGCGCACTGTGCCCGGCGCGCAGGCGTTCGCGGCACCCGACGTCGACGCCGTGATCCGCGGTGTCGAGGACGCCACCTACGACTACGGCGTGGTGCCGATCGAGAACTCGGTGCACGGCACCGTGCTGCCCACGCTCGATCACCTGGTGTTCGTGCAGGACGGCGTGCTGGTGCGCGAGGAGGTGGTCGTGCCCGTGTCGTTCGTGCTGTTCGGCAACGCCGACGCTCGCGACGCGAAGGTGGTGCTCAGCCACCCGCACGCACTCGCGCAGTGCCGCGAGATGATCGCGGCCCGCGGCCTCGTGGCCGAGGAGACCTCGTCGACCGCGGAGGCATGCCGCCTCGTGGCCACGACGCGGCGCGACGCGCTGTGCATCGCCGCGCCGCACGCCGGAGGTCACTACGGTCTGCGCACCATTGCCGGCGCCGTCGAAGATCGCGACGGCGGCAGCACGCGTTTCTATGTGTTGGGGCGCGCGCTTGCGCCGGAGACCGGGCGGGGCGTCGGGGGAGAGACGTTCCGCACCGGTCTCGTGCTCACGCCGGGCCGTGACCGACCGGGCATCCTGCTCGAAATGCTGCGGCCGTTCGCCGAACGCGGCGTGAACCTGTCGTCGTTGATGAGCAGGCCGCTGCGTTCGGGGCTCGGCCTCTATTGCTTCATTCTCGTGGTCGACGCGCACCGCTCCACGCCCGAGTTGGGCGCGGCGCTGTCGGAGCTGCTCGACCACGGCGTGCGCATCAAGAACCTCGGCTCGTATCTCGCTTGGCCGAGCGCCGCGCCCGCCCCCGGTGCGCACGCCGAATACCCGCGCGGTTCTGTTGCCGCGAGCGACGATCCCGACCAGCAACGGCGCGTGCTCCTGCCGCCGACCGATCCCACACCGTGAACGCCGATCCGTTCGACCGCGTGGTGATCGTGGGGCTGGGCCTGATCGGTGGATCGCTCGCGCACGTGCTCATGCCGCACCTGCGCGTGGTCGGCGTGGACGCCGATCCGCCAACGTGCGACGCGGCGCGCAGCGATGGCATCGACATCGTCGCCGACGTGCGCGACGCCGCCGGTTCGGGCGCGCTCGTGGTGGTCGCGGTGCCGGTACCGCATGTCGGCGGCGTGTTCACGCAACTCGGCGAATGCGAGGGCCAGCTCGTCACCGACGTGGCGTCGGTGAAGGAGCCGGTGGTCGATGCCGCGCGCCGATCGTCCCTGCGGTTCGTGGGTGGCCATCCCATGGCCGGACGTGAAATCAGCGGCTATGCCGCCGCGACCGACTCACTGTTTTCCGGCGCGCGCTGGGCGTTGTGCCTCGACCCGGACGCGTCGGTGAGCGATGCGCTCGACATCGCCGCGGTGGTGCTTGCGACCGGCGCCAGCGTGGTGCCCACCGTCGCCGCCGACCACGACCGCACGGTCGCGATCGTGAGTCATCTCCCGCACGTGCTCGCTGCAGTGCTCGCGGGCGAGGCCGGCGCCGACACCACTCGCGACCTTGCGTTCGGTCTGGCGGCTGGATCGTTCCGCGACGGGACGCGCGTCGCCCGTTCGCCCGCCGAGTTCTGGGCCGGTATCAGCGTCGAGAATGCCGCGAACCTCG
>DASXZO010000155.1:0-3719 GCA_036501845.1 Acidimicrobiia bacterium | reverse complement strand
GGGCACGCAGCTCGCGGCGGCGCAACCGATCGCCATTCCGCGCGGCAGCGACGACGTGACCCCGATCATCATCGCGATCGTGGTGCTGCTGTTCCTCGCAATCGTGTTCGCACCGCCGGCACTGGCGATCTATCTCGCCCGGCGGCGCGCCAACGCACCACCGGGGTAGCGCTTCACGGCGCGCTTGCCTCGGCGGCGCGAGCCATGCGCCGCGCGGTGTCGCGCAGGAACGTGCGCAAGAACCACCGGAAGAATCCGTTGGCGGCGCGTGGGCGGGCGTGGTAGAACGACGAGCTCCAACGGATCGTGGTGCCGCCGGCGGCGCGCGGCTCGAGCCGCACGTCGGCGCGGTAGCCGGTGATCGGCATGCCTTTGCGGATCTCGTAAGCGAGGTGGTTGGGAGGTTCGAACTCAACTACCTCTTCCTGGCTGCGGAACGGGCCGGTGCCGAACGACCGCAGCGCGCCCACGCCGTCGGGTGTGGGAGTGCCTTCGTGCAGCAGTTCCGATCGGGCGAACCGGGCCCAGCGCGACCAGCCGCGCGCGTCGGCGAGGAGCGCCCACACTGCGTCGACGGGTGCCGAGGACTCTTCGACGATCTCCCACGAGATGGGCATGACGCGACCCTAATAACGCCGATCCGAATAACTTCGCTCCATGCGCGCAGCACTGTTCGAAGCGGTTGACCAGCCGATCGCGATCGTCGACGACGTCGAGATCGCCGAACCCGGACCGGGCGAAGTGCGCGTGAAGGTGACGCACTGCGGGGTGTGCCATTCCGACTACTCGAACGTGAACGGCACGTTCCCCATCCCGGGCCCGATCGTGCTCGGCCACGAGGCCGCGGGCGTGGTGGAACGCATCGGCACAGGAGTTACGTCGCTGGCGCCGGGCGACCACGTGGTGCTGTCGCCGATCGCGGCCTGCGGCGAGTGCTACGGCTGCGTGCGCGGCGAATACGGCACGTGCGTGAACGCCTCGTCGATCTCGACGGGCACGTTCGTGGGCGGCAACACCGGCCTGGCCCGCAATTCGGCCACGGTGTACCGCGGGCTCGCGGTAGGCGGCTTCGCCGAGTACGCGCTCGTCGCTGAAGCCGGCGCGATCAAAGTGGCCGACGACATCCCACTCGACGTCGCGTGCGTGATCGGTTGCTCGGTGCAGACGGGCGTGGGAGCGGTGCTCAACGCGGCGCGCGTGGAGCCCGGCGCGACCGTCCTCGTACTGGGACTCGGCGGAGTGGGCATCTCGATCGTGCAAGGCGCGCGCGTTGCGGGCGCGTCGCGCATCATCGTGTCGGACCCGAACGACGAGCGGCGCGAGCTCGCGGCGCGCTTCGGTGCGACCGACGCAATCGATCCGAAGCATGACGATCTGATGGCCGGAGTGATGCGCGTAACGGGCATGGGCGTCGACTACGCGTTCGACGCGGTCGGCTCGGCCGCACTCGTCGAAGCTGGCATGTGGGCGTGCCGTCCCGGCGGCACCACAGTGATCGTGGGCGCGGCGCCGATCGACCAGGTGGTGCACGTGCCCGCGACGTTGTTCATGGTGAGCGAACGCAAGTTGATCGGCACGTTGCTCGGTGGCTGCAACAGCCGTCGCGAGGTGCCGCGGCTGCTCGGGCTGTGGCAGTCGGGCCGCCTCGACCTCGAGGGCATGATCACCCATCGCCGCCCGCTCGCCGAGGTGAACGAGGCCTTCGCCGACATGCAAGCCGGCCGCGGCCTGCGCACCGTCCTCACCATCTGACCCATTCGCGTATGCGTCGTTTGACTTGCGTATTGCAAGTCAAACGACGCATAGATGAGCTGGGAAAATCGTTTGGTGGGCGGGGCGTGGATACGCGATGGTGTCGGCACGCGTTCATTCGCTGGATTTCGTGAGGAGGTGACCATGGCGATGCCCGATTCGAACACCGATTCTGTGACCGCTCGTGGTGGTCACCCGCTCCACGTGCGCTGAACCCACCGTTCGCCACGCCCAGTGCGACGGCCCATCCGTCGCCCGATCCAGTGAGGTAATCCCATGTTCCTGCACCCTGTCACCGCCTTGACGCTCGCTCGCGAGCACCAGCGTCAGCGCTTCATCGCCGCGCATGACGCGCGCTTGCTGCGCCACCTGCGCAGCGGCCGCCGCGGCCCGTGATTTGACGCGAGCTTGGGGGTCGTCGGAATCGCCGCGTAGCGTCGGCTCCGACGACCCCTTTCGCGCGTGAGGAACACAATGAGCGAGCGCTACACCGTCATCTCGTCGGATTGCCACGCCGGCGCCCCGATCGCCACCTATCGCGACTTCCTCGATCCCGGGATGCGCGACGACTTCGACGCCTGGCGGGGGGACTACGCGAACCCGTTCCGCGACCTCCAGGGTGGCAAGCGCGCCCGCAACTGGGACGACGAGATGCGTGTGAGCGAGCTCGCGTCCGACCACGTGGTGGCCGAGGTGGTGTTCCCCAACACGGTGCCGCCGTTCTTCCCCACGGGCGCGCTCGTCGCCCGGCCGCCGGCAACCCGCGACGACTACGAGAAGCGGTGGGCCGGTCTGAAGGCCCACAACCGTTGGCTCGCCGAGGTGTTCTGCGGCGGTGAGTTCGCAGCGCGCCGCGCGGGGATCGCGCAGGTGTTCCTCAACGACATCGACGACGCGATCGACGAGGCGATCTGGGCGCACGAGCACGGCCTGCGCGGTGGCGTCCTTCTGCCGACGGTGCCCGACGACACCGACATCCTTTCGCTCTACGCACCCGAGTACGACAAGTTGTGGCAGGTGTGCGCCGAGCGCGGCATCGTCGTCAACATGCACTCGGGCAGCGGCCACCCGAACTACGGGCCGCACCCGGCGTCCGACATCATGTGGCTCGTCGAGACGTCGTGGTTCGCGCACCGGCCGCTTTGGCAGGTGATCATGAGCGGTGTCTTCGAGCGCAACCCCGAGCTCAAGTTCGTGATGACCGAGTCGGGCTGCTCGTGGGTTCCGTCGACGTTGCAGATGCTCGACGGCTTCCACATGCAGATGCAGTTCGGTCGGGTGGGCGAGCTCAACTTCGCCGACGCCACACCGCTTCCTTTGAAGCCGAGCGAGTACTTCGCCCGCAACGTGTGGATGGGGGTGAGCTTCCCCGGCGCGCGTGACGGCCGGGCGATCCCGAAGGTGGGCGTCGACCGGGTGATGTGGGGCAACGACTACCCGCACCACGAAGGCTCGTATCCCTACTCGCTCGAGAGCATGCAGCTCGCGTTCCCCGACACGAGCGACGACGACCTGCGCAAGATCTTCTCGGAGAACGCGGCGAAGGTGTACGACTTCGACCTGGCCGCGCTCGCGCCGCTCGGCGCCGAAACCGGCCCCACGATCGAACAGATCCACCAGCCGCTCGAGAAGACCCCGAAGGGTGCAACGAGCCCGGCGTTCTACGCGATGTGACCTGCACCGGCTGATGGAGCCGGGCGGGCAATAGCTTCGGCGCCATGACGCGGCGCCCCAACATCCTGTTCCTCGTATCCGACCAGGAGCGCCAGCGCGACTGGCTTCCTCGCGGCGTCGAGCTGCCGAACCGGCAACGATTGATCGACGGCGGGCTCGAGTTCCGGCGGCACTACACGCACTCGTCGCCGTGCTCGCCGTCGCGCGCCACGCTGATGACGGGCCAGTACGTGCCGCAGCACCGGGTGGACCACAACGTGATCGCGCCCGCACACCGTGAGCTCGATCCCGAC
>DASXZO010000154.1:0-3869 GCA_036501845.1 Acidimicrobiia bacterium | reverse complement strand
CACTCCGCAGCAGCTCGGCGGTCTCGAGCACAACATCGGCCATCGCGCCAGTTTGCCTCGCGGGCATATGTTGCACGCATGCAGTACACACGACTTGGTCGAACGGCACTCCGCGTCAGCCGGATCTGTCTCGGCACGATGAACTTCGGCCCGCAGACCACCGAGCCCGACTCGTTCGCGATCATGGACCGCGCGCTCGAGCACGGCATCAACTTCTTCGACACCGCGAACCGTTACGGCGGCAACAAGGATGCGGGCGCGACGGAGACGATCATCGGCAACTGGTTCGCGCAGGGCGGTGAGCGGCGCGAGAAGGTGGTGCTCGCCACCAAGGTGTTCGGGTCGATGACCGACTGGCCGAACGAAGGCGGTCTGTCGGCACGGCATATCCGTATGGCGTGCGACGAAAGCCTGCGCCGGCTGCAGACCGATCACATCGACCTCTACCAGATGCACCACATCGATCGCAGCGCGCCATGGGACGAGGTGTGGCAGGCGATGGAGTCGCTGGTCGATGCGGGCAAGGTCGTGTACGTCGGCAGTTCGAACTTCGCGGGCTGGCACATCACCCAGGCGAACGAGGCCGCCAAGGCGCGGCACTTCCTCGGTCTCGTGAGTGAGCAGAGCCTCTACAACCTCGTGGCGCGCACAGTGGAGCTCGAGGTGCTGCCCGCCTGCCGTTCGTATGGCGTCGGTGTTCTCCCGTGGAGCCCGCTCGCCGGTGGCCTGCTCGCCGGTGGCCTGAGTGGGGTCACGGGTGGGCGACGCGGCAGCTTGAACCCGCGCTGGGCCGAGCTCGCGCCGAAGGTCGAGGAGTACGAGAAGTGGTGCGCGGCGCGCGGCGAGGAGCCCACAGCGATCGCGCTTGCGTGGCTGCTGCACCAGCCGCAGGTGACCGCGCCGATCATCGGCCCGCGCACGATGGAGCAGCTCGAGGGCGCGTCGTTGCGCGCGCTCGACATCACACTCGACAAGGACGCGCTGAAGGAGCTCGATGCCATGTTCCCCGGGCCCGGCGGACGCGCGCCCGAGGCCTACGCCTGGTAGCAACTCTTCCGCTCTGTAGGGCCGCTCGGGCCACGCTCACTGGCGTTCGCTCGGGCGCTTGCGGCGGAGCAGGTCTTGCTCCGCCGCGTTGGTTGCGAGCTCGATGGCGCGGTCGTATTCGACGCGCGCCTCGTCGGCGCGACCGGCGCGGTCGAGCAGGTCGGCGCGCGCCGCGTGGAAGAGGTGGTAGCGGTCGATCTGTTGGTCTGCCTGCTGAGTATCGAGTGCGTCGAGCGCAGCGAGTCCTGCCGTCGCACCGTCGCGCTCACCGATTGCGACGGCGCGATTCAACGCCACGACCGGGCTCGGCGCGATCGCCATGAGCTGGTCGTAGAGCTGCACGATCTGCGACCAGTCGGTGTCGGCCGTGGTGGGCGCGTCGCTGTGCACCGCGCTGATCGCGGCCTGGATCTGGAACGGTCCGGGCTGGTTGCGGCGCAAGCACCGGCGTACGAGCGACTGGCCTTCGGCGATCATCTCGGCGCGCCACAGCGTGCGGTCTTGAACCGCGAGCAACACGACCGAACCGTCGGGCGCAGTGCGCGCCGCGCGACGCGCGTCGACGAGTAGCAACAGCGCGAGCAGCCCGAGCGCTTCCGGTTCGTCGGGCATGAGTTCGGCGAGCGTGCGCGCCAAGCGGATCGCCTCGGCGCACAGTTCGGCGCGCACGAGAGCGTCACCTGACGACGCGGTGTAGCCCTCGTTGAACACGAGGTAGAGCACGGTGAGCACCGACTGCAGGCGAGCCGGGAGCTCCGCACCGCGCGGCACTCGGTAGGGAATGTTGGCGTCGCGGATCTTGCGCTTGGCGCGCACGAGACGCTTCGCCATGGTGTCCTCGGGCACGAGAAACGCGCGGGCGATCTCGGGGGTCTCGAGCCCGCCGAGCAACCGCAGCGTGAGTGCGATCTGGGCCGACGAGGCGAGTGCGGGGTGACAGCAGGTGAAGATGAGGCGTAGGCGGTCGTCTCTCACCTCGCTGTCCTCCTCGTAGTGGTAGTCGTCGTCGCGTTCGCTGAGCAGCGCGGCTTGCTCGTGCCGTTTGTGGCGCGACGACTCGCGGCGCAACCGGTCGATCGCGCGGTTGCGGGCCGTGGTGGTGATCCAGCCGCCGGGGTTCGGCGGCAACCCGGTGGCGGGCCAGCGCTCGCTCGCAATTGCGAACGCATCCTGGACCGCCTCTTCGGCGACGTCGATGTCACCGAAGAGGCGGATCAGGGTTGCCACCACAGTTCCGTGTTCTTCGCGAAAGATGCGGGCGAGATCGATCGCGAACGCGTCGGTCACGCGGGAGGCTCGTCCTGGAACGGACGGACCTCCACCGGGCCTTCGCACGCCGCCGACGCCTTCGCGGCCCACTCGAGCGCGGCGTCGAGGTCGGGAGCCTCGATCACCCAGAAACCGCCGAGCAGTTCCTTGGTCTCGGCGAAGGGGCCGTCGGTCATCACGGCCTCGCCATTGGTGGTGCGCACGACGGTCGCGGAGCTCGGGTCGTGGAGTCCGCCGCCGAACACCCAGGTGCCGGTGCGTTGCATCTCCTGGTTCACCACGTCGACCTGCGCCACCATGCGCTGCATCACGGCGGGGTCGTCGGGGATCGGGGTGTCGGGCGAGTGCCACACGGAGAGGAGGTATTGGCTCATGGTGGTGATCCTTTCACTGGTTGCTGATGGGTGGAACGAACTGGTGAGTGCGGTTGACGTCAGTCGGACAGGCGCGATGCGAGGAGCGGGATGGCAACGAGCGCGGCGGCGATGTGCGTGAGCACGAGGCTCACCCGGGTCATCGCGTGGGCATCGGCCATCACGTCGGGCACGAACGACAGCGCGGTGAGCGCCAGCGTGGTCACCACGAACGTGTGCCGGGGCCGGTGGGCACGACGGGCGAGCACGGCCGCGATGGCGGTGCCGATCACCACGGCCATCACCGTCACCTCGGCGAAACCGGGGAGCGGAATGGCCTGGCCCGAGAGCACGAAGCGCACGCCGGCGGCGTACTCGATTGCGGCGGTGAGGCCGGCGGCTGCGGCCGCGCCGGCCGCGGCGACCGCGCCGGTGCGCACGAGACGCGTGGTGCGGGGACGCTCGATGGTGCCGGTCGGTGTGCTGGTCGGGGTGCCAGTAGGTGTGATGGTGGGGGTGACGGAGTCGATGAGGGTCGTGGTCATTGGGGCTCGCTTTCGTCGGCGGCCGGCTCCGAACCGGCCCTTCACCCCTGACCACGAACGGGGTGCCCGCCAGAGGACACCCTCGTCGAGAAATTTCTTCACCGCCCGATCAGCGAGCCGTCCATTGGGGGTGGCCGACGTCGTCGAGGCGCACTATGCGGCCGTGCAGGCACACCTCGCGGAATTGATAGAGGGCAGCCGCGGTGGGTGGGTTGATCCACTCACCCCGCACCGGCATGTGCAGCAGCGGGCGCTCCGGGTCAGCGCCAGGACTGCGGCGCGGCGCCTCCGGATGATCCAGCTCGGCGACGGGCACCAGCCAGGCTTCGTGGACCTCGAACGCGTTCGGGCGCAGCTCTACCGGCCGATGGCTCCACAGCACCACGGGGGTCATCGTGAAGCCCGTGAGCGTCACGATGTCGTCGAGGGCGCCGAGCACCGATTCTGGGCCGAGTTCCACGCCGAGCTCTTCGTGCAGCTCGCGCCTCGCTGCGTCGGCCAACGTTTCGCCCTCGTCGAGCGCACCGCCGGGGAGGGCGTACTGGCCCGCGCCGCGGCGCAGTTCCCACGATCGTTGGGTGAACAGGTAGCAGCACTCGCCGTCCGCGGGAACGAGCACGATCGCCACCGCGGCCCGCCGGGCCGCGTCGTCGTG